>CANOTJ010000006.1 GCA_947570175.1 uncultured Mycoplasmatota bacterium | reverse complement strand
TATTGTATCAAAAAACCCCACCTTGTGGTGCGGTTCAAATTTCAATTTAGGAAAGAAGAGATTATCTCTTCTTTTTTAGTTTTAATAAGGAAAAGGTATATCCTGAACGAAATTCATCAAAATAAATGTCAAATTGATCAGGTAAATCTGTATTCTGATAGTGTTCATATAAAAATTCTAATTCTTGAATATTATTAGGAAGAATATTCTCGTATATAGGATTCACTTTAATTGTATGTTCTAAAACAAATCTTTCTTTAGTATCTAGATTATCGAGTAATGGACGGTAAGATAAATATAATTCATTTTCTGAAATAGTAGATCCATCGAAGTGACAACGAATCTTCTTATTTGCTTTTATTATTCGGATATAAGAATACACACAGACCATCTGATTTGGAAACATTAACCTGCTAGTATGTTTAGAACAAATTTTTTCATATTCTTCAAAAATTTGAATTAAGGTAATAGGATAATTATGAAGGAGATCATAATCAATATCATTTTTTATCAATTGTAATAATTGATTTTTATAAATTTGGTAATTAGACAAATTAGAAAGAAAACGTTGATATGATAATTCAGATAGAGCTTGAGTGATAAGAGTTAATAATTGCTCTTTTTTATTGGATTGATAAACTTCTAATAGAGTTAGTTCCCATATAATCTCTTCCATCTTATTCACCTCATTGTCAAAATATTATATTATAAAATTTATTATTTTGCAAGTAGACAAATTCCATGTGCAAAAGGTTGAATTCAACATATGATAAATTAGGTAAGGGGGAATAAAAATGTTTTCAAACAGATGTTGCTCTAATAGACAATTTGGAATGGGATTTGGTATGCCTCAAAATTCTTGTTGTGGAGAACAACCAATCGTAGAGCCAACTATTACAAAATGTGTAGAACAAGAATTTTATCATGAAGTACCACAAGTGTGATAATTTATGATAGACCAAATAAAAATCGAGAAAATAAGTACAAATTTGGAGGCATTTGATAAGAAGTGTCTTTTTGTGTGGTATAATATTTATAGGTGATTTCTATGAAGGTATTAAGTCTGACAGAGCCTTTTGCAACTTTGATATATGAAAAAAAGAAGTTAATTGAAACTAGAAGTTGGAAAACAAATTATAGGGGAGAATTATATATTCATGCAAGTATGACTAAACCATCTAAAAATGACTTAGGTGATAAAGAATTAATGAGTTTAGTTGAAAATAAAAATATGAACTTTGGAAATATTATTTGCAAATGCAATTTGGTTGATTGTATTTATATGACAAAAGAGTATGTAGAAGAAATGAAAAAGAATAACTGTCAAGAATATATTTGTGGTGAATATAAAGAAGGAAGATATGCTTGGATACTAGATAATATTAAGCCTATAAAATTTATAAAAGCAAAAGGTCAACTTAATATTTGGGATTATTATAATGAATTTGAAATTATGAATTTAATGGAAAATATAGAATATGGTTGGATGGATAAACAGGGGAGTAAACATAAAATAGTTGATGAAAATTATTCAGACAATTATATTTTACAAAGTCCTAATGAAATAATAAAAAACAAAGTTGGTGTATGCTGGGATCAAGTAGAACTTGAAAGACATTATTTTAAAGGTAATGATTGGAACATTAAAACTTATTTTATAGTTCATTACGATAAAGCTAAATGTCCAACACATACATTTTTAACTTTTGAAAAAGATAATAAGTATTATTGGTTTGAACATTCGTGGGAAAGATTTAAAGGCATACATGAATATAACTCCTTAAAAGATTTATTAATTAATGTAAGAGATAAATTTATTAAATATGAGTTAAATAATAATTATAATAAAAATAATCTTTGTATATATAATTATAAAAAACCAAAATTTCGTCTAAATGTTTTAGAGTTCTATAAGCATTGTGAAAATGGTAATAATATTTCATTGGGGGATATGTAATATGGATATAAGTAAAATTAAAAAGGAATTAATCAAACAAAAAGAATCAAAGTTTAAAGGTAATATCTATCATTATTCTCAAGTTAATTTTTCATATAATTCAAATAAAATTGAGGGTAGCAGATTAACTAGTGAACAAACTGAAGCAATATTTGATACTTCATCTTTTATTCCTAAAAGTGAGACTCTAATAAAATTAGATGATTTAACTGAATCTAAGAATCACTTTAAATTATTTGATTATATGTTAGATAATGTTGATAATAAGTTATCTAAAGAAATGATTATCGAAATGAATAAGATGTTAAAAAGAAATACGAGTGATGAGGAAAATCCTAGATATAATGTTGGGGGATTTAAAATAGTTCCGAATATGATAGGCCTTGTTGATGTTATTAAGACAACTGCACCAGAAGATGTAGAGAAAGAAATTGAAAATTTATTAAGTGAATATAATTCTAAAACTAATGTTACTTTAGAAGATATTATTAATTTTCATTATAAATTTGAGAAAATTCATCCTTTTGGAGATGGGAATGGACGTGTTGGAAGAATTATTATGTTTAAAGAATGCCTAAGAAATAATATTATGCCATTTATTGTATTAGATGATGATAAATCTTATTATATGAGAGGTTTAAAAGAATATGAAAATGATAAAATGTTTTTAATTGATACCATAAAACATGAACAAGACTTATATGAAAAAACTTGTGAAGAGTTATTAAATTTTGAAATAGAAGAAAATAATTAAAAAAATATCATCCTACAAAATCTAGTTGAAATTAGATGATAGGATGATTTTTTGTGTTTAAAAATATTGTTATTATTAGGATTATCCTAAATATCATCCTACAAATTAGGATGAATTTCGTAAGTACGAAATTGGAATTGTGTATATAGTTTTCTTTATTTTAAAAGGAAAAAATATATATTGATACACAACTTTCTTATCCTGCTATTTCATAATCTATTAAATTATGAATATCTCTAGGATGATAGACAAAACTTTCTATAGTTTAAGACTTGACTCTTTTTCTTGGTAGATGTATCATGCATCATGCAAAAAGGAGATGATGTTTATGATAATTAGAAAGAGAGCGAATGCTTATAAGTAATACTAAATATGTGTGTAATTTAAATATTATACGATTTAGTATTACTAAAACTAGTGATTTATCCATAAGTTTAAATGAGGTGTACAAAATTTATGGATAATTACAGAATTAATTATATCTATAATGAAAATAATGATATAAATGATATTTTTATAAAAGTTTTAAGTAAGGAACTTAAAAAATATATCCAAATAATTTGTAAGAATAAAAAATTTGAGGTACCATCATCATGTGCTTATTTATCTCTAGAAGGAGGTAAGAATTGTTAGAGAGTTTAAATAAGATATATAATGTTGGACTTTATATAAGGTTATCTAGAGAAGATGATGATAAGGTATCCGAAAGTGAGAGTATTACAAATCAAAAAAGTTTATTACTTCAATATGTGAAAGAGAATAACTTAAGAGTTTATGATATTTATATTGATGATGGATATTCTGGAACAAATTTTGATAGACCAAATTTTAATAGATTACTTAATGATATTGAATCAGGTAAAATAAATATGGTTATTACAAAGGATATGTCAAGATTAGGTAGAGATTATATTGGAACAGGTAATTTTATAGAAAAATATTTTCCAGAACATAATGTTAGATATATTGCAGTTACTGATAATATAGATACTTTTTTGGATAGTTCTAATAATGATATTGCACCATTTAAAGCGATAATGAATGATATGTATGCTAAAGATATTTCTAAAAAGATAAAATCTAGTTTAAAAGCAAAAATGAAAGAAGGAAAATGGGTAGGAGGTAGAACTCCATTTGGATATGATCAAGATAAAGATAATAAAAATCATTTAGTAATAAATACTGAACAAGCAAGTGTTGTTAAAAGAATATTTGATATGTGTTTAGAAGGATTATCATTTTTTAAAATAGCCAGACAGCTTATAAATGAAGGGGTAAAAACTCCAGCACAGTATTATAACTTTGAATGGAAAAGTAATTACAATTTAAAGTATGGAGAGTGGCATTCTAAAACTATAAGAGATATTTTAACAAATAGGATGTATATAGGTGATATGGTACAAAATAGGCGAAGCAAAGTAAATTATAAAGTAAAAAAAGTGATTAAGAATAATCCTAATGATTATATAGTTGTTGAAAATACTCATGAAGCAATTATTGATAAAGAAACATTTTATGAAGTTCAAAAAAGAATACCTAAAAATAAGGGAAGAAATGAAAAAAAAGAAATTCATTTACTAGATGGACTTTTATATTGTGGTGATTGTGGACATAGAGTTTCAATTACATCTAGAAGAAAAAAAGACAATAAATGTTATACAATTTGTAATTATTATAGAACTTATATGAAGAAAAAGTTATGTACTACCCACTCAAATAACTATGATGAATTAGAAAAGGCAATTATTAAATCTTTAAATGAAATGTGTTTAAACTACATTAATAAAGATAAAATTAAAAATAGTGCTTTAAATAATTTAAAAGGAAATGATAAAGTGAACAATAAAAAAGAGTTAGAAATACTAACTAACGATATTAAACAAATAAATGACAATTTAGACATTATTTATATTGATAAATTAAATAAAAAAATTACCGAAGAACAATTTGAAAGAGTAAAAGTAAAATTAGAAAATGAATTAAATGTAAAACAAAAAAGATATAATGAGTTAAATAATACAATTAATGACAACATTAATGAAGAATCTAAAAATAAAATGGTTAATGAATATATTAATAAATTTTTATCTATGAAAGAGCCTAGTAGAGAATTAATAATTAATCTAATTGATAGAATTGAAATATTTGAAGATAAAACTATAAATATTAAGGTTAGTTTTAATGATTTAGTTTAGAATCATGATATAATTATTATGGATGTGATTTTATGGAAATAATTAAAAGTTTTGTTGAAGATATAATGAATATATATTTAAGTAATCCAAAGTTATTATTAGAAACAATTATTTTAATGTTACTATGTATATTATTAAAGGTATATTATCCAAAGTTTAGAGGTTTTATGGGAGAGTTTTGGGTAAAATTAGAACTTCGTAAATTGCCTAAAGATAAATATATTCTTTTGAATGATATTATGTTAAAAGATGAAAACGGTACTCATCAAATTGATCATCTAGTTTTATCAGAGTTTGGGATTTTTGTTATAGAAATGAAAAATTATTATGGTTTGATTAAAGTTAAAGAATTTGATAATAAATGGTGTCAATATTTAGGAAAAAATAAAAGTTATTTTATTAATCCTATTCATCAAAATTATGGTCACATAAAATCTTTATCAAATTTACTTAAAATAGATGATAAATATTTTATTTCAGTTATTTGTTTTTCCAATCAAGCAAAGATTGGTGTTAAAAGTAGTACATTAGTTACACAAGTCGATTATTTGATAGATGAAATTTTAAAATTTAGAGAATCTATTATTAATAGTGATATAAAAGAATTAGTAAATACTGTTACATTAAATAATATTACCGATAAAGATTTAAGAAAACAACATGTAAGGGATATTCATATCAAAGTTAACCACGAAAAAGAATTAGAAAATAATATTTTATGTCCAAAATGTGGAAACGAACTAATTGAAAAAAATGGAAAATACGGAAAATTCATTGGATGTTCTAATTATCCAAAATGTAGGTATATTAAAAAGTAAAAATCTAGCAAAAAAGGACACACACATGTATGTCCTATTCATACACACACTATAAATAAACATATTTATAAACATACTTATACACCACAATACACTTGTTCAGAAGAAGAACAAGTATGCAATGTAGATTGTGGTAAATGCTCTCAATTTATGTAAACAGCAAAAATTTTTGCTGTTTTTTCTATGGAATTCAAAAATTTTAGATTCCAATAGTTTCATATTTTTCCTTGAAAAAAGTAAATATATAATGTAAAATGATATTGTTAAGGAAGTGAAACTATGGGTAGAGCTTATGAAGTTAGAAAAAAGGATATCCAAAAAACAGGTGCAGCGAAGGCCAAATTATATTCTATGTATGCAAGAGAAATTTATGATGTTGCCAAAAAAGGTGGGGCAGATCCAACTGGGAATCCTAGCTTAAAGAGATTAATAGATAGAGCCAAAAAGGAACAGGTCCCAGCAGATATTATTAATCGGGCAATCGATAAAGTAAATAGCGGAGTAGATGAAAGTTATGACCGTGTTAGCTATGAAATATTTGGGCCAGCGGGTTCTACAGTAATTGTAGAATGTTTAACAGATAATGTAAATCGCTCTATTAGTGATGTAAAAGCTGTATTAAATAAGTGTAAATGTAAAATTGGCGTACAAGGTTCTGTATCTTTTAATTATGATCATTTATGTATTATTGGCTTAAAGGGAATTAGCGAAGAAGAAATCATGGATGCAATTATTATGTCAAACTTAGATATTGAAGATATTGAGACAAATCAAGATATGGTAATAATATATGGGGATCCAAAAGACTCTCATGCTTTAAAAGAAGCTCTTGAGAAGATAAACCCAAATATTGAATTTGATATTGATGAAATCTCTATGCTACCGAAAGATAAAATTGATCTAGATGGAGAAAACTTAGAATTATTTAATCGCTTGCTTACAATGCTAGAAGATATTGATGATGCAAACCATATTTATCATAATGTAAATCTTTCATAAATTAAAATAATTTTATATTATAGAAAATTTAGAGTTGACATGAAGAAAATATTATAATAAGATATAAGTATAAATGTGATGACTGGTGTGGAAAGCCACGAGCAATATAATAAGAGCTGATTCTTCTAGAATAAGTAAGGTGGAACCGCGGGAATACACTCGTCCTTACAATTCTAGAAGTTTTTTTATAAAAGGAGGAAGAGTATGAAAATTACAATAGTGTCATCCGCTTCTGTGCAAAATCCAGAATATTTAGATCTTGCTCATGAAGTTGGAGCCTTTCTTGCAAGTGAGTCATTTGATTTGGTAGTTGGTGGAATATCTGGATCTATGATGAAAATAATATATGAAGAGTTTACAAAAAGAAAGAATTGTGTGGTATGTAATACATTATCATGCTATCAAAATGATTTAATATGTGATAATACAGTTTTATATGATCAGACTTTTGATCGCTTAAAAGGAATTTATAATCAAACAGATCAAATTATTGTTCTTCCAGGAGGAACAGGAAGTCTTACAGAATTATTTGGAGTTCTAGAGGAAATTAGAACCCAAGATCAACAAAAAAGAATTATTATTTTGAATTATCATAATTTTTATACTCCTATATTAAATTTTATTGATCAATTAATTGATCAGGGATTTAATCAACAAGATATTAAAAATTATTTAATCATTGTAAATACCATAGAAGAATTAAAAGAGAAGGTGAGTGGATAAGATGGAAAAAGTAACAATGGAAAAAATAGTAAATCTATGTAAAAGTCAAGGATTTATTTTTCAAGGAAGTGAGATTTATGATGGACTTGCAAATACTTGGGATTATGGTCCCTTAGGAGTAAAAATAAAGAATAACATTAAAGATGCCTGGCGCAAACGATTTATTCAAGAAAATGATAATTCGTATGAATTAGATGCTGCCATACTGATGCATCCTAAAGTTTGGGAGGCTTCTGGACATGTTGGGGGCTTTTCTGATCCTTTAGTCGATTGTAAGGAATGTAAAACAAGACATCGAGCAGATCATTTAATTGAAGGATTTACTTCAGATGTAATTCCAGATACAATGACCAATGAGGAAATGATTACTTATATTCGAAAAAATAAAATTTGTTGTCCAAAATGTGGAGCTTCTAATTTTACGGATATTAGGGAATTTAATTTAATGTTTGAAACAAATCGTGGTGTAGTAAAAGATGCGAAGAGTGTGGTTTATTTAAGACCAGAAAATGCTCAAGGAGAATACGTGAATTTTACAAATGTTCAAAGAACAATGAGAACAAAATTACCGTTTGGAATTGGACAAATAGGGAAAGCTTTTAGAAATGAAATTACTCCCGGAAATTTTACTTTTAGGACTATTGAATTTGAGCAGATGGAACATCAATTATTCTGTAAACCAGGAACAGATTTAGAAATTTACGAATATTATAAAGAATATGCCAAAAAGTTCTTTATAGATTTAGGACTAAATTCTAACCATCTTAGATTTCACGACCATGATAAATTAGTTTTTTATGCAGCGGCAGCATGTGATATTGAATATAAATTTCCATTTGGATATGGTGAAATTAATGGTACGCATGATCGTACAGACTATGATTTAACTCAACATCAAAAGTTTTCTGGAAAAAGTCAAGAATACTTGGATTCTGATACAAATGAAAAATATATTCCTTATGTAGTAGAGTCTACAATTGGATGTGATCGGGCAGTTTTAGCTTTACTTTGCGAGGCGTATGAAAGTCAAACATTAGAAGATGGAACAGAAAGAGAAGTCATGCATCTTCATCCATTTATAGCTCCATATAAGGTAGCCGTTTTACCACTTATAAAGAAATATCATAGTGATAAAGCAAAAAAAATTCAGAAGATGTTAAGTAAGGAATTTTCCACCAATTATGATGAAACAGGAAATATTGGAAAAAGATATCGCCGTCAGGATATTATAGGGACTCCATTTGTTTTAACAGTAGATGATAATACTTTAAATGAAGATATAGTAACCATACGTGATCGTGATACAATGGAACAAATCACATTAAAACTAGATGAGATTTCCAGTTATATTCAGGAAAGAATTAAGTTTTAATTCTTTTTTTGTCAAGATATGTCAAATCATAAATGTAAAGAAAAAAAACTTGATTGATAAGTAAAATATTTAGTATACTTATTCTAGAATAAGGAGGAGAATATATGATATGTAAAAAATGCGGATTACAGAATGCTGAGGGAAATCGATTTTGTATTGTTTGCGGTAATCCATTAGAGGAAAAATCAGAGGTAGCTATCAATCAAAATGTAGAAATATCCCAAAAAACTAGTGTACAGGTAGAAGAAGAAAAAGGAGTAGGAATAGATATCTTTAATCACCCTATGACAGAGATAGAACAAAATAATACAGAAATGAAAGCAATAATCACTCCTAGTGTAGAGAACAATTCAATCCCCAAAACAAATGAATTAACGGAAATACCAGAAATGGGTATTCCAACTTCAAAGATGGATTCTAATAATATAGGATTGGAAGAAAAGGAAGAAATATCTACTCCAAGTATAGAGAGTAATCCAATGTCTGAAATAGAAACACCATCTACATTGAATTCGGGAATACCAGAAATGAATACTCCATCTCAAAAAATAAATTCAATGAATGAAGGATTTGAAAATCAAGAAATAACAGATAAATCAAGCTTAGTAGAAGAAAATCGAATAGCTAATCATGATAATTTGAATCAGACAATAGAAAATATCGAAAATTATATTTCACAAGAAGATAGTAGTCAACAAAACAATGCAGAAATAAAATCATCAGAAATACCTCTAAAAGATAAATCCTCAAAATCTGTTCATTACTTTTCAATTATAGGTAAATTTTTAGGAAGACCGATTTCAACAATTCAGGAGCAGATAAATAATTTTACCATGAAGGATTCCGCTATCACCATGGGATTAATTAGTATCATAGCAGTTCTACTTAATTTTATTGTACAAGCCATCAATACAATTAAAGAAACAACAATTGATTGGAATAATGGTGGAACAACTATAGAATGGAATTTTGAAAACTTAAAAGAATTAAACTATATAGATATTTTATTAAAAAATTGGGCTTATATTTTAATTGTAATTCTTGTTTTAACAATTATTTATTATGTTGTTGCCCTATTTGCCAGAAGAAAGATTAAAATATATCCGATTTTAGGATTAATATCCTTATCTATTTTACCAACTGTAGTTACAACCTTTGTGTTATTTCCAATTATCGGTGAATTCTCTCCTTTAATAGCAATTATAATTTTGATTATAGGATTTGTATATTCTAATTTGATTTTAATTCTAGGGACTAATGAAATAGTTGGATTTGAAAAATTGGATAGTAAAATTTACTACCAACTGGTTTGTGCGATTCTTATCAGTATTATTGTATGTTTAATGTTAAGTGAAACCATTAATACTCTTTCATCTATGTTATCCCTAGCATAAAAGTTATTGAAAACAATAGCTTTTTTTTTAAATAGGGAATATTTTTTCTCTATATAAAAACTATTTGCAAAAGCTATATATTATGTTATAATTACTTGCATAAAGAGGATAAAATATGTCGAAGATAAAAATAAAAACAATATTAAAAAATAATGAAACGAATATCAAATATGAAATAAAAGGGATTTATAATGAAAATAAAATTAGTTTTTTAGAAAATCGCGTTCGGGTAAATATTTATATAGAAAATAATACTTTAAGAATCGTTCGAACAACGAATGAATATCAAATTTTTTTAAAATTTCAAGAATTTTTGACAATTCCTGGAAAGTATGATATAAAGGATATCGGAACATTAGAAATAGAGACAAAAACAGAAAAATTAGAAATCAATGATAAGAAAATATTTATACAATATATACTATATGTAAACGGAGAAAATCTAGGAAGAAACATGTATACATTAGAATATGAGGCGATACAATGAATATAAAAGAGGAAATAAAAAAAGATATTTATAATATTTTAAAGGATCAAGTCCAACTAGAAGATATTATTATAGAAAAGCCTAAAGATAAAAAAATGGGTGATTATGCAATTCCCTGTTTTCAATTTTCAAAGATACTTAAAAAAAATCCCATAGATATTGCTAATACTATAAAAGAGAATATTCCTACATCAAAATATCAAAAAATAGAAGTAGTTGGAGGATATTTAAATATCTTTTTAGAAAAAAAAGTTATAGTTTCCTCTACATTGAATAGAATAATGACAGAGTTAGATCATTATGGATCTAACGATATTGGAAAAGGGAAAAATATTGTGGTAGAGTATTCTTCGCCAAATATTGCTAAACCATTTGGAATAGGGCATTTAAGGAGTACTGTAATTGGAGAAGCTTTAAAAAATATTTATTTAAAAAATGGCTATCAAGTTTACAGTTTAAATTTTTTAGGAGACTATGGTACACAATTCGGCAAAGTAATGTATGCTTATATTACCTGGGGAGATGAGCAAAAGGTAAAAGAAAATCCTACGCAAGAATTAAAGAACCTATATGTGAAATTCCATGAAGAGGCAAAAAAAGATCCTGCTTTAGAAGAAGAAGGAAGAAAATGGTTTCGAAGATTAGAAGAAAAGGACGAAGAAGCTATAGGCTTATGGAGTTGGTTTAAAGAAGAATCATTGAAAGATTTTAAGAAAACTTATCATATACTTGGTACAACCGAATTTAACGATTATAATGGAGAATCCTATTATAAAGATAAGGCTTACGATGTAATCAATCTATTAGAGAAGAAAGATTTATTAGAAGAAAGTCAAGGCGCCAAAGTAGTAAATATCGGAGAGGATATAATTCCTGCTTTGATTCAGAAAAGTGATGGTACATCCATCTATATTACAAGAGATTTAGCGGCTTATATAGATCGATTAGAGAAATATAAATTTGATGAAATCCTATATGTTGTTGGAAATGAACAAGCTCTTCATTTTGAGCAAATTAAACGAGTTTTAAATAAACTAGGCTATCAAAGCGATAAGTTGAAATATATTAATTTTGGTCTTTTGTTGCAGAATGGAAAAAAAATGTCAACAAGAGGGGGAACTTCCCTAAATCTTCAGGAATTATTAGATAGTGCAATGAATCTAGCACGAAAGTATATTGAAGAAAAAAATCCTACTTTAGAAAATAAAGATGAAGTTAGTAAAATGATTGGCGTAGGAGCTGTTATTTTTAATGATTTAAAAAATTATCGAACAAATGATATTGAATTTAATTTAGAAGAAACCTTATCCTTTACAGGAAATACAGGGCCATATGTTCAATATACAAATACTAGAATCAATTCTTTATTAGAACATTATACATCTAGTAACATAGACTATGATAGAATTGAGTTGAATGAATATATTTGGAATGTTATAATCGACCTGTATGAATTTCCAGAAATCATTCAGAAATCAAGAGCAGAATATGATCCTTCTGAGTTAGCAAAATATTTATTAAATTTAAGCAGTGATTATAATAAATTATATGCTAGTGTGAAAATGCTAAATGAAGAGGAGAATAAAACAAATTTTTACTTAGTTCTTAGTAAATGTAGCGGAATTGTTTTAACAGAAGGAATGCGTTTACTTGGAATTAAAATGCCAAATAAGATGTAGGAGGAATGAATATGCGTTTAAAAGATATGCAAGCAGAAGAATTAGAATTGTTATCTTATACAGATATGACTTATTTATTAATTAAAGAAAATAAAAAATCTATGAATACTCCAAGTTTATTTCGACAAATTAGTGATTTGTTAGGATTTAGTGAAGAAGAATATACCTCTAAAATAGGGGATTATTATACCTCTCTTAATATCGATAAAAGATTTGTTCTTTTAGATAATCATGAATGGGATATTCGAGATCATCATTCAATAGAGATGTTAATAGATGATGAAGATTCTGAAGAGGAAGAGGAAGAAACGATAGAAGAGGAACCTGAAGAAGAGGAAGAAGACAATATCGATGAAATTATAGATGATGATGACTTAGAAGAAGATGATACCATCGATTTATCTATCATTGAGGAAGACGAAGAATTAGAAGACTAGTAATGGTCTTTTTTTGTACTTTACCCCAAAACTATTTTACACTATCAAATGAGAGAATATTTTGACACAAAATAATAAATAGAGTAAAATATATAGCAATTTTTAGGTGATCTTATGGAAAAAAAGAATAATTGTAATATATTTTTAAAAAATCTAACAAAAGAGTCTGATGATGATCTAGAACACATCATACAATCCGTGAATCCTGTTCATACAGTAGAACAGAATAGCTATATAAAAAAAGAGAGTAATCAATATATCTTGTATTATCATAATAGAAAGTATTTTTTTAAATTTTTATCAGAACAAGACAATATTCAACTAGTAGATAAAGAAATTTTATTAGATGTTAAAAAAAGAGGAGATTATTCACTCTTAAGAACATTAAAACTAGCTGGTTCTATGAATTTAGTCGATCCTAGAGTTATTATTGGTAGACATAAAACATTTGAACTTTCTAGTGTTATCTCTTATATAGAAGATGGTAAAGAAATGATTATTGATTATGGAAATAATTTAATTATGAGCAAATCAGATTACTATAGACTTTTCGATATGAGAGAAATAAATGTAATATCTAAGTATGAATTATATGAACTTTATTGGTATAAGTTAAATATAAATCAGGAAAGTATTGGGGAAGGATTATTTTTTACAAAGGAAATATTAAAAGATTTAGCAAGAAATATTCCTGTATTTGATAATAAATATAATAAAGTAGGAATCCATAATGCTAATCTTTGTATTTGGGGTGATCAATCAGATGAAGTTTTTCACGATAGTATAGATAGAGAAAATCGCCCATATATTAATATTCAACAAAAGTTAGATAGCTTTACTATCAATCCCCTAGATTTTCCTACATATATTAAAGAACTAAATCAATTTAATTGCTATCAATTTATTAGTGAGGAATTTGGAAATTTTGAATTTGGTCTTATATCTAATTTAATAAAGCAAGATAAGGAATTGCTATCTGGAAAAAGATATGGAAAATGTCATAAGAATGTACAAAAAATAATGGCAATTTTAGATGTATTAGGTTATGATCATCACTTTGTTACAAGTGGTAAAATAGCGAAAAATGATCAAGATAGTAATTTTCATTCTTGGGTTGAATTGGAACTAGAAAATAAAAAAACTATTGTGTTGGATTATAACCATAATTTAATGATGGAAAAAGATAAATATTACAAATTATATGGAGTAAAAATGATTAGTAGGATAGAATCAAGCAAAATGCGAAATCTTATAAACTTTTGTGTAGATAATCAACTTGCTTTTAGTGAAAGGACTATTAATTTTCTAGGACAAGAAAATAGAGATGACTTTAAGAGAAATGAACAAGTATTGATAAAAAAGTAAAAAAAGTTCATACTAATATCAGGTGATTACGATGTATTATTATTTAAATTATTTCTTTGTTTTTTCTATACTTGGTCATTTTATTGAGGGCTTTTTTTATTCTGATGGGCAAAGTGGAATTTTAAGTGGATATTGGACTCCTATATATGGACTTGGAGTAATTGTCATTATAATTGTTTATCAAGCTATAAAAGGATTTATAGAAGATTCTAAATTGAAAAAATTTATCTCAATTTTCTTAATTGGTGCTGTGTTGATATCGGCATTAGAGTATGTAGGAGGAATCATCATAGAAACTTTATTTCATATGGTTTTTTGGGATTATAGCGATATGAAATTTAATATTGGAAAGTATACATCCTTAGAGATGGCTAGTATCTGGGGGATTGCTTCCGTTATTTTAATTTATCTAATCAAACCATTACTAGATAAAATAATAAAAAAAATACCCAAATGGATCACTTGGATACTGGTAATCTTGTTAATAATCGATAGTGGGGCATTGTTATTTAAAAAGTTGGTCGTTTAATTTTAATATATTCTATACTAGCAGGATATAATTGATTGATCGGTTGTATAATTTTAGGGGCACAATTTTGTATTTTGGTAATGCCTCCCGAAACAATTAAAGATATAGTAGAGTCCTTAATCTTTTTTTCAATGATTCCACGAGCTACTTTTGGTAGTAGCTGTTTATTGGGATATAAAAATCCATAATTATTTGGGAATATTTTTTCTAAACAATTAGGAACTAGTCCATTATGCATATGACCCGTTAAAATGAGACGAATTTCTTTTAATAAATCAACATTAGAAATCGTATTATCCTGTAATATTTTAATAGGAGAATGACATAATAGAATATTACATTTATCAAAACAAATCCATTTAGGAAGAAATTGATTCAATTCTTGAATAAGAATTTGTTCATTATCATCATATTTTCCTCTTTTAAGAACAGAATGATAATAATTCAAGGATTGTGTATAACCAATAAAATTAATATACTTCGTTTCGTAATTAGAATTATGAAGAAGATGGACATTTTGTAATTGATTGATTTTTTGAATCCACTCTTTATTCCAATGAAAGGATCTCTTTTTATTTTCGTAGTTAATAAAATCGTGATTTCCAAAAATAATGAGTGTCGTAGCAATGTTACCAAATTGTTGAAATAATTGTAGTAAAATCTTTTGATTGTTTAAATCATCGAATTCTTTTGCGTTGTCTACAATATCCCCACCAATACAAATAAAATTTGGTTTGTTCTGTTTTAAATGATAAATGATTTGTTTTAGGATATTTTGATCAAAACCAGTCACATAATGAATATCACTCAAAAAAGCCACTTTTTTTTCTTTTTCTATATGTATATCCAAAATTTCATACTCTTTTATTTGTATCTTTCTTTCCATCTTCTCACCTAGCGATGATTGTAACATTGATTTTTTACTTTGTCAATTTTTATATTGATAATAATATTCTTCTAAGGAAATATTTTGGGTATAAAGAAGAGACGCTAAATCCTGTCCAACATAACGATAATGCCATGGTTCATATTTAAATCCAGTGATATATTCTTTCCCTTTAGGATAACGTAAAATAAAGCCATATTTGTGAGCATTATGAATCATCCAATCGAATTCACTACTTTTTTCAAATTCGTCATAATCATTGTTAGATCCCATGACATCTAAAGAAAGCCCAGTTTGATGTTCAGAATGCCCTGGTTTAGCGGAGCATTTTAAGGCGTACTTTTCGCCTTTTTCTTTTACATATGATTCAAAGAGTTGATCTTGATAATGATAATCCCTGTAGGCTGATACTGCAATAATTTGAAATCCTTTTTCTTTCGCATCATGGCTTAATTTTTCAAATTGCTCTTTTGCTTTTTTTCTTAGATATTTATCCTGAGTTGCGTATTCTAATGAAATAGGTTCTAAATCTGGCGGAACATATAATGGATCTAAACGATTTAGTTTATTTACAAGAACTTCTAAAGAATTTGGGTCTTCAATATCATGAGCATTTTGATAAAAAAAGTCAATATCTTTAGTAAAGAATACTAATATGAGGAGTATTAAAACGACATAAATACAGTTTTTAAATGTTTTTTCACTCATATTATCACCATTATAGTATATGATAAAAAACTAAAATAGGAAACCTATTTTAGTTTTATTGAAATTACAATAAAGAAAAGCACATTGTGCTTTTAGTTCTTTTCTATATAATAAGCATAATATTCATCAAAGGTAATACCTAAGTCTTTTATCTTCTTAGCAGTTTCTTCTCCAACATAGCGATAATGCCAAGACTCATAGGAATATCCTGTGATATCTTCTTTATCTTTTGGGTATCTTAAAATGAAACCATATTTATGAGCGTTATCTTGTAACCATTTAAATTCATCTGTATTTTCAAAATTACTCATAGTAGCATTATAGGTAACAATATCTAAAGTATATCCTGTTTGATGTTCAGAATATCCAGCTCTAGCTGAAACACTATCTGCCCATTCTTCCCCTTTTTGAGCTGCATATCCATCCCATAATTTCTTTTGAAAATTATAATCACGATAAGAAGAAGTAATAATTAAACTTAATCCTTTCTTTTTGGCATCGTGATACATAGATCTAAATTTTTCATAAACAACTTGTTTAATCTCGTTATCGCCATAAGCAAATTGGTTACTAACCTTTACAATATCATTTGGAGCATAAGTATTATCTAAATAATGAAATTTATTGACTAACATTAATTCATTTTTTGAAATATCTGCTTTTTTTACAATGTCTTCATCATAGTAATCATTATCTGCAGAAACATTTACCATACTAACAATGTGACTTATTTTATCATCTTTGTGATCATTATAATATTGAATATAATTCTCTAAATTTTTGGTAAGAAAATATTTTTGGCGAATAAATTTAATATTTAGCCGATTATATTTTTTCTTTAATAATTCATCAATAGTAGAATTTTCTAATTTTAGAATATCGAGGATCTCTGTTTCTGTATATCCAACGTTCTTTAATTTGTATTCATAACTATTACGATAATTGATATACTTTCGAACACCAATAATGCCAGCAATTACAATTATGATGATAATCAATATCATAAAAATCAATTTATAATTAAGCTTTCTTTTTGTATTCATGTCTATCACCTATTTTTATTATAAACAAAAAAAAGACAAAATACAACATAAAATAGGTGGAAAAGGAGATAATATAAAATAGGTGATAAAATGGTAATATTAGGACTATGTATAAAGATTTTTTTAGTTAGAATTTTAGATGTTTCATTGGGAACACTCCGAACTATTATTACAGTAAAGGGAAGAAACACTCTTGCCAGTATGGTAGGATTTATAGAAGTATTTGTCTGGTTTGTAATTGCAAGGGAGGCACTAAATACGGATGTAGATAGTATTTGGATTGCAATTTCCTATTCCTTAGGGTTCGCAACAGGAACTTATATAGGGGGAGTTTTATCCGATCACTTTATTAGTGGGACACTTAGTGTTCAAGTAGTTACTAGCTCTAAAGATAGGAGAATATTAAATAAAATTCGAGAAGAAGGTTATGGTATGTCTGTTATAGATATCAGGGGAAAAGATGATGGACAAGAAAAATATATGTTATTTATTGAAATTAATAAAAAGAATATGTCTCATTTAAAAAATATGATTAAGAAAATAGATGAAAAGGCATTTATTGTTGTGAATGAAACAAAATATGTACAAAATGGATATTTTAAATAAAAATATTCTTTTTTTAAATAAATTTCATACTCTTTATTAGAGGTGGAATATGAAAAAAGTTTTAAGTTTAATGTTTGTATTATGTTTGTTACCAATTGGTATTCTTGCTGCAGAAACTAGACCAGTTGTAAAGGAAACAGACTCCAGTTCTGTAAAACTTGCTGAGAATGCTAAAAGTGCAATTATGTTGGAAGCTAGTAGTGGAAAAATTTTGTTTGAAAAAAATAGTCATGAAAAATTACCACCAGCATCTATGACAAAAATGATGAGTATGCTTCTAATTGTAGAAGCAATTGAGGATGGAGTGATTTCTTGGAATCAACAAATTACCGTCAGTGAAAATGCTTCTAATATGGGAGGAAGTCAGATCTTATTAGAGATTGGCGAAAAGATGAGTGTAGAGGATTTATTTAAGGGAGTCGCTGTTATGAGTGGAAATGATGCAGTTGTTGCTCTGGCAGAAGCAGTATCCGGAACAGAAGATGAGTTTGTTAAACTTATGAATAAAAGAGCAAAAGAATTAGGACTTCAAGATTCTAGTTTTAAAAATCCCCATGGTTTAGATGATGCGAATCATTATTCGAGCGCTTATGATATGTCATTAATTGCTAAAGAATTAGTAAAACACGAAAGAGTTTTGAAATACACTTCTATTTATGAAGACTATTTAAGAAAAGGAACGGATAA
This sequence comes from uncultured Mycoplasmatota bacterium, assembly GCA_947570175.1. GTDB lineage: Bacteria > Bacillota_I > Bacilli_A > RF39 > UBA660 > UMGS1271. Next base: position 53,002 of record CANOTJ010000006.1, on the reverse strand, counting down.
AGAGTTATGGCTCGTAAATACCAATAAACTAACTAGGTTTTATCCTGGGGTAGATGGGTTAAAAACAGGATATACAAAAGAAGCAGGTTATTGTCTAACATCTACTGCTAAAAAGGATGGAATGCGAGTAATTACCGTATTAATGGGAGAGCCAGATTCCAATACTAGAAATAGTGAAACATCTACGATGTTGGATTATGCATTTGCTCAATACAAAGTAGAGGAGTTATTAACAAAAAATAGTACAGTTGCGAAAGCAGAAATTGAAAAAGGAAAAACAAAGTATACTAAAATAGTACCAAAAGAAGATATTACAGTACTAACAAAAAAAACAGAAAAAATTGGTAAAATAACCTATCATTTAAATTTAAAAAAAGTAAAGGCACCAGTTAAAAAAGGTCAAAGTTTAGGAAAATTAGAAGTAAAAAGAAATGGAAAAACTATTCAGAAAGTAACAGTAACGGTAAAAGAGGATATAAAAGAAGCCAATATATTAGAATTATACTTCAAATATTTAAAAGATATTATTGGAGGAGATATTACAATTTAATGTAATATCTTTTTGAATGAAAAAGGAAAATTTATATTTCTAAAAGGATGCCTATGTCTAAAATGAATTTATAGTAGCAAATAAAAATCGCAGAACTGCGATTAAATTATTTAAGTCTATTTTTTATATGGTATAGAAGTAGTTTCAGTTAAGTTGATTAAAAAATCATTGATTAATTCTTTTCTTGGCATAAGATCTATATAGCTTTTAGACATTAGTTTCTCTTCCATTCCTATAATGTAAAACTTTTATTTAAAAATAATATTTTGGATAAAAACGTTACTAATGCATTCTCTTGTATTTTGAATGTGAGGATTTGAAAGAACTATCTCTTTGGCAAATTTTAATCCATAACCATGCTCATTTCCTTTTGTTGTCTGAATTTGATTGATGGCAATTAAGTGTTTAAATTCATTTGCAATAGAAATAATAAATTCTTGATTCTCATTTGTATACATAGAAATACTGAGTTGTTTATTTTGAGTATCGCTAGCAGCTTCTATTGCATTATCCATAAAAATTCCTATTAATTTACAAATATCTTGTATATCCTTTTCCTGTATTTTAGAAATAATCTTTTTCTCTAAATTTTTACTAATATCCACCTCCACCTGAACCTTTTTTTCAATGGCATTAACCGTTTTATAATAAATCATACCCTTTAATCCTTTAATTGGAATATTTTCAATAGTTGAAAGTGTTTGATCTTCTATATCGACAGGATGTTGTTCTAATATATCATCTACTAATTTTTGAATTTCTTTATTTTTATGATTGGCCATAGCCTGAATGACAAGTAAATGATTTTTATATTCATGTGTTTCCAATCTTTTTCTTTCAATAATTTTTTCAAATTCCTTGACATGTTTTATTAAAATATCATATTCACTATTAAATTTTTCCTTTTCTACAATCTGCTTTATCATAAAGAAAATTCCTATTAAAAGAATTATAAACATAAAAATTAATAACAAATAATTAGGCAGAGAGACGTATTTTAAAAAAGTAAAAAGTAAGATAGTGAAAAGAATATAGATGATAACATAAACATGCTCAAAAGCATAGTTAATAAATCTTTTAATAATTGGAATATGAATGAGAAGCATGGATAAGATACAAATTTCAATATTTAAAATAGCTAGTAAAAAAAGAGAAATATTTTGAAGATCTATCTGAAAAGTAAGGCAAATAATAGATGCCACTATATCTGAAATTGAAAATAGTATAAATAAAATGATTATACTAAGAAATGCTTCTGAAATGGAAGAAGAGAAGATAAGAAAGATACTAAGAAAAATGATACAATACTGTATAAAAAAATAAGTAGGAAAAACATAATAAACAAAAGAAAGACTTAGTATTAATAGGAAGGTACTAGTCAGTAGTTTTTTAAATTCTACTTTTTGTTTTAGAATTTTGGATAGTATATAAATACTAGAGATAGAAGTAATAAGACTACGAATAACAAATATTAGCATGCTTTTTCACTTCCTTTCACTCCTTTGTTATTTTAACAATTTGATCATATTTTTTAGCTTTTATCGAGGCTTCAATAAAACGTTCATTTTTAATCCAATTATAAATTGTTCTACTTGGAATCGCATATAATTTACTAATGGTCCTTACTTTTACTCCCTCATGATAAAGAAATAATATTTTTTGTTTTTGGTGATCTTCATAGGACTTTACATAGCGTTTTTTTCGCATTAACATTAAATTGACTTGTAAATGCAATTGCCCTTTACGGAAAGTCATAAAATGATTTTCATCTTGACATTGAAATTGTTCTGCGAATTCATTTTGGATATTAGAAAAAGACCCATGAATGATATATGTATAATTTTCTTGATTCATATTTTTCCCTTGAATAAGGATTTTATCTTTCAGAATAATTAATTCCATGATTTCCTTTTTAGGAACTTTAATATGTTGATTTCCTAAATCTAAAAATTCATGTTCTAAATGATTGGAAAAATGTTTAGTCAGAAATAAAATATCTTTTTGTAGTTGTATTTCAAGTGAGGTATATTTATTGATGACATCAAAAATAGGAAGTTTCTGCCCCAAAAAAGAATAAGGATTGTTATTTGATTGAGTTAAATAAATGATATACATATTATGTTTAAATTCGATTTGGTTTATTAGAGATGCATTATTTTTCTGATCGTAATCAATAATATAAATCATGAGCCCAGAAGAATAAACCGTATTTTTAGTAAACTCTTCTATTTGATAAGATTCATAAAACATAACTTGTTCAATAGATTTCTTAATTTTAGCTTTATAGATTAAAGTATCTTCTAACAAAATAAAACGAATCATACCAGTCAACTCCTATTTTAAGTGTAACATGAATTTCTTTTTCCTGCAATTTTTAAAAAGAATGAAAGATAATTTTCTTTTATAATAGAACCAGGTTAGGATAACACTCAAAAAATTATAACTTCTAAATCAGAATTCGATGGAACCTTAAATAAAAAATTAGGATTATTTCAAATTTTGTTGATTAAATTTTCGACTAAGTAACCATTATAAACATAGAATAGTATGGAAAGGAGATTTCTATGTTTGGAAATTTTACAGAAGAAGCAAGAAAAGTATTAGTAATGGCAAAAAAAGAAATGCAAGATTTAAAACATCCGTATGTTGGAAGTGAACATCTCGTTTTAGCAATCTTAAAAAACGAGAATCATATTAGTCAAAAATTAAAAGAATACGATTTGGACTATGAAAAAATGAAAGAAGAAATCATTCACATTATTGGCATTGGAAAAAAAGAAAGTGAATGGTTCTTATATACACCCCTTTTAAAAAGAGTAATTGAAAATGCTATCCTTGATAGTAAAGAAAATAATAATGGAGAAGTAACCATTGAACACTTATTTTCTAGCCTTTTAGAAGAAGGAGAGGGGGTTGCTATTCGTATTATGTTAGGATTGGATATTGACTTAGATGAAATGTATAATGATTTCGTTATTCAACTATCTAGTCCTAAAAAGAAAAAAAATAAAAAGAAACTATTGTTAGAAGAATTAGGAGTTGATTTAACTAAAAAAGCAGAGGAAAATAAATTAGATCCTGTAATAGGAAGGGAAGAAGAACTTAAAAGAATATTAGAAGTATTATCTAGACGAACAAAAAATAACCCTATTTTAATAGGGGAAGCTGGTGTAGGAAAAACAGCAATTGTAGAAGAATTAAGTAGGAGAATTGTTAGTGGAGATGTTCCACTTTCTCTTCGAAATAAAAGAATTATTAGTTTAGATATGGCAACAGCTGTTGCAGGAACCAAATATCGTGGAGAATTTGAAGATCGCATTCGTAAAATATTAAAAGAAATCGAAGAAAATGATGATATTATTTTATTTATTGATGAGATTCATACCCTAGTAGGAGCAGGAGGTGCTGAGGGAGCAATTGATGCAGCTAATATTTTTAAACCCGCTCTTGCTAGAAATAAACTTCGCTGTATTGGAGCAACAACTATTATGGAATATAAGCAATTTATTGAAAAAGATGGAGCTTTAGATCGTCGTTTTCAAAAAGTGATGGTAGAAGCCCCAAATAAAGAAACTGTAAAAAATATTTTAAGCAAGTTAAAAACAATTTATGAAAAATATCACTATGTAACAATTCCAGATGATATGATAGATTTAATGATTGATCTATCGGAAAGATATGTTTATGATCGAAATCAGCCTGATAAAGCAATTGATATTCTAGATGAAGTTTGTGCTCGGGTAAGCTTAAAAGAAAGTAAAAATATTAAACGATATAATCAATTAAAAAAAGAATTAAACAAATTAATGAAACAGAAAAAAGAATTTATCTTACAAAATGATTTTGAAAGAGCTTCAAAATGTAAAGAAGAAGAAAATGCTATTATGCATGAAATTAATTGTTTAGAGATTAAAGTTCGTGATAAAAGCAAAAAGATGGTTACCAAAGAAGATATTGCAGAAGTTGTACATTTAAAAACAAAGATACCTGTATATGAGATATTAAATGATAATGTAAAAGTTATTCAAAAATTAGAAAACAACTTAAAAGAAAAAATTATTGGTCAAGAAGAAGCTTTAAAGGAATTAATTCATATTGCAAAAAAAATAAAGATGGGATTTAACGATCATAATAGATGCTATTCTATGATGTTTATAGGACCATCTGGTGTAGGGAAAACAGAACTATCTAAAATATTTGCTGATAACATGGCAAACGGAAATATGATTAAACTAGATATGAGTGAATTTAGTGAGGCTCATTCTATTAGTAAAATTGTAGGAGCTCCCCCAGGTTATGTTGGCTATGATGATAATCGTAATATTTTAGAAGAGATTAGAAACAAACCATATTGTGTATTAATCTTAGATGAAATTGAGAAGGCACATCCTAGTATTATTCATTTGTTATTTCAAATTTTAGATGACAGCAAAGTAAAAGATAGTAATGGAAATATTGTCAGATTTGATCATGTAATTGTTTTAATGACATCCAATGTAGGTTTTCATGATATTAATATTGGATTCAATAAAAAAGAAGAAGATATGATTATGACAAAATTAAAAGAAAACTTTAGTATCCCATTCATTAACCGAATTGATAATGTAATTCCTTTTCATTATTTAACAAAAGAAAATATTACCAGTTTAATTCATAAAAAGATAAAAAAATTAAAAGAAAAATATGAAACTAGAAATATTCAAATTAAAATAAATTCTAAAGTTATAAAAGAGATTGTAGAACTTTCCAATTATCAGGAATTCGGAGCTAGAAAGTTAGATAAAATAATGAAAGATAAAATTGATAATTTTATAATAGATGAGATAATTGAAGGGAAAAATAATATCCATATTCAGTCTTTAAAAGAGGAAACAAAAATATAAACAGCCAAATTGTTGCTGTTTTTCTTGTTTTTTTATAAAAATGAGAATATAATAAAGTTTATTATTTCATAGATGAAGGAGAGAGAATATGGTAGACAATAATGATATTGTAAAAGAGGTTAGAGAGTATGCCAAATTGAATGGATATGAGAATACAAGAATTCCGTTATTCATTTTTGCAAAATACATTCGTGAAATACTTTTAATTGATGTACAAAAAGCAGAACAAATATATTATTATATTGCAGCACATTATCCAAAAGGGGCAGATGAAGAACCATTAAGGTATTTAAAAGCAATTATTTTAGAAAGAAAACAGTATTGCAAGCTTTCTTTAGAACAACAAGAGAATTATCATATGCTACAAAAAAGAGGAAAAGAAGAGTACCAGAATTCAAATTTAAAAAAATCCTGTGCTTATTATCAAGCAGGATTATCAGAAACGAAACAAAATATTTTTAATTATTATTTTGGAAAGATGCTTTACAAATTAGAACATTTCTATCAGGCAAAGAAATATTTAGAGCGTTATATCACACAAGGTGGAGAAAAATGTGCAAAAGCTTCCTTATATTTATTTTATATCTATAAGAAACTTAAAAAAGAAAAAAAATCTTTAGAATGTTTAAAGAGGATAATAAAATTTAATGCACTATTTCAGGAAGATTTTGAATTCAAATGTAATAATTATACCTTTAAAACTGGAGAAGATAATTGTATAGGACAAGAGGATATTATGATAGAAACAAATGTCACTTCCTTTTCTCATGAATATGTCCAAGAACAATTATCAAAAATTAAGAATTTACTGCTTATAAGACAATATAAACAGGCCGAAAAGTTATTAAAAAAATTAGACCAAGAACAAAGAGACATGACCTTGGAAGATAGAAAACAAGTGGAGCAGTTTCATAGAGATAAAAGACTTTATCACGCTAAATGATAAAGTCTTTTCTTTTATAAATGTTTCTTTAATTGTTCAATGTTTTTTTCTTGGAATTCTCTAAATTCTTTTGCCAATTTTACTGTTTTATGATCTAAAGCTTTTTCATATTGTTTTAATTTTTTTTCAATATCTAATTCTCCCATTTGAATACCTTGGATTAACATTCCAGCAATACTGGCATCACTATTATCTTTTTTAACTTCTTTATCAACACCCATTTTTGCCATCATTTTGGGAATCATTTTCATTTTTTCTGGCACTACATTTTCTTTTTTTAATATTTTTTCTACTTCTTTTAAATAACGTTCATATCCTTTTAAAATATTATGGACCGTTTCTTTGATCTTATTATCTTTTTCTTTTAGATCATTTAAAAGAGCATTCAAGGAAGATATAGATGCATCAGAATCTTTATAGATTTGATTGATTACCTCTAGATTTTCATTCATATTATCACCAATATTAGTATGAATGGAAATTTTTAAATTATACAAAAAAAGGCTTATGCAGCCATTTCTGTTTCAACTTCTCTGTTAGAAGATTTTCTATAGGATCTAAGTTCTCTTGCGGTCATAATTACTTTTGATCCATCTTCTAATGTTACCTTTTGAAAATTTGGTCTTTGAGCATGCCTTGTCGCCCTAAGTGAATGAGATCTTCTATTTCCAAATAAGGATTTCTTAGTAGATACTTTTTTAGCCATATCAAACGCCTCCTTCAAATAATCATTTTTTTCGTCTTATGCCTTATAACTTTACCATAAACTATGAGATAAGTCAAATAAATATGTCGAAATTCTTTAAAAAGAAAAGAAATTATAGTAAAATGAAATTAATGAGGTGGTATTATGAACTATGTACCTTTATATGTGAAAACAGAACATTCATTATTAACCAGTACTATTCGAATTCATGATTTAATAGATAGTGCGAAAAAAAACGGTTATCAAGCTCTTAGTATCACAGATAATAACCTATTTGGGGCAATGGAATTTTACAATCAATGCTTAGAAAATCATATCAAACCAATTATTGGTTTAGAAATAACTCTTGATTTTAAAATTATTTTGTATGCGAAAGATTACATCGGGTATAAAAACTTGATAAAGTTATCTACTATGATTTCAAGTGCGCATATTACCCCACATGATTTAGAAAATGATAGTTCACATCTTTTAGCAATTCTTCCCTTTTCATATCGTAATCTATATTCTGATATGAATAAAATTTACGAAACAGTATGGATTGGATATGAAAGTTTAGAAGAGTATCAAGAATTAGATTCGAATATCGCAATATATATGCGCGAAACTTTATATTTAAAAAAAGAAGATCAAAAATATATAAAATATTTATGGGCTATTCGTGATTCTAAAAAATTAGAAGAAATAAATTTTTTGAAAAAAAATAGTCATTTCATTTCTAAAGAGGAAATAAAACAGTTTGAATATAATGATAACAATCAAAAGTTAATAGATTTATGTAATTTAAAAATAAAACTACATCAAGATTTACTTCCCATTTATGAATGTCCTAATCATATGGATTCCTTTTCTTATTTAAAAGAATTATGTCAAGAAGGAATGCGAAGAATTTTTGGAAGTCATGTAAATCGAATTTATATTGAAAGACTAAAATATGAATTAAAAATCATTCATCAAATGGGATTTTGTAATTATTTTTTAGTAGTATATGATTATGTGAAATATGCCAAAGATCATCAAATATTAGTAGGACCAGGAAGAGGGAGTGCGGCAGGATCATTAGTTTCCTATTTGTTAAATATTACTACGATTGATCCCATTCAATATCATTTACTATTTGAACGATTTTTAAATCCTGAAAGAATTACTATGCCTGATATTGATATTGATTTTCAAGATAATCGAAGAGAAGAAGTAATCCATTATTGTACAAAAAAATATGGAGAGAAAAAAGTTGCAGGAATTATTACATTTGGAACATTAGGCGCAAAACAGGCCATCCGTGATGTTGCCCGAGTAATGGATATTCCTTTAACAAAAGTAGATGAACTTTGTAAAATGCTTTCTTCTAATTTGAGTCTAAAAGAAAATTATAATCAGGAGAAAAAATTAAAGACGATATTAGAAAATGATTCGCAGTTATTTGATTTATATAAGATTGCAACACATCTAGAGGGATTAAAAAGACATACTTCCAACCATGCAGCAGGAATTGTAATGTGTAATCAGAATCTTGATGAAATCATTCCATTATATAAAAAAGATGGTATATTTTTAACTGCTTATTCCATGGATTTTTTAGAAGAACAAGGACTTTTGAAAATGGATTTTTTAGCTCTTAAAAATTTATCTTTAATTGACGAAGTTATCAAGGATATTCAAGAGGCAGGAGTAAATTTAGATTTTGATAATATTCCATTAAATGATCAAGAAACGATTCATATTTTTACTACGGTAGATACCTTAGGAATTTTCCAATTTGAAAGTAGTGGAATGATGAATTTCTTAAGAAAATTTAGACCAAATAGTTTTGAGGATATTGTAGCAGCACTTGCCTTATTTCGCCCAGGGCCTATGAATAATATAGATTCTTACATTAAAAGAAAAAAAGGATTGGAACCGATTGATTATTTTGATCCCTCTTTGGAAAGTATTTTAAAGCCAACTTATGGAATTATGATCTATCAAGAACAAATTATGCAGGTTGCAAGTATTATGGCAGGGTATTCTTTCGCAGAGGCAGATATTTTAAGAAGAGCAATGAGTAAAAAGAAGGAAGATGTATTATTAAAGGAGAGAAAACGATTTATATCTGGTAGTATTCAAAAAGGTTATAGTAAAGAGTTGGCAGAAAAAGTTTATGAACTGATTTTAAAATTTGCTTCCTTTGGATTTAACCGTGCTCATTCCGTTGCATATGCAATGATCGCTTATCGTATGGCATATTTAAAAGCTCATTATCGTGTCTTTTTTATGAAAAGTTTACTGACTTCGGAGCTAAATAGTGTTAGTAAAACAAAGGATTATATCTACGAGTGCAAAAGATATGGAATTTCTCTTTTAAAACCCGATATCAATAAAAGTGAAAAAGACTACACTTTAGAAAATGGAAATATTCGTTACCCTCTAATAGGATTAAAAAATTTAGGCTCGGCGATTGTGGATAATATCTTAGAAGAACGAAAGAAAGCTCCATTTAAGGATATTTATGATTTTATAAAACGAACCAACCGAAAAAATATTAATAAAAGAACACTGATTAGTATGATTGATGCAGGATGTTTTGATAGTTTCTCATTTAATCATAAAACAATGGTTGAGGGAATCGATTTAATTATCAATTATGGAGAATTAATAAAAGATTTAGATGAGGAATTTGTATTACTTCCTGAATTAGAAATCAAAGAGGAATATAGCAAGAAAGAAATTTTAAAGAGAGAACTAGATGTGATAGGTTTTTATATTAGTGATAATCCTATTACAGAGTGGAAAGAAAAGTATAAGAACCATATAAACATATCTAATATTTCTAATTACTTTGATCAGAATATAGAAATAATTGGTGTGATTGATTCTATGAAAGAAATTCAAACAAAAAAAGGTGATCAAATGTGTTTTATTAAAATATCAGATGAATTATCAACAATGGATGGGGTAATTTTCCCTAAAATTTATCACTACATGGGAGACGTAAAAATAGGCGAAATTGTAAATATTCAGGGAAAAGTAGAAAAAAGATTTGATAAATATCAATTCATCGTAAATCAAATAAAATATTTAGAAACTGCTTGAAAAAAATTGGAGGGGTTTTAAATAAAGAAAAAAGGGAAATTCAAATTTATTTTATAACATTAAAAATGGTGTTCCTATTATACAAATATGATATTCTTAATAATATAAGGTAGGAGTATGATGGAAATGGGAAGTAAGAAAAAGAAAATTATTTTGATTTCTGTATTAAGTGTTTTTGTTTTAGGAATTGGTTTTACAGTTGTAAATAGAAATAATATAGATTTTTCAAAATTAATGGGAAATAGTCTAGCAAATACAAGTGGAGAGTATTATTATTGCCCACTTGGAAATGAGTTTGATGTTGATAGTAAAGAATGTGTTGTAGTATGGAATAGAAGTAAAGTAGAGTCCTTAGAACCTGAAGAAGATAGCAGTAAGTTAGATAAAAATAAGGGGTATGAATATATAGATTCAAACTTTGATGAGGAAACCAAAACGAATACAATACATTATCGTATAAAAAAAGATATTAAAATGACAAAAGGGACTTATGTATGTCCCAAAAGTGTATATAGTAGTGATAAATATAATTTGAACGGAAACAAATGTATTAAAACAGTTACTCAAAATACGAAAGCAGAATATACCTGCCCAAGTGGATATCAAAGAAATGGAAATAAATGTATAAAAACAGTATGGCAAGGTGCTAAAGAACAATATAGTTGTCCAAGTGGATATCAATTAAGCGGAACAAAATGTACTAAAACCACTTCTAAAGTGGCAGGAATCAAATATACATGTTCTAGCGGATATAAATATACTCAAGGGACATGTGTTCAAACAATTACTAAAAATGCTACAAAGAAAAAGAATAAATATACATGTCCAAGTGGATATAAATTAAGCGGTAAAAAATGCACTAAGAAGAATACTAAAAGTGCTACATTTAATTATACATGTTCTAGTGGATATCAAAGAAATGGTTCAAAATGTATCAAAACAGAAACAATTAATGCTACAAGAAATTATACCTGTCCAAATGGTTATAATCTAAATGGAACAAATTGTGCAAAGCAAGAGTCTGTTCCATTAACTACAAAATATATCTGTCCAAGTGGGTATCAAAAAAGTGGAACCAAATGCACTAAAAATGAAGCTCCAATTCCTGCTATTCATAAATGCCCTCAGGGATATTATGATCATGGAAAGATATGTTCAACAAACCCTCCTGGATCAAGTGAATATACTTGTTTAAAAGAGGATAAAACTGTATCAAAAGCAAATGACGGTAAAATTGTTTGTGAACATATTATAAAATCAAAATCTACTAGTGTCTGTCCAGCAGATTTTACTGATTATACAGGGAAAAAATATACAATAAATACAATTGAACATCCTAACTTTGATTATGCAGCAAATGATTACCAACCTTGTCTTAAAATAGATAGAAGGAAAGCAATAAAAATAAGCAAAGATAAAAATAGCGAACCAGGTATCTACATAAATTTAGATACCAATGAAAAATACTGGCGCTCTGAAACGCAGGCGTGGTTGAAATTTGAATCATTGGGCTCAGATGATGGTTATTATACTGTTTTAGAGTTTGGCCCTGAAGTTCAAGGTTTTTCAGAAGAAAGTTATTATGATCCTAAAACAGGACAAGTACACTATTGGGCAGAAGGAAGTAATGCTAGTACTAAGTCTGGTATGCGTGAGGATTCCTCTGGTACAATGTATTGGTGTGAAGATACCACTGTTGATGATTTTGACAACTGTAGTGCAATGAAAAGGATTGTTGGCTATTATAATCCTAAAACTGAAGAGAAACATTACATTGGAGAAGGAAGTACTGCTGATACTAAATCTGGTATGTATTTTGATAACTCTACTAATATAATGTACTGGTGTGAAAACACTACTGTTAAGGATAAATGTACTGCAATGGAAAATATTCTTGAATAATCTGAGGAATTGTAAAATAATTTAATAAGCTCAATCGATAGATTGGCTTTTCTTTTTGACAAACTCTTTAAAAGAACAAATGTTTGTGGTAAAATAATGCTAGAGGTGATAGCATGAAAAGAATCATTATGCATATAGATGTTAATAATGCCTTCTTATCTTGGAGTGCCATCGACTTATTAAACAAAGGGTATGGATATGATATCCGAAATAGTTATGCTGTAATTGGAGGAGATGAACAAAAAAGAAGTGGAGTTGTTCTTGCAAAATCAACTCCAGCTAAGAAACTTGGAATTTATACATCAGAAACCTTATATAGTGCTAGAAAAAAATGTAGAGTATTAAAAACTTATCCTCCCAATTATAATTTTTATACTCAAATGTCTAAAAAATTATTTGAACTCCTTAGTAAATATTCCCCAGATATTGAAGTAGCCTCTATTGATGAATGTTACTTAGATTATGGAAAAGTAAAGAAATTATATGGAGATGAAGTAAAGTTTGCCTATCATCTAAAAAAAGAAATCAAGGAAACTTTAGGTTTTACAGTAAATATTGGAATTGCAAATAACAAATTATGCGCGAAAATGGCATCCGATTTTGAAAAACCAGATAGGGTACATACTTTATATGAAGAAGAAGTTAAAAGTAAAATGTTTCCTCTCTCAGTGAAAGAATTATTTGGAATAGGAAAGAAAACAGCTCCAAAACTAGAACAATTGGGAATTCGAACAATTGAAGATCTTGCTAATTTTAATGTAAGAGAACTTTCAAAATATTTTAAAAATCAAGCATTTCATTATGTTCAGATTGCACATGGAATCGATGATACTCCTGTTGTTTCCACAAAAGCAGATCCACTTAGTATTAGTAATGAAATCACTTTAACCCAAGATGTTACAGACTATCAGGAATTATGTAAATATTTAATGTCTATTTCTGATTTAGTTGCATTACGACTTAGAAAACAAAATAAGTACACTAACGTAGTCGCAGTCATTTTAAAAGATAATTTTTTTCGAAGAAAAACACATCAGAAAAAACTAAATAATTCTACTAACACATCTATTCAAATTTATAATATGGCAAAAGAAATATTAAAAGAGATGTGGGAAGGCTATCCCATTCGGTTAATTGGAATTCGCTTAGATAAATTAGTGGAGAATATCAATTTTCAAACCTCTCTCTTTGATACGATAAATCCAGTTCAAGAAGAAAAAGTAGAAAAAACAATCGACCAATTAAAAGAAAAATTTGGAAGCAAAATTATAAAAAAAGCAAGTTTGATAGAAACAAAAATAGATAAAAAATACCATTAAGTATTTATTTCGTTCAAAAATTGATATATACTAAAAACGAGGGAGAAAATAAGATGAAAAAGAAATTAGATAAAAAACAAATCAAGTTAATAGTGGGGATTTTATGTGGAGTAGTATTGATTATTATTTTAGGACTTTGCTATTTCATATACCAAAAAAATCAAGAAAAGAAAATGATTCAAACAATTAAGAATCATTATAGTGATTATGTAGAGATAAAAAAAGATACAATCTTATATGATAAAAGTAAGAAAAAAGTTGGAACTGTTAAAAAAGGTTTTTTTCTAGAACTTCAAAAAGAAGAAATTAATAAGAAAGAAGATATTTATTTTAAAGTGAAAAATAGTGATTTTTATATTCATTATGATGATGTGAAAAAGACAAAAGAAAAAGAACCAGAAAAAAATGAATATTTAGTCTTTAATGAAAACGTTAAAACTGAGAAAAAGACAACTTTTTATCAAAATGACAAAGAAATTTTAACCATCAATAAATCCATTGATTTACCTTTGGAATATATGGATGATAAATATTATTATGTTATTTATTTAAACCAAATATTACAGATTAAAAAGGAAAAGATAGAACTAAAAAAACATGAGAACACAAAAGAAAAAGAATCTAATTATATTAGTATTATTCATTATCCAACAATTGATGTGAAAGATAAATGTAATACAGATACTTGTATACAAGAGGAACAATTAAAACAACAACTCAATTATTTAAAAGAAAATAATTTTTATACAATTAATTTAGAGGAATATACAAAATGGTTAGAGGGAAAAATTCGATTAAAAGAAAAAGCTATTTTATTAACAACAACCTCTAATAATGATACTCTAAAAAACTTGAATAATAGTCAAGAATTTAAAATCCAAACAATAGACCAAAACGTACCTTTTAAATTTCAGGATACCAATAATAAAACAACAAAGGAAAGTAAAAAGGATCAATTATCTCGATATAATATTAAAACAACAACCACTTTAGATAATTTTAAAAAAATGGCAAACGGAGAAGAAGTAAAAGAAATTCTTCCAGAAAAAGTAACCCAAACAGCAAACGTTAAAGGTCAAACAATTCCTGTCCTCAATTATCACTTTTTCTACGATGCATCCATTGGAGAACAATGCAATGAAAATATTTGTTTAGATATTACTATATTTAAGCAACAACTAGATTATTTAAAAAATAATGGATATAAAACATTAACAATGGAAGAATTTAGAAAATGGATGTATGGAGAAATAGAGCTTCCTAATAAAAGTGTTTTAATTACAGTAGATGATGGAGCTATGGGAACCGGGAAACACAATGGAAATAAATTAATTCCAATTTTAGAACAATACAATATGCATGCAACGCTATTTTTAATTTCAGGATGGTGGGATGCTAATAATTATCGTTCTAATTATTTAGATATTCAATCTCATACTTATGATATGCATCAATATGGAACCTGTGGAAAAGGACAAGTTGTGTGCGCAACAAAAGAACAATTAATAGAAGACCTACAAAAATCATTATCCATTGTTGATAACAATAACTCTTTCTGTTTCCCATTTTATAGTTATAGTGATGTTGCTATTCAAGGTGTAAAAGAAGCGGGATTTAAAATGGCCTTTATTGGAGGTTATCGAAAAGCATCTCGAAGTGACGATAAATATAAAATTCCAAGATATCCAATTCATAAAACAACAACTATGCAACAATTTATACAAATGGTTAGTTAATGATAGACAAAAAGAAAAAATTATATTATAATAATCCACCAGTAAGCGGTGGATTTTATGATTGTATACGATGAAAAAGGACAGGAATGGAATATTGATGATGATTATGATAAAAATGGTATTGGTAAAGGAAAGAATGGAATAGTTTACCATGCGGGGGTAGATCAATGCGCCAAAATATATTATGGTAAAGTGTTTCTTAGAAATCGATTACAGAAAGATGTTTATGATATATTAAAATCCATTGATTCCCCATTTTTAGTACAGATGAATCAATTATTATATAACAATCCACAGCTAGATGAACTGATAGGATATTTGATGAAATATTATTCCCCAAAGAAGTTAAAAATATTATGGAAACATACAAAATATAGTCTTTATATTTTAGGAGAATTCATGAAATTAAGTAAGATTTTATCAAAAGAACATATCGTAATGGGAGATTTAGCGAGAAAAAATACAGCTTATACGGGGAATAAAGTCGTTATTGTTGACCCTGATTTATTCAAATATCTTCCAGATACTAGTATAGAGGACTGTCAAAAAAACAATTATATCGAGATTTACCAATTAATAAGAAATATATATTTTGTTGAAATAGAAAACATGGTTAATGCGGAATCAACACTAGAAGGTAAACGAAATTTGTATCAAAAAATGAATGATTTATTTGATTTTGACTGGGATTGTAAGATGGTTAAACGCTTATCTCGTAAATTAAGAAAATACAAATATCCAATAGATTATTTTCTAAAATGAAAAGGAGAATAATATGACTCTATATAATGAAGAAAACAAACAAGTGGAAATTGGAACAGAAATTATTGGTGGAGGACATTGCTCAGAAGTTCATGGGTTTAATGGACGAATATGTGCCAAAGTATATTATGATTCCTGCCTAATTAAAAATAGAATAAAAGAAGATATATATAAAGATTTAAAAACCATAAAAACAGATTATCTTGTTAGAATTTATCAGCTACTGTATAAAGATTCTAGCAGTAAAATAGTAGCAGATGGCTATCTTATGAAACAATATAAAGACAATTTGTTAGAAATATTAGGAAAAGAAATTGAATTTACTTTATATATGATGGAACAGCATTTAAAGCTTTTTGACCAATTAGCAGATAAACACATTATTGTGACTGATTTAAAACTAGAAAATATGATTTATACAGATGAAAAAATTGTTCTTCTTGATCCTGATTTATTCTATTACAGAAAAGATTTGGATCCGAAATCATGCCGTTTGGTAAATTACCATGAATTAGTTGGACTTTATAAAAAAATATATGAGGAAGAAATTTTTAAGTGTAAGTTTTTAGATATATTTCAAAAAGAAATTATTTTAGACGAATTATTTAGTTTTAAAGAGGATAGTCAGTTAGTAAAAAGGTTAGCAGATAATTTCAGTGGCTATAAATATCCAATAGATTATGTTTTATCTAAGAGGAAGAAAGTAAGTTATTAGTTTATTTATGATAATAGTAATCCAGATAGATTGAGTTTAACAAAATTATTTTTCAGCAAATTGGTCTATTTAAGAGTGAAAAAATGAATTATGATGATTTTTAACAGTATCAGTAGGGATAAATCAATTTTATATAAGTAAACCTAATATAAAAAGTATTAGTAAAGTAAAATAATAAGAATCCGAAATTTGATTCAATATAAATGTCTTGCCAAATCGTCTTTTTTATGATATTTTATATATAGATAAAGTTAGCTTAAATGCAATGATATTCAGTTACTTAAACTGACCCTAGAGATAGGTATGATCGAATCATACCTATCTTTTTTTTGAAAGGAATATAAGATATGAAAAGAATCGTTTTAATTGATGGCCATAATTTATTATTTAGAATGTTTTATGGAATACCATCATCCATTAAAAATACAAAAGGTAAAGAAATTAGAGGTTTAATCGGATTTATTGGAAGTTTGAAAAAGATAGTTAATAAATTTAATCCAGATTCATTAGTAGTAATCTTTGATAGTGAGACAAGTAGAAATAATAATTTAAAAATTGATAAAGATTATAAAAGTAATCGACTAGATTACACCAATATAGGGGAGGAAGAAAATCCCTTTTCCCAACTTTCTTTAATTCAAAAAGCTTTAGATTATTTAGATATCACTTATATAGAAGTTGAAAATGATGAAGCGGATGATTATATTGCTTCGATTGTTTCGAGCATATTCAGCACTCAGAATCAATATATAATAGTATCTACAGATTCTGATTTTATACAATTAATTAGTAGTAATATTTTTCTTTATGTACCAAGGGGAAAAAACAGTATATTGTATGACGAAAAAGAAGTGATAAAAAAATATAATATTCAGTCTAATCAATACATTTTATTGAAATCATTAGTTGGAGATAAAAGTGATAATATTAAGGGAATTTCTGGTATAGGAAACATTACAGCTTCCAAAATATTAAAATATGAAACCCTACATGATTTTATATTAGACAATCCCAATTCTAGACATTCAAAACTATTACTAGGTCATAAGGAAACAATAGAAAAAAATAAGAAACTGATCACTATGAATCGAAATTTAGATGTTTCTAAAATCGTATTTCAAGAGTTATCAAATAAGTTAATGAATTATAAAACATATGAAATTATAGAAAATATTGGAGAACGGTAAAAATGATTTTAATTGAAATAAAACCTAAAATATATTATAATAAAAAAGTAGAATAGAGGTAATTATGAATCAAGAAATTATATTAGAAATCAGTCAAAATTTAAACGTTCAATCAAAACAGGTAGAAACTGTTTTAAATTTATTAGAAGAAGGAAATACAATTCCATTTATTGCGCGTTATCGAAAGGAACAAACAGGAGCACTTGATGAAGAACAAATTAGAGCAATTCATGAAGTATATATGTATCAAGTGAATTTGTTAAAAAGAAAAGAAGACGTTATTCGTTTAATTGAAGAAAAAGATCTAATGACAGATGATTTAAGAGATAAAATCATGAAGGCAAAAAAGTTAGTTGAAGTAGAAGACTTATATCGTCCATTTAAAGAAAAGAAAAAAACAAAGGCAACAGAGGCTATTAAGAATGGATTAGAACCACTAGCCAAAATGATTATGGCACAACCAGTAAATGGTAGTATAGAAGAAATGACTAAGAGATTTATAAATGATCAAGTTCCAACTTTAGAAGAGGCAATTGTTGGAGCAGGATATATCATTGCAGAATGGATTAGTGACAATGCTTATTATCGTAAATCGGTAAGAAACTTTACTTATCATAATGGAATGATTACATCTAAACTGAAAAAAACAGCAGAAGATCCAAACAAAATATATGAGATGTATTATGATTATAGTGAGACGGTAAAATATATCAAACCCCATCGTGTTTTAGCCCTTAATCGTGGTGAAAAAGAAAAAATATTGACAGTTAGTATAGAAATTGATAAAGATAAAATTATTTCTTATTTAGAAGAAAAAATCATTAAAAATAAGAATTCAATAGTAATAGATATTATTAAGAATGCAATTTTAGATAGTTATAAGAGATTAATTGCTCCTTCTATTGAAAGAGAAATTCGAAGTGAGCTATCCGAAAAAGCAGAAGAGGTAGCAATTGATAATTTTGGGAAAAATTTAGAAGCATTACTTCTCACACCACCAATGAAAGAACAAATTGTTCTCGCTTTTGATCCAGGATATATCAATGGGTGTAAAATAGCCGTAATTGATAAGAACGGAAAATATTTAGACTCTACAGTTATTAAACCATTTTTAAATCATATAACAGAAGAAAAAATAAAACAATGTAAGAAGACAATTGTAAATTTGATTCAAAAATATCATGTAGATATTATTGCAATCGGAAATGGAACCGCTTCTCGTGAAAGTGAAAAATTTTGTTCAGAAATGATTCAAGAATATCAATTAAGGTGTAAATTTGTTATTGTCTCAGAAGCAGGAGCATCTATTTATAGTGCCTCTAAAATCGCAATCGAAGAATTTCCTGATTTGGAAGTGGAAAAAAGAAGTGCCGTTAGTATTGGTAGAAGGCTTCAAGATCCATTGTCAGAATTAGTTAAAATTCCTCCAGATGGAATTGGTGTAGGATTATACCAACACGATGTAAATGCTAAAAGATTATCGGACTCTTTAGATTTTGTAGTATCCAAAGCAGTTAATGCAGTCGGAGTTAATATCAATACTGCAAGTCCATCTATTTTAAAATATATTTCAGGATTAACCAAAAGAAATATTGATAAAATTATAGCTTATAGAGAAGCAAATGGAAAAATTAAATCAAGAGAAAGTATTAAAAAGGATAAAATTTTAAGTGACAAAGTATACGAACAAGCAATTGGATTTTTAAGAGTATTAGATGGAGAAAACATATTAGATAAAACGGATATTCACCCAGAAAGTTATGATAAAACATTACAGCTTTTACAATATATCGGAAGCGATATTTATGAAATTGGGACATCTAACTTAACACAAAAATTAGAAAATCTAAATTTAGAAGAAGTTCAAAAAGAACTAAATATGGATATCTATACATTAGAGGATATTATCAAATCTCTACAAAAACCAAATCGTGATCCAAGAGATGAAATGCCACAACCAGTATTAAAAAGTGATGTTTTAGAAATTAAGGATTTAAAAGTAGGAATGAAATTACAAGGAACAGTACGCAATGTAGTGGAATTTGGTGCATTCATTGATATTGGTCTTCATAATGATGGACTGGTCCATATTTCCAAAATGTCTAATGAGTTTATAAAAAATCCTAGTGATGTTGTAAGTACAGGCGATATTGTAGATTGTTATGTGCTAGATATTAACAAGGAAAAAGAAAAAGTTTCTCTTAGCCTAATAGAGGTTTAAAAACGATTATGAAACAAATAATTGTTTTTTTTTGTTATAATAGAAGAAGGTGATCATATGAAACAAATCGTAACTCCCCTATTAGAATGGTACGATACAAATAAAAGGGATTTACCATGGAGAAAAGATACAGATCCTTATCATATTTGGATTTCTGAAATCATGTTACAACAAACGAGAATTGAGGCAGTTATCTCCTATTACCAAAAATTCATAAAGGAAGTCCCTAATATACTTTCATTATCACAAATATCTGATGAGCGTCTTTTAAAATTATGGGAAGGATTAGGATACTATACAAGGGCAAGAAACTTAAAGAAAGCAGCACATATCATAATAGAGAAATATCAAGGAAACTTTCCTAATACTTATAAAGAGTTATTATTGTTACCTGGTATTGGCGAATATACTGCAAGTGCGATTGGCTCCATTTCCTTCTCTTTAAAAGAAGCAACTGTGGATGGTAATGTACTTAGGGTATATATGAGAATCCATAATTGTTTTGATAATATAGATGAATTAAAAACAAGAAAGCAAGTAAGAAATAATTTAAATACAATCATACCAGATAGGTCAGGAGATTTTAATCAAGCGCTAATGGAATTAGGAGAAGTTATTTGTCTTCCAAATGCGGAACCAAAATGTAATCGTTGCCCTATTTCTAAATATTGTAAAGCATATCAGAACAATACATATAAAAGTATCCCTGTAAGGAATGAAAAAAAACAAAAGAAAGAAGAAAAATATACGATATTATTGTTTTCTTATCAAAATAAAATTGCGATAGAAAAACGAAAAGAAGGTTTACTTTCTCATTTATTTCAATTTCCCAATATAGAAGGACATCTCTCTTTAACAGAATTAAAAAAACATTTACAAGATCAAAAAATAAAGTATCATCATATTCAAAAAGAAATTTCATACACGCATATATTTACACATCGAAAGTGGAATATGGTTGCATACTATATAGAGTTAACAGAAGAACAAGATTTTCATTTTGTAAGTTTAGAGGAATTAGAGAAAAAATATCCCTTACCAACCGCTTTTCAACCATTTCGGAAGATTGTAAAGGAGAGATTTTATGAAACGAAGTAGTGGGGTACTAGTATATCGTTATAACCACAATCGACTACAAGTTCTATTATGCCATTTAGGTGGACCATTTTTTAAAAATCGGGATATTGGTGCTTGGTCCATTCCAAAAGGGGAAATTCAAAGAGAGAAAATAATAGATGGTGCAATTCGAGAATTTCAAGAAGAAACGGGCTTTTTTCTTAAAAAAGAAAAGTTAAAATATCTATGCTCTAAAAAACAAAAAAGTAAAAAATTAATCATTATATTTTATACTGAAAATGATTTTGATACAAAAAAGGCAACAAGTAATACCTTCATAAGAGAATATCCAAAAGGTAGCGGAAAGATGGAAGAATTTAAAGAAATGGATCAGGCAAAATGGATGAATTTAGAGGAAGCTAAAGAAAAGATAATGACAGGACAACAGTATTTTTTAAATCGTTTAGAATATGTTTTATCAACAAGTAAAAAATAGGAGGAAAAATGAAAAGAAAAATATTATATATTATTTTGATAGTAGTTGGAGTAATTTTATTCATATTAGGAGGATTATTTCTTTATCGTTATATTCAAATTAAAAATGCCAAAGTAGAGGTTACCCTAAAAGGGGATTTAACCTTAGAATTTAATGATAAGAAAAAAGTATCTGATTATATTGAAAAAATTAATGGAGAAATTTTAAATGATTATGAGATCAAATCAACACAATTAGGAACCAAAAAAGTTACCTTTTCGTTTATAAATGATCAAAAAATTAAATTAAAATATACTTATCAAATTGAAGTAGTAGATACGAAAAAACCATTAATATGGCTTGGAAATAGTTACCAAGTAGAAAAAGGAAGCGATATGAACTTCGCGCAAAAAATAATGTGTGGAGATAATTATGATAATCATCCCAATTGTTTTATAGAAGGAGAGTATGATTTAAATACAGAAGGAAACTATCAACTGACTTTTAAAGCTATTGATCAAAGTGGAAATGAAGAATCTAAAAATTTTACCTTAACAGTGTATGAACCAAAAGAAACACAGAATAATCAGGAAAAAAAAGAACCTGTTTATACAAATTTTCAGGACGTTTTAAAAAAATATAAGAAAGATCATGTAAAGATAGGAATTGATGTATCCAAATGGCAAGGAGATATTGATTTTAAAAAATTAAAACAAGCAGGAGTAGAATTTGTCATGATTCGGGTAGGTGGAACGTTAGGAATAGAAGGAGAATACTTCTTAGACGAGAAGTTTGTCCAGAATATTAAGGCAGCCAATGAAAACAATATAAAAGCAGGAGTATATTTTTATTCTTATGCTAATTCTAATAAAAAGGCAAAAGAGGACGCCAAATGGGTAATTAAACAAATAAAGAAATATAAAATAGATTTGCCAGTTGCCTTTGATTGGGAAGAGTGGTCTAGTTTTAATGAATATCATTTAAGTTTCTTTGGACTTACCTCTATGGCTGATACATTTTTAAAAACAATTGAGAAAGCAGGATATGATGGACTTTTATATAGTAGTAAATCCTATTTAGAGAATGTTTGGCTAGAGGAAAATTATCCAATTTGGTTAGCTCATTATACAGAAAATACAAATTATAAAGGAAACTATAAAATTTGGCAATTGTGTGATAATGGAAAAGTAGATGGAATTGATACTATGGTTGATATTGATATTATGTATGAATAAGTCTTATAGCAAAATAAGACTTTTTTGTATTTTTAATATCCTATAACATAAAATATAATAATTAGTAAAAAAAACAAATAAAACTATTGCAAAAACAAGAAATATAAGTTATAATGAAAAAGTCTTAGCAATGTTATATTGCCCAATTAGCTCAGTTGGTAGAGCACTCGGCTGTTAACCGATAGGTCGTAGGTTCGAGTCCTACATTGGGCGCCATTAAGTTATGCCTAATTAGCTCAGTTGGTAGAGCACTCGGCTGTTAACCGATAGGTCGTAGGTTCGAGTCCTACATTAGGCGCCATTTATGGCCAGTTGGTGAAGTGGCTTAACACACTGCCCTTTCACGGCAGCATTCACGGGTTCGAATCCCGTACTGGTCACCAGAGTGATACTAAACTCGAACTCTTCGAGTATTAAGCAAAGCGACTTGTCAAAAAGTCGTTTTTATGTTATTATGAATATGTCAAGGAAACTTGCATAAAATAAAAAAGGAATATCTAGTTTTGAAGCGCTAGGTACTATTCCGTTAAAACAGTATTAGTACCGACTTAAACAGTTGGTACTATTTTTATTAGAATGATTAAAATCACAATAATAAGGAGTATTATGATGGTGCAAAGATATTCGTCTTTCTTTCTCATAATGTCACCTCCTTCCACTTTTATAAAGTAAAGGAGAATAGTACCTAAACTAACTAAATATTCCTATAAAAATTATACTAGATGATTAAGCTTGTTACAATAAATTTTACTAAATTTTGGCAATTTAGTAAACACACTTGTATATTGTCAAAAAAATATACGAAAGAGAGATTTTATATGAAATTTATTATTAAAAATAGAACTTATTATAATAGTTTAGGACAAGTCGTCACAAAAGAAGTTTTTGAAAATGAATGGGAAGCTTTTAAATAGAAATTAGATGAAGAATATAAAAAAATGAAAGAATTATTTATTACTCTTAATAATATTGATGATGATGAATTAAATAATAATAGAGATAAAATTAAAACGCTTACTGAAAACAATAATGCTTTCAATTTAAGAGTATCTACTCTTGAAAAGAAAATAGATAAAAAAGATGATGAAATTGAAGAATTAAAAGAGGAAAATCGTTCTTTAAAGCATAGTTTTGAACATTTAAAAGATAAGTTTGTTAATCTTATTAAACTTATCAAAAATAGGATATTTTCTAAAAAAGAAACTAGAGAAAAATATATGGACTTTTCGAGAAGTTTATATACTCATGGAGTTATAGATGATAAAGAGGTGTTTAGTATCAAAGATAATTACGATTATTGTAAAAATAACGATAATGGTAAAGAAAAAGATAATTTTGAGATAGAAATTTAATTAAAACACTCTAAACTGCTTGCATTTTTATAGTTTTTATATTAAAATAATTCTCACAAAAGGAGCTGATGTTATGTTAAAGATTTATAATGCATATAGTGAACATGGTAATATTAAAATAGAAGATCATATAGATTTTAGATATGGTCAATTTGATACAGGTTTAAATGGCTTTGGACAAGTTAAATCAGGAAATCTTAGTTGTAAAAGAGCCAATTATGAATTACAAGATTTAAAATATTATACGGATTATTTAAAAAGAGTTAAACTTATAGATGGATATGTAGAAGACTTTGTAATATGGAATCCACAAAGTTATGAAATGTTAGAAGAAAAATATAAAGATATTTCTAGAGATTTTGAAACTTATGAAAAATATGGATTAAATGAAGAAGGAATATTATTATTCACAGATTGGATTCGTTTAACTTATCCTCACGATGATTCAGTACAAAGGATTTTTGGAAGACATTCTGAAAATGGAATGTATTTAATAATGCCAAATGCTTCATTTAGTATGACTACTGCTTCCCTTTCTGATGATGTTCAAGAAAATTATGAAGTTTTACAAAGCCAAACTTTTGGAAAACAATTAGTGCTAACTAAAATGAACAGAAAAATATAATTGATGAAATACTAAATTAAATGTATAATAATTTTATTGAGTGATATTTATATCATTTCATACTATGCAAGAGTTGTAGATATCTACGGCACTCGCACCAGATTGATACCAAACTCTAAGTTTTATGTTTCGAGTTTTAATATAACTAAATTTGTATTATGATAATTATCAATCTCTGAATTGGATTATGTCAATTTAGAAAACATACTTGTATATTGACTATGTCAGTATATAATTAAACGAGGTGAAATATTTATGGAATATGTTCAATTGCCACAAGGCAATGGGCAAGAAATTTATATTAATCCAGAAGAGCTTTATATTAAACCAGAATGGATAAATAGAGAGTTATATACTATTATTATGCCTGATATTCCAATTAATCAAAGTAACCCTGTTTATGAAGCATATAAAGATATGTTTAAAAATCTATATGAAAGTGGTTACAAAATCGTGACAGATAGCAGCACAGTTAGTAACGATGCTTTTTTCTTTACGCCATGTTTAGATACACAAGTTAATAAGACCAAAGAAGATTATAGTAATAAAAAGAAAAGTAAAATTTACTATTATCTTATAAATGAAGGAATAACAGAGCCAATTAGTGTATCATTCCCCCCTGATTCATTTCCAGAAGTTTTACCTTCTCTGCCACTAGTTCTTAAAAATGAGGCAAGTCAAGGAGGCGAAGAAAAATTCATAATAAGAACACCTAAGCAACTTGCAGTACTAAGAAAGTTTTATGATGAAATAAATCTTTATGCTCGAAAAAGGAAAATAGAAAAAGTAAAACATGCATGGCGGTCTTGTTATCCAGACTTAGAATTTGATGAAAATGGTAAATCCAATAGGGGAATATGTATTAATTTTATAGATTATAAAAAAGAATTTTATAAAGATATGAGACTGCAAAAATTTATCAAAACACCGACAAAATATAACACTTCTTTAAGAGTTCTTACCTCATCTTCTGGTGATATTTTAGCGGCAAGTCTCAAATATGCCAAATTTTCTACAAGTAATGAAGAAAATCATTATGGTCTTTTTGATAAATTTTTGTCAGATCCCACCTCACCATATTTCTTAGGTAGTGAATGTATTGTTTCAAATACAATAGCAGGCGGAAATAGTATTTTGCTTGGCAAAGATAGTTACTCTGAACTTGAACAAGAAATTTTACTTGAACATGGGATTGATCCGAATGATGCACTTGTCCCAGAAGACGTAATGAAAGGCTGTATCAATATAGCCATTAATTGTAAACGTGAAGTTGGAGCAATTTGTGGTATAGACTTTATTTATGATGCAGAAGAAAAGGTGTGGAAATATCTGGAAGAGCATGAATATCCTATGTTATATTCCTATGCCGAGAAATATAATATTCCCTATGATTCAAATGCAACTGATTTTTATACAACTAATCAATTGCTTGATATGAGAATAAGATTAAATGCTTTGGCTTTAACAATGCAAAAGAAACAATCGTTAATTTCAGAAAACAGGAAGCATATTTAAAAGTTGTTGTACGCCCTTCTCAATGTCATCAGTTTAAGAACTACATAAAAAATGTGTAGTTTTTCATTTAAAAATGAGGTAATAAAACTAAGAATAAAAGGAGTTAAATTAGTAGTAAAATTTAATAAAGAAGAAATTGAATTAATAAGGCATAAAATAGATTCAGAAGAATTAAAAATTATAGAAAGATTAAAGAAAAGCAGTTTTACAAAAGAAAGAAAAATGGAATTCTCAAAACTAATGAAATATATTCTAAATAAGAGAGGATCAACTACAAATATAAAAATTAATAATTTTTGATAAGGAAAATGGTGGAGCTGGTTCTGCTAGAAATATAGGTTTAGAAAATGCAAATGGAGAATTTATAAAATTTGTAGATGCAGATGATTACTTAAAAGCTGATATTTTGGAAAAAATGTATACTATAGCAAAAGAAAATAAAGATTATATTGTGACTGAAACACCTGGAATTGGTAATAAATTAATAAGCAGAGATTTAATTGGAGATTTAAGATTTCCTGAAAAAACAAAATTGGAAGATTTGGTGATTATGCCTGTAATTATTGCAAGTAGTGAAAAATTATTTCATATAGATGAACCTGTTTATAACTATAGAGTAAATATGAATACAACAATAAAAGATTTTATAAATAAAATCCCTAATATTTTAGATGTTATAAAGTGTGTTGAGAATATAGAGATTCGAATGCAAGAAAATAGAATTGTAGAATTATATAAGTCAAAAAATGTTTTATTCAATTTTGATATGAATAGATTAAATAAATATACAAATGAAGAATATAGAAATGTTGATAGAAAAACAGTGGAAAATAATATAAAAAGAGCATTTAGATAATTTGACAGATAAAATAAAATATGTTAGAATAAGTGGCAATTTAAGGGGGAATATTAGATGAAAATAGGTAGTTTTAACACAAAAGATAATTCTATTAATAGTCATGGTGGTATTAGGAAAGATGGTATTTCTAATGCTTCAATTGTATCGGAAATTATTAAGGAAAATGAATTTGATTTACTAGGAACGCAAGAATTAACAATTAACTATGTAAATGCTATCAAATTACAATTAGAAAATTATAATTTTTATGGTAACTATAGATATGGAAGCTTGTTAAAAAAATTGCCATATAATGAAAATAATAATATAATTACAAATAAAAAAGTTATTGAAGAAAAAACATTTCATTTACCATGGATTGCAGATAATTTTAATGATTTAAAAAAATCTATTATAAAAATGTCTATTATGCCTAGGATAGCTACAATAATTGTTTTTGATAATGGTAATAATAATTTTATGTGTATGATTAATACACATCTTGATTATCAAGTTCCATCTATTCAAATAAGGCAACTCGAGGAATTAAAAAAAATTATAAAAAAATATTCTGATATGTATCCAATAATTATTACAGGAGATTTTAATATGGAATTAGGAAATGAAGAGTTTGACAGTTTTACAAATAGCATTAAAGATTTTGGAATATCACATGTGCATATAGAAGGTGATACATGGCATAATAGTGGGGGAATAAATAAAAAATTAGATCATATATTTATACCAAGCGACTGGGATATTAATGATGCAGGAATAATTGATTCCAAAGGAACATCTGACCACGATTTAATATATGTAGATGTTAAGGTTAGAACAAAATTAAAAAATTAGATATATAATAAAAGGATTTTATTAAATTAGCATGAAATTGCTGATTTTTCTATTATTTGATAAAATTGATATAAATCAATTGTCTTTTGCGGGTAAGCTGTAAACCACCTCGTCACCCGCACCAGATTGATATCAAACTCAAACCTCTTTTCTTACAGGGTTTTGAGTTTTAGTTTATTTAAAGTTATGCTAGAATAACCATAGATGTTAAATTAATTTTTTCAATTTAGTAAAATACACTTTCGTAATGACAAAATCATTATGCATATAGATAACAGGTGATGATAAATATGTTAGTATATAAAAATACGTTTGATAATATCAAAACATCAAATTATGATTTTCCAGTAGAAGATCAATTTTATGCCTCAGAAAATGAAGCAATAGTTGCTGATGGAGTAACTAGAGATCCTATTGGAATTAGTAATTTATCAACTTGCTCCCAAAGTGAATTTGTAAAGAAATATCCAAGACCAAGTGGAGCAGAATTAGCTGCTAAGGAAATTTGTGATACGTTTTCAAGTACTGCAGGAACATTAAAAAACAGATTAATTAAATGCAATGACAGTGTTAAGAAACTAAATAATATATATATTCCTAATTGTGATTATTTGGAGAATGATTATTTTAGTGCTGTTGCTGCTTGTGTTAGTATTGAGGGCAATATATTAGCATATGCTTATATTTGCGATTGTGGAGTAATTATATATGATAATTCAGGAAATATTAAATTTCAAACAGAAGATGATAAACAACTGTATAGTGATCCTTTTATAAATAAAATAGGAATTCCTTGGTATTTGCCAGAAGCACGGGTTATAGTTAGAAGAGATTATAGAAATAATCTGAATAATATCCAAAATGGTACATGCGTTTCATATGGTGCCATTACTGGTGAAGATTCTGCTATAAATTTTATAAAATCAGGTCAAATAGAGTTATCAGATGGTGATATAGTTTTAGTATATAGTGATGGCTTTACTGAATTTTTAGGTGATAATGAATTTATTTCACAAATAATTAATTTTGACAAAAATAAATTTGAAAATTATATAGAAATGAAATCCCAAAGTGATTATGAAAAATATGGTAAGGAAAAAACACTTGTACTATTTAAAATTTAAAAGTCTTTATTTTGAAGGCTTTTTTCTTGTCTTTCTATAAAAAGTTGATATAATTGATATAGGTGGTTTTATGGAAGAATTATTCTATCAAATTATATTAGAAGCAGCAAACAAAAGAGTATATACCGATAGACCTTATAACATAGTATTTAATAGTATTATTAATACAGTTAATGATAACAAAGTTTTAATGCTAAATAAAATTAAAACTGTTTTGTCTAGACAAAATATGAATATTAATATAACAATTAACAAAAATTCTATTTCTGTATATGCGAAAGAAGATAGAAATTTATTCATTCCTACTTTAATGATTCATGATCTTGATCAAATTCTTGCCAAACTAGAGGAGTATTTAATATATGCTAGAGATTTTTATGATAAGAACTATTATGATTCTATAGAATATGAAGATAAGACAATTTTAACTTTACTTTGGGCTAATGCTACAGAAAAAGACTTTAATAATCCAATTGCTTTTATAGAAAAACGAACCCAGTTTCTAAAGGATACTACTTTTGATTCTTATTTAAATGATAAAATTATTGGAACTTCTTCCATTTTGAAAAGCAACATTAAAATAATTGTACAAAAAGAACCTATTTATGAAGAAACACCATATTCTTTTCATGTGGAAATGATAAATGAAGAAAATTCAAACGAAAGATTCATTTTTCCAAAATTACGATTTGGTCTTGATAATGGTAAGTGTACGATTATGGCTATTCAAAACAAAAATAATGGTATTAATAATAATCCCTTTTTTAAAAGAATTAAACGGTGTTTAAATAAAGTTAATCAAAATTTTGAGAAGGAGGAAAATATTGACAATATAGAATCCCCAGAAAACTTAACAGGCATTGTACCAAGTTTTTGTGTTATAACAACTATTTTTTTATCAATACTACAGAAACATGAAATAAAGGAAATTGAAGTAGCACCATTTCTTCCAATTCGTTGGAATGCTAAAGAACTAAAATATTTAAAAGTAAAAGAGATGAAAAAGAATAAAAATATAGAAAGTAAAAAAATAGAAACAGAATATATAGCTAGTACAGAAGATCATTATAATATTCAAAGGAACCTAAGTGATAAATTAATAAGAAATTTTAGAAGATTAGCTTATCATTTTAATAATATTCAAATTACTTTATATCCATATGAAATGGACGAATTCCTTCATTTAGAATTGACAGATGAGTATTTTTGTAATAACGATTTATTAAATGAACTATATCAATTATCATTTAAAGAACAAAAAAGAAAATAATTTGCTTGAAAACATATAATAGTTGTGATAAACTATATTTAGTTTTTGAAAAACTATGATAAAGAAGTAGTAGTAAAAGTAATTATTAAAAGAGAGTTAGTGGCTGGTGAAAACTAATAATAATCTTTTATGAATTCGTCTTTGGAGTTGTATAAGCCAAACTTATAACGGTGACGCGTTTTAGTCCCTGAGGTAGTATAACTACAAAATAAGGTGGTACCACGTATAATCACGTCCTTAACTTAAGGATGTTTTTTTTTGAAAGGAAGAGATTTATGAAAGAAAAAATGCAACATTTATTAGAAGAAATAGAAGAAAAGATACAAGACATTAAAGATCTAAAAAAACTAAATGAGATTCGAATGCAGTATTTAAGTAAGAAGGGGCCAATTCATGAGCTTACTGCTCGTATGAAAGAGCTTGATTCAGAATCAAAAAAAGAATTTGGAAAATCTTTAAATCATTTAAAAACGAAAGCAAATCAATTATTTGATTCTCTAAAAGAAAAATTAGAAACAGAACAGTTAAATCAAAAATTGGAAAATGAAAAAATAGATATTTCCTTGCCTGCCACTGAAATACCAATGGGAGCGCCAAATATTTTAGAAAAATTAGTAGAAGAAATAGAAGAACTTTTAATGTCTATGGGATATGATGTAGTAGATGGTCCAGAAATTGAACAGGACAAATTTAATTTCGAAATGTTGAATATTCCAAAAGGACATCCTGCACGAGATGCCCAAGATACTTTTTATATACAGGATGAGGAAATATTGCTTCGTAGTCAAACATCCCCTGTTCAAATTCGAACAATGTTAGAGGGAAAAGGTGAAAAGCCAATTCGTATGATTTGTCCAGGGAAAACATATCGAAGAGATGATGATGATGCAACACACTCTCATCAATTTATGCAAATTGAAGGATTGTTAGTAGATAAAAATATTAGTCTATCTGATTTAAAAGGGACTTTTGATATCATTGTAAAGAAACTATTTGGAGAATCCTGCGAAACAAGATTCCGTCCAAGTTATTATCAATTTACAGAACCATCAGTAGAAACAGATATTAGCTGTTTTAATTGTCATGGAGAGGGTTGTCACATTTGTAAAAATACGGGTTGGATAACCGTATCAGGGGCTGGTATGGTTCATCCAAATGTTCTTCGTAATTGTGGATACGATCCTAAAGAATGGAGTGGTTTTGCTTTTGGCTTTGGAGCTGAAAGACTTGCTATGTTAAAATATGGAATAAATGATGTTCGTACATTTTATACAACCGATTTAAGAGAGAATAAAATATTTGATAGAAAGGATGATGATTAATATGATGAGTTTGGATTGGGTAAAAGATTATATTGATTTAGAAGATGAAGACCTAATAGAACTAGCTACCAAAATCACCAAAGCAGGAATTAATATTGAAAAGGTGATTACCAATCATATTGATCATTTGGTGATTGGAAAAGTTATCGAATGTAGAGATCATGAAGATAGTGATCATTTACATGTTTGTCAAGTAGATATTGGAAAAGAAGTAGTTCAAATTGTATGTGGAGCTCCAAATATAAAAGATAATATTAAAGTCATTGTTGCTCTTCCAGGTGCTGTATTACCAGGAAATTTTGAAATAAAAAAAGGCAAAATACGTGGGGTAGAGTCTAATGGAATGATTTGCGCTTTATTTGAATTAGGACTAGAGGAAAAAACAGAAGAGAATTATCATCGTGGAATCGAGATTTTAAAAGATGATGCGAAGATAGGAGAAAATCCAATTCATTATCTAGGACTTGAGGATACTTTATATGAATTAGATATCCATAAACATCGTAATAATGATTGTTATTATCATATTGGATTTGCTTATGAGATTGCAGCTATCTTAAATAAAAAAGTAACATTACCAAGTATAGAGACTAATCCTATTCAAGACTCCGTAAAATCCAAGTTAAATCTTCAAGTTAAAACCGATAAATGTCCTTATTATTTAGCTAAAATGGTTATAGATGTTCAAATAGGAGAGTCTCCAGATTTTATCAAAAATCGATTGATTAAGGCGGGAATGAGACCTATTAATAATGTAGTAGATATTTCTAATTATGTTATGTTAGAATATGGACAGCCACTTCATTTCTTCGATCAAGAGAAATTGGGAAATAAAATTGTTGTTCGTGATGCAAAAGAAGGGGAAGAAATTACAACATTAGACGGTAAAAAGCGTATTTTAAAATCATCAGATATTGTTATTACAAAGGGAGAAGAACCAGTTTGTATAGCAGGAGTGATGGGAGGAGAAAATACCGAGGTTGATGAAAATACTAAAAAAATTATTATTGAAAGTGCTATTTTTGATGCTACTAGTATTCGTTATACAGCTTCCCATTTAAATTTAAGAAGTGAGGCTTCTATTCGTTATGGGAAAGGGTTAAATTTTGAATATACAAATGAAACAATAGAAAGAGCTTGTCATTTATTAGAAAAATATGCTTCTGCTAAAGTTTTAAGCGGACAAGTAAAATATGATCACGTGGATAAAACCCCAAAACAAGTAGAATTTAAAGCTACACAATTGAATTCCCTATTAGGAATTGAAATAAGCGAAGAAGATATAGAAAAAGAATTAGATCGTCTAGATTTTTCTTTTCAAAAAAATGGTGAAATTTTTATAGCGACTATTCCCAATAGAAGATTAGATATTGATCCAAATGTAAATGATATTGCGGAAGAAGTTGGAAGATTGTTTGGATATCATAATTTAATTTCAACTTTACCAAAAGTTAATATTAAAAAAGGGGAGTACATTGGAGATGTAAAATATCGAAAACTAGTTTCTAAACGTCTTCGTTCCCTAGGATTAAATGAGTGTAAAACCTATACTTTAACATCCCCTTCTATGGCAAAAACTTTTCAGTATGAAGATAAAAAACAGGTTATTCTTCCCAACCCAATGAGTATAGATAAATCGGTTGTTAGAACAAGTTTAATTCCTTCATTATTAAATGTTTATGAATATAATAAGGCTAGAAAAGTAAATGATATTATGTTATATGAAATTAGTAAAACATATGATATAAATTATCAAGAGGATAGTAAAATTACCATTTTGATGAAGGGAAATTATATTACAAATGCTTGGCAAAATAAAGGTTTAGTAGTAGATTTTTATGTTATAAAGGGAATTGTTCAAAATATACTAGATTATTTAGGATTTAAAAATCGTTATTGCTTTGTTACAGATGCACTTCCCAATATGCATCCTGGTATGAGTGCAAGGATTTTATTAGATCATAAGAATTTAGGAATTATTGGAAGAGTTCATCCATTTGATCAAAAAGATGAGATTTATATTGCAGAGATTTCTCTTACTAGCCTGATGCAAAAAGTAAAGCCTATTAAATATAAGGCGGCTTCTAGATATCCAGAAATAAAAAAAGATGTAGCATTTATTGTTAATAAGAATGTTATGGCAGAAGAAATACAAAAGGTAATAAAAAAGGCTGGAACAAGACTACTTACTAATATTCAAGTGTTTGATGTATATGTAGGGGAAAATGTAGGATCTGATGAAAAATCTATTGCTTATTCTTTAACCTTCTCTGATTCAAACAGAACATTAAATGAAGAAGAAGTAATGAATTTATTTAATAAAATTATTGAAGAAGTAGAAAAAAAATGTAAAGCAAAGTTAAGAGATAAATAAGATTAGTATGATAACTCCATTTGGTAGATATAAAAGTGGAGTTTTTATATGGTCTAACATTTATTTAAAATGTTTGATTTCTTGCTATCCATATAATTATGAGTGTGGTATAATAAATATATGCCAGTTTAGTTTAATGGTAAAACAAATCACTCGTAATGATTAGCTATAAGTTCGATTCTTATAACTGGCACCAGTAAGCAATCTGTCCAGACTTTTATAGTTTAGGACTTAAATATATAAGTATCAATTTCTATGAGAAGTTGGTACTTTTTAAATATTTAAGTAAAGGAGGACAGATGAAATGGTAACTATTACAAAGAAAGAATTAGAAATTGATAATGAATTAAAGAACAAAATAGAATTTATATGTAGTTTTTGTAATACTATATTCCTACTATTATCAATGGTAATATTAGAAAAATTGAAAAAATAAATTTAAACTACATAGAACCTCATAGGGGTATTATTAAAGGCATTACTTTTCTAGTATTTAATTATTCTAATGAAATCTTTATTGAGAATTTATCTAATAGAATTAAATTGTCAGATTTAGAAATCTTTATTAAGCAATTAAACTAAATATAAGTATTTGTACCAACTTCCTTTAAAATCGTCTTAAAATAGGCAAAAATGGTAATTATGTCTTGACTTTACAAGCAAAAAAATTGACACTTATGGATTTTTATGGTATAGTAATCCTCAATTTAAGAGGGATAATTATGGAAAAGAAAGATTCTTTATTAATGCTAAAATATATGGTATCTGAGGGATTTAATCCAAACAATTCTGAAAGAGTATTAGAACTATTACAATCAGCACCATTATCATTATCAAAAAATTTAACAGAATATAATCCATATTTATTATCTGACAAAGTAGTTTATTCAGAATTAGATGAATATGGCATTGATGGAGCATATGGATATTTAGAAAATAGTGAAATTATGGTTCCTAAATCAATTTATAATGATAATCGCTTTTTACATTCTGTACAAAGATTGCATCCAAAACATAGTTATGGAGTTCCAACTATTGATGAATTTGGAACAGTTATTTTTTTTGAGGATTCAGTAGAGGAAAAAACGAATGAAATCTATAATGCTATTAAGAATAGTTTAAATTTCAAAAATTTATATTTTGGATTTATCACAGAAATGTATCCACAAATAGATTATAGAGATCAAAGGTTAGTATATGTTTTCCATCAGTTAATGAATCAATTAGATGATTACAAACTATCATACGAAACAATTAGTGAAGAAAATAGAAAACTATATTTAATTAAGAAAAAATAGAGGTGCAAGACATAAAACTTAATGTCTTTGTCGCCTCTTTTTTGATGAAGAATAAGAAAGGATTTAATGTTTATGAATGAAGAAAAGAAAGTCGCAGGAATTTATATTCGTGTGCCGTTGTAATACATAGGCAGACACTTTATCTTCTTTATCTTTTAACTCTTGTTTAGTTAAAGTAAAGCCATATTTACCAAAATTTGTTCCTATATCTAGTTTTCCATTTGATAGATTTTCATTTATTAGCTCGCCAGTTTTCAAGATAAATTTAATTTTGTAAAAATTTTCTTCGCCATTTTCTAACTTTTCGCCAATAATGATTTTATCAACTAAAGTATTAAAGACTTCTTCATTGAATTTTGTAAGACCTTTATATTGTTTTAAAGTATTAGAGATTTTATCTATCTGTTCTAGTTTTTGTTTTTTGGTAATTTCTATATTTTTCATATCTTTTAGTTGTTGCTCGTACTCTTCAATTTTGTTGGAAATTTCAAGATTTTTTTGATTTAGTATCTCTTTTGAAATTGAGCCATCAAGTTGTAAATCAATTAAATTAGAAAGTTTGCTTTCAAGTTTAGAAATTTCATCTTGTATTTTCTTATGATTAAGATTATCTTGATTTTCATTGATTACTTCATTTACTTTTTTCATAAATGAATGGATATACTTATCACTATCTTGAAATAGTTTGTTATAAGTAATTACAAATATATCTTCTAGTTCTCCTTGTTTATAATGAATTAAGTTGGAACATTCAATTTTATTCCTGTGACTTCGACAAACCCAATAAGCAACTTCTTTTCCATTACTTCTAATTTTATAAGAACGTCTGATAAATCTCTCTCCACATATTCCACAAAAGATTTTACTACTGAAAGCATATTTACGACTAAACTTATCTCTATTTCCATCAGGTTTGATTATCTTACTTCTTATCGTTAGTATTTCTTGACATTTATCCCATAATTCACGAGAGATAATTGGTTCATGATGATTGAAAGTAAAATATTGTTCTTTTTCTCCATAATTCACTTTCTTTTTATGATTTAAAACATTTTCAGTATAATATTTTCCTGTTTTTAAATCTCCAACATATTTTTCATTAATTATTATTCTTCTAACGGAAGCATGACACCATTTTAAATTAGATGGACTAGGTATTCCTAGACTATTGAGATTTAAAGCAATTGTTCTAAAACCTACACCTTTTGAATATTCTTCAAAAATATAAGTAACAATATCTTTCTTATTTTCATTAGGATAAATCATATCTTTATCTTTGTCATATAAATAACCAAACGGAGCATATTTTCCTACCAATTCACCACGTTTCATTTTCATACGAACTCCAGCCTTGACATTTTCCGATATAGATTCACTTTCTGCTTGAGCAAAAGCACTGTATAAAGTCAAAAATAGTTCGTTAGATAAGCCTAGTGTATGAATGTTTTCTTTTTCAAAATAGACATCTACATTATGCTCTTGAAGTAATCTTACACAGTTTAAAGTATCAACTGTATTACGGGCAAATCTTGATATAGACTTTGCTAGTATTAAATCAATCTTACCATTTAAAGCATCATTCATCATTTGATTAAACTGTTCTCTCTTTTTTGTTTGTGTTCCTGTAATACCCTCATCAGCATAGATTCCTACAAATTCCCAATCAGGATTTTCTTCAATCATATTTTTATAATGGATTCGTTGTGAGTCATAGCTTGTCTTTTGATCTTCGTTGTCTGTACTAACTCTACAATAAGCACAAGTACGAATAAGTTTATATTTTACATTTCCTTTTAAGCACATAGTTTTAGAAGTTGGTGCTATTACTTCAACATTTTTATTATTCATTTATTCCTTTCCATAATTGTTGAATAATAGCATATTTCAAATATTTTTTATCATGCAAAACTATATTCTGAATTGTTTAGTTTATTATATTTTGCATATTCGTTTTCAATTTTATTTTTGATTTTTTCATATTCGTTATTATCAATTAAATGATTATCTTTGATAAATTCTAACATAGCAATTTCTACTACATAAGATTTTAAATGTTCTAATTTTTATCACTTCTTTCTAGCATTTATATTCCCCCTTTAATTCTTAAACAATTCATATCATAGTTACGCACCAGCTTTCCAAAATAATCTTAAAGAAATTATAACGCGCTTATCTTGTTTTTACAGCCCTACAAACAAAAAAAGATAACTAAATCATAGCTATCAAAAAGACAAAAATATGAAAAATAATAGTCATACTTATGGCCGAAGTTATGGCCATTAAAAATATACTTTTTCTAAAATAATCAAAACAAAAGAAAAGCAGGATAAACCTGTTTACAAAGAACTAGCCAGTGGCTAGTTTTCCTTTATTTCATAAGGCATTAGAAAAATTACAAGTGTTTACGTTTTTAATATTTGTTATACAACCGTTTACTATGTCTTTTTTAGAAAACCTTATAAATAAAGACCTTTCAAAATGTGTTTAACAATCGTACACACTTTTTCAATGTGATTTTTCTAAGATTTCGGTCATAATTTTTAGAAAATTTAACGATTTTATGGCCGTAAGTACGGCTATAGTTTAGAAGAAAATGCTGATACAGATGTAGACATTTGAATATAAAAAAAGCCCTACTTCCATTTAAAAGTAGCCCCTTCAGATACAATTTTTTCATATTCTACTATATTGTATCACTTGAATATTTATAGTCAATAAGGATAAAATGTCTGATATTTTGTTGGCAGAAATGTTGGCTTAGAACTTTATGAACTGTTGTAAACACTAGTATTTTTAAATTAAATACTTATATATCATTAAACAACTTGATTGACGTATTTAATTTTTAACCATAAAAATATATATGAGAATATACAAAAATATGATATAATATCTTACCAAGAAGGAGGTTTTGTAAAATGGGTGAAAATTATTTAACTCTTGAGCAAAATACATGTACTGCTAGAATATTTTTAAATACTTTTGGTCTTACTTTAGGAAATGTAAAAGATATAGATGAGTTTTCAAAAATAAAAATATTTGATAGAACCATGAATGAGGTTGGAGAATTACATTTTGATAATGGTAAAGTTATAATCTCAGCAAACTATAATAATAGTATATTAGAGGCAGATTTTGATATTGCTAAAGTGTCAGGATTTGTTGATCCTGAGTGTAAAAATGCTCCATTTGCTTTATTTGGCCAGTGGTTTAGCAAAATTGCTTTTCAAGTAAAAAATTCAAATAATATAAAATTATCTGGAGAATTTTTACTTGATTGTTCTGTGGATACTGAATTTGGAGTGTCATGTCTTTGCCACCCTTTAATAAATTGTGATGTTATTGGTAAAGGTAATATAACTTTAAAGATTTTAAGAAATGGTAGGACGTTTGGACTTGAAATTTCTTCAGGAAGTTATAATGAAACTATTGATATAATGCCATGGGAAGATATGAATGGATTTATTAAACATGTAATATCAAATGGTGAATATGATCCAAAAAGATATAAACATGAATATAGGAAATATATGGGAGTCTTCTCTGCTGGTAAAGGAGACGAAGATAAACTTCATTTATTTTTATCAGAAACAGAATGGGACACTCGAATTTCATTTAGAAATGAATTTCCTCTAAAAGCCGGAGATGATAAGTCTGAAGTACTTGTAATTCAAAAAGGAATGCTAATGCAAGATTTAGATCCAGATATGTTTGAAAGAATAAAAAAATTAAGAGAAGTATTATCCATTGGAGACATATCTTTATTGGATAATTTAGTTAGCGTGTGTTATGATAGTTATACAGATGAAGAATTAAGTGCTTTATTAGGTATTGAAAGACAACGGATGCCTTATCAAGATGGTGCAGATAGTTTAATAAATTCTTATTTTGGGATTGGAAAAGAAAGTCAATTTCTTTCTATTGATCAGCAAAAACGATTATTAAAAAAGTAAGAAATATATTAGTCTTAAAACATAAAAAAATAGCTTTCAGAAATTTTGAAAACTATTTTTATTATTCAACAATTATCATTTAAATTTGAAATATGCTATTTTAAAGTCCTAAAGATAAAGTTACATTTAATTTATCAATATGAACTTTTTCTTGTTCTAATTGCGTACCAATAGTGATATT
This sequence comes from uncultured Mycoplasmatota bacterium, assembly GCA_947570175.1. Classification (GTDB taxonomy): domain Bacteria; phylum Bacillota_I; class Bacilli_A; order RF39; family UBA660; genus UMGS1271. Next base: position 13,536 of record CANOTJ010000006.1, on the reverse strand, counting down.
GGTATTTATTTTGTAATCAAAAATTATTATATCTAGTGTTTTAAAATAATACGGTATATGTGTTCCGTAAGAGTTAGCACAGAAGATCAGGATCGTGAGGGTTTTAGTTTACTAGAACAAGAAAAAAGATTAAAAGCAATGTGTGAATACAAGGGTTATGAGATTTATAAAGTTTACAAAGATGCTGGAATCAGTGCCAAAACTGGAAATCATAGACCAGCATTTGAAAAATTAAAAGCAGATATTAGAAACAAAAAATGTAATACTATTGTTGTTTTAAAACTTGATAGATTAACAAGAAGTGTTTATGACTGGGAAAATATAATGAAATTTTTAGATGAAAATAATGCCTATTTAGATTGTGCGAATGATGATATAAATACAACAAATGCTAATGGAAGAATGATTGCAAGATTACTTACAACAGTTAGTCAAAATGAAATAGAAAAATGTTCAGAACGAACGAAGTTCGGTATGGTGGGCGCGATTCAAGCAGGACAGTTTCCATACACATAATAACACCTATTTTAAAACATCTAAAAAAGCAATTTTTACATTGCTATTTAAAGATTCCAAAGATTGTCCTTTGGCACAAAGATAAGTTGTCTCTGACAACTTAGTAGTGTGTTATTAACTTGACTAAATTTTCCCAAATACTATTTTTTTTTACAATTAGATTGAATTTCTTGATAATCTAATGAATTTAATTCGTAAATTCTTTTTGATCTTGGAGTAAATCCATTTTTTTCAGCTATATGAGCAGATTTTTCATTAATAGGAAGAATTTTAATCAAGTTTACTTGATGACTAAAAATATCATTTACAACAACACCTAATACAGTTTGACCAATTCCTCTGTTTTGAAACTCATCAATAATGTGGTATGTTATGCCACAAGTTTCATTTTCTAAATTGTCACTTATATCAAATCTACCAATCACCTGATATCCACTACTAATAATATAATAATGAATACTGTTGTATTTTTTATCTTTTTGCTTCACCATAAGATATTGCTCTTTATACTTTGTCAATGGCAATAAAAATTCTATAAAATCGTTATTCTTATTAAACTGAAAGTTAGGGGGATTCATATTATCTATTATTTTTATTTTATTTAACATATTTAACTCCTTTAAACTAATATAATTATACATTAAAAAGTGGCAATAGTCTATGACGATACAACAATATCAATTGAGGCCATCATGTCTATGGTAGACATATTCCTGTAAGAAAAACACTAGGGTTTATGAGAAAAGATAAAAAGTTAATTATTAATCCTGCTTAAAGTGAAATTGTAAAAAGAATATTTGATTTGTATTATAAAGGTAAATCATATCAGGCTATTGCTAATATATTTAATAAAGAAAAAGTATTAAATAAAAAATGGTATGACACAACTATATTAAAAATATTATCTAACCCACTTTATAAAGGTGATTTTGTAAGTGGTACTAGGACAGAAAATCCTATTTCTTATGAAAATGTTGTAGAGCCAATTATTTCTAAAAAGTTATGGGAAGAATGTCAGGAACAAACTAGAAAAAACATAAGAAATTATACAAGTAGAAACGATTATGTCTTCTTTCAAAAAATTATTTGTCCCCATTGCCATAAAATAATGGCTTGTAAAGCTCCAGATGGAAGTAAGAGGAAATATATTTATTATCAGTGTAATAAATGTAAAACTTATGTTAGAGAGAATAAATTAGTAGAATTATTAGTTTATGAAATAAGTCAAATAATAGAATATGATTCTATCGTTAAAAAACACTTTGCTCCACTTTTGAAACACAAAATTACAAATACAAATGAATTACTTTCTAAAGAGCTAAATACTTTAAAAGATAAAGTAATAAGACTTAAGGATGCGTATTTAAATAAAATAATTAGTTTAGAGGAATATAAAGAAGATAAAACATACTTAGAAAATAGAATTATTGATGTTGAAAAGAAAATTAAAGAGGCCCAAGAATTAGAAGAATACAATTTTACATTTGAAGATATAATACTTAAAAGAGATATAGAAAGTATTAAATGCTTTATCAGTCCTTTTTACGAATTAAATTTTCAAGCCAAATGGAATGAATTATCTATATCAGAAAAACAAGAATTAATAACAAGTTATATTGATAATATAGAAGTTATTAAAAATGATAAGAATATAAAAATAAAACATATAAATTTCAGGGAAACATTTATTGAAGAATATGCAAATCTTTTTAATAATGGAGGTATTAATAGAAACCAAGAAATAAAAGCAAATAATGTATCTATAAACATTGAAGTATCAGTACCTATGACTAGAGAAGAAATAAAGAAGTATATTAAAAAATTACAATTAAGCTTTCCTATTGATTATCAAGAATTAAAGAAAGAACAAATTAATGATAAAGAATTTATGCTGAAATATAATAAAGGTAATTATTTTAATGAACCATTTAAATTAATACCTATCATTGATAAATTTAAAATAACTAATTATGGATTAATAGAAGTGCCTGTTAGTCCAATTAATATTATAAATGTTAATATTTAGGTACACAATTTTGTACCAGCTAAAGTTATATGATTTGTAAAAAAACTTAAACTTTGGTACAAATCGGTATATTTTAGCTACCAAAAATAGTTGATTTTGTCAGACATTTGTAATACAAATAGGTAAATATAGCAAATATTTTAACTTTTTTCTTAATTTTATGTCTTACAATTGTCATACAAAAATAAAAATGTCATACACGGAAACCCTTGTAAACTCGCCACTGGCGAGTTGTTGTCAGACGATGTTATCCTGCTAAAAAAGTGACTCTTGAGTTGGTACATGAAAATATAAGAAATAATCAAATCTATTTTAAATAAATGTACATTGTAAACTTTAAAATGATTGTAAAAAGTATTATAATAGGTATAAAGATTTAACTATCGTTTATATATTTAAATTTATTAATTAGGGAGGTTTTAAATGTCAAATATTACAGTTAAAGAAAAAGAAAATAATAATATTGTTAATGTTAATAATAACGTAGAAAATATGATATATGAAATAAGAGGAGTTCAAGTAATGTTATCATCAGATGTTGCTAAACTTTATCAAGTAGAAACAAGAAGAATTAATGAAGTTATTAAAAGAAATATTAAAAGATTTCCCGATACTTTTTGTTTTCAATTAACAGAAACTGAATTTTATAACTTGAGATCGCAAATTGCGATTTCAAGTGAAAATAATCATGGTGGTGTAAGATATTTACCTTACGTTTTAACAGAACAAGGAATAATGATGTTGTCTGGATTACTTAAAAGTGATATAGCAGTTAAAGTAAATGTACAAATTATTGATGCTTTTGTGAAATTAAGAAGATATGTTTCAAGTAGTTTAATGAATAGTGAAATGTTAATAAATCATGAGAATAGAATATTAAAGTTAGAGACTACTTTCAATAAAATGCAAAATAAAGGAAAAATTAATACAATATTTTTTGAAGGGCAAATATTTGATGCTTATGTGCTTTTATTAGATATATTTGACACTGCAAAAAAAGAAATAATTATTATTGATAATTATGCTGGAAAAGAGTTATTGAAGATTTTAAAAAATGTAGATAAGAAAATAGTCATTATTTCCAAAAATATTGATGACATTTTGGTGAAAAAATACAAAAATCAGTATTCTAATATAGAATTTAAAAATATTGATATATTTCACGATAGATTTATAATTATAGATAGAAAAAAATTATATTCATGTGGTGCCTCATTTAAAGATTTAGGTAAAAAATGTTTTGCTGTTAATGAAATGGAAGCTAACGAATTAATTAACAATTTAGTAAATAAAATTTTTAAATAAACATTAAAACATAAAAAGAAAGGTAAAAATAAAAATGTTAAATGAATATACTGAAAAAGAGCAATTGATACTAGAACAATATAAAAACGGACCATATTATACTTTAATTACAGATTTAACAGAAACAGAACATTTGCAGTTCGTTAATAAATTAATAAATGATAAGAATTTATATTGTATAATATTTTTAACATGTATCTATAATGAATATAATCAAAAATTTTTGATTGATTATTTTATAAAATATAAAGATGCCTCCACATTAACTGATTTTTTAGATGCTTGCAATGATTTTTGGAAAGAATTAGATCAAAAATATATTGTGGATAATATACTAGCATTAAATGATAAGAAGTATGTTAAAGCTTTACTAGATACAAAATCATTATATTTTTTAACTAACAGGAACGAAAGAAAAAAATTAGAAAGTTTTATTAAAAAAGATTGATAATGATATTATATGATATCTAAGTTAAAAATATAAAAGGAGGTAATATCTATGTTGTATATAGACAATAAAAATATTGAGGTTCTTGAACAAAAAATATTTGTTGGAACATATACAAAAAATGGAATTAAAGGCTATAATATCAATATTAAGTTAACATTTATTAATATTGACAATAAAGAAAAGGGTTATATAAATTTAGATGCAGGATTTGAAAAAGATAATAATATAAATTGCTTTTTGAATAAAAATTATAATGAGGTTCCTTTTGAAAACAATGTATTTTTTGAAGTATTTGATACAGAAAAATTTTTAGATACAGAAATTGAAAGCAATATAATACTTAAAATAAAAGAATTAAAAGATAATAAAATTGAAACTTTTTTTGAATTGAATGATGAATTAATTAAAATAAAATATGATGGTTTTTTAGTGTTAGATTTTAGAAAAATGAAAGATACTTTTTAATCAATACTTGGTTATTTTTATTAATGTACCTAAATAAAAAAATTAAAGGAGAGCTAGAATGATAATCAATAAATTTTTAAAATTATTTTCAGAAGAATACCAAAAAACAAAATCGATAACTAAATTAATTGAGTTTACTAAAAAAACTTTGCCTTCTGATGGAACAGATAAAATATTCATTGGTTGTGTACTTATTATGTTTGATCAAGGTATTAACGGACCATCGGCTTCCAGAGAATATTTAATTTCAATAGTAAATGCTGGAAAAGAAAATATAGGAAATACAAATCTATTAAATTTTTATGTAAAGAGAGTAAACGGAAATAAATTGGTTTCAAAATATTTAAAGAATATTGATAAAGATGAAGAATTTGATAAACATTTGAATTTAGTTTTAGAATATTTAAATCAATTTTCTTATGACTTTTCAAAAAATATAAAAAATGCTTATGATAAAAAAATAGCTGACTTTTTAAACAATAACAATTTTTAAAATAAAGGAGGAAGATTAACTGTGATAATAATAAACAATAATGAATATAACAATTATAATATTAAAGTATCATGGGGAGAATTTTCTGTATCACATAATGGGAAAAGAAGACAAGGTATATCACCTTTTATCACTTTTAATATAGATAATGATAAATTCGTAGGACTAGAATTTACATTTTCAGACGAGATGTTTAAACAAATGAAAGTAAACATCAAAACAAATGTAAAAGAATATATCAGTGATATTTTATATGAAGATGATAGAGGTTGGATATCAATTATAAATAGTGAGTACGATTGTGATATAACAAGAATTGATGAAACATGTTTTAAAATAGATTTTTATATTAATGCAGAAGAAAATATTTCTATCGATTCTACTATTACCTTGTTGTAATTTTATTGATTATAAAGATTGCAAATGTTATAATTAGTTTAGAAATTAACTTTAATACGAATTTCCAAACGTGGTTTACTCACGCACCAGATTAATAGAGAACTCAAAATTTTAAATTTATAAGAGCTCTATTATATATAAATCCATGATAGAATATATGATTGTTAGGAGGAAACTTAGAATGACAATTTTAAAAGAATTTCAATATAAGAAGTTAACTATCCCTTATCAGGAAATAACAACAAAAATAAATGAAAATGATTTTCGTAAATACTTTATAATTGATATCAGAAATTGGAATTCAGATGTAATATTTAAGGTTTTTAACGATTTCGTTGATTTCCAGAGTAACTTATTAGCGGATGAATTTTTCTCAAACTCTAATAAGACATATCCTGTAAATTTAATGTTATATTTTTTAATTGATGAAAGTAGAAATTATGATATAGATGAGGAAACAATAAAAAATAATTTTAATTACGCATTCAAAGATTTTATTAATCATGAACAATTTTTGCAGATTACAAGAAAACTGGATTTATATGTTCCTCAAAGACAAACAATTTATATGTACAATGGTGAACAAATAGAGATTAATAATTTTAATTTAGTTTTTGGGCCAAATAACAGAGGAAAAACAAATCTTTTAAAATTTATTGCCGAAGAAAGCAATTCACCTTTGTTTTGCTTGTACCAGGATTTAAATAGCTTTAAAATTTTAACTAGTGCTACAGAACGTTTGGCTAACTTAAAACAAATAATGGATTATTGCTATAACCAAGATAGCCCATTATTATTAGATGACATATGGTGGAATGCTTTCGACGAAAGAAATAAAGTGAAAATTATTAATCAACTATATGATTATTCCCATGATAATGATGTTGTGTTTACGTCTGCTCAACAATCAATCAAAAGTTTAGTAAAAAGTCGTTCACACAAACCGAATATTATTGACTTAAGCTAATAATGTTTAAGTATTATAAGTAACGATTCTTCTTCTATTATCTTATAAAAATATTTCATTTCGCTTTTAAAATATTTAAAGAAAATTTTTATCTGTAAGAATGATGAAATGGTAGATATGAGATAGTAATCGTGATAATGTGAATTCAAATAAAATGGATAACTGGAATCTTTATATCCTAGAGAATAGAGAGATTCATCCCAATAAACTAAAATTGTGCGATATAAATAATTCCTATAATATTTGAGATATATTAAACTATGCCTTGGCGAATACAAAATGGAATCTAAAAGCCTTTTGGCGGTCTTGTATTGAGTAGTATGAAATGATATAAAGAAAGTAGGAAGAAATGTATAATATTTATAATGAATTGAATAAAATAACAGACTATATTGAAGAGCATATCTTAGATCAAATCACTACCAAGGAACTAGCCTCTCTTATAGGACTAAATGAAAATGTATTAAAAAATGTGTTTGGTTGTGTAACTGGAATAAGTATTACTGAATATATCCGCTTACGCAGGTTAAGTTGTTCAGTTACTGATATATTGAATGGGGAAAGTATAACAAGCGTTTCCTATAAATATTTATATAATTCGCCATCAAGTTACAATAGAGCCTTCAAAAAATTTGAAGGACTTACTCCTAGAGATTTAAAAAAGAATCATAAAGAATTAAAATTATTTAATAAAATTCAATTTAAGGAAAGTATAAAAAATTATAATGTAAATTATAAAATATATAAGAATAAAGAATTGAACTTATATTCTGTTTCCAAAAAAATTGATTATAATAATAGAACTAAAGAGATACCCGATTTTTGGAAAGAAGTAAAATTAAAATATCCCGAATTTATGAATCATAAACGTTATGGCTTTTTAGACAAGAATAGTGAAGAATTAACTTATTATTGTATGTTAGAAAAAAAGTTTAATCATTCTAAAAAAATAAATATTAAGAAATGTAATTATTTTGCCATCAAAACCACTAGTTTTGAGGCTTTGGATATCATTGATAATATAAATAAGGGACTAAGAGAATATATCCATTCATTAAATTATAAATTGGTAAATATGCCTAGAATTGAAATATATAATAATGATTATGTAGAGATATTAATACCAATTACTTGATATTTTTAAGATTTAAAATATCAAGTTTTTTAATCTTTTTTTTGAGATAATTTATTTGTGATGTATATGATAATAGAATATAAAGAAATTATAAAAAACAATTATGACTTAATAAAAGAAGACCAAAAAAAACTAATTCCTTATTATATTGGATATTTTTTAAATATTATAATAGAATTATTGATTCCTATATTTATTGCTAAAATAACAGAGACATTAACGAACTCATTATTTATAGCAACAGTAGTTAGTATTATCATTTATTTTTTTCTGAAAACAACCAATCTTCTACTTTCCTATTTTAATAGATATACATATCAAAGGTTTTATCAAAATAATTATATAACTATTTATAAAAAAATAGTGAAAGAAATATATCGTTTTGATGAAGAATATAAAAAGAATATTTCAACAGGCAAAATGTTGAATAGTTTGACAAAAGATATTGTCAATATTGGGGAAATGGCAAATGATGTTTTAGCAATCATTTTAAACACATTCAAATGTTTTATTGTTATATTTTATTTTTGTAAGATTAGTATTCTCTTAGCCCTATTTATACTAGTAGTGGATATCATTTATATAAAAAGATGTAATTATCTAAATAATATGATTATAAAGTATTCAAAGATGCAAAGAAAAGAAAATGATAAACTAATTGGTTTGATTAATCAGACTTTATTAGGATTAAAAGATATCCAGACTTTAGGTTTTTCTAGTTCAATAAATAAAAAGTATTATATAATATATAAGTCATGGAAAAGAATATATAATAAGAAAAAAAAGTATGAAAGATATAAACAAACAATTTTAAAATGCTTTTTAATAATGGTAAAAACAATCATTTATTTTATATGTGTATACCTAATAGCGAGCAATCAAATGAAGATTGGTATTATGTTAATTATTATTTCCTATTTCGACTCTTTATTCTCTTCCAGTGAAAATATTATGTCAGCTAGTCAGGCTATTAAAGAGCAAAATATCTCAGTAAATAGAGTTAAAGAAATATTAGAATATAATAATGGAAAAAAAGAAAGATTAGGAAAATTAAAAAATATAGTAGGAGAAATAGAATTCAAGAAAGTATATTTTTCTTATGATAACAAACAGTTTTTTAAAGATTTGAATTTTGTTATTCATCCAAAAAAAATAACAGCGATAATTGGTGATAATGGAGCAGGGAAAACAACACTTATTAATTTAATATTACGATTATATTATCCAAAAACAGGAGAAATCTTACTTGATAATCAAGATATTAATAATTTAAATAAAAAGGCATATTTAAAGCAGATATCCGTATTAAATCAAGATACACATCTATTCAATCTAAGTATTAGGCAAAATTTTAATTTAGTTAATAGAGATATCAAAAAACAAGAAGAAATATGTAAATTGATTGGAATAGATCAGATTATTAAAAGACTACCAAAAGGCTATGATACAATAATAGATGAAAATTCCCATAATATATCGGGTGGACAAAAAAGGCTACTTTCTCTAGCGAGAACTTTGTTGAAAGAAGCAAAAATTTTAATATTAGATGAAGCAACATCATCATTAGATCAAGATAAAATAAAGGTTATTATCAATATATTAAAGAAATTAAGAAAAAATCATACGATTATTGTAATCACCCATAAAAAAGAGATAGTGAATATAGCAGATGAGATTATAACTATGGCCGAGGGGAAAGTAAAGATAAATGAAATTCAATATTCACGTAAAAAATCAACAAAAGAATAAAATCCATATGAATGCCTAATAGTATAGTGTAAAATTAATATGAGAAAACTAAGAACATTAATAATTTGCAAAAATACCTTTTTTATGTTAATATAAAGAACAATTCAAAGGGGAAGCGGTGTAATATGTTGTCATTCAATATAGAAAAGAAAAATAAATGGTATTAAAAATTAACAAATCCAGATTTTTAATAAATCAAATATTATCTTTTAAAAAAGAACCACAAAAAGAATTAAAAAAATTAGTTATAAGATAAGGAGGGATTTTATGGAAAACACAGTAACAATTGATACAACGGCTATTCATCCAATGGCAGATATCGATGAGACACAAATTATTTTACAAAGGCATTGTAATTATGATAGAGATAAAGGAAATTTAGTAGAAGAGTCAATAATAGATCAAAAAAAGATTGTGTTAGGTTATTTAGGTGATTTAGAGAAACAGGATTTAGCTAACACATATTTCTTATTTATTGCTAGTAATACCATGAATAAAGGGCAACAAAAAAGGGCAGTAGATACCATTCATATTGCTATGAAAGAGACCGAATCTTTTCTTTTAAACAATGGGATTAGTAAGAGTCATATTCTCAATTTAGATGAATGTTTGAATTATCAAGGAAAAGTAAAACAAACTACAAAGTTATCAGAACCCAAAATGTTAACACAAAAAGATGGTTATTTAGAGTTTTTAAAAGAAAAAAATGTAGGAATGAATCTACAATTTTGGATTGATTTTGAAGAAGATAAATATAAAGATATAAGGGAACAATTAGGAGCAGAAGGACCAGATGAAATTGTTAAAAGAGGAACTTTTTATGTCCAAGCAATTCAAAGATACGCTGAAGGTTTTCATTTAAAGTTTCCTCACAGTAAATTAATTGTCTGGTGTGGAACACACTATGATTTAATTAGTCCTTTTGCAAAACAAAAAATCTTTAATTTGGATAAAAGCGCGGCTGTTTTTGTTGATTATTGTGGAGGAATATCATTAAAAATAGATAATTCTAATAACATGATTTCTAATGTGAATGGTGTTGATTATCCAATTGGTTTTGAAGATAGCAAGCGGCTTCGTCGACACTTGTAAAAACAGGAACTCCGTATTTTGTGAATCTAGAAAAACGTTTTCTAGTTTTTTTAATTCTTTCAAGGTCATCACTTTTTATACCGCCATCATAATGGTTCTTTTCACGATGCTTAATATATTTTAAATGTGTTTCAAAATCAGGTATTACAATGGCATCTGGTATCATATTAACAGAGGAAGAACCAATAATCCAAAAACCTAGTTTTTTAGCTTGCTCTGTAATAATATCTGCTCTTCTTTCAATGGTATCCATCTCTTCACCTGATAAATTCCACCAATCTCCGTCTGGAAGGGCTTTGGCTGCATACCACAATAAATCTCCATCTATCCAATTTTTTTCTTTTTGATGATTTACAAAATATGTTTTTCCAACCCCTGATGGACCATATATAAAGAATCCTTTTTGATGAGTAATATATTCTTTTTTTAAATCATTATAAACATTAGTTCCATTAGAAAATACTAAAGGGGTAGATTCATCATATAAATTTTCAAAATAGTTTTTATTCATATTTTCACTTCCTATAATGGCATTATATCATAATGTCGAGAAAACAATAAAAATTTTTAATACTGGATCATTATAATTGATATTATATGAATTGTAACAATACAAAAACTTGACACGGTTATGTCATGATTGCTAGTAAAATGTTTTAAAATGTGTTATTCTAAACACAGGAGTGATTTTTATGAAAAATGAGATTATTGATTTTGTTATGTCGACATTACGTTTCAGATGGATTCCTGATTGGGAAGAAAAATCTGCAAGAAATTTTTGCAAATTGATATTAGATGCAGAAGGAATAGACTACCAAGAAGAGGATTTTAATACAATTGGTTTTAGTGGTGGAACAAAGGCGATTGAAGTTGTAAAAAGGTATGCTAAAATGTATCAGGATATATATGCAACAAGTGATTTAGAAAAAGCAATGGAAATGGGAAAAGTTTTAGACAGTTGCAATAAAATGCTAGGATTTTCTGATGCTTTGGATGATATATTTGGTGATCAATCCAGTTCTAGACAACAGGAAGACAGTATTACAATCAAAAAAGGGGAATCTATTCGTTTTTCAAACGGAGCTGTTTCAAATTTAACTTCTGAAGAACTTGGAAACTTAATGAGTGTAACATTTTCAGAAGACAATGAAGAAAAACCATTTACAATTCATTTTAATGCTTCAGTACCAGAAGATTTAAGAAACGAAGTAATGAACCGTGTATCAACTATTTATGAGGAAGTAAAAGCTGAAATGGAGAGAGGAAAAGTAAGATAGAATTGAAATGGGAGGATTAAAAAATATCTTCTAAAATAAGTATGAATATGAAATCACAATTTAATTTATCTTATAAAATATTAAATAGGAAAACCTAAATACAGCGTTTGAAATCCAAAAAAGTATATGGCCAGAAGATCCTGCTTATGATGATTTAGAAGATAAAGCCAAAAATCCATCTGTCGACAATTGTTTCTTTTTAGTTTATGATAAGGAAACATTAATTGGAATTACTGGAGTGGATATATGGGATCATTATCTTGATTCCATTTGGATGGGTTGGTTTGCTGTAATCCCTGAATGTAGATCAAAAGGTTATGGAAAAAAAATTTTGTTAGATACAATTGAATACTGTCGTAGTTTAAAAAAATATGACTATTTTCGAATCGATACAACTTATTATGAAAACCGACCAGCACTATTTCTTTATGATAAAGTAATGCATTTAAAAGAAGAGTATACAAGGGAAGATACGGAAGAATATAAAAATCAATTCTTAATTTATACCTATAGTTTTACTGATCACATAGAACCATGGAATAATCGATATTTAGGCTTAAAAGAATACTACGATTCATGTATAGAATGAATTTTGTTGAGAAAAGAGAAAATATGTGACTCTCTCTATTCTCTGTTTAAACAAACGATAAGTATCGTATTTATTTCTATATTTGTTAACATTGTAATTATTTTGAATTTCTGTTGTATCTTCCTCATCATATTAAATGAAAGGAGTATCACATGAAGGATTATGAAATATTAGGAGTCTCCCCAAATGCAACCGATAAAGAAGTAAAAATGGCATATAGGAATTTACTAAAAAAATGGCATCCAGATAACAATATAGAAAATGAGCAACAAGCAATCAAACAAACCCAAAGAATAATGGAAGCATATAATCATATAGAAGAACAAAGGAAAAATAGAACAGAAAAATCTACAATTAGGGAATCAAACAATGATTTAAAAAAACAACAAGAGGAGTTAGAAAAAAGACTACAGAAAATTAATCAAGAAAGATCAAATGTGCGCAATCAATGTAATGTTTTGAAATTTGATATTCTAGACTTAAAAAGAACACAGGTGGATTTTAAACTTTCGACGTTACATTCTTTAATAAATTTGATTAATGAAACAAAAAATTATTATATTCAAGAGAAAATTAAGTATAATAGTAAATTAATGAAGAAATTTTCATCCAAAAAGAAAACAGAAAAATTGACTAAATTAGAATTACAAGAAGAAATAGTACTAAATTATCTTCATGAAATAAAAATCTTAATTGAAAAAAATAAGGATGAAGAATTTTTTGAAAGAACGATACCTATGGAGGAAAATGTCAAGATAATATTAACAGATATTAATGCATTTAGTTTGGATCCTTTTCTGGAAGCGGTTTTAACATATCAAAAAAAATATCAGGAGCTTATAAATAAAATTCATATCAATCAAAAAGAGATAAAACAGTTAGAAGATAGACTTACAGACTTAAATACTTTACGCAATTCGATACTTAAGGAATTACATCAAATAAATTCATCTTATAGGAACAAAGATGATTATCAAGATATATTTGGTGAACAATTTGGTTCAAAATTTTATACAGGAAAAAAGAAATCATAAAATTTTGTACAAATTTAATATCATTATATAAAACTTCA
>CANOTJ010000005.1 GCA_947570175.1 uncultured Mycoplasmatota bacterium | reverse complement strand
AGGGAAATAAAAAGCAATAATTAACTTTATATGCAATAAATTTTAGCCCCCTGAAGGAGCCGAAAGGCTCCACTTTTTGTTTGTTTTGAATTAAACTAATTTACATCACTATGAAAAAGTTTAAAAAACTAATAAAAATATTACCTAAAATAGTATAAATAGCAAATAATAAATGCTATAATATAAGAGATTTAAATTTTTAATCCTGAAAAGTGCAGATACTATCTGCACAATTATGTATGCAAAGAATTTAAAATACAACTTAATATTATGTTTAATGAATTGGCCAGACGCGTCTGACCAATTTAGAAGAAGGAGACAAGAAAAATGCAAGATAAATATAATTTAACAAGGGAGCAAAATATATTTATTGCTAAAAGAAATATAGTAGATTATATATGGAAAAGTGCTAATTTGGAGGGTATTGGAGTAACATATCCTGAAACGCAAGCAATTTATGATGGTGGTGTTGTAAATGGTTTAACTGTTGATAAAATAATTGCTATTAATAATTTAAAGTATGCATGGCAATTTATTTTAGAAAATGAAGATATAGAATATGATTATAATGCATTGTGTCATATTCATAAGTTGGTTGCAGATAAATTAGTATTAGATCAGGAATTAGGAAGAATTAGAACTACACCTGTAAATATAGGTGGCACTAAATGGAAACCACAATTTCCTATTGAAAGCCAAATAAAAGAAGAATTAAAAAACTTATTAAATCAACCAGAAAAAACAAAAACTGAAATTGCTATTGAAATAATGTTATCAGTAATGAGAAGACAAATGTTTATTGATGGAAATAAAAGAGTAGCTATGTTATTTGCTAATAAAATAATGCTTGATAATGGATGTGGAATAATAACTATTGCACAAGATGATCAAGAAACTTTTTACGAAAAACTTATTAAATATTATGAAAGTGGAAATATGCAAGATTTAAAAGAGTGGATTTATGACCATTGTATTGATGGAATTGATTTAAATAATAATTAGTTAATGACATTATGACATTAAACTTTGCTAGAGCGATAGTAAAAACGAATGTCATTAATGTCATTTGAAAAGAAATTAATGAGGAGTAGTTATGAGAAGTGCACACAAAAAAAGTAAGATATTTACAGATGAACTAAAAAGAACTTTCCCTATATATATTCTAGGAATGATTTTTCATACAATAGTTATTTATATACTATATAAGATACCAACTATAATAGGTAATATTTTAGACTTATTAATTAATGGCAATGTAAGTAAAGAAATTATCATGAATGAAGTTTATAAATTGATTTTTTATTCATTATTGATGATTGTTCCAAGAATTATATATAGAACATTATTTTTTACAAAGGCAAGAATATCTGATACTTATTTGAGAAGTAAGGTAATAGAACATCTGCAATCAGTAAAACCAGAATATTATGAAAAAGAAGAAAAAGGAGTTTTTTTAGCTTATTTATCGAAAGAAATATTATCAATAAGAAAATTTTTAGGAAATGCTTTCTTTAATATTGCAAGATTAATTGTAGCACCAATTATAGGAATAATTGTTATTGGTTCCCATTTTAATATTTATTTAATGTTGTCAATATTACCAATTTTTCCAATTGCAATTTATTTATTATATAAACTTTATAAAAAACAGGAACAAGCATTAGAAACAGAAAGAAAAGTATACCTAGATTTGTCAAAAAGTATAGAGCAAAATACCTCTGGATTTAGTTTAATAAAATTATATAATGAACAAGAAAATCAGAGAAAGAAATTTGAAGAAGTCAATCAAGCAACTTACATATCAGACATAAATGTAGGTGCAGTTATTTATAAGATTGATATGGTTTCAACAGGTCTTTATGCACTTTGTTATTCAATAGGATTTGCAGTTGGATTAATTTTAATTAATAAAAATTTATTAACTGTAGGAGAATTAACTGCTTACATCTCATGTATTACAATAGCAATATCAGAAATAGTTAACTCAATAGAACCATTATTAACAGGAATTTCAAACTTTAAAATTGCAAGTAGAAGATATAATTACTTTTTTGGATTGGAAACAACTAATACCTCAGGAGAAGAACTAGAAAAAATAGATAAAATAGAAATTAGAAATCTTTGTTATGAATATGAAAATGGTAAAAGTTTAGCATTAGATAATGTAAATATGACAATAATCAAAGGCGAAAAAATTGGTATTGTAGGGACTGTTGGTAGTGGAAAAACAACTTTGATGAATATATTATCAGGTTTTTATGAAATACCAAATGATATGATTTATATTAATGGAATTGATATAAATAATTATAAAAGAGATAGCATATTTAAAAATATTGGCTATGCAATGCAAAAGACTATTATTATGGATGACACAATAAGGAATAATATAGATGTTTTAAATGAAAAGACTGGTAAAGAAGTTGAAGAAGTAAGTAAAAAGTCTAATATTTTAAAAGATGTAAAAGAAATGGTAGATGAATTTGAAACAAAAATTGGAGAAAATGGCATGAAAATATCAGGGGGTCAAAAACAGAGAGTACAAATTGCTAGAAATTTACTTAATATTAGAAGTCTAAATATTTTTTGATGACACTTTGTCTGCATTGGATAGTGATACAGAACAAAATGTAATGAAAGAAATTGAAAAAGAGATAGAAAACAACACTCTTATAGTTATTTCAAATAAAATTAGTATGATGGAAAAAATGGATAAAGTTTTCTTACTAGTTGATGGGAAGGTAATTGATAATGGGACACATCAAGAATTGCTTCGAAAAAGCAAGTTATATAATGAATTAAATACCTACGAAAAAGCAGGTGATTTATCATGAAAAAAATCTTAAAAAAATATATAAAGCAAATAATAGTTATAGCATTATTATTAATAATTTGTGATTTCCTAGTTGCACTACCACCATATATTGTTAAGCAAGTTGTAGATATTGATTTTACTAAAGAGGACATTATACAAACAATTATATTTTTAATTTGTATTTATACATCTATCCATTTGGGAAGATTGATTTTTAAATATATTAGGGATGTACTAATAAATACTACAATATGTAAAATTTTAAAAGATATTAGAAAAACTTTATTTAATAAGATATTAGATTTTAAAATGATAACATTTAATAAATATAATTCAGCCGAACTATATACTAGATTAACGGAAGATGTTGATAATTTATTTGCATTATTTTTGGGCTTTTTATATAGTATTTTAAGTAATATTTTATATATAGTTTTTATGATAATTATGATGTTTGTCGCTAATATTAATTTAGCAATTATAGGTGCAATCACTGTAGTTATAATTTCTTTTATAGTCTATAAATTTACTAAAATTTTAGGAAACCTAGATAATGAAATGTTAAAAAAGCGAGATAAAGAAAATAAAGAATTTTCAGAATTATATAACAAAAGCAAATTAACTTATTTATTTCAACTTCAAAATAAAAATATTGATAAAATGAATTCGTTATTATATTCAGAATTAAAGATAAGAAAAAAATATATATTTATACATCATTTTCCATATTGGCTAATTGCAATGGTTCAAGCGATAGGTATTTATTTAATAATGTATTATGCATTAAATATCAATACTATAATATCACTAGGAAGTATATATCTTGTATTGTATTATACTAAAGAATGTAAAACACCACTTGAAGAAATATGTAATCAATTAGAAGAAATGCAAACATGTTTAAATTCATATAAAAGAATTAAAGTATTACTTAATGAAACAGGGGCAGAACATATTGATCAAGGAACATATATAAATAATCTTAATGGTGATATTGTATTTCAAAATGTATTTATGAAATATGATAAGGAGATGATATTAAAAAATATTTCATTTACTATAAAAAAAGGAAGTAAGGTTACTGTTGTAGGAAGAACTGGTGTAGGTAAAACTACATTAATTAATATATTAATGAAATTATATGATATTGAAAGTGGTAAGATATTAATTAATAATTATGATATTTCTACTATATCTACAAAATGTTTAAGAGATAATGTCTCTTATATATCACAGAATCCATATATATTTGATGATACTTTAAGAAATAATATAACTTTAGGAAAAAAAGATATAACCGATAAACAAATAAATGATTTAGCAAAAGAAATTGGTGTCCAAAATTTATTTAAAAGAATGCCTGAAGGACTAGATACTGAAATAAAAATTTCAGAATTATCTTATGGAGAATTACAAATAATAGCATTTATTAGAGCAATTATACATAAAGCAAATATTTATATATTTGATGAACCGACTTCTAATATGGACTTAAAAACAGAAAAAACGATACAAAATATCATAGATAAAATTTCAAAAAATAGTACAGTAATTATAATAGCCCATAGAAAATCAACTATTGAGAATTCTGATGAAATAATCTATTTAAAAGACGGGAAAGTAGATATAATATTAGAGCAATAAAATTTAATTAATTATCTAACTATAAGAGCATAAATTTTTTTAAAGTAATATATTTATATAAAATTATCTGGAAATAAAAAGTTTAATTAAATAATAGTTAGATAAAACGAGCATACACTTTAATGGGTGATGATATATAAAAACAACAAAAATAAAAGAAACAATTTCTTCTATAGCTAGTGAATTATTAGTCTTATTTGTACCTGAATTATTAAGTCCATTACATCTTGCTAGTTATTGTTCTTATAAAAAAGTTAAAGAACGAGAGAAAAATTTAAATGGCTTATCGAAAAAAATGATTCTAATAGCAAATCGTTTTGAAATAAAAGAAGAGGAAAAGATAAATTCATTAGATGATATTAATAATGTAGAATTATTTTATAAAGTATACAATAAACTAGATTATTTAACATTAAAGGAGTTAAAAGTGTTAAGAAATTTTTGTTATACACTATATAATCCTTATGATTTAACAATAGTAAGAGAACATAATATAGAAACTGAAGATGATATATATAATAAATATAGAAGTATATTGGATGATTGTATAGAGAAAAAAACTAAAAGGAAAATAATTTCTAAATTATAATTTTATTAAAATGACTCAATTAAAAAGAATAAAAAATTATTAGCAAAATACAATTATCCACAAGATAAAATTGAAAGAGTAAAACAATGTGTTTTAAATCATAGAGGAATTAAAGATTTACCTAGAAATAGAATAGAAGAAGAAATAATTGTTGATGCTGATGTGATTGCACATTTTGATGCAATACTAGCATTATTTAGTTTAGCGTTCAAGGAACTTAATCTTAGTTTAATGAGGGTACAGAATTTGTAAAAAAGAAATTAGAGAGAGATTATAATAAATTAAACGATAGAACTAGAAAGTTGTTAGAAGAAAGATATAATAATATTAAAAAAGTGTTATTTAATGAATAATAGGTATTTAATGACGTTATGACATTAAACTTTACTAGGAATATAGTAAAAACGAATGTCATTAATGTCATAAAAAATAGGGAAGATAGAGAGAAGATGTATATGGAAATAATTAAATTTGATTTAAACGAATTAAAAAATCTGAACACAGGTTTTGCTTATTATCTGTTAGGTAGAAGTTATGATTTAGAAGAAAATAATGTAGAACAGGACTATAAAAAAGCATTATTTTACTACCAAAAAGGATTTGATCTGGGGTATCCATTATGTACATATTCTCTAGGAATATCTTATGAATTAGGGTTAGGTGAATTGTTAAAAATAGATAAACATAAAGCAAAAGAGTTATTGAATCATGCATATCCTAAAATAATAGATTTAATTAATAATCCTAAAATTTCTGAAGTGGAAAGATTGTATGCAACATTTGTAACAGGGGCATATTATTATTTTGGACTTGGTAATATAGAAAAAGATTATAATAAGGCATTTGAAATTATTAAAGAATGTGCTGATAAAGGCCATATTGCTGCAATCTACGATTTAGGCGCTAATTTTTATTATAATGGTAATGGGACTGATATTAATTATGATTTAGCAGATTACTATCTAAGCATAGCCAAAGAACATGGCCTCAAAAGAGCCATAGATTTATATGATTCAAGAAATAAAATAAAGAAATAATATTTAAGCTAGGAGATCAAAATGTTAAGTATAGAGAATATAAAAGATAATGTGAGCAAGTTAAAGAGAACTTTACCTAGTTTAAATATTGATAGTATATTTTTAGAGAAAGATGGAGAAGTAGAAAAATTATGTTATATTCTGGGTGGAACAGGAACTATATATAAGGTAGCAAACCAATTTCTTTTAAAAAAGGAAATATTTTTTTATAAATAAAAACGTTTACTATACTGCAAAACTTTAGTATAATAAATAGCAATGATTTAAAATCTTTGAAATTGAAGTATGTCAAGATTTTATATGTGGGGGTAGTAAATAATGACGAAGTTGGACATTTTATATACAAGTGATAGAAAGTATCTTGATACAATGTTAGTATCTATGTATTCTCTTTTAAAAGAGTCTGATATAGAATATGTTAGATTTCATGTCATTACCAGTGGGTTTAATCAAGAAGACTATAATAGAATAGAGAAGTTAAAAAGGTTATATGATAATATAGACATCCATTATTATAATTTAGATAATTATCATATTGAAAGATATAATATTCCATGTTTTAAAGAAAGTCAATTGCCTAACGCTAGACTGTTTTTTCAGGATATTTTAGGAAGTAATCTTTTAGATATAGATAAGTTATTGTATTTAGATTGTGATACAATAGTTGTATCTTCCTTGAGGGAAATGTCTAAATATGAAGGTAGTATTTTGGCATGTAAAGATACAATGAAGAAAAGATATTTTTCTTCATTTGGGTTAAAAAATTATTATAATTCAGGTGTATTACTCTTTGATGTACAGGCATGGATTAAAAATAATTGTCAGGAAAGAATCATTAATTTTGTAAAAAATTCTAAATTTCATTTAAAATATCCAGATCAGGATATAATAAATTGTGCTTTAATAGATGAATATAGAGAATTACCGCTTTCTTATAATGTTCCATCAACTATTTTTGTGTATGGAAATATATTTAGGACCTTATACTTTGATTCTGGTATTAGAAATATTACAAAAACGGATATAAAACAAGCTAGAGAAAATCCTAAAATATTGCATTGTTATGGAATTCCCAATGTAAGACCTTGGAATACTAATTTTCATCCATATTATGATGAATATATGAAATATATGGAACAAATTAACCCTGACTTTTCTATGGAAGAATTAGATCAGATGATGAAATTTAAAGTTAGTCATCCCAGTTTATATGAGCTGTATTTATTACTAAAAAATAAAGACAAACTTCCCCATAAGACATTAACAAAAGTCAAAAAAATAATGACAGATTTTAATCAAAAATAATGATAAAATCTTTTATTTGGAGGAGCATTACCACTTTTTTTGATAAGTTGTTCTGTTGGAACATAAATAAAGAATAATATAATGGATGAAACATATAATTTACAGGTGAGAGATATGAAATGTTTAATATGTGGTAATCAAAGTAGTAGAATGAACTATTGTTGGACTTGTAGAAAGACTTTAGATAAAGATACAGGTTTGAATTTTGAAGAGATAAATGAGTTAGAAAATTTGTTGCAGAGATGTCACAGTTTACGACAATTGATGATATCAAAAGATTATCTAAATTTATCATCTTTGACTAAAATGAGAAAAATCTTTTCTTTATTTTTTTCAGAAGAAGCAGAAGAAAATCCAGATTTAAATACTTTAATTGATTTAGAAGGTAAGTTACAATATGTTTTAGAGCAATTAAAGTTGGGAACAATTGAAATTTCCCATTTATCAAATGAAATGATTACTGAGAATTATTTAGAGAAATTAAAAAATTGGGATAATGTAAATTTTTGTGATCCCCGTGAACTTCAAATATTGAAAGTATATAAGTCTTTTATCCATTTAAACATCCAAAATATAGACCAAAATTTGATACTTTTTTCACAATTTATGGTTCCAATTATACAATCTAAATATAGTTTAGTGGATAAAGAAGTATGTCCTATTGATAAAGTGATTCACATTTCAGATCAAGAATTATTCCATAACAATTATTTTTATATTCCAGGGCACTCTTTTTTAGAATATACAGATTCCCCTTTAACAACTTATGAAGCTGGAAAACTATTGCTAGAACATTATCAAAATGATTGGAGCAAATTAACCGAATCTGATTTCGATTCTAAACAAATAGAAAAAATAGGAGTATCTTATCAGCTTAAAAGGGTAGCAAATAATTACATGAATGGTCAAACTAAATAAAAGACAGTTTTGTCTTTTTTTATTATTTCTCATATTAAAGGGAGAAAACACTTTAAAAATTTTGTAATATTGAATTTTGTGATATACTTTTATGTAGTAATAAATGAATTTTATTAGATGAAGAAGATAGATTTAAATTATAAATCGTAGTAAAGCAAAAGGGAGTGATAAAAATTGAAAAATAAAAAAATTACCAGAAAAATATCACAGGGAATGTATGTTTTAACTACAAATGGTGGAGGATGTATTGTAGATGCAGTATCCCAAGTAAAAGCAGGGGCTAATCCTTATATATCGGTAGCAGTTATGAAGAGTAATTAGTTATTAGTAAAAAATCAACGATTTGCATTATCAGTTATTGGAGAAGATACAAATCCAGATATTATCAAAATATTCGGTTTAAATTCTATGAGAGATATTAATAAATATGATCAAGTATCTATATCTGAGGTAGAAGGAATGTCAGTTATCGAAGATTCTTTGGGATATATCGTATGCGAAGTTGTGGATACTATCGATACCAACATACACGTTATTTATTGGTAAAATGATAGAGGCAGATGTATTGAAAGAGCAGATACCTATGACATATGCATATTATCAAGAACATAAAGATGATTTGTTAAAAATAACTACTCAGGAAAATCAAACTGTTTGGATTTGTAGTGTATGTGGATATGTATATTATGGTGAGACACTTCCAAATGGTTTTCGATGTCCTGCCTGTGGGGTGGGTAAGGATGTGTTTGAGAGAAAATAAAGGATAGGAAGGTGAGTAATTTGAATTTAGAAAATAAAGTTGTTATTATTACTGGAGGGACTAGAGGAATTGGCCTAGAAACGGTTAAAGCTTTTAAAGAAAATCATGCTGAGGTAATCCTTTTTGGTTCGAGAAAGGAAACAGTTGATAAGGCTATTCAAACGTTGAATAAGGAACAAATAGAAGTAGAGGGGTATTATCCAAATTTAAATAATGTAGAGGAAATAAAACAGGTGATAGAGGATATTCATCATCAGTATGGTGTTATTGATATTTTAATTAATAATGCAGGTATATCAGCAAATAAAAAAATTGAGGAGACTTCTTTAGAAGAGTTTGAGAGTATTATGAATTTAAATGTAAATGCTATGTTTAACGTATCGAAAGTGGTTATTCCCTATATGAAAAAAAATCATAAAGGTGTAATATTAAATACTAGTTCGATGGTTAGTATTTACGGACAACCTTCAGGAGTAGGATATCCAACTAGTAAATTTGCTGTGAATGGATTTACAAAATCTTTGGCTAGGGAACTTGCACCCCATGGAATTAGAGTAAATGCCGTTGCTCCTGGTATTACTAATACAGATATGGTGGTATCTCTTCCTGACGAAATGATAAAACCATTAATTGAGTCTATTCCTCTTGGGAGAATTGGAGAACCAAGAGATATTGCAAATGCCTTTCTTTTTCTAGCAAGTGATATGGCAGACTATATTACAGGTGTTGTTTTAAGTGTAGATGGAGCTGCAAGAAGCTAATTTATCAAAACTAATTTTTTCTAGTTTTGGCAATTAATAAATTTTTAAAGACTGGGGAGAAATTTTTTAATGGATAAATATTTTAATTTTCATTGAAAAAGATATATATTTATGTTATGATATTATAGATAATAGGTTAGGAGGAGACCATGAAAAACGAAGAGAAAGAGTTTATTACTTTTATAGATGAAACAGGAAAAGAGCAAGAAGCAGAAGTCGTTATGTGTTTTAAAGCTGGAACACCATCAAAAAAATATATTATTTATACGCTTAATGAAAAGGATATGAATAATATGGTTATTTATAGTGCGATATTAATTGAAACAGAATCTGGATATAAAATAGAAAATATAGTGGATGATCAGGAATGGTCAATGGTAAAAGAGGTCATGAGACATGTTGTTGTTAACGGAAAGGAGAAAGTTGAATAATGAAATTTGAATTTTTTAATTTAGGAGGAAAGATAAAAATAGCTTCTCACTTTAGCAATGCAAGGAAAAGTAGTGTAAGTACAACTAGTTGCAGTATTATGCAGAGAATATATAAACTTAGGAAACCTGCTTTTTTAGATTCTGAAATTGAAGCAACGAGAAAAGAGATTGAAGACAAAAATGATGAAATTTCTTCATTGAATCAGCAAATTGAACAGTTAAATCAATCTACTAAAAATATTGTTGATGATATGAAAAAAGAAAAGTTACCTTTGGAAGAACAACAAAATTACCTAACTGCTTATGATAAGATTATAAAAGATGCAAAATCGGTTGAAAAGAAGAAAAATAAAATACAAGCTAGTGTAAATAAAAAAGAAGAAACATTGAAGGTTTTGCAACAAATTAGAGAAGAGAAAGAGAAAAAAGCAGAAGAAAGAAAATTGGGTAATTCAAAGCAATATACAGGATCAAATGAAAAAAGCTCTATATTTCCTGTTTTTAAAAAAAGTAATCCAAATACAGATACTCTAGATACCGAATCTTCTAGTGGGGTAGTAGGAACCAAAAAGGAAGAAGAAGTAGATCCTATAGAAAGTTTACAAACGGCTTTTAATCTTTTTATAACACAATATAAACAACAGAAAAAGGACACGGAGATTTACATATCAGACCTTGAAAGTACATTAAACCTTGCCAAAGAAGAAGCTGATGAAAAAATTGCATTAGCAAACAAAAGTATACGGCAACAAAAGCATAGTATCAAAGCAAAAGTAGAGGAGAACACTACTTTAAAACAAGAAATTGAAGTTTTGAAAAAAGAAAGTCAAGAACTGCAACAAGAGAATAGAGAATTGAAATCAAAAGTTTCAAGTAAAGATAGTCAATTAGAAGATGAACTCCAGCAAGAGAAAGATAAAAATAGTGATTTGCAACGAGAAAATCAAGATTGGAAACAAGAGAATAGCCGATTAGAGGATGAACTTCAGCGAGAGAAAGATAAAAATAGTGATTTGCAACGAGAAAATCGACAATTAGAGGAGAAAGTATCTTCTTTAAATACAGAAGTTACTGAGATGAAAACAGAGTTAGAAACAGTTAGAAAACAGTTTGCTCAATATACAGAATTCATGCAACAAATGAATGATTTTGTAAATCGTGATGAAGCACAAGTGGGAAGCTCTAAAGAAAATGGAATAGCTTATACAAAAAAAGGACAACAATAAGAAGAGAAATCTTCTTTTTTTGTTGTATTTTTAAAATAAAAATAGTATACTTTAAGTGGGTGATATTATGTTTTATGCTTGGCTATTTATTATTATTTTATTAGGATTTATAGAGGTAATAACTATTAACTTAGTTACGATATGGTTTGTAGCAAGTGCATTTGTATCTTTAGTTTTATCTTTCTTTATAGATAATTTTTTGATTCAATTTGGAGTATTTGTAATTTTAGGAATTATTTTATTAGTTACAACTAGATCTTGGCTTAATAAAGTCATCAAACCTAAAAATCATAAAACAAATTTAGATCGAGTAGTTGGAATGCAAGGAATTGTCACGGAAGAAATTACCAGAACAAAAGCTGGGGAAGTAAAGGTAGACGGTAAAAGATGGACAGCAATTTCTAATCAAATGATTCAAGTAGATAGTATTGTTAAAATACTAGACATAGATGGTGTAAAACTAAAAGTAGAGAAATGGGAGGATTAAGATTATGAGTTTTTTATTTATTATTTTTATATTAGTGATTATTTTTGTTATCCCCAATATTAAGATCGTGCCACAGGCAAAAAGTTATGTATTAGAACGTTTAGGGTCATATTATAAAACATGGGGAAATGGTTTACATGTAAAGATTCCTTTTATTGACAGAATCGCCAATGCGGTTACATTAAAGGAAATTGTAAAAGATTTTGCCCCACAACCAGTCATTACTAAGGATAATGTAACGATGCAAATTGATACAGTTGTTTATTATCAAATAACTGATGCAAAGTTATATACATATGGAGTAGAAAATCCAATTAGTGCAATCGAAAACCTAACAGCAACAACCCTTCGTAATTTAATTGGAGAATTAGAATTAGATCAAACATTAACCTCTAGAGATATTATTAATTCTAAAATGCGTTCTATTTTGGATGAAGCCACAGATCCTTGGGGAATTAAAGTAAATAGAGTGGAAGTTAAAAATATTATTCCACCTCGTGATATTCAAGAAGCGATGGAGAAACAAATGCGTGCAGAACGTGAACGCCGTGAGAAGATATTACAGGCAGAGGGTGAAAAAAAATCTAGCATTTTAATTGCTGAAGGAGAAAAAGAGAGTGCTATATTAAGGGCTGAAGCGGATAAAGAATCACAAATTAGAATTGCTGAGGGAGAAGCAGAAGCTATGTTAAAGTTAAAACAAGCAGAGGCAGATGGAATTAAGCTTTTGAAAGAAGCAAAAGCAGATAATACTGTTCTTACTTTAAAAAGTTTAGAAGCACTTGGTAATGTTGCAAATGGTCAAGCAACAAAAATTATTATTCCATCAGAATTACAGAATTTAGCTACATTAGGGACAACTGTTAGTGAGATGTTAGATAAAACAAAGAAATGATTGAAATCATAAAAAATATCAATTCTTGAATTGATGTTTTTTAAATTAGGAGGATTTAAAATGACGAAAGAATTAAAATTTTTAATAGAATTAGTGAAAGGTGCAAGTGAACTAATCAATGACGAGTTTGAAATAAGGGTAAAGGATGAAAATGGGGATTTAGTGACCAATTTTGATTTAGAAATAGAAAATTATATGATTCATAAGATAAAAGAGAATTATTCTGATTTTTCTATAATTAGCGAAGAGACTTACAATCAGGAGAATTTGATAGATAATAGTTTTGTAATCGATCCAATTGATGGAACCATTAATTTTGCTCATGGTATTCCCTTGTGGGGAATTCAGGTAGCATGTATAAAAAATAAAAAAACTTGTGCTGCAGTAATCTACTTACCAAGGTTAAATGAACTTTATTATGCTGATGAAAATGGTGCATTTTTAAATGACAAACCAATATCTGTTAATTCATGGGGTATACATAGAGGAATTTATACTGTTGAAGGACCTGGAAAGATAAATGGCCAATTTAAGATGAAGGAAATTAGTATGCATTGTCGTGACTTTTTCTGTGCTGCTGTCAACTTTGCATGGGTGGCAGCTGGAAAATTAAGTGCAACAAATTTTGTATGGGATACTTTATGGGATTACATACCAGGAGAATTTATTGTAGAAAAGGCTGGTGGAGTAGTTTATAATGATAAAAATATGCATATAGCGGCAAATAATTTAGAATTTTTACAGACTATGAAGGATAATACCGCTATTAATAGTGAAGAAAAACTAGCGCTTGTTAAAAAATAGTCCTCATATTAATTTAAGATGATAATATTTGATTATTATGTGATATCTTATTAAAGAATTTGTAGTTATATCTGTATTTATTAGGTTATATTTTATCATAAAATATTTGCTTTATATACTGTTTTGTAGTATTATGTTTGTAAGAATTAAAAAGGGTGTTATTGAATGGAAGGAAGTTTTTATGGAAAAGGAATTATATGAAAAAATAGCACAACAATCTTTAACTGGGGAAGATTTAGCTAGAGCGGAGTATTATTACGCTTCACTTGCAAGTTTTTACCCTCAAGTAATGCAAGATTCAAAACTTATGAAACTATTTGAAGAAAATGAATTTCGTATAGAAGATTCTTCACTTGAAAAGATGTTATCTTCACAGAACGCTACAATTGGAAGTGAAGTAATGCCAAATAAGGAAATTCGTTGTCGTGTAGTAGATGGGCAAACTAAATTTAGCTATGTTGTGGTAGATGCTCGTTCTAAAGATATGGGGGGATTTCCACATCAAAATTCACATGAACATTATTATACTATCGAAGTATGTCGTGTAGAATCTGGATATGCCATTGCTGCCGAATTGTTAAGAAATAAAACAGTAAAATTGGTTCGCTATAATCCTGGTGAGTATTGGGCAAGCATTCCAGGCTTTGTTCATAATACCTCATTACAAGATGGAAGTCATACAACTACTTTAAAAACATCTAGTCCATTACAGGATTGGTATGGAACAGGAAATGTTATAAATTCACAATTATCATATTATGTAGATAGTCGCACTAAAACATTGGATTTAGATCAAATGAATTATGTTATTAAACATTATGATGGGATTGTGGATAATCAAGTTGTAGAAGAATTTAATCTGGATCAAAAATGGAATGATATTCGTGAAGGGCAAATAGTTAGTCCATATGAAGTTTTAATCACTCCTGAAAATAGAGAACAATTTAGAGCATTACTTCTTCAAACAAAGAATAATGATTTGGCTGCTTTTTATGCTAATCTAACTAGACAAGATATTGATTTAGCAACAGGAATGGCATATATATTTAGAAACAATGTACAGCAAGCATTAGAAGAAGCTATAAGTAAGAATGATGTATGTGATGTGGAAAAAGCAAAAGAATTTGTAAAAATAAAAAATTTATAGTGAATAAAAAAGTAAGAAATATCAAGATATTTTGGAAAAATAAAGGTTATTCTTACTTTTTATTTTGAATATTTTTAAGCAAATAAAAATCATTACAAATCTTTTGTTTGCAATGATTTTTCTATACTAACTATAATTTTTGTAGTACCATTCTATAGGACTATTTAATAACTCTATTTTTCTCCCTCATAATAATCCACATTATCTTCATTTCGAAAAAATGTACTAGAAATATTATGCTCAATGATACCAACTTTATTAGAATCTATATAATGAATAATATCTGGGGAATTTGTAGTATCAAAATCAATGTATAATAATTTTTTTGTGTTTGAAGTATTTATCAATTTATGAAGACCATTTTCTCCACATGGGAATACAATTATGTCACCACTTTTTACTTTTATATTAGAGTCTAATGTTTCTACTAACCCTTCGCCATCAATTACATAAAAGCATTCTGTATTATATGAATGATAATGTTTAGGATAAGCTGATTTACCTGGCATAATTTCATAAAAGCAGATATATACTTGACTAAAATCTTTTCTCTGTGTAACTTCATACTTATTAAATTCATATCCATGTTCATTTTTATATTTTGCTTTCATATCCTTTAAATTATGAATTATTATTTTATTGTTCATTTCTAAACCTCCTACTAAAATACATGTTCATTGACACTCTCAATGAACATATGTGTTTTACTAAATTGATAAATCAATTTCACTCTATAAATATCTTATCATAAATTTTAAACATATTAAAACTGAAACTTATCAAATGATTAAAAAAGTTCAAGTTTTCTATCAACCTGGTGTGAATGGAGTAGATACTTACAATTTTTTTACTTCTTAATTATTTGATATACAAAATATCAATCACTAATAATGTTTTAGTACAAATTTGGATTTATGTCTCGAAAATAAAGTAATGGAGTATTACCTGAAATTATTAATATTGATGAATTTAGTGCAACTAAGGCTACTATTTCTAAATTGGCATTCATTATTGTTGATCATACTAATAAAAATATTTTTGATATTAATAATAGTAGAAAATCTATTGATATAGAAAAGTATTTTAAACATTACTCTAAAAAAGAAAGAGATAATGTTAAATTTATTACCTTAGATTTATATAAGCCTTATTATAAATTAATGCATTCTTTATTTAGAAATGCCATTTTAATTCCAGATAGATTTCACATTGTTATACAGGTTAGAAATGCTTTAGATAAAACTAGAATCAAGTTATCTGTTAAATCCAATCCTAATTATAGAAAACTCAAAAAATATTGGAAATTAATTTTAAAAGATAAGCGTGAATTAAATAGAGAAAATAAAAAATATCAAAACTGTTTTAAGAAAGAAATTTCTCAATATGACATTGTTACTTATTTAATAAATACAAATGAAGAATTGTATGAAACTTATCAAGTATATCAACCGATTTTATACTCCATTAATATTAGAAATAAAGATATATTTAAAAGCATTATAAATGGCAAAAATATTAAAATTTCTAAATATATGAAAAAAGCTATTAAAACTCTTAAAAATATGGGAAACTATATTTTAAATGCTTTTGACTATCAATATTCTAATGGAATTGTAGAAGGTACCAATAATGTTATTAAACAAATCAAACATACTGCTTGTGGATACAGAAAATTTAAACATCTTAAAGCTAAAAGGCCTATTGAATCCTATTAAAATATAAGAAAAGAGAACTGAAAATTCAGTCCCCTAACTAAGTTCATTTATCATTTGTTTTTGGTCTCATCAACACTACTTGATATTGAACCACTTTTTTATTACCTTATTAATTAGTTGATATGTGATTTACAATATTTTTTTTCAGTTGTTCCCATATAATGCACAATTTCTTTTACTTCCTTCAAAGTAAACTTATCCGCATCATCTAAACACAAAGAAGTAACAGCCCCATAAGGTTCACCCGGATAGTCTAATCCCCATATAAAGCGATTCTGTAAAAACATATGAAAATGTAGTACAATTTCATGATTAATCCTTAAAGTTTCATTGATTGCTTCTAAATTATCTAAAAATATTTTATTCTTTTCAATATCTTTAGCTTTTAATTTAATTGCAATATAACGTTGAATGGTTCTTGTGAGATTTTCATTATCTTCCGTTGTTATTTCATGTAAAATAGAATATGCTCTTTCTATTTGTTCTATTTTTTTCTTTTCGATTAGTTCTAATGTATAATAGTGATTTGGAAAGCTACGTACCTCACCATTTGCATAATAGACAATGATACTTTTATAGTCTTTGCTAAGTTCAGATCTTAAAATAAAGTTTTGTTGATAATCTTTATCACCAAAAGAATAATCTTTCATTATAATTTTTCCCCCCCTTGTTGCCCTATATTATACATAATTTTTTTCTTTTGTCAAATTTCGCTAATAAATACAAAAACTAGTATATATAATTCAATGATAGTAATAGATACCTCCTAGGAATTTTTACAAGCGTATCAAAAGATTCTATGGGGATTTTTATATAAGTATAAAAAATTATCTCAATTTGAGATGAAATGTATATTAGTGTTCGAAAGGTTCGAACAGATTTTCTAATGGAGGGCCTAGTCGGATTTGAACCAACGATCAGGGAGTTGCAGTCCCACGCCTTACCACTTGGCTATAGACCCAAATAACAAAATAATTATATCAAAAATATAAATATTTTACAATATATTTTATTCCATTTTTTTTAAATGTTGATTCTTTATAGGAAAATAATAGGAAAGAATAAATTTGTATGTTACCTATCCAAAAATCATCTTGTCTAATTTCATAAAAAGATGTATAATGATTATTGTTAATATACTAGGAGGTATTTCATGAAAGGATTATTCCAACTTTTTAAAACAAATAAATTAAAAGCATTAATAGTAGTGCTAACATTTTTAATTAATACATTTGCTACTGGATATTTACTTTATGCAATTGCTCTATTAAATAACATAGAAAATCGTCTACGATTATTCATTGCAATAGCTCTTGTAATTATTTGGATTATTTTCTTTATTTGCTATAAAGGAACAGTTAAAAAACAAAAAAGTAAATATGGAATTTTCATTCCAGTTACGATTGTTTATGCAACTATTTTATGTGTAGGAGCTTTTTATATTATTAAGACTTATAATATTATAGGGAATATGACTACTGATTCTACGACTTATTCAAGTAGTCTTATTACATTATCTGATAATAAAATAGATGATATTAGTAAAGTAAAAGATGGAAAAATTGGAATGCTTGCAGATGATACCAGTATCGATGGGTATGTAATTCCAAAAGAAATTATAAAAGAACAAAAATTAAGTAATGAAATACTGGAGTATGAAAGTTACATTTCATTATTAAAGGGATTGTATGATAATGAAATAGAATATGCACTTCTTCCAACGAATTATACAGTAATGTTTCAAAACGTAGAAGAAGCAGAATTAAGTAATTTAAGTGAGGATACAAAAATCATTTATACAAAAGAAAAAAAGGTTAAGAAAAATTCTTCTAAATCTAAAAGAAGTACAACTTTAAATCGCCCTTTTACAATTCTTTTAATGGGAGTAGATTCAGAAAATGAGAATCTTGCAAGTAGTAGTTTTAATGGTGACTCATTAATGTTAATTACTTTTAATCCAACAACGTTAAATACAACAATGCTTAGTATACCACGTGATTCTTACGTTCCTATTATGTGTTTTGCCGGACAGAGAAAAAATAAAATTACTCATGCTGCATGGTATGGACAAGATTGTATGATAAAAACGATCGAAAATTTTACAGGAATTGATATTGATTATTATGTAAAAATCAATTTTAAAGGAGTTGTAAAACTAGTAGATACATTGGGCGGAGTAGATGTGGACGTTCCTTATTCGTTATGTGAACAGAATAGTAATCGTGAGTTTGGAAATGGAACAGTTTATATTGATAAAGGATTTCAAACATTAGATGGAGAAAAAGCTTTAGCCTTTTCTCGAAATCGACATCCTTGGCCTGCTTATTGTGGCAAAAAATATAGTAATTATACTAGTAATGATTTTATTAGAGGCCAAAATCAACAAACAGTTGTTAGAGCGCTAATGAATAAAATCAAACAGGTTCGAAATATTGATACAGTTTATAAATTATTAGATACTGTGAGTAACAGTATGGAAACTAATATGACTAGAAATGAAATTTTATCATTATATAATATAGGAAAAGATATTATCGTAAAAAGTAGTGGTGGAGAAGTAGAAGATTTGCTTGGAATTCAACGATTATATTTAAGTGGAAAAGATGCTTATATTTACGATCCAAGAACTGGCTTAGATTTATATAATTATGTTTTATCCAATGAAAGTTTAGATGCTGTAATTAGTGCTATGAAAATTAATTTAGGATTAGAAGATCCAGAAGTTATTAAAGATTTTAGTTTCCGAATTGATCAGGAGTATGAACAGGAAGTAATTGGACAAGGACTAACTGGTAGAATGCAAAGCTATGATTCATCTTCAAAAAGAAAATCTGATACAAAAAATTGTGGAACAAATGAGGAATTAGGAGCTGATGGAGTAAGCTGTGTATGTAAAAATGGCTATTCAAAAGTGAATGGAGTATGTACAAAGAAAGATGATACTACTAAAGAGACTACAAAAAAAACAATAACATGCAAAGAAAATGAGGAATTAGGAGCTGATGGAGTAACTTGTTTATGTAAACCAGGTTATGAAAAAGTAAATGGTGTTTGTACAAAAAAACAAATAACATGTGGAACAAATGAGGAATTAGGAGCTGATGGAGTAACTTGTTTATGTAAACCAGGTTATGAAAAAATAGATGGTGTTTGTACAAAGGAACAGGAACCGACTGTACCGGAGACCCCAGATTTACCAGATGAATTACTGCCATAATTATAGAAGAGTTCAAAATTTTGAACTTTTTTTGTTTGCACATAAATACCCCATTAATTTAATAAGATTATATAGGTGATAATATGGGAATTGTAAATAGGTTTCGAGATTATATTTTGGATGATGAGCTAAAGATCACAATATTAGAGGATTGTGTAAATATCGCAAATTATAAGGAAATTGGGCATTTTGATTCTAATAAAATTATTATTCGCCATGAGAAAGGAAATATTATTGTAAATGGAGAAAAGTTAGTAGTATCTAAATTACTAGTAGATGAGGTTTTAATAACAGGAAAAATAAAAAATGTAGAATTAAGGTGATTTTTTGAAAAATGAATTTATAAATCAACTAAAAAGCTCCGTGAAGATAAGAATTCAGGGAAAAAACATAGAGCGATTCTTAAAAAAAGTAATTCGATTGAATATAGAGATACTAGATCTTAAAATAGTTCATTATAACGAAGCAATTCTAAAAATATATAAAAAGGATTTAGAAAAAGTAGAAGAAATAAAAACAATTTATGAAATTGAACAAATTGATACATTTGGATTGGATAAACTGAAAAAACTCATCAAAAAAAATCAATACTTATTTATTTCCATTATAATTGGATATATTATCCTTCAATTATTAACACATATGATTTTTAAAATTGAAATTGTTCATAATAATAAAGAAATTCGTAATCTTTTAAGAGACGAATTAAAAGAATATGGAATAGAAGAAAAACATTTTAAAAAAAGTTATTCCTCTATTCAAAGTATAAAGAAAAAAATTATTAATAAGTATAAGGATCAAATAGAATGGTTGGAAATAGAAGAAGAAGGAACGAAATACATTGTAAGAGTAGAAGAAAGAATTATTACGAAATCTAAAAATTTAATTCCAATACAAAATATAGTGGCTAAAAAATCTGCAATTTTAAAAAAAATTAATGCTTCTTCTGGGGAAATTGTAAAAAACGTAAATGATTATGTTAATAAGGGGGATGTTGTTATTACTGGGGATATTCAACTAAATGAAGTTACTAAAAACTTAATTGGAGCAAATGGAAAAATATATGGAGAAGTTTGGTATAAAACAACGGTGGAATACCCTTTACATTATCAAGAGACAATCCCTTTAAATAAAAACAAAACAGTCTATGCCATTAAATTTTTAAATCGATATTTTAGTATAGAGTGGAATCGTTATAAAACAAAGAATATAAAAGAAAAAATACTTTTAAAAAATAACCTTCTTCCTATACAACTAGTAAAACAAAAACAAACAGAAACGAAAGTTATTGATGAAAAGTATACAAAAGAGGAAGCTATCAAGAAAGCAATTGGTCGTGCTAAAGTGCAAATTGAGAGTAAATTAAATGACAATGAATATATAATTGATTATAAACAATTGAATGTTGAACAAAATGATAGTAAAATAGTAGTAGAGATATTTTTTAGTGTATGTGAAGATATTACAGATACAAAGGAAATTGTTCCAGAGGAGACTCAAATCAAAGAGGGAGAATAAGAGATGATGTTTGATATTACTATTAAAAACATATTAGCGAATATTTGGCCGATGCTCGTAATTATTACAGTTATTTTGTCATCTATTAGAATTGTATATTTAGTAAAAAATCATGAAAATTTTATTTTATATCGTGAGATTTTAAAACTTGGTTTTGTAATTTATATTATGAGTCTTTTCTATGTGGTAACTTTCCAAGATGTTAGTTGGTCTACTTCTAATTTTATTCCATTTAAAGAAATGTTTCGTTATCGAATTTTTAGTGAAAGATTTTTTAGAAATGTAGTTGGAAATATGATTATGTTTATGCCATATGGTTTTTTTACCTCTTATTTTCTAAAACTAGATAAAAAAAGAATTATTTTTTATTTAAGTTTACTTGTTTCTTGTACTATTGAATTTACCCAATTATTAATAGGGAGAGTATTTGATGTAGATGATATTATGTTGAATGTGTTAGGGGGACTATTTGGTTTTTATCTTTATCGTTTTATTTACTTTCTTCGAGATCGATTGCCACAATGCTTGAAAAACAATATTTTTTATAATATAATAGTCATTGCAATTTTAAGTTTTATATTTTATTATATTTATACCATTTTAGGAGCGAATTAGTATGTTTGAAATTTTTAATGAAACAAAAAAAGAGATTAAAGAAATATCAGAAGTAAAAAGAGTTTTAGATCTCGCAATTCAGGAAGAAAAATTGAGTGATATTGAATTTAATGTTATTTTAGTAGACAACCATTATATTCATGAATTAAATAAAGATTATCGTCATATTGATCGGGAAACAGATGTTATCACTTTTGCCCTTGAAGATAATGAAACGATTGATTTTGACCAATATCGTTTATTAGGGGATATTTACATATCGGTAGATAAAGCTTTAGAACAATCAAAAGAATACCAACATAGTTTTCAAAGGGAGATTTGTTTTTTGGCTGTACATGGTTTTTTACATTTATTAGGTTATGATCATATGACTTTAGAGGAAGAGAAAACTATGTTTTCCAAACAGGAGTTGATTTTAAATGAAGCAGGTATTACGGAATAAGGATAGTGGGAGTGCTTGGATTCGCTATCAAAAGAGTTTTTTTCATGCCATAGATGGCATTATATATGCTATTCGATATGAACATAATATGATTATTATCTTTATTTGTTCTGTGCTTGTTTTCATTTTAGGAATGTTATTAAATTTGAATCTTCAAGAATGGTTATTTTGTATTTTAATAATAGGTCTTATTATGGCTACAGAACTTATCAATTCGGCAATTGAAGCAGTAGTAGATTTGGCATCTCCTCAATTTCATCCACTAGCCAAAATAGCAAAAGATACTGCTAGTGGGGCAACTTTAATTTTTTGCCTTATCTCTCTCATTGGCGGAATTATTATTTTTTTACCCAAAATAATGAATTTATTATCGTGAATCAGGTACCAAATTATTTTATTCCATTTTTA
The DNA here is from genome assembly GCA_947570175.1 of uncultured Mycoplasmatota bacterium. Taxonomy (GTDB): domain Bacteria; phylum Bacillota_I; class Bacilli_A; order RF39; family UBA660; genus UMGS1271. Next base: position 54,950 of record CANOTJ010000005.1, on the reverse strand, counting down.
TCATTTGATAAAACTCCATATCAATTTATGGATATTATAGGATATTGTCTTTATAAAGGACTAAAATTACAGTTTAGTGTAAATAAAAATACAGGGGGATATTTTGGGTATTTTACATATCATGATAATGAATTTGTAAATAGTGATTGTTTTAAGTTTTTTGATTTTGATGAGTATTTGTTCCCTAGACAGGATGATTTTAAACAATATATTTTGAATCATAAGGTAATTGTTAGTTTGAACTATGAGAAAAAACTAGGGCAGTATTCTTTAAAAATAAAAAAAGAGCTATATGATTCTAAAAAGAGAAAATCAAAATGGGTTACATGGGAACAAGTTGTTTCTAACAATATAAAATCAACTTTTAAGAAGATGAATCATAAGCTTCAAAATAGGAGATATAATCATTGTAATGAAAATAATAAAGTTTTATATTTCAGTCGATATAAGCATGGTTAAAAACCATCTTTTTTAAACTCTATATTTTATTTAATAAATTGACTTTGATTCTATATTTTTGTACAATGAAATAGTAGAGATGGTGATGAGATGAAACAAAAACTAATTGATTTAATGAACCATAGTTATAGTCCATATTCTCATTTTCGAGTAGCTAGTATTGTAGTGATGAAGGATGGGAAAGAATTTTGTGGAGTAAATGTAGAAAATGCTTCTTATGGTGCGACGATCTGTGCTGAAAGGAGTGCTATTTTAAGCGCCATTAGTTCTGGATATCAACAGTATGATTTTGATAGACTATATGTAATGGTAGATAGCCCTAAAATTAGTAGTTGCTGTTTTTTATGCAGGCAAGTGATTTCAGAATTTTTTGAAAAGGATAAAGAAATTATTTTAATGAATCATCATGGTGATCAAAAAATATACACAGTAGAGGAATTATGCCCTATTCCATTTGATGAAGAGGATTTATTATGAGAAGCGGGTTTGTTAGTTTTGTAGGACGCCCAAATGTTGGCAAGTCTACGTTATTAAATAGTATTATTGGAACAAAAATAGCAATTACCTCTAATAAACCACAAACTACTAGGAATGTAATTCAAGGCATTTATAATGAAAAGGATACTCAAATGATTTTTGTGGATACACCAGGGGTACATAAACCTACTCATAAATTGGGGAAATATTTAAATGAACAAGTTTATTATAGTATAAATGATGTTGATGTGATTGCTATGCTAGTAGATGGAACAAAGAATTTTGGTGGCGGAGATCAGTTTATTATCGATAAATTAAAAGAGATTAATAAACCTGTAATTTTAGTAATTAATAAGATTGATCAATTAACACACAATCAAATATTATTAAAAATAAACGAATATAAAGATGTTTACCCATTCGTTGAAATTATTCCCCTATCAGCATTAAAAAACAATAATGTAAAAGATTTCATTCAAACGCTAAAAAAATATTTAAAAGATGATATTCCATATTATGAGGAACATCAAATTACAAATAAGCCAATTACTTTTATGATTGCTGAAATTGTAAGAGAAAAAGTTTTTGAACTAACAAAGGAAGAAGTTCCTCATTCTCTTACTTGTATTGTAGAAAATATGAGAAAGAATAAAAATCTTTACCACATTCATGTCGCAATTATTGTAGATCGGGATTCTTTAAAAAAGATTATTATTGGAGCAAAAGGAAATAAAATAAAAGAGATTGGTGTTCGGGCAAGAAAAGAACTTGAAAATCTATTACAAACAAAAGTTTATTTGGAATTATATGTAAAAACTATTAAGAAATGGCGAGATAAAGAAAAATACTTGCAAGAATTTGGATTTCATGATTTTTAAATTCAGATGAATAAAATAAGAAAACATTACCATTATGAAATAGGATGGTGATCATATGAATAAAAAATTATTGTGGGATTTATTTAAAAATACAGGAAAAATTGAATATTATGTGAAATATAAAGAAGAGGAAAGAAGTAAAAAAGATGAAAAGGGTAATAACAATCGGAAAGACGTATAAACATTTTAGCGGAAAGACATATAAAATATTAATGATTGCAAGGGATAGTGAAACATCGAAGGATATTGTAATATATGAGGCTTTATATGGAGATCATATTATTTGGGCACGTGATTATGATATGTTTAATTTGAAAGTGGACAAAGAAAGATATCCTAGTTGCAATCAAGAATATCGATTTGAACAAATAGATTAGAGTGGATTTTATGGATAAAAAAATAGAAGGAATCGTTGTAGCAGAACGCTCATATAGTGAAACTAGTAAAATTATTACGATTATTACCGAGGAATTTGGTTTACTTGGAATAATTGCAAAAGGAGCGAAAACATTAAAAAGCCCCCTTCGTAATGCTACAACAAAGCTAACCTATGGTATTTTTAATATTCGTTATAAGGAGAATGGATTATCTATTTTAATTAGCGTTGATATTCTAGAATCTTTAAAAGAAATTCGAAAAGATATTATGAAGATTAGTTATGCAAGTTTTTTATCTGATTTATCAGAACAAGTAATGAAACAAAGTCATCATTATGGAATATTTTCATTATTTAAAAATAGTTTGCTAAAACTAAATGAAGGGTATGATCCTATGGTTATTTCTAATATATTAGAATTAAAATATTTAGATTATTTAGGAGTTATGCCCATTTTGGATGAATGTAGTATTTGTTCTTCTAAAAAATCGATTGTAACTTTATCTGTAGATAAAGGAGGCTATATCTGTAAAAACTGTTATTCTAATGAAAAAAAAGTTAGTGAGAAAACAATCAAACTAATTAGAATGTTTTATTATGTTGATATTGCTAAAATATCTAAATTAGAAATTAGTCCTGAAGTGAAAAAGGAAATCAATGATTTTCTAGATCAATATTATGATAAATATACAGGATTATACTTGAAAAGTAAATCCTTTTTACACAATTTAAATAAGATAAATATAGGATAGGTGTTTGTATGGAGCGTTATATTTATTTAGTATGTCCCTTTGTGACATTAGTTGTTTGTCAAATTATAAAATTTACAGTTGAATCTCTAGAAACAAGAAAGTTAAACTTTGCTAGGTTAATTAATGGGTGTGGAGGAATGCCAAGTAGCCATACTTCTTTTTCTTCCTCTATTACTATGTTAATAGGCTTTAATTTAGGATTTGATAGTCCTCTTTTTGCTGCCTGTTTAATTTTTACTTTTATTATTTCTTATGATGCAATGGGTCTTCGTTATGAAAGTGGTAAACAGGCAGAGGCAATTAATCTAATTTTTGATTCCTTTATCAAAGGAAAGCCAAAAAAAGGATTTATTCGATTAAAAGAGCAATTGGGCCACAAGCCATTAGAGGTTTTAGTTGGAATGGTTTTAGGAACCGTTATGGCACTTTTATTTACAACAAATTTTAAAATTTAGTGTTCAAAATAAAAAAACTATGGTAAAATGATAATAGGTGATAAAATGATAACAGTAGATGATATTAGAAATTCACTAAATCAAAACAAAAAATTAACCAAAGAGGTTAAAATGAATATTTTTGAATTAGTTTTACTTTTTAATAGTAAATATCCTGAAGTTTCTTTAGATCGCTTAAATGAAAAACTAAAAACACTTCAAATTATAAAGGGAAGTAAATTTGTCAACCCAAGAGTATCAGAATACAATCTTCGTGAGAATACAATTTATTTAAATACGTCTGAGATTGACAAAGGGTATGATATGAAACATATTTTGATGTTTGAACTTTTGAATGTTATTACTGCTTGTGATCATTTTACAGGATTTAATGTAGAAAATAGGTTTCGTGCTTTGAATGTAGGATATACAGAAATTATTACGAATTTTTTAGTTGGAAATTCTAGTGATTTATTAGTTTACCCAGAACAAGCAGTAGAAGCAAATTTAATTTCTATTTTAATAGGAAATGAGTATATTTTTAAAGCTTATTTTGAAAATGATGTGGATTCTTTAATTCAAGGATTTACAAAGGCAGGTGTTCAAGTATGAAATTAAGAGACTTATTGGATTTAATGAATCATGATTATGATCAGGATGATCCAAAGTTAATGGGAGAAGTGCAGCTTAAGGTTTATAATACTGCTAAAAAACGGGGAAAAGCAGAAGTAATTTGTGATCAATTAAAAGATAATATGGTAATGGATCCTCAAACGATTGGACTTCCTAAAGAAAATTCTTATTTTAAAGGAATGGAAGAAGCGATTGCAACGATTGATCAGGCTTATATAAGTGATCATGAAGTAGTTCATGAGATTCCAAGCTCAAGAACAAGATAATTCTTGTTTTTTTGTTGTTCTTGATTAATTATATAATTTATAGTAAAATTATTATGTTTAGAGAGTGTGGTAATATGATAAATATTCAAAGTGATTCTAGAAAAATAAAACCAGGTGATACTTTTATAGCTGTTCGTTGTGAGGTTAATGACGGACATCAATATGTCGAAAAGGCAATTGAAAATGGAGCTAAAAAGGTGATTGTTGAACATGGAAACTATTCTGTTGAAACACAGATAGTTGAGAATACTAGAATGTATTTAAATGAGTATCTAAAAGAACATTATAATCCAATTTTGAATAAAATGAATATTATAGGAATAACAGGTACTAATGGAAAAACAACTACAGCAATGTTAATTCATGATGCATTAAATCAATTGAACTCTAAATGTGCTTATATTGGAACAGTAGGATTTTATATTAATAAAAAAATAAAAAATTTACCAAATACTAGTGTTGATCTTTGTGATATGTATGATTTAATTATAGAAGCATATGATCAAGGGTGCAAAAACGTAGTAATAGAAATTAGTAGTCATGCGCTTGCTAATGGGCGTATCGAAACTTTGGAGTTTGATTATACTATTTTTACAAATCTTACCCAAGATCATTTAGATTTCCATAAAACAATGGAGAATTATGCCTTAGCAAAGCAAAAATTATTTCAGAAATTAAAACCAAATGGAATTGCTATCATTAATCATGATGATTACTATAAAGACTATTTTTTATTAGAACATAATCAAAATTTTACATATGGAGAGAATATAAGTGATTTACAAATCGTGGACTACACATTAAGTAGTGAACATACTATTTTTAAGTATAAAGATCACAAGGGCGAATATTCTGTAACAATGAAATTGCTAGGAGATTATAACATTTATAATATGGCAGCGTGCATTGGTTTATTAAAATGCATGGGTTATTCTGATTCTAGTATTATAGAGGTTGCCAGACAATTAAATGCTCCTGTGGGTAGAGCAGAAATCATTAAATACCATACAAATAATATTGTTATTGATTACGCTCATACACCAGATGCTATTCAAAAAATTATTACAACCATGAAACAATTTACAAAGGGAAAGACTTATGTAGTATTTGGATGTACTGGGGAACGTGACCGTATGAAACGACCAATAATGAGCAAATTAGTTAGTGAATTATCAGATTATTTTATTTTTACAACAGATGATCCTCATGATGAGGATCCAAACCAAATTGTAGAAGATACATTTAAAAATGCGGAATTTGGTAATTATGAGATTTGTTTAGATCGAAAAGAAGCTATTTGTAAAGCAATTCAACGATTAGAAAATAATGATCTTCTATTGATTCTTGGAAAGGGGCATGAAGAAGGAATTATTGGAAAAAATAGACAAATAATACCGTTTAATGATAAAGAAGTTGTATTAGAATATTTAAACCAACTTCAGTCATACACAAGGAGATGATTTTGTGTTAGTTTTAACAAAAGCAATACTTGCTTTGATGATTGGCTTTATTATATCTGTCCTATTTGGATTTATATTAATTCCAATTTTAAAAACAAAAAAGGTAAAACAAAGTGTAAGTATATTTTTAAAAGAAAAGCATAAAGAAAAAGAAGGAACACCAACTATGGGAGGTTTAATTTTCATAATTCCAACCATTATTACAGTATTAATTTTACTTTTTTTAAGGAAAATAGAATTTAGTGATAATCTATTTATTATTTTATTTGTATTTATTGCTTATGGGATACTTGGATTTATAGATGATTATTTAATTATCAAAAGAAAAAATAATATTGGATTAACAGAACTTCAAAAATTATTTGGCCAGTTATTTATAGCTGTTATCTTCTTTTATATTTTTATGTCTAGTGGAAATAGTCCAAGTTTAGATATTCATACCTTAAATATTCATATTCATATGGGATGGTTTTATGGGATTTTCCTATTATTTATGTTAGTAGCAAGTAGTAATGCTGTGAATATTACAGATGGCTTAGATGGTCTTTCTGGAGGACTTTCTTTAATTGCTTTTTTAGCCTTTGGATTAATTAGTTGGAATTCTACATGGGTAGCAGGGTCTTCAGCAATTGCTGTTTTCTGTTTTGTATTAGTAGGATCTCTTCTTGGTTTTTTGTTTTTTAATACCAATCCAGCTAAAATATTTATGGGGGATACAGGCTCTTTATCCTTAGGAGCAACTCTAGCAACGATTGCGATTATTACGAATCATGAGATTACCTTCATCATTATTTCTTCTGTATTTATTATCGAAACATTAGTATGTATTATTCAAACAATATCAATTATGTGGAAAGGAAAGAAAATCTTTCTAATGACTCCTCTTCACCATCATTTTGAAAAATTGGGATGGGATGAGAAGGACATTGTAAAAGTGTTTTGGTTTTTTGGAATTGTATTTGCAATGTTAGGAGTATTGTTTGCTGTATGGCTATAAAAAATCACTTCATTTTGAAGTGGTTTTTACATATGATTTACTAATACACTTAGTATATCATCTTTTTCTTTATTTTCAATATTTTGCCATAAAATTTCAAATAATACTCCTAGTCCAGGTAGGACAACTTCTTCTTTTGATTCGATAGAAGAGCTAATGGATTCTTCTATCTCATTTGCGCTAGCGCCCTTAAAATTATTTTTAATATATTCTCTAATATTTACGTTCATACTATCGTCCTTTCTTTAATAGTGTGTAAACTTTATAAAAATATATTCAAATTTATTTCTTTTTTATAGGTATTTCTGTATAATAGAATTATAAGGAGGTAGAGTATGATAGCATTATGGATTATTTTAGGGATTGTTGTTTTCATATTGATTTATGTAATTAGTACTTATAATAAATTGGTAACTTTAAGAAATAGAGTCAAAGATCAATGGTCGCAAATTGATGTTGTTCTAAAAAGAAGAGCAGATTTAATTCCTAATTTAGTAGAAACTGTAAAGGGATATGCAACACATGAAAAAGAGACTTTAGATGCTGTTATATCGGCACGTAATAAAGCAGTTAGTGCAACTACACCAGAGTCTTCAATAGAGGCAAATGGAGAACTTTCGCAAGCGTTAGGTAGATTACTTGCTATAACAGAATCGTATCCAGAGTTAAAAGCAAATACAAATTTTATGGATTTACAAAATCAATTAAAGGATACAGAAGATAAGATTACATATTCTAGACAATTTTATAATGATTCCGTTTTGAAATATCAAAATGGAATTGAAAGATTTCCTTCTAATATTATAGCAGGAATGTTTGGATTTAAACCTTATCAGTTTTTTGAAGCTGATGAACAAGATAGAAAAGTACCAGAAGTAAAATTTTAGAACTTACGAAAGTAAGTTTTTTTAAGAATAGTAGGGAGATTGTTATGAAAAAATATTTAAAATATCTAATCATTGGTTGCTTAATTTTAATTCCTTTTCAAATTCATGCTAAAGAGGGAATTGAAAAGTACTATATCAATATGGATGTCATGGCAAATGGAGATGTAAAGGTACAGGAATTATTTGTTTTGAATGGTGAATATAATGGATATGAGAGAATTATTAATTATAAGAACGCTTCTGCACCAGTCTTTCGTGGAGATACCAATGATTTTAATGGAAGTGACATTTATAATGGAGAAGCAATTGAAATTACATCTGTTAAGGGAATCACTATTGATGGGCAAGTGAATTTTGATTATCTTATGCATGATGGATCTATTTTTGAGGAGGTATCTTATGCTTCTAGTGGTGATTATGGGGTATATGAAAAAACAGATACAGCAAGTGGAACTGTATTAAAAATATATAATCCATCTAGCTATAAGAATGCATTTTATGTAGAATATATTATGAAAAATATGGGAATTGTTCATAATGATATAGCAGAAGTAGGATTTAATATTTTCTCAAGTGAGCAAAGGGAGTATATTCATAATTTAGAAATGTTGGTTAACATTAGTGGAAATGAAAAGGAACTTCGCGCTTGGGGACATGGCCCATTATGGGGAGAAACAAAAAATATTAATAAGAATCAAATAAAATTAACAATCCGTGATGTAGAAGCAAACACTGCTTTTGATATTCGTTTTGTTTTTGATAAAGAGGTTTTAAATCAGTCCTCAAAAATAACTGATATGGATGCATTAGATAAAATTTTAGCAGTAGAAAAACAAAAAGCTGATGATGCTAATGAACTAAGAGGGCGCTATAGAAATCATCAAAGAACGATTAAAATGTTTGGGGCATTTGGTATCGGCTTGATGATTGGATTAGTGATTATGATTATTCATGTTTATCGAAAATATGATAAGGAGTATAAGAGCCTTTTTACAAATGAATATTTCAGAGATTTTCCAAGTAGTATTGATCCAGAGTATGTAGGATATTTAATGCATAAAAGAATAGATAGTAATGAACTTAGTGCTTCTATTTTAAATCTAATTTATAAAAAGAAAATCGGTTTTAAGGAATTAGGGGATGATAACTTTAAATTAGAATTATTGGATGAAGAGGGATTAAATGAAGTGGAGTTAATTCTTATTCAATTTCTTTTTCATGATAAAAAAGATATCACTTTAAAAGAGTTAAAAAAATCTGCTAAGAATTCTTATAGTAGTTTTTTAAGTCGATATAGTAAATGGAAACAAGTAGCGAAACAAGAAGCAGAAAAAATGAATTTTTTTGAAAATAATAAAGGAATTAAAACATTATGTAGTGTATATTGTGTAATGACATTGATTATTGGTTTTTCTCTTTGCTCTGTTTCTATGATGATTGGTATTTTGCTTGTTATTTTAAGTATTATTACTCTTTGTTATCTTTCTAGTTTTTATCGAAGAACAAAAGAAGGAAATGAGGAATATCATAAATGGCAAGGGCTTAAAAAATTTATGAATGATTTTGGTAATTTTAAAGAAAGAGAGTTACCAGAAATTGCTTTATGGGAAAAATATTTAGTATATGCTGTTGTATTTGGTTGTGCTAGTAAACTGGCAAAAACGATGGAAATTAAAATAAAAGAGATTCAAAATACCCCAGGTTATACTTATGATCCAGTTTATGATTATAATCGAATTCATTTTATGACAACTTTTCATAGAGAAATTGATCATTCTATCCATTCTGCCATATCTTCTGCGAATGCGCAGAGAATTGCTGAGAGTTCTAATTCCTCGTCGGGAGGCTTTGGCGGAGGATTTTCTGGAGGAGGAGGATCCTTCGGTGGAGGCGGTGGCGGTGGCCGCTTTTAGGAATTTTCAATTCCTTTTTTTTGTGGTAAAATGTGATTGGTGATAAGATGTTGTACTCTATTGATCAAGAAAAATTAGAAGTTGTAATCTTGAAAAAAAATAATAAAAACACTTACATTAGAATAAAAGATGACATGAAAATTTATATCACAACAAATTATTTTGTTACCAAGAAACAAGTAAAAAAAATATTAGATGAAAATTATACTTCTTTGCAAAAGATGTTAAATCGAGTAAAGTCACAAAAAGAAAAAGAAGATATTTTCTATTATTTAGGAGAAAAATATGATATAATACTAATGAAGGTAGAAAAGGTAGAGATGATTCATCAAAAAATTTATACAACGGATATGAAGATGTTCAATAAATGGTATCAAGCAAATATGAAAGAAATATTTATGGATCATTTAACAAATTGGTATCAACAATTTGAAGAGGATCTACCTTTTCCAAAATTAAAAATTAGAAAAATGAAAACAAGATGGGGTGTTTGTAATATTCGAGATAATTCAGTTACATTGAATTCAGAATTGATGAAATATGATTTAGAAAAATTAGATTATGTTATTGTTCATGAATTATCTCATTTTATTCATTTCAATCATTCCAAGGATTTTTGGAATTTGGTTCATAAGTATTACCCAGAGTATAAAAGAGTAAGAAGGGAACTTAGAAGTTAGAGGTGGTTGTAGATGAAAAAATTATTTGTAAGTTTATCGGTATTAGTAATTACAATAACACCGATGTTTTATGTACCAGAAGTAAAAGCAGAGACATTAGGAGATTTAGAAAAGGAATTAAACAAACGTCAAAGTGAATTAAAAGATACCAATGCTAAAAAGGCTCAAACACAGGCAGAAATTAATTCCGTAAATAAAAATATTTCCAATATTAAAAATGAAATTAGTCAAACTTATAAAGATATTGCCAGTTTAGATGAACAAATAGAAAAACTAAATACAAATATTTCTAATGCAGAAAAGGAAATCAAAGAAATTATTAGTTATTTGCAAGTTTCTAATGGAGAATCCGCTACTTTAGAGTATGTCTCTGGAGCAAGTGATTGGGAGAGTTTTATTTATCGTATGGCGGTTACAGAACAACTTTCTGATCATAATGATGCAAAAATCTCAGAATTTAATAAAATGATTAGTGATAATAAAGAGAAACAAAAACAAATTCAAAGTAAACGTGTATCCTTAGGTGAAAAGCAACAACAATTAACTGGGGAACTTTCTAAATTAGGAAAGGAAATGGAAGATATTAAAGCTGTTAGCGTATCACAAGCGGATGATGTAAAAGCGCAACAAAAGATTGTGGATAATTATAAGAAAATGGGATGTAAATCGAATGATGATATCGCAGAATGTAGTAGAGGATTACTTCCTGCAGGGACAGCCTTCTATCGACCACTCGTGTCTGGAAGAGTTACTAGTGAATGGGGAACGAGATATTATCAAGGTAAATCCTTTCATGAAGGAATTGATATGGGTGTAAGAGAAGGAAATACTGTTTATGCGATTGGAACAGGACAAGTAGCTTTAATTATGCATCGATATAGTTGTGGTGGAAATATGGTTGTTGTACACCATAAAATTAATGGAAAAACCTATACTAGTGTTTATGCCCATTTATTATCTATTAGTGTTTCAGAGGGACAAAATGTTACTAGTAATACGGTAATTGGTGCTTCAGGTGGAGGTAGTACTGCTTCTTATGATCGTTGTACAGGAGGGGCCCATCTTCACTTAACGGTGGCTACTGGTCTTTATGGAATTGACTATAAAGGGGCAGGTGCTTGGAATTTAATGAATTACACATATTCAATTAATCCAAGAAGCGTTATTAATTTTCCAGCGTTAGGAGTTCCATTTAATAATAGAATGACAAAATATTAATAAAAAAAGCGTTAATCCATTGATTGGCGCTTTTTAGTATTGTTGAAGATGATGATTGCTTATGATATTTCCTGAATTGCCTCTTTAATAATATCAATACTATTTTGTAATTTTGCAGTTTCTTCCTCGTTTAATTCAACGTAGACTCTTTCACGTACTCCGTTTTTGTTAATGATTGCAGGAACGCTAACAAAAAGATTATTATTTGGATCATAGGTAGAAATGGTGATAATACTATTTTCGTTATTTAAAATGGCGTTTGTAATACGAACAAGACACATTCCAATTCCATAATAGGTAGCATTCTTACGATTAATAATTTCATAAGCAGCATTTTTAACATTTAAACAAATATTGTTTAATTCTTCATCTGATAAGAAATTATGAATATCTTGAAGTCCAATCGTAGCATTTGAAAATGGCGCAAATTCAGAATCACCATGTTCACCAATAATATAGGCATGAACACTTTTTGGACTGATATTTAGGTGATCTCCAATCATGAAACGAAGTCTGGAAGTATCAAGACTTGTTCCGCTTCCAATAATTCTACTAGAATCCATTTTAGAGTATTTCCATGTTACATAGGTCATAACATCTAATGGATTTGTGGCAACTAAAAAGATGCCTTGAAATCCACTTTTCATTACATTTTCTACAATGGACTTAAAAATAGAATCATTTTTGTGAATTAAATCCATTCTTGTCTCTCCTGGTTTTTGATTTGCTCCAGCAGCGATACAAACAATAGTAGCATCCTTACAATCCTCATAGGAACCTGCTTTGATATCAATTTTACTAGGAGCAAAGGATATCCCGTGGTTTAAATCCATTGCTTCTCCAATAGCACGATCTTGATTAATATCAATTAAAACAAGTTCATTGACACTTGTTTTTTGATTTACAAGAGCGTATGCATAACTCATTCCAACATTTCCACATCCAATAATTACAACTTTATTTTTCATAAGTATCCCTCCTTATATTATTATAACCGAAAAAAAGTATTTTAAAAATAACGATTGTCAATAAAAAGTCAAATAAAAAAACACAAATGTGTTTTAGTTGCTTGTTCTATCGCCAATTCCTGTAAAGAATCTACACATGTTATCACTTGTTCTAAAAGATGCTCTTACATTTCCACCTTTTTTGGATACCCACATGTATTTAACACTTGTTTTTGATTTCTCTACTAGTACTCCATCTACATCACCAATTTCTTTTTTGAAATTATCATAAGTGATTCCAGCATTTACTTTTGGTTTTAAATCCTCTAAATTTGATAGATCTACTTTTTTATCAGCTACATCATTTTTGTTAAAATCTGCAACGATAGTAGAAGTATTATCAGAAGAAAATTTCAAAGTGATTTTCTCATCATTTCCTAAATCATATTCGTATTCTCGAGAATTTTCATTTTTTAATACACCATCTACTCCAATGATTTCATTTACCTCTTCTACTGTATTTTCTGGTGTAATTTTTTGAATACATTCTACGGCAGAACATTTTCCTTTTAATTTTTTTTCTTCTACTTTCTCTTGGTTAGAATCTTTCACTTTTTTCGTAGTTTCTTGATTACATCCAGTAAGCGATAGAACAGCTAGTAGACATAATGTCATACTGAATAAAAACTTTTTCAAAATTATCTCCTCCTTCTACAATATAGCACATTTTTCTTTTCATGTCATGTTTTGTGATATATTGTTTTTATATTTTACTATTCATAAATTCATATTATACCACGAGACATTTGAAATTATAACTCATTTTTTCATTATCTAAAAAAATGAGGGGATTTATATTGACAAAATGATATTTTCAGATTAGAATAAAATTAGATTTAAAAATTTTGATTGGGACAAAATTATCAAAAAAGTTACTTTATAAGAGAGTTAGTGGTTGGTGTGAACTAATATAACATTTGATAATTACTACCCATGAATTGAACTCGAAAGAGATTTCCGGAGATTTCCGTTATCAAAAATTAAGTTACAAGGTAGGATGGTACCGCGTTCAAACGCTCCTTAATATAAGGAAGCGTTTTTTTTAGGGAGGAGAGGTTATATGTCAAAAAATAAAACCATGATTAGTTTGAAACAAACGATTGAAATTAGAGAATTTATGAGTACATATTTAAATGTAGAGTATGAGGGGGAAGAAAAAAGAATAACTCATTATGAAATGAATAAGTATTTAAGAGAAAAGGGATATAAATTGCCAATTAAAGTAAGTTTTTCTAAAATTAATAAACAAAAATTAAGTGATGGAACTTATGTACTTGTTAGAGAAGAAACTAAGAAGAAGAAAAAAGGAAAAGTAATTCCTTATGAAAATCCACTTCTTTTATCTTTTGGAAAACTTCTTAATGAATTACAAAGAGAGAAAAATTATGATAAGCTGCGTGCAATTAGAGAATCTATTTTAGAAGAAAATAATTTAGAAGAGGACTGGTTAGGAAATATTGTAGAGAGTTATCCAGAAGAAGAGGTGTTTGAAATCAACGTACGAGTAAATCGCCAAAAAACCTATATACAAACTGGACGAAATCGTTATAAAAAGAGAGGTGATTATTAATGATTAATATAAAAGAAAATGAGAAATTAAATATTTTAAATCATAGTTGTGCTCATTTACTTGCCCATGCAGTAAAGCATTTGTACCCTAATGCTAAATTCTGGGTAGGACCTGTAATAGAAGAAGGATTTTACTATGATATTGATTTAGGAAATCAAGTTATCAAAGAGGAAGATTTACCTAGAATTGAAAAAGAAATGAAAAAAATATCTAAAGGCGATAAATACATTAATCGAATAGAACTATCTAAACAAGAGGCATTAGAGATGTTTCAAGAAGATCCTTATAAAATAGATTTAATTGAAAGAATGGATGATAATACGATTATCTCTGCTTATAAACAGGATGATTTTATTGATTTATGTCGTGGGCCTCATATGAAAACAACAAAAGCTATGAAATATTTTAAATTACTCAAGGTAAGTGGAGCTTATTTTAAGAATGATTCTAAAAATAAAATGTTGCAAAGAATTTATGGTATTTGTTTTGAAAATGAAGAAGATTTAAAAAATCACTTGGAAATGTTAGAGGAAGCGAAACTTCGTGATCATAGAAAAATTGGAAAAGATTTAGAAATCTTTATGATGGATGATTTAGTTGGAAAAGGCCTTCCTATGTATTTACCAAACGGATATATTATATGGGAAAATCTAGAAAATTATATCAAAAATAAAGAAAAAAAACTTGGTTACCAACATGTTTTAACTCCACCTTTAGGAAACGTAGAATTATATAAAACAAGTGGCCATTGGGATCACTATAAAGAAAATATGTTTCCTAAAATGGAAGTAGAGGGGGAAGAATTCGTACTTCGTCCTATGAATTGCCCTCATCATATGATGATTTATTCCAATAAATTACATTCCTATAAAGATTTACCAATTCGAATTGGAGAAATTGCAAGAGATTGTAGATTTGAAGCAAGTGGCGCATTAAAGGGAGTAGAAAGAGTACGATCTTTTTGTCAAAATGATGCCCATTTATTTGTAACTCCTGAACAAATAGAGGAAGAATTTAAAAGCGTAGTAAATTTAATTTTAGAATCTTATCAGGAACTAAAAATAACAGATTATCGCTTCGAATTATCTCTTAGAGATCCCGAGGATACTGAAAAGTATCATCCAGATGATGAAATGTGGGAAAATGCTGAAAATAAACTTAGAAAAGTACTTGATGATATAGGAATCCCTTATACTGAAAAAATCGGAGAAGCGGCTTTCTATGGACCTAAATTGGATGTACAAGTCAAGCCAGCAGTTGGAAATGAATACACATTATCGACATGTCAATTAGACTTTTGTTTGCCAGCTAAGTTTGATTTGAAATATGTAGATAGAAATGGTATTAAGAAAACCCCAGTTGTTATTCATAGGGCAGTATTTGGAACAATTGATCGATTTATTGCTTACTATTTAGAAGAAACAAAGGGTGTATTACCAGTTTGGATGACTCCTATTCAAATGAATATTATTCCTGTTAATAATGAGTACCATTTGAAATATGCGGAAGAAATTTATGATTTACTAAAGGATAACTTCCGTGTAGAATTAGATCATCGAAATGAAAAGCTTAGCTATAAAATGCGTGAGAGTCAAACAAGAAAAATTCCATTTACGATTATTCTTGGTCAAAATGAAGTAGATAATAAAACGATTAGTTATCGTAGATTTGGAACAACCGAGACTATCACTGTATCACAAGAAAAATTTATTGAATTTGTAAATCAAGTAATAGAAAATAAGGGGTAGAGAGTTTTATCATAACGATAAAACTTTTTGTTTATTTAAATGATTGTACAAAAAATAAAGCTTTCTTTGCTTTATTTCGTATCTGTTTTATTAATCCCTAACATTCCTCCAAACATACAGGAAGCAATAATAATGATATAGTATACAATATTTTTAAATTCTATTTTGTTTCCTAATCCCAATAAATTAAATAAAATTAAAATGATTGTAAAGATAAGAGACAATTTTAGACCCTCTAGCCATCCTTTTTTCGAACTTTTTTTACCAATTATAAATCCTCCAAGGAATAAAGAAAAGATTGGAATAATAATTTTAAAAACAGAAACAAGACCGCTAGAAAATAAATTAAAATAGTTTAGTGTTGTCATTAAGAATGTCAAAATAATAAAACTTCCTATAATAAATAACAATGAGATTCCTAAATCTTTCGCATATTTCATAAAAAATCCTCCTATTAAAGTTATGAATTTGAATAAAATCTTATTCCTACATCATAATAAAATAGGTGATGAAAATGTATATAATTCTTGCTTTAAAAACATTTTTTCTTTATTTCTTTATTATTTTTGTGTATCGCTTAATGGGGAAAAAAGAAATTGGAGAACTTGGAATAGGAGATTTAATCGTAACAGTATTGATTGCAGAACTGGCTGCGATCTCTATTGAAAATGTTGAGCGATCTATTCTTATGTCAATTGTTCCCATTGTTATTTTAGTTATTTGTGAAATATTTCTTAGTTATATTAGTATGAAGAATAATAAAATTCGAACATTTATTGATGGGCATCCTAGTGTTATCATTAAAGATGGAAAAGTAAAATTTAATGTTATGACAAAGTTACGATATACGTTGGATGATTTAATTAGCCAACTACGAGAAAAGGGAGTTCAAAGTTTAGAGGAGGTTGATTACGCTGTATTAGAAACAAATGGTAGTTTATCTGTATTTCAAAACACAAAAGAATATCCGCTTCCCTTAATTTTAGATGGAACGATTGATCTTCACGTATTAAAGGAAATTAAGAAAGATCAAAAATGGTTAAATCAGATGTTAAAAAAACAAAATTTAAAAGTAGAAGATATTTTTTATGCTTTTTATAAAAATAATAAGACATTTATTATCAAACGTAGTGATTTGCTTGATGAATAAATAAATGATATAATACTCCAATATTGCTTGGGGTGGTTTTGTGTTATTAACTAAATTGAATGAATTAGATCAAAAACAATTTTTAGAAGAATTAAGAAATCATGTAATATCTTATCAATCTACGATAGATATAGATTCTAAATATACTTTTGGAATTGAAATTGAGTTTGTTAAAGCCTTACATAGGCAGGTAGAAGCAAATTTAACAGAAGAGTTTAAAGAACATTGGAATTTTTATCATGATAGTAGTTTAAATGAATTACAAGAAAGAGTGGGAAATATATATGGTGGGGAAATGGCTTCGAAAGTCTTTTGTGATGAACCAAAGTATTGGAAGCAAATAGAGAAGATGTGCCATTTCTTATTAGAACAGAAAGCTAGTATTAATTCTAAATGTGGAGGACATATTCATATTGGAACACAAGTTTTAAAAAATAAAAAAAGTTTAAAGAAATTTTTAAAACTTTGGATTATTTTTGAAGATATTATTTACCGATTTGGTTATGGACAAATGGATACTTATAGAGAGCAGATCATAGAAACAGCAGCTCCTTTAGCAACTACTTTTAATCATTATTTACTTGGAAATCATAGAATTAATCTTCAGAGTGTGAGTCTTCATAGTATGAATCGTCAAATCGATTTTTATAAAAGAAGGGCAGTTGATTTTTCTGGAGCCTTTATATTAGGAAAAAATATAAAGGATAATACAATTGAATTTCGCTGTCCAAACGGAAGTTTAGATCCCATTATATGGCAAAATAATATTCGATTTTTCTTAAACTTTTTACTTCATTCCAATTATTCATCTAATTGGGATATTATTCACAAATATTTAAGAGAAGGAAGTATTGCAGATGGTGATATTGATCATTACGGAATATTGAATATAGAGAAATCATTCGTACTGGCAGATTTTTTATTTGAAGAAGACCAAGATAAAAAGAATTTTTTAAAACAATATATCAAAAGTAATAAAACGGAAAAAATTCATCTTTAATTATTTTCTAAAACCTATTAAAATGTTATAATGAAAAAGAGTAGGTGAATTATGGAAGAAATTATTATTGGTTCACATGTTTCGTTTAAGAAACAAGATCAATTATTGGGAAGTGTAAAAGAGGCTATTTCTTATAAAGCAAATACATTTATGTTTTATACAGGAGCTCCTCAAAATACCAATCGTTCTGCGATTGATTTGGAGCTTACAAAAAAAGCGGACGAGATGATGAAACAACACGGAATTGATAAAAAAAATGTAATTGTTCATGCTCCCTATATTATTAATTTAGCAAACGATACTAAAAATTATGATTTTGCTATTTCCTTTTTAAAGCAAGAAATAGAAAGAGTAGAAACATTAGGAATCCAAAATTTGGTTCTTCATCCTGGCAGTCATGTTGGACTTGGGGAAGAAAAGGGCCTAAAGAATATTATTTTTGCTTTAAATCAGGTTTTGACAGAATATACAAATGTGAATATTTGTTTAGAAACAATGGCAGGAAAGGGAAGTGAGCTAGGTAAAAACTTTGAAGAAATAAAACTAATCATTGATGGAGTAAAACAAAAAAATAAAATTAAAGTTTGTTTAGATACTTGCCATATTCATGATGCAGGTTACGATTTGAATGATTTCGACAAAATTTTATCTATGTTTGATCGTATAATAGGATTGAATAAGCTAGCGTGTATTCATGTAAATGATAGTAAGAATATAATAGAGTCTCATAAAGACCGTCATGAAAATTTAGGATATGGTCATATTGGCTTTAAAAATTTACTTTTGATTCTCTATCATCCAAAATTAAAAGACGTTCCCAAAATATTAGAAACGCCTTATATTGTAACCGAAGATAAAAAGAATTCATATCCACCATACCGATTTGAAATAGAAATGATTCGAGGCCAGAAATGGAATTCTAATTTAATAGAAGATGTTATTCGATTTTATAAATAAGAATGATATTTTTCTTTATATAAGATAATTAATTCTTCTATTTTTTGATAGGTATTATTATTCATTTTTCCTTTTATTTTTTGTAATATCCTTTCATGATCTTCAAAAATGATTTCCTTCCAGTATTTTTGAATGGTACCGTAAACAATATTTACTTCGTCATCTTTTAGATTGATATCATTTTTTAAAGCAAACTGTATAACATCTTGTTTTTTTAATTTGCTTACGTAATTTGCGATTAATCGTTCAATCAATGTATCCACCTCTAAACTAATATATGATGGATACTTAGAATAATGTAATACATTTATAATAAAATAAACTAAAGAGGTGATCTTATGTATCAACAAAAACCATTAAATTATAGTGAAAATGCTTTAGAACCTTATATTTCTTCAGAAATTATAAATCTTCATTATCATAAACACTATTTAAATTATTTAAAGAAGTTAAATGAGTTATTAAATAGTGTAGGCTATCATGAATCTTATACAAAAGAAGAATTGGTTTCCCATATTGATGAATTCCCATTAAATATTCGTGGAGATATATTATATAATTTGGGTGGAGTAATCAATCACGAATTATATTTTGATAGTATGAGTCCTAGTAAAGCATCTATGGATGGAAAATTAAAAGATCAAGCCATTAAACAATATGGTAGTGTAGAAAATTTTGTTGATGAAATTAGAAGACAAGCAAATTTAATGGTAGGTTCAGGTTATACCTTTTTAGTTTTAAATTCCAATAAGGAATTAGAGATTATTGATTTTTCTAATCAGGAAACACCTTATAGTTATGGATTAATTCCAATTATGGCACTAGATTTATGGGAACATGCCTATTATTTGCAGTATAAAAATGAACGTAATAAATATATTGATGCTTTTTTAAAGATTATAGATTGGAATCAAGTAAATAAGCGTTATGAACAAAATATTTAAGAAAAAAAGTACTGTTAATATCAAATATAATTATTATAAAAAATATAAGGATATTAAAGAAATAATCGAAAAAAGATACAATATATTAATCGGAGTTATTACGTTAGTAATTATCATTTTATTTATTAATTTATTTTATATTCAAGTAATCAAAAATGAATATTATAAGGATAAATTAGAAATTTTAAATAAGAATATTATTGATGGATCAACCGCACCACGTGGACGTATTTATGATCGAAATAAAAGACTAATAGTCGATAACAAACCAAATAAGGAAATTTATTATAAAAAAGAAAATCAGGTTACTGCGACAGAAGAAGTCAAATTAGCTTATCAAATGGCAGATTTAATAGAAGTGGATTTTTCAAAATTAACAGATAAAAACCTTCGTAAATTTTGGGTAAAAAATAATCTAGATAAGGCAAAGAAAAAAATAAAAAAATCAGAATGGCAAGATTTAGAATATCGTAAAATTACAGCAGATGACATAGAAGAATTAAAATTCGAACGAGTTACAGAAGAAGAATTAGGAGCTTATCAGGATAGAGATAGAGAAGCCGCTTATATCTACTACTTAATGAATAAAGGATATTCTTATGCAGACAAGGTAATTAAAAAGGATAATGTGACTGATCAAGAATTTGCGAGTGTTGCTAGCAACACCCATCATTTAAAGGGTTTTAATACTAGATTAGATTGGAATCGAAGCTACTTGTATGGGGATACTTTTCGAGCGATTTTAGGAGGCGTGAGTGATTCAGAAAAAGGAATTCCTTCAGATTTAAAAGAAGAATATTTAAAAAAAGGATATAATTTAAATGACCGGGTTGGGGTAAGTTACTTAGAATACCAATATGACGACTATTTAAGAGGAGTTAAAAATCAATATGAAGTATTAGATAATGGAGAGAAAGTATTAACAAAAGAGGGTAGTCGTGGAAATGATATCATGTTGACAATTGATATGGAACTTCAAAAAAAGGTAGAGGAGATTTTAACAAATGAAGTAAGCGCCACAAAAAAAGAACCGAATACTATGTATTATAATCGCTCATTTGTTATTATATCGGATCCAAAAACAGGTGAGATTCTTGCAATGGCAGGAAAGCAAGTAAAAGAAGAAAATGGAGAATATAAAGTATATGATTATACACCAGGAATTACAACTTCTCCAGTAGTTGTGGGATCAGTTGTAAAGGGAGCTTCCCATATTGTAGGATATAATACTGGTAACTTACAAATAGGAGAAAGACGTTATGATTCTTGTATTAAACTAGCGGGAGCTCCTCAAAAATGTTCTTGGAGAAACTTAGGAAATGTTAATGATTTGACAGCTTTAAAATTATCCTCAAATGTTTATCAATTTTATACAGCAATGAAATTAGCTGGAGTAAATTATACTTACGATACACCATTTAGAGTAGATAATAATGCCTTTGATATCTATCGCAATACCTTTGCACAATTCGGTTTAGGGGTAAAAACAGAAATAGATTTACCAGTTGAAAGTTTAGGATATAAAGGTGAAAGCAAAGTTGGCGGACTTCTTTTAGATTTTTCGATTGGTCAATACGATACTTATACACCTATTCAATTATCACAGTATATTGGAACTATTGCAAATAACGGAAGTCGTATGCAGTCATATTTGTTAAAAAATGTCTATTCTTCGACTGATGGTAACTTAGAAAAAGTAAAATTTACAAAGGAAGTGAAAGAATTAAATAAGGTAGATACAAAACCAGAATATTTAGAGCGAGTAAAAGAGGGCTTTAAACAAGTTTTAGAATATGGAGGAACTGGCTCAGGATATATTGATTTGTCTTATAAACCAGCTGGTAAAACGGGAACTAGTCAAAGTTTTATTGATAGTGATGGGGATGGAAAAGTAGATAAAGAAACAGTTACTACTACTTTTGTTGCTTATGCGCCTTATGACAACCCTAAAATAACTTTTACTGTGATTTCACCAGATATTTATTATTCAGAAACAGGTAGTACTTATCAAAGTACCGTTAATAAAAGAATTGCGAAAGCAGTTAGCGATGCTTATTTTTCGATGTATCCATAGAAATATAGGAAGTGAGATATATTATGTTAGATGTTGTTGGTAGTTTGATTCTAGGAGTCATTTTATTGATATTAGGGTATTTTGTGATGAAAGGATTTTATTTATGCTATCGCGGAAATCAAAATATTAAGAAAAATTTTCCTAAAGTGAATGTGGAAATTGTTTCACTAGATAAGTATTTTCGGGATGGACTAATGGTAAGTCCAACGGTTAGATATTATTATAATAAAAAAGAATATGTTCAACGTTTATCTCGTGGATATGGAGGAGCTAATGCTAGTAAATTAATGAAAGCCCAACAAATACAAAATTTGAAAGGGTTTGTAGATCCTAAAAATCCTAAAGTAATTTTTCTTGATATTGGAACTCTATCTTTTTTTAGTATAATACTTTTATTCTTGTCTGTAGGGATTTTTGCTGGTGCAATTCAGATTTTTATAACAACTTTTACAAAGTTCACGTCTTTTTTGTAATAAAAGTTGGAAATTTTATGAATATTTGTTATAATAGTTCTAGCTCAAAACAAAAGGAGGAATTTTTTATGGCAAAAAAAGAAAATAGAGGAAAAATAACCCTTACATGTACTGTATGTGGTAAAAAGGAGTACCGTAGTGAAAAACAAAGAGATACAGAACGCTTAACACTAAATAAATATTGTTCACAATGTCAAAAACATACTGCTCATAAAGAGGATAAATAACGATGAAATTTTATCTATAAATAATGATAATAGGATAACCCGATTATAAAACGTTTATTCAATTGTATAGTGGAGTTTGCGAAACATAATGAAAAAGAATTAAGACAAAACGCAGGAATTAATATATCCCAAAATGTCAAAGTGAAAACTTGTATGAGAAGACAAAATAGATTTTATTGAGGTGGAAAAAGATGATACATGTAAATGATATTAAAACTGGTATGACATTAATGATAGAAGGAAACATCTATCAAGTAATTGAATTTTTACATGTTAAACCAGGAAAAGGTTCTGCATTCATGAAAACAAAATTGAAAAATTTAAGAACTGGTGGAACTATTGAGAGAACCTTTAATACAAATGTAAAATTTGAAAAAGCAAATATTAATCGTTCTAATGTTCAATATTTATATAATACTGGAGATACTTATTGTTTTATGAATATGGAGACTTATGAACAATTAGAATTAACTGCTGATCAAGTAGGAGATGACAAAAACTATTTGATTGAGAATATGTTAGTGGATGTTATTATGTATGAAGGAGAACTACTTGGTTTGGTATTACCAGATAAAGTAGAATTTACAGTTGTACAAACAGAACCAGCAGTAAAAGGAAATACTACCAATAATGCGTTAAAAGACGCTTATGTTGAAACTGGATTATTAGTGAGAGTACCTTTATTTATTGAACAAGGTGAGAAAATTCTAATTACAACAAGTGATGGGAAGTATTCATCAAGAGCCTAAGTGCTCTTTTTATGTATATATGAGAGATGTTGTATTAGTTACTGGTTCCTCTAAAGGAATTGGCGCAAGTTGTATTTTAGAATTTGCTAAGAATAATTATAATGTTATTATTCACTATAATCAGAGTAAAAAAGAGGCTTTTTTATTAAAAAAGAAAATAGAAAATCACTATTGTGTAGATGTTATGTGTATTGCGTGCGATCTTTCAAAAGAAAGTGAAATCAAGAATATGGTAGAGCAAATTATTAAGCAATTTGGGAGAATAGATGTACTTGTTAATAATGCCGCAATTGCATTAGATTGTTTATTTGAAGAAAAAACAAAAGAGAATTTTTTACAAACACTAGATGTAAATTTGGTAGGGCCTTTTTTAATTAGTAAATATATTGGAAATTATATGATGAAACAAAAGAGGGGAAGTATTATTAATATTTCCTCAACAAATGGGATAGATACTCCTTTTCCTATGTGTCTAGATTATGATGCATCCAAAGCAGGATTAATTTCTTTAACCCATAATTTGGCTTTTCAATTCGCACCTTATATTCGTGTCAATTGTGTAGCGCCAGGTTGGGTTGGAACAGAAAACGAGCTAAAGGATGTAGATGAAGAATATATCAAAAGTGAGGAAGAAAAAATATTTTTAAAACGAATTGCAAAACCAGAAGAAATCGCTCATGTTGTTTTCTTTTTAGCGAGCACTCAAGCTAGTTATATTAATAATTCTGTAATTCGAGTAGATGGAGGATTGTATTGATGAAGGAAGATATTATTGTAAAAGTAAACCAAGCAGAAAAAGAGGTACAAGAAATATTTTTTAAAATAGATAAAGTTTGTGAACAGAATAGTTTGAAAGTAATGAAGGCTTTTCAAAATCAAAAAATTTCAGAATCTCATTTTCATTCAACAACGGGATATGGCTATGATGATATTGGAAGAGACTCTATTGAGAAGATTTATACAGAGATATTTAAAGCAGAGGATGCTTTAGTTCGAAGCCAATTTATTTCTGGCTCCCATGCTTTAACGGTATGTCTTTTTGGTATATTAAGACCAGGAGACATTCTTATGTCCATAACAGGGACTCCCTATGATACTCTTCATGAAGTAATAGGGATTAAAGATAACGATAGTTCTTTGAAGTCTTTTGGAATACAATATGAACAAATTGATTTAAAAGATGATGATTTTGATTATGATAAGATTCAGAAGGTAATACATAACAAACAAATTAAAGCTATTGAAATTCAACGTTCTAAAGGATATTCTACTAGAAAAAGTATTAGAATAGAACAAATTAAAAAAGTGATTCAATTTATTAAAAAGATTAATCCAAATATTATTATTATGGTAGATAATTGTTATTGTGAATTTGTTGATACAATAGAACCAATAGAAGTTGGTGCTGATTTAATAGTTGGCTCATTAATTAAAAATTTGGGTGGAGGAATTGCTCCAAATGGAGCTTATATAGTAGGAAGAAAAGATCTTATACATTTATGCTCTGAACGTTTAAACTTACCAGGTGAGGCAAAAGAAGTTGGACCTTCTTTATCTATGAATAAACTGATATTACAAGGGCTTTATATGGCTCCTAGTGTAGTTTCTAATGCTTTAAAAGTGGCTGTTTTAACTAGCAAAGTTATGGCAAATATGGGATATGAAGTAGAACCTAGATATGATGAAAAAAGAGCGGATATTGTAGAGAGTATTATTTTTCACAATAAAGACTTATTAATTCGATTTGTTCAGGGAATTCAAATGGGGAGTCTTATTGATTCTTATGTGATTCCAGAAGCTTCTGATATGCCTGGATATGATGATCAAGTTATTATGGCATCTGGTAGTTTTACTCAAGGATCTTCTATTGAATTTTCTTGTGATGGACCAATTAGGGAACCTTATGTTGCTTATTTGCAGGGAAGTCTCACTTATGAGTATGGAAAATTAGGGATTATACGAGCAATTTCTAATCTTGTCAAGTAAAAATACCAAGCTTGCATATTTATATGATTTCCTATATAATTTATATAGAAAATAAAGGAGTTTAATATATGAAAAATCATTTTAAAAGAATAATGTTTATGTTGATACTTGGCTTTTGTTTCATTGGTAATATTCAGGCTAAACCAAAAGCTTGTTATGAAATCAAAAAGAAAGCGACTTGTAATATTAGTAGTGGTTGTGTATGGAAGAATAAAAAATGTCGGGTAAGAGCCTGTAACTCTTTAACTCAAAAGAAGATCTGCAATAATAGTACTAGTAGCGCTAATAAATCATGTAAATGGGTAAATGGAAAATGTTGCCCAGACGGAATTTGTAATTCTAGTGGGGACAAAAGTACATCAAATGCAATAAATAGTACTAATAAAACAACTTCTGATCCACATGCTAATGGTAGTGGAACATCTAATGATATAAATGGCACAAATAGTACTACAAAAAATAGAAATGTTAAGTTAAGTTGTATTTATAGTTTATTAGATGAAAATGGCAATAATACAGGATTAGAATTTTCTGTAGAGCCTAAAAAAGATTCTGATGGTCAAATAGTGAAAATTACAGATTCATCTAAAAAAATTAATGGTCGTGATACTTTTGAAACTAAATTATATTGGGAAAATTATACTGTAGGTGAAAGGAATCCTAATTATCCATTGAAGTCACAGAATGAATGTGGTGTCTTTCTTTATACTATTAATGGTGTAGATGAAGTTGCTTATATAATGGCTAATAGAGATCCTAAAGAGCTAGTAAATTCATTTAGATATATAGGAAAAATTAAAAGAAGTTATGATGCCCAAGGAAATCAGGTAGATAATGTACATAAACAATTATCTCCTATTACTCCTTCTATTAATGATCGAAATAAAAAATCATCAACCAATTATGAGTCCTTTTATGATGAATCCATTAAATATAAAAGCTGTGGTGGTATTAATCGAATTCCTAAATTTTTACCTACACTTACAACCTCGTTATATAAGACAATTAAATTTTTAGTACCTTTATTATTAATTGTGATGGGAATTAAAGATTTTGTTCAAGCAATGATATCAAAAGATGAAAATACGATGAAAGAACAACAAAAGAAGTTTATTAAAAGAATTGTAGCAGCTATTGTGATTTTCTTCTTACTTTCTTTGGTTCAATTCTTTATTCGTTTAGCGAATGCAGATAATAAGGAAGATACATTATCATGTATTGATTGCTTAATCAATAATGTTGGCTCTTGTGGGGAATTTGATTATACAGAATGGTTAGATTCAGTTAATACTAATGGAGATAATGCTTCATCTAGCAGTACTAAAAAATTTACAGGTAGTACAAAGCCATACTCGACTAATTAATGGTTTGAAAGAAAACAGGGTGAAAATCTGTTTTTTTTTCTAAATATTTGATATAATAGATATGATTATAATAAAGTAAATGATTTTAGGTGATATAAAATGAAAATAAATAGTGTTGATTTAACGATAAGCGCGGTAAGAAGAAGTCAGTATCCAACAGATAATAAACCAGAATTTTTATTAGTAGGAAGGTCTAATGTTGGGAAAAGTAGCTTTATTAATTCCTTGATTAATCGAAAGAACTTTGCTAGAACATCTTCTAATCCAGGAAAAACACAAACAATTAATTTTTATTTAGTGAATGATGCATTTTACTTAGTAGATGCTCCTGGTTATGGATTCGCTAAAGTAAGTAAGGGTCGTAAGAAAAAGTTTGGGTTGATGATGGAGGACTATTTAACAAATCGTGAAAACTTAAAACAAGTTTTTATGTTAATTGACTTTCGACATAAACCAAGCAGTGATGATATGTTAATGTATGAATATTTAAAACATTATAATATTCCAGTTACTATCATCGCAACAAAATCTGATAAAATAGGAATTACAAAACATCAAACACAAAGAACGATGTTATTACAAGAACTGGACCTAGTAGTTGGAGATGACTTTATTGTTTTCTCAAATGTAACAAAAGCTGGGAAACAAGAAGTCCATGAAAAAATAGAAAGAATTATCTAATTTATATCTCATTATATTTACAATCACATACAATATTTTAGGTGATTTGTTGTGAAACTAATAATGAATGACGATGTAAATATGATAATTTTTTTAAATAAAATGTATTTAGAAGAAATAAACTTTGATGATAAGGAGCAACTTGAAAAGTATTTTCAAAAATTATTTCGACTATTAAAATTAAATTATCAGATAGAAATTAGTGGTTATTATGAAATTGATATTTATATCGATGATTTCTATGGAATGATTTTAGAATTGCAACATGAAGAATTGGAATATTTTGGATACTTTGATGACGAAATAGAAATGCAGCTAATCATCCATCAAGAACCATTTTTATATGAGATAGAAGACTATTTTTGGATAGACGAACATTTGAAAGAAAATATTTCTATTTATCAATATCAAAATCGCTTGTATCTTCAAATTAATCATCCTATTTCTAACTATTTGTTAGGCAGAATTTTAGAAAATAGTGAGGTTCATTATAAAAAAAATTGTAAATCTATTGTAAAAGATTGTCATTTAATGATAATATAATATCACAGGAATTAGAGGTGTAAACTATGAAAAAACCAGTAGTCGCATTAGTTGGAAGACCAAATGTAGGGAAATCTACAATATTTAATCGGATGATTGGAAAAAGAATTGCTATCATTGAAGATACCCCTGGAGTTACTAGGGATCGAATCTATGGAAATGTAGAATTCAAACAATATCAATTTCATTTAATTGATACAGGTGGAATTGATTTAGAAAAAGAAAAATTTAATGATGAGATTAAAATTCAAGCAGAAATTGCAATTACTGAATCCGATGTGGTAATTTTTGTAGTGGATGGAAAAGAAGGAATTACTTCTAATGACCGAGTTGTTCGAGATATGTTGATTAAATCAGATAAAAAAGTAATTGTTGCTATTAACAAAATAGATAGTAAGGAAGCTAAAGATAACGTCTATGACTTTTATGAACTAGGATTTGAAAATTATATTGAAATTAGTGGAGAGCAAAATATAGGAATCTATGATTTATTAACACAAGTAACCGAAAACTTTTGTAAAATAGAAGAAGAGAAATATGATGATAGTATCATTAAGTTTTCCATTATTGGAAGGCCAAATGTAGGAAAAAGTAGTTTAGTCAATGCCATTTTAAATGAGGAGCGAGCAATTGTATCTGATATTGCAGGAACAACTCGCGACTCTGTAGATACACCATTTACCTACCATGGAGAAAAATTTGTGGTGATTGATACAGCTGGTATGAGGAAAAAAGGGAAAGTATATGAAAGAATTGAAAAGTATAGTTTAATTCGTTCTTTAAGAGCCATTGACAGATCGGATGTATGTGTAATTGTTATAAATGCTGAAGAGGGAATTATTGAACACGATAAACATATCGCAGGATATGCAATAGAGGCTGGGAGGGCCATTGTTTTAGTTGTAAATAAATGGGATAAAGTGGATGATAAGGAAGAAGAAATGAAAAAATTTACTACCTTGATTCGAAGTGAATTTGCTTTTCTTAGTTTTGCTCCTATTGTATTTTTATCAGCACTTACAAAGAAAAGAATTCATACTCTTTTGCCTCAAGTTATCAAGGTATATGAAAATAGCAAAAGGGAAGTAAAAACGAGCGTTTTGAATGATGTAATAGGAGAAGCTTATTCTCTGAATTTACCACCATCGTATAGAGGCAAACGATTAAAAATATATTTTTCCAATCAGTCTAGCATGCAACCTCCAACCTTTAATATTCAAGTAAATAGTAAAGGTTTAATTCATTTTTCTTATAAAAGATATTTAGAAAATAAAATTAGAGAAGCTTTTGACTTTGAGGGGACTCCAATTGTATTACAATTTAAAAATAAAGGGGAACAAGAATTATAATCTGCAAAGATTATTTTTTTTGTAACAGAAAAAGAAATTGCTTTTTAACAATTTCTTATAAAACAATTGCAAATAAATTTCCAGAACCTTTATTTACCAATTTTGATAATGTTTGTTGTAATTTGAATCTAGCGTTTTCTGGAAGAAGGGAAAGTTTTGCTTGAATTCCTTCTTTGACAATTACATCTAGACTACGTCCAAAAATTTCACTTTTCCAAATTTCTTCTGTTTCTGAGTCTTTCATTAAGTAATCAATTAATTCTTTACTTTGAATTTCAGATCCGATAATAGGTTCGAATGTTGATTCTACATCTACCCGTATCATATGGATAGAAGGAGCAACCGCCTTTAATTTGATTCCATATCTACTTCCTTGTTTAATAATTTCTGGAGTATCTAATTTCATATCTGTTAAACTAGGAGAAGCTACTCCATAACCAGTTTGTTTGACCATTTTTAAGGCACCCTTAATTTGATCATATTCCGTTTTTGCTTCATTATAATCCTGGAAGAGTTTTAGTAAGTCTGCTTTACTGGTGATATCCATTCCAATAATATCTTTTAATACTTGATTATAAAGACCATCTGGGGCTTCTAATGTCAATGTAACAACTCCGGTTGAAGTATCTACTTCTGATAAATAGGATTTGCTGATATATTCCGAATCATTAAAATGATTTGTAATGGTATCAATGTCACGTAGTTTATCAATCTCTATAACGCTTTCCCTAATTTTATCAATATAAATTTTTTTCAACCAATTATTAGGAGATAAGCAAGCAATCCATTCTGGCATGTTAACATTTACTTCCATTACTGGAAATTCATATAATGCTTCTCTTAAAATACTATAAATATCATGATCTGTCATATTCTCAACACTAATTGGAAGAACAGGCACCTCATAATTCTCTCTTAATTTTTCTGCTAAACGTTCTGTTTCTGGTAACATTGGATGATTAGAATTTAATACTACAATAAATGGTTTTCCAATTTCTTTTAATTCGTGAATAACACGTTCTTCGGCTTCTACATAATTTTCACGCGATATTTCATTGAAAGATCCATCTGTAGTAACAACAATTCCAATTGAAGAGTGATCACGAATCACTTTTTCTGTTCCAATTTCGGCAGCTTCAACAAACGGTATTTCTTCGTCATACCATGGACATTTTACCATTCTAGGTCCATTTTCATCCTCATATCCTTTTACACCAGGAATTACGTATCCTACGCAATCTACAAGTCGAATACTTGATTCAAAAGTATCGATTTGTATTTTCGCTGCATTACTTGGTACAAATTTTGGCTCTGTTGTCATAATTGTCTTTCCTTGAGCACTTTGTGGAATCTCATCTAGCGCACGTTTTTTTTCATATTCGTCTTCAATATTTGGAACGACAAGGGTTTCGATTACCTTCTTTATAAAAGTTGATTTTCCTGTTCGGACAGCTCCAACAACACCTAGATAGATATCTCCACCAGTTCTTTCAGTAATACTTTTAATAATGTCTATTTTTTCCATTTAATCCCTACTTTCTTAAATTCACTTAACTATATGTGAAGATAGTGATTTATATTCCCATAAAAAAAGAAACTCAGTTTCTTTAAATCATTTTATCTATATCTTTTGGAACTTGATCATTTACAACCGCACTAATGATCTTATCTTCCTTTTCTTTAGAAACTTCTTTTCCTGTTAGCTTGCCAAGTTCTTGTATTACCTCTCGAAGTGTACCTTCATTTTTTAAATCAGATTTTTGTAATTTGCTAGCAAGATCTAAGATAGTGTCTTTTCCAACATTTGTTTTCTTTTCTACACGTTTAAAAAAATTATCTGAAAAATTCATAATTCCACATCCTTCTAAAGTAGTATATGAGATATAAAAATATAGGTTAATATAATTAAAATAACAGCATGTATTTTTTGCAAAAAATAAGAAATTAAAAAAATTAATTATTAAAAAATATAAAAAAACGAAAAAAAATAATTTTAAAAATATTGGATTTTCATTTATAAATAAAGGAAAAAGTAGAAATGTAAGAATTTTAAAAAAATTTAAAATTTAAAAAATTAAAAAAATGGAAAAATAAAATTTTGAAAAATGTTGAAAATAAAGGAAAAATTAAATTCACGAACAAATGTTTTAAAAAATGTTTGAAAAATGTATTGACTATTAAAAAATTTTAATATACAATGAACTTGTAAATATAGTAGGAGGACAATTGGATGGTAGTAGAAAAAGAAGAAGTATTGGAAACATTAGAAGTAGTAAAAAGAAACGGAAAAAGAGTTTCTTTTGATGGTTCTAAAATTGCGATTGCTATTAAAAAAGGTTTTGATAGTATTTTATATGAAGATGAAAATGGGGAACATGTAAGAAAATATAATGAAAAAGATATTCAAAAGATTTATCAAGCAACTATTAAACAAATTGAGCGAAATTATCGAGAAAAAGGAAGAATTAAAATTGAAACCATTCAAGATATGATTGAAGACGAATTACGAAAAAAGGGATATGAGGAAGTTTATAAAAGTTTTTCTGAATATCGCGAGAGAAGAACTCAATCTAGACAATTATTCTTTGATGAGAAAAAGACACATAAATTTTTAAAATCCATTGAAGGATTGGGATTAAAATCAGCTAATGAGGATAATAATAAAAGAGAAAATGCCAATGTAGATGGGGATACTGCAATGGGAACAATGCTACAATATGGTAGTACAATTTCTAAAGAATTTGCAAAATCTTATTTAATGAAAAAAAGATTTTCAGAGGCTCATGACAAAGGAGACATTCACATTCATGATATGGATTTTTTACCAATGGGGACTACTACTTGTATGCAGATTGAATTAGATCGTTTATTTAAAAATGGCTTTTCTACTGGACATGGTCATTTACGAAGTCCTAAAGATATTATGTCGTATTCATCACTTGCGGCGATTGCGATTCAGTCCAATCAAAATGATCAGCATGGAGGGCAATCTATTCCCGCATTTGATTATTATATGGCCCCTGGAGTATTAAAAACTTTTAAAAAACAATTTAAACAACAGATATATGATTTATTGGATTATAGTGATTTGTTAAGTTTTATTAGTATTGATCGTATTATTCGAGAAATTGATAAATTAACAACCTTAGAAATTGATATTACAATCTTTGAACCAATTTATAAAGAATCTAAACAAATTAAAAGAATGTTTGAAAAAAGTTATGAAAAAGCTGTCCAAAAGACGAATCGAACAACTTATCAGGCAATGGAAGCATTTGTTCATAATTTAAATACTATGCACTCGAGAGCTGGTGCTCAAGTTCCATTTTCTTCTATTAACTTTGGAACCGATACTTCCGCAGAGGGAAGAATGGTTATTAAGAATTTCCTTTTAGCTACAAATGATGGCTTGGGAAAGGGAGAAACACCAATTTTCCCAGTATCTATTTTTAAAGTAAAAGAAGGTGTTAACTTTAACCCAGAAGATAAAAATTATGATATGTTTCAGTTAGCTTGTAAAGTTTCTGCTAAAAGATTATTTCCAAATTTCTCATTTCTAGATGCACCTTTTAATTTAGAATTCTATAAAGAAGGAGATTATAGAACAGAAGTTGGTTATATGGGCTGTCGTACTCGATTAATGAGTGATGTGACAGATTTGCATAATCAAACAACAGGTGGAAGAGGAAATTTATCGTTTACCTCGATTAATCTTCCACGTATCGCAATTAGAAATGGTATTTGTTTAAAAGAACGTGATAAAGCAGATATGAATCATTTTTATCAAGAACTGGGGGATATGATGGATCTTGTACGAGATCAATTATTAGAAAGATTTGAAATTCAATGTAGTAAACATTGTTATAATTTTCCATTTTTGATAGAGCAAGGTGTTTGGGCTTCGGGAGAAAAATTGAAACCAGGAGATCGTTTAAGAAAACTATTGAAACATGGTAGCTTAACCATTGGATTTATTGGACTTGCGGAGAGTTTAAAAGCTTTGATCGGAAAACATCATGGTGAAAGTGAAGAAGCTCAAAAATTGGGTTTAGAAATTATTCGTTTTATGCGAAATCGTTGTGATGAATATGCTAAAAATTACAATTTAAATTTTACATTGATTGCGACACCTGCAGAGGGATTATCAGGAAGATTTGTTGGAATAGATAAGGCAATTTTTGGGAAAATAAAAGGAGTAACAGATCGAGAATATTATACCAATTCGTTTCATGTTCCTGTTTATTATTCTACAAGTATTAAACATAAACTAGAAATTGAAGCACCTTATCATAGTTTAACTAATGGGGGTCATATTACTTATATAGAATTAGATGGAGATACAACTACAAATGTAGAGGCATTTGAAAGTGTAATTCGTATGATGAAAGATAAAGGAGTCGGTTATGGGGCTATTAATCACCCTGTAGATCGAGATCCAGTTTGTGGATACGTTGGGGTAATTGGTGATGTATGTCCAGGATGTGGGCGTAAAGAATTCGATAGTGTTCCACTTGAAAGAGTGAATGAATATAAATGTCAATGTTAGGAGGAGTTATTCATGGAAAAAGTAGTAGGAGAAGGACAAGGATTTGAAAGAATCAGACGTGTAACAGGATATTTAGCTGGAGATGTTAAACGATTCAATAATGGGAAAAGAGCAGAAGAGAAGGATCGTGTAAAGCATTCTGGAATTAAAGAAGTAATCAAAGAAGAAAAGAAAGTCGCATAAAAATGAAAATAAGACTTGCAGCGGAATTACAACCAGACAGTATTGTTGATGGAGCAGGTATTCGAACAGTAATTTGGACACAGGGGTGTCCCCACCACTGTAAAGGATGCCATAATCCAAGTACCCATGATTTTCAAAGCGGTATGTTAGTAGATGTAGAAGAAGTAAAAAAACAAATTCAACAAATAAGATATCAGGATGGAATTACTTTTTCTGGTGGGGATCCTTTATGTCAACCAGAAGCTTGTTTAGAAATTGCAAAATATGTAAAAGAACTCAATATGGATGTCTGGTGTTATACTGGTTATACTTTTGAACAATTAATGATTATGGCTCATAAAAATAATTCTATTTTAGAATTTCTAAAATATGTAGATGTATTAATTGATGGGAAATTTATTTTAGAAGAAAAAAGTTTAGATGTGGCATTTCGTGGATCAAAAAATCAACGAATGATTGATGTTTCTAAAAGTTTAAAAACCAATCAAGTAAAAGTAATAAAAAAATACGAAAAAAAAGAACAAAATACACTTGTTCATGAAAAATATTTATTCATATAGGAAAGATATCTTAGGTATCTTTTTTTAATTACATTGATATCCCATATTTGTATAATACTCTTTGATTTTTTTCCTTGTAAGCTTTTCAGTAGGTTCTAATTCTTCTTTCAATGTATGATCGATATTAGAAAGGGTTAGATTTCTAGATATTTCGATTGTTAAGTTTTCTTCATTTTTTTGAATATCGTAATATAAAAGTTCGTTATTACTATTGTTATAAACCTCTTTTGCGTAATCATAATAGTAATAGAAATCATCGGGATTTTCAAATTGAATTGTATTTTTTTCTTTTCTTGCTTGTTGTTTTCCAAATATAGAAAAATTATATTTTACTGATATATTCGTAAGCGCTCCATCCTCGTTTTTTTCAGATGTGCAAGTGAATTCTTTCTCCATGCATCCGCAACAAAATAAGGATAGAATAAAAGTAAGAATAACTAATTTTTTCATAGTATCACCTCTATAATAGAATTATAGCATAAAACGATTAAAAAATATCCTATATTTTGTCATTACTAGAAAAAATGATATAATAAAATTATGCTGGAGGATAGTATGGAAATATATCAAAAAGAATTAGAACAATTATTGGGAGAACTAGATACTAATTTATCGGGGCTCTCTGATTTAGAAGCAGGTAAACGACTAAAACAATATGGTTTTAATATCTTACCAAAAGAAAAGAAAAAAAATATTTTTCAAATTTTTATTGGTGAATTTATGGATCCTATTATAATAATTATGATAGTAGCAATTATTTTTTCTTTCATTATTGGTGAAAAAATAGATGGATTTGCTATTATATTTATTATTTTGATAGATGCTATCATGGGAACTATTCAAGAATGGAGAGCCTCTAAAAGTGCTGAGAGTTTGGAGAAGATTATAAAAACAAAAACAAGAGTTATTCGAAATCAAAAGGAAATGGATATTGATGCGCAACAATTAGTACCTGGAGATATTGTATTATTGGAGTCTGGTAATAAAATATCGGCGGATTTAAGAATCTTGGAATCTACTAATTTAACAATTAATGAAGCCATATTGACAGGAGAATCTATTGCCGCTAATAAAAATAATAAAATGATTCCTCACTCTGTTAGCTTATCTGAACAAAAAAATATGGCTTTTGCTGGAACTTCTGTTATTACGGGTAGAGCTACTTGTGTTGTGGTTAAAACAGGGACAAAAACAGAAATAGGAAAAATTGCTAACAAAGTAATTGAAA
This sequence comes from uncultured Mycoplasmatota bacterium, assembly GCA_947570175.1. GTDB lineage: Bacteria > Bacillota_I > Bacilli_A > RF39 > UBA660 > UMGS1271. The sequence continues at coordinate 19,181 of CANOTJ010000005.1, read as the reverse complement.
CAAAGCAAGAGAAATCGCCTTTAATGATAAGAATGGAAAAATTTTCCAAACAAATTAGTATTTTGGTCATAATGATTTCTATTTTATTAACTGTTTTATTGTTGATGAAAAAGGAAAGCCCTTCGGAGATATTTTTATCAGTTATTGCCTTATCGGTATCTGCTATGCCGGAAGGACTGCCTTTAGCCTTAACCCTTGCACTTACAATTGGTTCTAACCGTATGGCCAAAAGAAATGTTATTGTAAAGAAACTAAATTCTGTAGAAAGTTTAGGAAGTTGTACAGTTATAGCCAGTGATAAAACAGGAACACTGACATTGAATGAACAAACTGCTAAGAAAATTATGTTACCAGATGGATCTTGCTATGATATAGAAGGAATTGGTTATAATGATCAAGGAAAAATTATTGGTCACAATTTATCAAAGGCACAGGAGATTAGTTTTCTAGGAGCTATCAATAATGAAGCGGAATTGCGGTTTGAAGATAATGAGTGGATTTCTTTGGGAGACTCTATCGATATCGCTTTTTTATCTTTATCTAAAAAGGCAAATGTAGAGATTTATCAAAATATTATTAATAAAATTCCTTATGAATCAGAAAAAAAATATTCTTCTGTTTTTTATCAAGAAAATCAAACTTGCTATTGTACAGTGAAGGGATCATTAGAAGTTATACTTTCATTTTGTAATTCTATGAAGATCGAAGAGCAAATAAAGAAATTAGATACTTCACTGATTCAAAAACAAAATGATGCTTTAGCAAAACAAGGATATCGCGTAATTGCAATAGCAAAAGGGAAAATGCAACAGAAAAAATACTATGAGGAATCCGATATTAGTAATTTGACTTTTATGGGTTTAGTTGCATTTATTGATCCAATTCGAAGAGAAACATTAGATTCTATCAGGAAATGTCAAAAAGCAGGAATCCAGGTAGTGATGATAACAGGAGATCATCCCTTGACAGCATTTTCAATTGCCAAAGAGTTACGATTGATACAGGATTATGATCAAGTCACAACAGGTGATGAAATTGATCAGTATTTAAAAAAAGGAAATCAGATATTTGATCAATTTATTAAAACAAAAAGTATTTTTACCCGTGTTACTCCAATTCAAAAATTAGAAATTGTAAATTCTTACAAGCGGCAAGGAGAATTTGTCGCGGTAACAGGAGATGGAGTAAATGATGCACCAGCTATTAAATCTGCTAATATTGGAATTGCTATGGGAAGTGGCACAGATGTTGCAAAGGAAACAGGCACTATGATTATTACAGATGATAATTTCTTATCGATTGTGTCTGCCATCGAGGAGGGAAGAAATGCTTATAGCAATATACGAAAAGTTATTTACATGTTACTTTCTTGTGGAATTGCCGAAGTATTATTCTTTGTTTTATCTATTTTATGTAATATGCCAATGCCATTAGTTGCTGTTCAATTGTTATGGTTAAATATTGTTACAGATGGACTTCAAGATTTGGCTTTATCGTTTGAAAGAGAAGAAAAGGAAATTATGTATGAAAAACCAAGAAATCCTAAAGATAGTATTTTTGATACTCCCCTATGTAAAGAAGTATTATTATCTGGATTTTTTATAGGAATCTCTGTTTTTATCTTATGGATTTATTTGATAAAGGGTTTACAATTTGATGTAAAAGTTGCTAGAGGATATGTAATGGCTTATATGGTTTTTGCCCAAAACTTTCATGTTTTAAATTGTCGTAGTGAAAGACTATCTACTTTTCAAATATCTATATTTCGAAACCCATTTGTTATATTTAGTATTGTTTCAGCTATATTATTACAAATCATTGTTATGGAAGTCCCTTTCTTTAGTACTATTTTACAAACAACAAAAATTCCGATTTACCATTTAATTTACATTTTATTGTACTCTATACCAATTATAGGCGTCATGGAGATTTATAAATTTTTTAGTCGAAGAAGAAGTAAAAAAATGGGTTGACGGCATTCAAAAAAAACAGTATACTTATAAAGTGACCTTAGGGGGAGTTATGAAAAAGATTTTAAGTAAAAATGACTTGATTAGTGTTATTGTTCTTGCATATAATACTGAGAAATATATTACTAGATGTTTAAATTCTATTTTGAACCAAACCTATCAAAATTTAGAAGTGATTGTAATTGATGATGGTTCTACTGATAAAACGAATCGTTTAATCAAGAGAAAAATGAAAAAAGATGATCGAATTATTTTAATTGAGCACGAGAATAGAGGAACCTACTTATCCAGGCTAGAAGGATATAAAAAAGCAAATGGAAAGTATTTGATGTATGTTGATAGTGATGATTATATATTGAAAAATATGATAGAAATTATGATTCAAAATTTAAAAGAATATCATGTAGATATTGTACATTGTCAGTATCAGGTGTTTCGAAATGAGAAAATAGAGATTCCTAAGAATATTTTAAATCGTAATGTTTTAATGGATATGGAACATTTAGAGCCTCAGTTTTTTGATTTGTTATATAAAACAAATCATTGTGATTCCATTTGTAGACAACTGATTAAAAAACGAGGAATTATGAAAAATGTTAGTCAGATTGAATCGAATTTAACATATAAAGAAGATTTAGCTTGTAATTTAAAAATCTATAAGGAAATGCAATCATTTTTATTTATTCCAGATGAATTATATGTATATAATGAGAATAAGGATGGAATTACCTATTCAAAGGATCTTAATTTATTAAAGAAAAAAATGGAAGATACAATTTATGTTTATTATGATTTATATCAAGCAACTAAGGAATTTAAGATTAAGGATAAAAAATATTATAAAAACATTGCTTCTTTAAAAATGATCTATTTTTTAACTTTATTTCTTTCTGATTTGGTGTGCTATTCCAAGATAAAACAAAGAGAGTTTGAAGATTACATAGATGGGCTTTTAAAACAAAAAAAATTAAAGGAAATTATTCGATATGTGAATAAGAATAATCAGATGATAGAATTGAAAAAATGTAATTTTATTATTTATAATCAAGCCAGATTATGGATAAATAAAAAGATAAAAACTTTTTATTATAGCTCTAAGTATTTTTGTGGGTATTTTATAAAAGAAAAACATAAAATATTGTAAATAGAAGGTTAAAAATATTTTAAGGTAAATGCGAAAAGCATTGCTTTTTTTGACTTAAAAATTTATAATGGAAATAGTGTTAGGAGAGTTTATATGAATAAAAATACATTTCTAAGATTAATACTAATATTATTTTTAACTACAGGACTATTTTTTCTATATATGGGATATATGGAATACTTTGCGGATATAAAGAAAACAAAAGCTTATAAAACAACAGATGGATACTTCATGAAATATGAGATGGATAATACACAAAGCCCAGTTATTTATACGTTAACTTACTCTTATGTGATTGATAAGCAGACTTATTTTATAGAATCAGAAAATAAAGTAACGAAGTTACCAGCTTTAGGTAGTCAGAAAAAAATCCGATATCAAGAAAAGAACCCACAGAATGCTATTGTAGTAGATTTAAATGGCGGAATTAAATATATTATTGTAGGCCTTGTTCTTTTAGTCATTGCTATATTTGGCCTTATTAATCGTTTGTTAAATCATTATAAAGAAAATGATCGTAAATTTTATAAAGTTGTAGGAATGATTGCTGGCCTTTTTATTTTATTAATAGGAGTATTGATTTACTATTTATATGGTATATCTATTAATTCTAGTGCTATTTTAGATATTTGGAACACAGTAGGATATATGAGTATAATTCCATTTGTTTTGGTTTTGGTAGGAATGGTTATTGTGATTACAATTGTATTTTTTCAAAGAGAAGAACCAAAACGATGATTTTAAATGTTAGTGGAAGAACGGATATTGTTGCCTTTTACTCTAAATGGTTTATGAAAAGGTATCATGCAGGCTTTGTAGATGTTCGAAATCCGTTTTATCCGAAGAAGGTGAGTCGAATTAACTTTCAAAACGTTGATGCGATTCTTTTTTGTACTAAAAATCCGATTCCTATTTTAAATCATTTACATGAAATTAAACATCCTATGGTATTTCATGTAACGATTACACCGTATAGAAAAGATATTGAACCAAATGTCCCACCCAAAGGAGAAATTATAGAATCGATAAAAAAACTTAGTTCTATTATAGGAAAAGAGTATGTCTATATTCGATATGATCCTGTTTTTTTAAGTGATGAATATGATATTCGTTATCATATTCATGCTTTTCATCATTTGTGTGAATTACTATCAGGATATGTAAAAAATATCATTATTTCTTTTATAGATGAATATAAAAATGTAAGGAAAAATCAATGTATTTTAAAGGTGAAACCTTTTAACAAAACAGATTTTGAACAAATTGGGAAACATTTTAGTAAAAGTGCGCGTAAATATGGTATGCATGTTCAAACCTGTTTTGAAGAAGAGAATTTAGTGGAATTTGGATTTTCTAAAGGAGAATGTTTATCTCATCAATTGGCTTATCAATTAACAGGAAAGACCAATTTTAAAACATGGAGGGCACGAGGAGAGAAGAAGTGTCATTGCGTAGAAATGGTAGATATTGGTGTTTATAATTCTTGTTCTCATTTTTGTAAATATTGTTATGCCAATTATGATGAGAAAAAAGTAAGGAAGAATATGATGGATCATGATCCAACGTCCTCTTTATTAATTGGAAAATTAAATTCTGAAGATATTATAAAAGAAAGAATTATATAGATAAAGGCTATATAGCCAATAATCTGAAGTATATATTTTATCATCCTATTATTTTTAAAATTTGACAACATAGTATAAGTATGGTAGAATTTAAATAATTTTGAAAGGAAGCGATTGTTATGTTAAAAAATAATAATATCATGAGACAACATCATCATAATAATCTGCACTTGTTAATACGACATTAAATTTTGATCGTAGGCACAAGTGCTATTTGTGGTGCTTGTTGCCTGTATTAAAGATAAAAATGAACTATACAGGTAAATAAAATCTGTATAGTTTTTATTTTAGGTAATTAGCATCACTTAAAAAAGTTATATGAAAGAGAGATGTTAATTATGGAAAGAAATATTATGATAGCTGGAAGCTATCCTAGCGTTATTACTAGTGGAGGAAATCCAAGAGTAAATAAAGATTTAATTGATAATATATTTTTAAGAAAATATGTATCTTTATTAGGAAAATTATTAAAAGTAAAAGGCAACTTAAGTGATATTAAAATTGCGTATATTGGTGGATATTCAAAAGAAGATAATATATCAAGAGCAAAGTTATATATTAGTGCATATAACTATTATTTAAATTATTTAGGATATGAATCATTAAGCAAAAACAATTTAACAGTAATTGATACTGATAACATTGATGAAATATTAGAAAATATTGAGCAATGTGATTTATTATTTTTAGGAATTGGTGCTGATAGTAAATTTGCTAGTATTTTTTATGAATTAGAATTGAGAGGAATTAAACTTAATGAATTAATAAACAATAAAAATATACTAGTTTCCTCAATTTGTTCAGGAAGTGTAATGTCGGCAGAAAGAATATATGGAGGAATGTATGACAATTACTACTATGGGAAAGATCCATACGAATATCCTTTAAATATTAGGTCACTAAGTATTAATCCTATTACCATGGAAACTGATTTTTGTCCTAATGATGCTACACTACAAAAAAATGAAATATTTATTGAAAACTATTTGAAACCAGATAGTAATAAATGTGTATTCTTTGCTTGCAAGCCTAATAGTTTGTTTTTAATAGGTGCAGATAAAATATATTCATATGGAGAAATGTATTTGTTTGTTGATGGTGAATGTTTACAAATTGAAAGTGAATCTGATGTATCAGATGTAACTGAGTTAGTTGCACTGATTAATGAGTATAATAAAGTAAAGAATAAAAGTAATATACTTAATAATGAGACACTAGCAGTCATTAAAAGTAAAATTCAATCATTAGTAAAAATGAAAATTGAAGCTGAACTAAAATCAGAGGAAGAAAATATTGTAAATGAATTTGTTCAAAAAGAAATTGCAAAGGATAAACAAAATAAAATACTAGTAAATGAGTGGAAACAAAATTTAAAAGCAAAATTAAATTATCTATTTAGTGAAGAAAATCTTAAAAATTTTGCAGCAGACTTAGAATTACAAGAGAGATATAAAAGATTAAATGAAAATATTGTAGAAAGCTATAATGTTGATAGGTCTAAAGATTATTTAGAGGAGTTATATTTGAAAATGAATTTAGTTAGTTTAATTAAGGTGTCTTATATTGATTATCTTGGGTTTTATTCAGATTTTAAAGGTGATTTATACGATTTGCTTTGTGAATATATCTCAATTAATGATAGACTTGTCTATTATGCAATAGATACATGTGGTTGTTTATTTTCTAATAGAGAATTAAAGAGAATATTAAATGTTATAAAAATCGAAAATATCAAAAGACCACAACAACTTATAAATTCTACTGAACAACAATTAAAACTGTTTAGAAAGGAGATTAAATATGAAAGAAGTTAGATTAATAGCTCCATCGATGAGTTTATCTGAAAACGATAAAATCAAAATATTAAAAGCTCGAGAATATTTTAAAAGTTTAGGCTATTCATTAACAGTAGGAAAATACAATTTTGATAAAGATATTTATTTTGGATGTTCTAGTATTGAAAATAGAGTTGAAGATTTAATGAATGCATTTTTAGATAAAAATGTGGAAATAATCGTATGTGTAAATGGAGGGTATAATGTTAATCAAATACTTCCATATATTGATTATAAGATTATTAAACAGAATCCTAAAATGATTATCGGTTATTCTGATATTACAGCATTATTAATTGCAGTTATGAAGAAAACAAATTTAACTACATACTATGGCCCAATGTTAAGTGGTTTTAGTTCTGGTAATGAATATACTCTACAATATTTTGAGAAAATATTAAAAAATAACGATTTTTTGATTCATTCATCAAAGGAAATATATGACTATAAAAAAGTAAATGGTAAAATGGAAAAAGTTACATTAAAAAACGATGGGATGATACCAATTCAAAATGGTGAATCTTTTGGAAAAATTATTGGCGGGAATTTATGTACTATCAACTTATTGCAAGGTACAGAATTTATGCCCAATTTAAATGATAGTATATTGTTTCTTGAAGACGATGCTGATGACTTTGGTAATGATGTATTTTTATTAGAATTTGATAGAAACTTAGAATCATTATTACAATTACCTAATTGTAAAATAAAAGGAATTGTTTTTGGCAGATTCCAGTTATGCAGTAATATGACTGTTGATAAGTTAAAAACTATTATTAAAAATAAGAAAAAACTAAAAGATGTTCCCATTGTATATGGAGTTGATTTTGGACATACAAATCCAATGTTTACAATTCCAATAGGTGCATATTGTAACTTGAAAATAAAGAACAATGATATAGAAATAAAAATAGTGATGATGAAGTGATATGAAAATTTAAAATGTAAAAAAGTTAGGTATGTTTTTTTTCTCTGAGAAACAAGAAAGTAGAAATTATATGAACAGTAATTAAAAGATTAAATCAAAAAGCAATTAGGATTCATTATAATTTAACTGTTTCTTTTTTCATGAATTGATAGTGAATTCATCCTATTAAAAAAAGCATTTTAATGCTTTTTTTGTTTATATATATCCATTACTATATTGATTGTAAAGAAGACAACGAATATAGCAATGACAATAATTAAATTTTTAACCAATAAATTACTTTGGATACTTACTAATGGTTCCCTTAATAATCTTACTGTGTAAGTCATAGGAAGAAGATTATGCATCCATCTAAATCCTTTTGTAACTGTTTCAATTGGGAAAGTTCCTCCAGCAGCTGCAAGTTGTAATACAAGTAAAATTAAAGCGATAAATTTACCAATATCTTGAAAATTTCCTATTAAAAATTCAATAATTGCCATAAATGCATTTGATGTAATGATAATAGTTAAGAAATATAAGAATATATTAGTAATTTCAAAATCTAATAGGAAGTATAGTAATATTCCAAGAATAATTGACGATAAGGTAGCTAAGCCATGGTAAGCAAGTGTTCTTTGAATTCTATTTTGATTTTCAATACCAAGTATACCAAATCGGTTGGCTTTGTCGTAATAAAGGACAATAAACATCATTAAACTTCCTACCCATAATGCAATGGAAATAAAGAATGGAGAGAAAGCTGTACCATAACTAGATACTTTATTTACTTCTTTTGTATTGATCTTAACAGGTTTTTCACTATAATTAGAAAGACCATCTAATTTTTTTAATTCTTTTTTGGTATTTTTTACATTTATATTTAATTCATCTTTTGCAGTAGCAATACTACTATTTAAGGTAGAAATTCCTTGGTATAGAGTATTCGATCCACTACTTAATTGATTAATCCCATTTTGTAATTCAATGGAACTATTATATAACGTTTGTGATCCATTTTTTAATGTTTGTACCCCAGATTGTAATTTAGCGATTTGAGGTTTTATCTCGGATAGACCAGATACTTTTGCATTTAGTTCTGCAATACCATTTTGAACAGTAGAACTTCCATCTTTTATCAAATTTCCGCTATCCTGTAAATAGGTAATTAAATTCTTATTTTCAAAATTACTAGAAGGAGTAGATAATCCATTTGCGATTCCACATAATTGTACTTCGTTTTGAGTAGCAGTACCACTCATTACTTTTGGACAAATTTCTTGAACAATAATGGAGCTCATATTATTTGTGTAGTTTAATTCTGTTTGGACACCATCTATATAAGCATTTAATTTGCTATTGAAGTAATCTTCTCCATTCTTAATAGTAGATACTCCAGTTATTAACGTATCCATATTGTCATTTAACATAGATAGATTACTAGTAGCGTTATTTAATTCTGTTAATCCATTGCTTATGGAAGTAATTCTATTATGAAATTTTGAATAGTTTTCTTTTAAAGATGTAATTCCATTATTTAAAGTAAGACTCCCTTCTTTTAATTGGTTAGATCCATCTTCTAATTTAGAGAATCCATTTTCAATTGTTTCTAAACTTTCTGGAACTTCATTTAATTTGTTTGTTAGTGTAGAGACAATTTGTTTATTTACCTGGTTATCTAGATTTTTCTCTACTACATTTACAACGTTATTAATAATTTGACTAGCTAAATAATTTGATTTTTGATTTGGAGAGTAAGTAATCATTGCATGATGTTTTACCTCATTTTTAGCACTTTCCATATCGGATGTGAATGTTTTTGGGATACTAATAATTGCATAGTAGTCCCCATTATTTAATCCATCATTGGCTTTTTCTTCAGTGACAACTGAAATTTTTAATTTCTTTGAATCTTCAATACTTTTAACTAAAGCCTTACCTTTGTCACCTTTATCTTGATTAATAATTGCAACTGGGATATTATCAATATTTCCTTCTCCATAAGGATTCCAATATGCTTTTAAATAGAAAAAGCTATACATAAATGGAATGATTAAGACAGCCGCAATAACAATGTATTTAAAAATACTATTTTCTTTCTTCTTTTTCATATTTATCCTCCCTGATACATAAATTGTTTTTTAATATGGCGGTAATTTCCGCAGTGACTTTTTTTTCATCAATTCTTTTGGGATATTCAAACATAATAGCAATATAAACCTTATATATAATGAATGCTATTAAATCGGTATTACATTCCTTAATTTGTTTAGAAGCAATTCCTTTTTTTAGTTTTGACTCGATATATTCGATAATCTCTTGATCGTATAGTTTTAAAAAGTTATCGTTTTCTTGATTTTTAAACTCCTCTAAGACATTATTAAATAATTTACTTTCATTCCGAATTTTTAACATTTCATAAATACAACCAGAAACATATTCAATAAAAGGCAAGTTTTCTTTTTCTTTTTGTTCAATCCTTTGTCTAATCTGCTCTAATTCTTCTTTGATAAAATATTTAAATAATTCTTCTTTGTCTTTAAAGTAGGTATAAATTGTTTTTTTTGTGACTTGTGCTTTTCTTGCAACTTCATCCATTGATACCTTTTTATATCCATATTTTTTAAAGAGTTTTCTAGCTTCTAAAATAACTTGTTCTTTTTTGTTCATAAAGTCACCTCGTAAGTATACTAATAAACTAAATTAGTATACTTGTATATTGTATGCCAAAAAATGACAAATGTCAACAAAAATATTTAACAATATGAATATTCATGTATTGCGAAGATAATCCTTATGATGTAAAATAAATTATGAAAAGAGGGATAGAAATGGAAAAAGCAAAAGTATATTTTACAAAAGATATTAGTAGTGAAGGATTAATTAAAATTTACGAAGCTTTAAATTGTGGGTTAAATGGAAAAGTGGCAGTAAAAATATCGACAGGAGAACCTGGAGGACACAATTTTTTATCCCCAAATTTGATAAAAGGATTGGTTCAGAAATTGAATGGGACCATTGTAGAATGTTGTACTGCCTATCGCGGAAAAAGATTTGATGTAGATAGTCATTTTCAAGCGATTAAAGATCATGGATTTATGGATATTGCACCTTGTGATATTTTGGATGCAGAAGGAGAGATTACGATTCCAGTAGAGGGAGGAAAACATTTAAAAGGAAAAAATTATGTTGGATCTCATATTGAGAATTATGATTCAATGTTGATGTTATCCCATTTTAAAGGACATGCAATGGGAGGCTTTGGTGGAGCTCTTAAAAATATGAGTATTGGAGTAGCTTCTCGTAATGGAAAAGCTTGGATTCATTCTGTTGGAATCACAACAAATCCAGACGAGATGTGGAATTATGTTGAAAATCAAGATGGCTTTTTAGAAAGTATGGCAGAAGCGGATAAAGCAGTAATTGATTATTTTAAACCACAAAATATGGCTTATATTAATGTTGCTAATAAATTATCAATTGATTGTGATTGTGATGCGAATCCTCATGATCCAGAGATGGAGGATATTGGAATTTTCGCAAGTTTAGATCCTGTGGCACTTGATCAGTGCTGTTATGATGCTATTATGCAATCTCAAGATAAGGGAAAAGAATCTTTGGTTGCAAGAATGGAAGAGAAACATGCTATCCATATTGTAGAGGAGGCTTCTAATCTAGAAATTGGAACTAGAGAATATGAAATCATTTCTATAGATTAAAGGAGATATTATCTCCTTTTTATAAGCATAAACTATAATAATGGTGATGGAATGAATTTATATGATTATATCGATTTATATGGCGAAATTAGTTTTTTAAAGAAAGGTTTCAATGATGTTGAAAATATTATTTTTTCTTCTCTGGCTTATCTAGATTTTGATGACATCGTTCCATCTGATGGAAAAAGAATTTGTTTAAAAGATGCTAGTTCTCTTTATTTTTCTATGCATTCTTATGAAAATGTTTCTAAAGAGGGAATCGCTCAAAAACAGGGGTATTCTTTTTTTAAAAAATTGTCCTTAAAAAAAAGATATCAGTCAGTTTTGATGAGTTATTATATATATGAGGGGGATAAGGAAAAACAGTTTTCTGCTTTACGATTTGATTTTCCGAATCAACAGATTTATATCTCTTATGAGGGAACTGATGATTTAATTAGTGGATGGCGAGAAGATTTTGAACTATCCTATCAATTTCCAACAAAATCTCAAGAACGAGCAATTCGTTATTTAAATAATACGATACAAACTAGCGATGATCATATTATTGTTGGTGGCCATTCTAAGGGTGGAAATTTGGCTTTGGTTGCTAGTATGTATGCTAAGAATTGGATACAACGTAAGATTATAAAGATTTATAATAACGATGGACCTGGAATATTAGAAGAACAATTTTATTCTAAAGATTATCTTCAGATCAAAAATAAATTAACTCATATCATTCCTAATTTTAGTGTTGTTGGTATTTTACTTTTTCATGATTATGATTATATGGTAGTGAAATCATCAAAACATGACCTTTTGGCCCATTCTTTATTTACATGGCAAATAAAAAAAGATCATTTTGTATTAACAAATTTAAGTAAAGTAAGTCAAAAATTAGAAAGGAGTATTGCCATATGGCTTTCTAATCATAATAGAGAGCAACGAAAGAAAATGATCGTTAGTATTTTTCAAGCTTTGGATGATAGTGGTATTACTATTTTAAGTGATTTTTTTCAAGTGAAGAAAGCAATTCGAATTATTAAGAAAATAAAGGAAATTGATCCAGAAACGAAAAAGTTGTTTTATCATTTCTTAAAGTTTAATGTGCAATATTTACTAAAGGAATGATAGGAAATATATTGTTTTTTTTTAGTCTTTGTTATATGATAAAAACATATGAAATTATTTTCATTAACGTTGGATAATAGAAGAGGTCGAAGAGTATGGCAAATATATTTCATTATGTAGAAGAATATGGAGATTATACTTTTTTTGAGAAACCATTTAATGATATTGATAATCTTGTTTTTTCAGTGTTACCATATTTAAACTTTGGAGGAATTGTTTCTCAGGGACAAGATACTATTTCATTACAAGGGGCTGGTATTATTTTTTTAAGCCAATTTCGATATAGTGAGGTAGCAAAAGAGGGAATTCCTCAGCGAGGGACCTATAAATTATTAAAAAAAATTATCAATATGAAAAGATATCAAGATGTTTTAATGAGTCATTATATTTATATTGGGGATATGAAGCAGCAATTTTGTGCAATTAAATTTCAACTTCCGAATCGAATGATTTATATTTCTTTTGAAGGTAGTGATCGTTTGCTTGGCGCTTGGCGAGAAGATTTTGAATTGTGTTATAAATTTCCTACTAAGTCGCAGGAATATGCGATTGATTACTTAAACAATAATATTCACTTATTTGATAAAAATGTTATTGTTGGAGGACATTCAAAAGGTGGGAATTTGGCTTTAGTTGCTAGTATGTATACACATTATATTGTTAAGAAAAAAATCATAAAAGTGTATAGTAATGATGGCCCAGGACTTAGAAAGAGACAAATTGAATCTCGAAATTATCGTTTGATTCAACCGAAATTTAAGCATATTATTCCGAATTATTCTTTAGTAGGTTTACTTCTTAGACATGATGATTGCTACCAAGTAGTAAAATCTAATAGACGAAATTTAGCCTCTCATTCTATTTTCACATGGCAAATTGAGGATGATCATTTTATAAATTCTTCTCTTAGTAAAATCAGTCAAAAATTAGATCAAAGTTTGAGTTTATGGTTAGATGATCATAATGATGGAGAGAGGAGAAAGATGATTACTAGTATTTTTCAGGCGCTTTCTAATAGTGGAATTTATCGTTTGGATGATGTAACCCATATTAAAAATGCTTACTATTTAATTCAAAATTTAAAAGGCATTGATCAGGAAACAAAAGAATTATTTTATGATTTTTTAAGTTTTAATGTTTCTTATTTATTCCAAAAAAAAACTACAGTGTAGTTTTTCATTTTAAAATTGGAGTTTTAATATTATATATATTTTTTATAAACTTAAACTTTTTTAATAATTTTTTTCCATTCTTGTTTAAATAATATTTACTGTTTGTTTTTGAAATTGTACCTGTAGCGATTTGTTCTTTAAATCTTTTATCAAAGGCCCCATATTCATATACATATTTTTCAATAAAGAGATTCTCTATTTCTTTTTTTGTGTAAAAATCTTTTTCATTCATTTCATTTAACATAAATACGGAAATAGATCTTTCTATGGTAACTGGTACCATACAAAAGAAAAATATATTGATTGAAAAACTTAAGAGAATAGTAATCATGCAGTCTTTTATATCAAAAGAAAAAAATTTTTTAAAAATATATAACAGGATAATTAGGATTATTGTCAAGATGATTAAACTACATAGTCCATAATATGTATAAATTGGTATCCAACTTCGAAATGGAAGATGGAAGGTTAAAATAAATAGAATAGTAAATAATATGGTAATGGTTAATATTTTAAAAATTTTTAATTTTTTCATGGTTTTGCCTCCTTGGCTAAGTAATCAAAGAAAATACTTTCTTGGTTACTAGAAACATAATTATTTGTGTATTGTCCTAAATTAAGAAGGGATTCTTCTTTTAACTTAGACCCTAAATCCCCTTGTTTTATTGTATAATAAATATTGCCTGTAATTTCTCCAAATGGATTAATTGCTGCAATAAATAGGAGAGTAATTAAAATACATTTTCTTATTTTGGATGAATTTTTATCAAATATAAAGGTTATAATATGAAGAAATAATAGAAAGATAAAGGGAATGGATACTCTCATAACAAAATCATAATGACCGATAAATGGAATAATGATTAAATATATTGTTAAAATAATGATACTTGTCTTTCTTTTTTTTGATTTTGGTAGTATCAATAATATATAGCATATAAATTCTAATAGAATTGCGAGGGGATAGCGTTTCCAAAATTTCACCATTCCTGAATGAAATACAAGAGTCAATTTGGAATCTATAATATTAGCATTCGCTAGATAGTAAAATAAAAAGATAGGAAAAAGTAGAAAAATGGATAAAATATTTTGAATACTTAGATATTTTAGCCAGATAAATTCTTTTTTTTGAATACTTTCTATGATATCTAAAGTGATGAAGTATAATAAAATTCCAAGCATTGGAAAGGGCCCATATAGTAATCCTAATATCATGAAAACAATTCTATTTTTATAATCTTTTTGATCGTAAAATAAACAGAAAATAATCATTGGAACAAGCATCTGGTTATATACCCAAAAAAGTAGGGAAGTAAAAGAAGAATATTGAAAAAATCCATTCCACCATTCAAATCCTGATATAAATTGTATGAATGTTAAATTTTTTTTCAGTAGGAACTCTCCGACAATATCTAATCCAGAAAAGAAAACAAAAAGAATGATAACGAAAATTACTTTTTTAAAGGATGTTTGTTTGGAAATTTTAATTAACCAGAAAAAAATTAATAAAATTCCAAGTAGACACCAAATCCATAAAATAATATTTCCTACTAAAAAAGCTAAGTTAGAATTCTGGGTAATAAAAAAGAATATTTTACCAATGAGGGCGGGAATTAACCATTGTCCAATATAATAACATAGATGGTAATTATTCATATAAGTTGTAGGCCAAGGTTTTAAAATTAAATCTTTTAAAATGCTGTTTCTAATAATATGATCTAAGAAAAAATCCTTTTGATAAAAAAATTTTCCAATCCCTGCTAAAAAGCACCACAAGGCTCCAATACAAACAATTATAAAAATTATTTTTTTATTTAAATAAAAATGTTCCTCTGGCTTATTCTTTTTAAAATATTGAAAAATAAAAAAAATAAGAAACAAAAAAATAGGAATTGAAAAATATAATTTTAACCAACCAAAAATAAAAATGATGACTGGTAATATAATATATAAGAGGGAAATATTTTTAAGATGTTTGGTACAAATATTCATCGACTCACCTAATTCTATGATTATAATATCATAATTTTTAAGTGAAGTCTATGAAGAGACTGGTATAAAGATTGCGTTTTTAGGCTATGTATGTTAGAATAGTCCCTAAAAAAGGGGGAAAAATAGATGGATGTTTTGAATACTTTAAATAAAGAAATCGATAGAAGTGATTGGAAATTAAAGGATAAAGTGAGACACCTTTATATAAGGAGTTGTGAATTATTTTCTTATGATCCTCGATACAAATTTATACCTCTTTTAGACTATGGAAGTCAGTTAGAACATATTCTGAGAGAAAAACAAATTGATTTAACAAATGTTAAAGATAATTTAGTTGTTTGTAAGTCGCATGCTCAATTAGTGTATTCTAAATTGCTCAAGGAACTATTAAACATTTCATCTGAAAATGTTTTAGGCAATCATGTATATACAGTTTTTAATGATGGAGTTTATCATCTAAAAGCGGCTGCAACAGAAAAATCAGATATAGCTAGAGTTAAGATGGGACTTTATACATGTGGATATCATCCATTAACACAAACAAGAAATTATAATCAATATTTACAAGAAATAGATAAAAAAATACATTATATTGATCAGAAATACGAGAATTTTAATATTGAGATTGAGGTGCAAAATTTAATTTAACAACACTCTAGATTATCTATTTTATCAGATGAATTTTTGCTTCATCAACTAAAACTTATAAAAAAATTATTTAAAAAGTATGCATGTTATCAATTCTCTGATGCAGAAAGTTGTATATCTTATTTAATGAAAAAAGTGATAATCGACATTAATTCATGGGCAAATATAAGAGAGATATTTCTTTTTAATGATGAAAACCCTACTTGGAATTTTATGAATATTTATCCTGTTATCTTAGAAAATGATGTAGTTTATTATGCTTTAGAACAAAAAGATAATGGTTGTAATTTTACGGAAATCTCAACGGAAGATGCTATTTTTTATACAAAGCAGTTAAAGGGGCAAAATAAGAAGGCAATTTATCGCTAATGAATATCTTTTTAAAAAGTTAGAAAGTATGATATACTGATTTAGAAAATAAAAATAATTTAAAGAGGAGCAAAGGTACAATGGAGAATAAACAAAAGGCTAGAAAATTTTGTAAAGAAGTGAAAGAACTGGCTAAAAAATATGATCTTCCTTTTTTTGTTGTTACAGATGGAGCAAGTTGTATTTCTAATAATGGTTGCGAAGCTGTAAAGAATGCTCGGGACAATCATATTCTTTGGGAGAAAAAACATAATTTTGATCCATATGAAGATTGGAGCAAATAACAAAGACAGAAGGTAATTGATAAAAAATCTGATTTAGTATAGCGTGAGGAAGAATTTCATATTTTATTTTGTATACTTGGAATATAATAGGACGGTGGAGAAATGCAGTTAAAGGAATTAAGGAAAGAATACGATCATTTACAACAAATTTATGGAGCGAAAGAGCTAGATTCTATTTATAATGGTGGATGTGATGATCATCCTAATATTTGTTTTGTTTTTATGAATCCAACTGGAAGAAATATTGCTTCTTCGAAAGATTGGAAAGGATTAAAATCTCCTTGGATAGGAACAAAAAATATTTGGGATTTATTTGAAAAGTTAAATTTATTGAATGAGAATATTTATAGAAAAATCAAATCGATTAAAGGAAGTGAATGGACAGAGGAGTTTGCTAAGGAAGTATATGATGATGTAACAAAACATAAATATTTTATTACAAATTTGGGAAAATGCACACAAATTGACGCTCGAGAGCTTCCTGATTCTGTATATAAAGTATATTTAGATTTGTTAAAAAAAGAGTTGCATATTATTGACCCGAGAATAATTATTTTATTTGGAAATCAAGTCAGTTCTATTGTTTTAGACGAAAAAATATCTGTTTCACAGGTAAGAAAAAAATGTTTTATTAAAAATATCTATGGAAAAGATTATAAATTTTATTCTGTTTATTATCCTGTTGGTAATGGAAGGTTTAATATAGATAAATCGATTGAAGATATTAAGTGGATTATTAATCAAGAAATATCAAATGATCAAGAAATTGTTACTATTTAATAATATAAAAGAATGAGATTATAAAATGGTTTTATTTCAAATAAAAAAGTAAGGAATTATTTTGGAAAATAACCCTTACGAAATAATTTAAAAAAGTTTTAAGGTTCTCTATGCCAGTTATCTGGATTTTTTTTGTGTTCTAGAACTTTTTTAGAATATGTTCACTAGTTTCTTCATTGATAGATACTAATGATTCATCATTATTGATTTCAAATAATTTTGTTAACGTATCGATTTGATCTTTTGTAGCATCATTTCCATAATATTTCGGATTTGGAATTAAAGAATAATCAAAAAAATGCTCTCTTTGGTTAAACGATTCTATATATTCTACTCTAGCAAAAAGAGCGAGCCCATAATAGTGTACTAGTATGGATCTTAAATAACATAAGTTTTCTTTATCAGGGTGATTTTTTATATATTTTTCATATTCTTCTAATATGTTTTTATGAAGCACATCTCTAGAGATAATAAGAGAAGAGCTTTCTAATTGATGAGATGGGTTACATCCTGTATATCCCTTTGCAAGAATGTAATCCCCATTTGGCAAAATAAAAGCGTTATTGTGAATAATTTCTTTTTTTTGATTTTCTATATTTTTAGAAGAATATATGGTTGTTCTTCTCATAAATAATCCTTCTTTCTAATTATTATATAATATGCTTTTGATATATCTTATTTGTTTGTTTTAAAACTTGTTCTCTTTCTTGATTATATTGCTGAATGATATTTTTAATTATCCCTTGTCCATTTGTTGATAAAGAGGACTCTTTACAAAATTGCTTATTTTCTAATACTTTCTCTAAAGAATCCATTAAATCGTATTTTCTATAATCAGAAAAAAGACTAGGATTTATTTTAATGATACGTTTTTTACTAGATAAAAAGTCATCAAATGAAGATGTAGAAATTTTAATTAACTTTTCTCGTTTAATATGTAAGTATTCTAAAATATCATCTCTTGATATTTTTTGATAAGCATAAAAGTAAGTTAACATATTAAATATTCTAATCCATTCTCCATAGAAACCATATCCTCCACCATATATTGTTGTATCACATTTTTCAATTCTTTTATCAGCTTGTTTTTTTCTACTTTGAACAATAGAATTTTTATATAATAAATTATTCATAGCCGGAGATGTTTTACACTCTACACTAATAATTTCTTCTTTTAATGGAAAATCTTCAACTAATTGTACAATTTGTTTAAATATATCTGAATTTATTATATTTCGGTAGTTCAAAACGATTTTTGAATTCTCTAATATGGTATTTTGAATAAATTGATATATTCTTTTATAAACATAATATTTATGATGTTTGAAATTGCTAGAGAAATATATATATTGTTCTAAATTATGGGGATCAATTTGACAAGTATGTTGATTAAAATGAGAAGTAGAAATGTATCCTTCAAATCGGTAAAAATCGATAAGGTTTTCAAATTGGTTGAATAAATCTTTATATAGACTCATGCGATTTCCTCCTTAGCGCTCGATTATTATATCATTTCTTCTTTTTGATGTAAATGAATAATGGGGAATTTATTAACATTATTTTTAAATTGTAATATAAAATCTGAAGAGCACAAATAAGTGTATTTAGTTTTATAATGGTATA
>CANOTJ010000004.1 GCA_947570175.1 uncultured Mycoplasmatota bacterium | reverse complement strand
ACTTCGACTTTTTCTGGTTTTTACTTCACTTTTTTCTAATAATTGATCAATATGACGAAATATCTTTCCTCTTAAATTATTATCTATTTCGGTTCCTCGTGGTATTATCTTACTATAATCACTACCATACAAATCTTGTAAAAACTTTCTATCTTCTTTAGGCAATTTTGAAATAATTTCTTGCATTTCTTCTTTTGTTTTTTCAAAATAACCACATAAATTATTTCGACTTTTATAAATCTTATAAGTCTTTAGTTGACTGCTATTTAAAACTTTTTCAATATGATCAAATATTGTTGTTCTTCTTTTATCATTTATTTTAGTTCCTTGTGGTACTATTCTACTATAATCATAACCATATATATCTTGTATAAATTTTTGTTCTTCTTTAGGTAATTTTGAAATAATTTCTTGCATTTCTTCTTTTGTTTTTTCAAAATAGCCACATAAATTACTTCGACTTTTTAGAACCTTTACTTGATTATTTTTTAATAATTGATCAATATGATAAAATATCTTTCCTCTTAAATTATTATCTATTTCGGTTCCTCGTGGTATTATCTTACTATAATCATAACCATATATATCTTGTAAAAATTTTTGTTCTTCTTTAGGTAATTTTGAAATAATTTTTTGCATTTCTTCTTTTGTTTTATCAAAATATTCACATAAATTACCTCGACTTTTTTTAACTTGTACTTGACTATTTACTAATAATTGATCAATATGATCAAATATTTTTATTTGTCTATTCTTATCTATTTTAGTTCCTCGTGGTATTATCTTACTATAATCACTACCATACAAATCTTGTAAAAACTTTCTATCTTCTTTAGGTAATTTCGCAATAATTTCTCGCATTTCTTCTTTTGTTTTATCAAAATATTCACATAAATTACTTCGACTTTTTCTTTGCTTTTGAACTTTCATTATAAGTACCCCCTTATCAATTTTCTTTTAAAACTAACTTTTTCTCTTCAACAGACTGACCCCCTTTTTCTTGCTCAATCAAGTTGATTAATTGATCTTTATAGTATTGAAGGCCTTTTTTTTCTATCTCTAAAATTGTTTGAGGATCTTCCTGTAAAAAATTAGATATCGCTTCTAGCGAAAAACTTTTCTTTTTATAAAAACCACACATAAAACTTAGTATAATGAAATCCTTGGTAGATAACTCCGTTGTTTTATTCTTAAAATATTCATTATTTAAAATTTCTAATAACTGGTAATAATCTCTCTTATCGAATTGTTCAATAGATGGTTCTTCTTTTTTAGAAGAAACTGACGTCTGTTCTTCTAATTCTTCTTTTTGGTGTAAACTTTGGATGTAAAGAGAAGTATCTATTTTTAATTGTTCTTTTATCTCTTCTAATTTAGGTAGTAGTTCTTTTAATCTTTTAATTTCTACTCCCTGATTTTGTAATCGTAAAATTATTTGGCGTTCTAAATAATATGTATGGGATGTACTATAATGAATGATTGAGCCTACCTCTTCTGTTGTCTTTGGTTTCCCATCTATAAGACCTAATCGATATGTAAGAATTGCTTTTTCTCTGTTTTTTAGGGATAAAATAAAATTGAGTACGTCTTGAATTGATATTTTAGGATCTTTCTTAGGTCCAAAATCTTTCTTAGGTTTAGGGACTTTCTTAATTTCTTGCTTTTTCCCTTCTGCAGCTAGTTCCATTAAATATCGAAGCCCAAGAACAATATCGTCAAAATCTTCTACTTCTACTTTTTTATTTCTTCTTCTTAACTTTCCCAAAGCCTTTTTTTCAATTTGTCGGACTCTTTCTCTTGTAACCCCCATTATTTTTCCTACTTCTTCTAAGGTTTTAGGTCTTCCATCAGATAAACCAAACCTTTCAAAAATCACCTTTTTTTGTCTTTCAGGAAGATTCGAAATTTGTTCATAAATTTTCATTGCGATTTCATTTCCAAGTGCTTGATCCTCAATAGATATATTGCGATTATCTGGAATAAAGTCCCCTACTGTAGTGTTCTCATCCCCCTCACCATTTGAAATCGATTTATCCAAACTTACCATATCCTGGGAAATTTCTATCATATATTTAACTCTTTCTACTGGTAAGTCCATCTCCTGGGCAATTTCTTCTGAAGTGGGCTCATGTCCAAGCTCTAATACTAATTTACGTCGAACACGAAATAACTTATAAATACTCTCCACCATATAAACGGGAATTCGAACGGTCCTACCATTGTCTGCAATATCTCTTGTAATTCCTTGACGAATCCACCATGTAGCATAAGTTGAAAACTTATATCCTTTATTTATATCAAATCTATTAACTGCTTCTAATAATCCAAGGTTACCTGCTTGAATTAAGTCTAAAAAAAGTACCCCGCGTCCAATATACCTTTTAGCAATACTAACAACTAAACGTAAATTAGCCTCAGCAAGCCTTTTTTTAGCTGCTTCATTTCCTAATAATACTTGCGTTGCAACTTCTATCTCTTCTTCTTTAGAAAGTAAGGGAATTTTCCCAATTTCTCGCAAATATACTTTTACTGGATCTAAACTTTTACTGGAATTTTGAAATTCTTCTTCCAATTCCTCTAAACTTTGAAGATTTCTTTCAATATCTTCTAAACTTTCTATCTCCTCTTCTTCTGGATTATTGATAAACTGATATGCAGAAAGAAAATTTTCTATCATCCTATCCTCCATGTTTTTTTTATTATGTTTTAAATAATCCTCAATCAAAGTTGATATGATAGGATAGTCTTCTAGTAATGCAATATAATCTATTTCAACTTTTAATGATTCTAAAAATACACAAAAGGATTCTAAAGTCCTTTTAGAATTTTCAAAATTTATTATTTTATTTTCAATATAGTTCTTTATTTTTTCTTTTTCCATAACCCACCTATTTTACGTCATAATTTCAACTTCAGTATAACAAAAATATTATATTTTTTCAACAAGAAATTATTTTTATTATCTATTTATTTTTTCTTAATTTGATGATGTAATCTTTTTAATACTCCCTTTAAGTATTCATCGATATCCATATTAGGATTGTTATTAAAAGCGGCCACAATATTACAAATTCTAACAGGTACACACCTTTTGTCCTGCATCATGAAAATAGCAATTTTCTCTGATTTCGCTCTTACTTCTGTAATTTTATACTGATTGAAATATGGATGCCAATAAGGAATGAATTGCGGATATAAACTTCCCAAACTATTACTAGAGTTTGCTTTTTCAGATTTTATTGCACAATAAGGACAAGTTTTTTCTTTTACTTTTATTCGATTACTCATACTCATTTGATACTCCCTTCCACAATTGGAATAAATCCAATGAAATTTAAAAGCATAATTAGAATACTTAAACATGGATGGAGTTAAATTTCCATTTTTGTTATAATCCCAGTCTTTAGAATAGATTGGATATTTATCTTCAAAACTATCCTCTACATCATTTTTAATATATTGATTTAAAATATCAATCGTATCCCTTTCTATATTGATATTTGGATAAGTAGTACAATTTGGTTCTAATTCTCTTAACAAGTGATAAATAATATCATTATACTGTTCATATACTTTCCTACTGTGAATAAAGATGGGTATTTTAATATATTTTATTAATGGATGATCCATCTTATTTTCAAATTCCTGAATGGAATATACTTGATAATATGTAGATAAACTGAATAATTTCTCACGATCCCTAGCCATCAAATCATTTGCCCTTGTTTTATGAAAGTATTTACTGTTTACCTCAATCGCAATTCCTTTACTTGGGATTAAAATATCAATCTCTTTTTTTGTATATTGATCAATTGCTCGATTGATTGCATCAAAAAAACACCTTTTAATATAAAAGTATATAGCTTGTTCTAAAAAGGAAGTTTTATGTTGATTATAGCAAATTGGACAACCACGATTTAAAAAAGTTTTATTCCCAATTCGACATAAATAACGATGATTTTTTGAACATTTCCACCAAACTTTATCATTACTAGATGGTAAAAATTCTTCTGGTTTTTTTATATTTCTTCCATAATCCCAACTTTTTAATAGATCTGGACGTTTTACCTTTAAATTATTCCATTCATTTACGCTAGAATTTTTTCCATTGGAACACTTTGGGCATGTTGTCAGGTCGTAATGACACGTTTTTATTTTCGTTAATTTCATACTTATATTCAGTTCCAATTTTTAATATAAATCTTATTGTATTTGGATTTATATTATTCTCGTCTTTTTCTCCTATGATAATTTTCTCTACTAAATTATCAAAAATTTCTCTGTCAAATTCCTTTATTGTTTTAGGTTCATCTAATATCTTCTCAATTTGTGAAAGTCTTTTTGATATATTTTTGTTAGTAGAATTTATTAGCTCATATTCTGTTATTTGTTCTTTTATCTTTTTTAACTCTGTATTGATTTCTTTTTCTTTATTGATATATGCCTCTTTATTTTCGTAATCATCTAGCTTAATATCAATTAAATTTGAAAGTCTTTTTTCTAATGTTTCCTTTTCATTAAGTAATTTATCAATTTTACTTTTGCTATCATCTTTAGTTAGTGTTTCTTTTATTGCATTAAACAACTTTTCTTTGGTCTTATGTTTTTTCTCAATTATAGTGTTATATATTTGTACGAAAATATCATTTAATATTTCTTCTGTAATAAATAATGAATTACTACAATTTTCTATATATGTTATTCTTCTAGTACATACCCAATAAACTTTACGAGTTCCATCTTTTCTTTTTTCGTTCATTCTTCTTGTAAAATTAGCACCACATATACCACATTCAATTTTACTACTATATGGGTATCTTAAACTAAATTTTCCATTATGTTGTTTCCCATCAGGCTGTAATTTATTACCTCTTTTAGAATATATCTCTTGCGATTTATTCCAAACATCTCTTGTAATAATAGGTTCGTGATGGTCTTTAACATAGTATTTTTCTTTTTCCCCATAATTGATAATATGTTTATGTGTTAATGGATTACTTACATAAGTTTTTTGTCCTAACAAATCTCCAACATATTTTTCATTTGTTAATATTCTTCTTACAGAACTAGGACACCATTTATTCCCCCATTGTGTTAATATTTTTTCGTTATTTAGTTTCTTTGCTATGGTATAAGAACCAATTCCTGATACATACCAATTAAATATTTTTCTTACTACTTCTGCTTGTTCTTCATTTATTTTAAATGTTTTTGTATCTTTGTCCCATTCATAACCATAACAATTTGGATTTCCAACAGGTTCTCCTCGTTTCATAATTGCCTTTAATCCTAATTTTACATTCATTGATGTTGACTCACTCTCTGCTTGAGCAAAAGCACTATAAAGAGTTAAAAACATTTCACTATCTAAATCCAATGTATGTATATTTTCTTTTTCAAAATATATATCTATTTTATGGTCGCGTAATAGTCTTGCATATTTTAAGGTATCTATTGTATTTCTAGCAAATCTTGATATTGATTTTGCAATTATAATATCAATTTTACCATCTAATGCGTCATTTAACATTCTTTGGAACTCTGTTCTATTTTTAACTTGTGTCCCTGAAATACCCTCATCTGCATATATTCCTACAAACTCCCAATTTGGATTAGATTTTATTTGAGCTGAATAATGTTTTATTTGTGAATTATAACTTGTTTGTTGTTCCTCACTATCTGTACTAACACGACAATAAGCACAAACTTTTTTTGTATTACTTTTAACGTTTTCTTGTTTTTCAGTTTTGAGATTAGCTTTTATAATCTCAACCTGTGCCATTTTACCTCTCTTTCTTATATTTTATATATTGAACATAGTTTATGTCCTCGCATACATTATACACTATAATTTAATCAAAAACAATTTCAGTAAAAAGATTTTATCTTTTCTTTTATGGCATAAAATTGTTTTTCTGTGATTAAATTTAGTTTCATAAGGCGTAAGATAATTGATAGATTTATTGTCTTATCAATAACATTATCAATCTCTATTTGTGTTAACTTATTTTTCTTCATTTAACCATCTCCTCATCATTTATTTTATAAGCTAATCCCACACCTTTCCTTTCCTCTATTTTTGTAATACAAAATAGAAAATTATAATTTTATAGTGCTTTATCAAACAGAAAATTTTATTTATTTTCTTTTAATTCAGGAAATACATCTTTTTCATAGAATAAGTAGCCCTGAAAGAAACAATCTTTATCTTCATTTGTTGCAAAACGTCCTCTATCATTTGCTGATATAGTTGACGCAATATCTTTTTCAATAGCCACCTGACTTAATATTTTATTAGCTCGTCCACAAATCCTTAATGTAGCATTATGACGAATGGACTCTGTCAATACAGATGAGCTAGGAACTTGCGTGGAGATTACTAAATTAATATTTATTGCTCTATATAGAGAAGAAATAGTTTCTAGTTTTTCTCTTATCTGTTGTAACATTTCTTCTTCATTTTTATTTTTAGATTTAATAAATACTTGTGCTGCCTCATCTAACCCAATTACTAACCTTTGTATTTTTTCTCCAACTATTTCTCCTTTATCTATTTTCTCATTATATTCTTTAGCACTTTCACAATTATAACGATTTAATAATGCTTTTCTTTCTGTTGCAATATCTGGTAGGTCATAAAAAACATAATCCCATAAAGTCTTTACATCAGTAATAATTTTACATCTTTCTTTATCTAATCTTTCCCAACCTTTATTAAAGTCTAATCCACCTTTAAAATCTGCAATTATAATTTTTGCTCCCTTTAAATAACTCTGCATAAATATACTTTTAAATAAGGTTGTTTTCCCACCACCACTAGCTGAACTAATAGTTATATGAGGTATGATATTGAGGTCTAGGATTTTATTTTCTCCTTTATCATTAACACCTAAGATGATTTTAAAATCATCTTTCAATAAATACTCATTTTTCCAAAATAACATTTTATTACTTTTGTGTTTTTTATAATTGATGATTAATTTATCTTCTTTGTAATCCTCTACATCAATAACAAATCTTTTCCATTTTTTAGATAATCTTTCTAATTTGTCATCTTCTTCAAAATCTTTTACTAATACACCATTACTATAACAGATTAATTTTCTAATGCTAGGATTTTTAAATGATTTTACATCTCTAATTGGAATAATTGTTTTTCCTTCTTTTGTATGATTATCTGTTATTTTTAAATCCCTGCAATCTTCTGCTTTACCATTAAGTGTATATGGTTTAGATAATCCATATAATAACAAGAAATATGATATTCCTGTTAATATACCATTTGCTGAAAGTCCCTTTAAAATTGGAGTATTTTCTAGTTCCGACATTTTTAAAAAGCTTTCATAAATGTTATTGGCACTTTGGATTGCTGATAAACTAGCAAATCCTTTATCTATGTATGGAATAGATATTGCTCCTAATAATGCTGTTATATCTTTCCATGGATACAGTAATTGATTACCTGCTATTTCTACATCTTGTTTCCAAGTAGTAGCTTTTTTTACTTTTTCTTCTTTTACTTGATTTATATTTATATTATTATTCATGATTATTCTCCTTTTCTTTTTTTCTATTTCTTTGTTCTATAATTTCTACAGAACCATCAGATTTTTTTCTAAAATTTAATATCACGTCTACACGTCTGTCCCAAGCCATATATAAATCCATGTTAGTATATTTCAATTCTGAATATTGATTTTCATAAGGAATATTAGAAATTATATATACTATATGGTATGTAGCACACTTATCTGCATATCTGCTTGGAAGCATTGTACCCCATTTATCTAACCACCCAAGCATATCTTGTACCCTAGCAAACTCTGATGACCAATCTTCAAATACTAGCACATCATGTTTACCACTTTCAAAATTATCAAATAATATTCCTCTAGTACGACTATAATTAGTTATACGACAAATAGTTTCAGGATTGTGATGTTTATATACAAATGTCGTTTTACCTGTTGCCGGTTTTCCTTGTAAATAAATAACACAAATTTTCCTTTCCTCAATCATACATTTTTTAGATATTAAAAGTTGCCTAGTAAGTTCTATTTCTCTGATTTTATTTATAAGACGACTATCTGCTTTTATCATATCTGCTGTACTCATACCATCTTCAACATACTTTAAAATAATATCTGTTAATTTTTCTTTTTCCTGTTTTACTTTTATAGCAGGTTTCACCCCTATTTCTTCGTATGTTCCATCAACTTGACAAAATTTTTTATCTGCATGACGATTAACTTTAAGTAAATAATCTAAATTATCTTGCAAAGTTGAACGAATATTTTCACAGTGGGAATTTTGAAACCATTTCTTACCACATAGTGTACTTCTACGAATTGGATTCTTAAAAATCAGTACAAGGTGCGTATGATATAGTCCTGTAGTTGGTGCGATTTCATCAACCATTGCTCCAAACTCAACTTTATTTTTAGATTTTGAACATATTTCTTTTATTCTCTCATGTTCCAAATTTTTGTCCTTTGGATTGGCAATTACGACATGCCACATACGAGTACAAACATCTTTTGTTTTTCCTTTAGATTTATCTTGAATTTCATTTAATTCTATTTCTATTTCTTTACTATCTATAACTACCATCTCCTTAAAATTAATTAACGCACGCACAAAATCTTTAAGCTAAAGGTAATACTGACTTTAGCTTACAAGCATGGCGATGGTCTTACGACCACGCCAGCTTGCATAACTATTATCAGTTTTAGCATTAAGAATTTTGGCTTGACATTTTAATCTTTTGACTATTATTGCCATGAGTTAATCTTAATAATTCAAGTTCCACACTATTTAAGAACACTATCTTTTCAGC
This sequence comes from uncultured Mycoplasmatota bacterium, assembly GCA_947570175.1. Taxonomy (GTDB): domain Bacteria; phylum Bacillota_I; class Bacilli_A; order RF39; family UBA660; genus UMGS1271. Next base: position 81,378 of record CANOTJ010000004.1, on the reverse strand, counting down.
ATTCTCTGTTAGTTTAATCACAATGCAGAAGTATGGATTTCCCTCTTTGCTAGTTCTTTCTTCTAATCTTGCATCTATATTCATAACTTTTTCCTTTCTAGCAATATATACAAAATATATCTATGCAACCAAGACATTGCTTTAAATCAACATAAGTGATATACTACAAATATTAAATTTCTTGTTTTGTAATTAATAAATGGCCAATCAAAAATTACACTTTAATTATAATTGCTTATATAAAATTAAGCACTGGACATTTTTTAACTATTTTGAAATTAAAGTCGGCAAATTTAAAAGGGGGATTTATGAACTATAAAATTAAAAATATATATAATAATTCATATAGAATATCAGTAACTTATAAAGATAAAAGACTTATAGGAACTATTTATGTATTTAATAATGAAACTTTAAAAGAAAAAGAAACTACATTTGATGTTTTATATGCTTTGAAAAATTTAAGTATATATAAATATAATGAAGACGTTATTGTTAAACAGGACTTTGAAAATGCTTTTGGAATGAATTTAAAAATTAAACGTGGAGAGTCATATTTTATTTTTGTAGAAGCTATTAAAAATGCAATAAAAAATAATCCTTATTTTAATGTTAAGGATTTAGAAAATATTGGTATAGATTTTGATATTCATTTAAACTGTGATTTTAAAGATAATAAAAATTATATTTATAATTGTAATTCTGTATCAGAAATTGTTTATTCTTTATTACATTATTTATTTGAAAATGAATATAAAGTTAATGTCTGTAGATATTGCGATAGATTTTTTATTACAGATACTTATAAAAATATATTTTGTAAAAATGATTGTCCATCTTCTGAAAAATATAAAGGTATGGATTGCCAATACGCAAAAGAACAAAGATTACATTCTTTAAGTAGCAAAAGAAGAAGAATAGATAAAAATTTGGAATATAAATATTCAGGAGAAGATATTTTATATATTTTTCGTGATAAATGTGAGGACTATAAAGACAAGATTAAAGAAAATCCATCTATTTGGAATATTAACAAATATGAGAGATTTTTAAACAAAGTCGATAAATACAAGTATAAATAATAAAACAGAACTATTGGTATGATAATATCATGATCCAATAATTCTGTTTTTATTTAATTATTTATTTGCTCATATAATTTTTAATTTCTTCTAATTTTTCTTCTTCAAGTACATCTCCACCTTTAAAGTTAATAGCACCAGGCCAATCATTGTCTTTCCAATCCATATCAAATAAGTTAATATCTTTATCGTATCTTGGGAATGCATGGTAATGGACAAAATAATCTTTCATCATCATTATAATATAATTAAATCTAACTGCTCCAAATTTTTCAGTACAGACATTCTCATACCATTTAATAACCTCAGGAAATTCAGCTCCTTCTTCAGGTAGCATATCAGCTACAGATGGTGTTTCTCTTTTTAAAAGAATAACTGCGTCTCCTAATGTTGCCTGTTTTCCTCTAATACAAACAATCCAATATTTAAACTCTTTAATACATCTAGTATCAGGTTTAAATTTACTCATAAAATCTAAATTACTCATTATCATTCTCCTTTAAATAATATTCTAAAATTTTTCTATCTCTTAACACTACAAACTTTGTAAAATAAACAGAGTCATAAGAAGATGCAATAAGATTATTATAGCAATTAGTTATTAATTCTAATGCTTTTTTAGGTGTTTCCCAAATAATAATAGCTCCCTCGTCTTTTTCTTTTTTTGTAATATTTAATTTTTTAGTATCTTCTTTAACTTTTCCCACAAATACATATGATATTTGTTTAAAATTATCTTTACTTTTATATTCTTCTGTTGTTCCTAATTCATCAACAATATCGACAATACAACCGGTTTCTTCTAATACCTCTCTTTTAAAAGCGTCGTCTGGTTCTTCATCATCTTCCATACCACCACCTGGCAATTTATATTCATTTTTGTTGCTTTTATTAAATATTGCAATTTTCCCATCATTTCTTATAACGATTCCTCTTGCACCATATCTCATTCTAGGCTCATTCATTTCACTCATATTTTCGCCTAAATCTTCATCTGTTATTTTACATATTAATTTCATTAACATCATCTCACTTTCATTTTATATTACAATTTGTATTCTTTTATCTCACAATTCTTTAATCCACGATTTAAAAACCAACCATCACTAATACCATCAAAATATGCACTAAAAGCTTTTGAAACACCACTATGTGCAACGATTAAAACACTTTTATAATTTTGAGTTTTAAGTTCATCTAAAAAATTGTATATTCTATCAAAAAAGTTTTTTATATTTTCAGAAGTTCCATATTGAATTGTTGTATTATAATTCCAATATTCATCACGATTAGTTACTTCAAGAGGTTTACCACTTAAATCTCCACAACTTCTTTCTTGAATTCTATCATCAATAATAATTTCATTATTATTAGCATTAATAATATTAGCTGTGTGTTTTGCTCTAATTAAAGGTGAAGAAATTATAATATCAAAGCTTATATCTTTAATTTTGTCTCTTAGTTCTTCTGCTTGACTTATTCCAAGTTCAGTTAAATCTTCATCTTTTGTATTATATTGTTTCAATGCATTATGAGGTACTTCACCATGTCTTACTATATATATTTTCATTTATTGACTCCTTTTTTAATAGAATTTTTATAAAAACATTTTATCATATTTTTTAAATAATAACCACACCTGCTATAATTTATATATAAAAGATATGCTTTTTATTGCATACCTCATACACTAATCTCAAAACTTAATTTTAATTATATTAATTACTTTATTATTCTTGAATTTTAGTATCATTGAGGACATATTATATTTATTTTATAATTGATACCATTATATTAAAATCATATTCATTTTTACTATTTTTATCTGTTTCTAATATTATATGATTATTCTTTGTCTTCCCTTTAAAATAAAGCAAATCAGCTATTTTTAATTGTCGTGTCATTTCGCGTACACAAGCCATTGATAATGATTCATATCCCTTATAAAATCTCTAACCTTTTTTGTGGTTTCTGATTGATAATCACAATCTTTATGTTTACATTTGAGGTAAAACTCTATATGTGTTTTTGGAAAAAGGGTTGTAGGATCTATCTTATTTTTAGTAACGTCCCAATAATCTAGTATTTCTGGGTATTCTGTAACTAAATTGTAATATTTTGAAACTCGAGTTCCTTTGCAATAAGGACAATAAGTAATCTCCTTTCGTTTTTTTATGACATTATATTCTGCTTTAGATAAGCGGTTCATTTTATTCATTTTTCCAGTCCATTCTATATGACAAATAGGACATTTAAAAAAATATTTTTTGGTTCCAGAATAATATACTTGATTAGGTCTTTCTTTGTTTTTATTTAAATCAAATAGTTTTAACAATTCTAATTTATGATTGGATTTGCAATAAAATTCAAAACTTCGTTCCTTTAACATATCTTTATTCTCCTTTAAAAAAATCAGCTTTCGCTGATTTTTCCAACACTCTTTTCTAATGCATTTTTTGCAGCTTTTTGTTCAGACTCTTTTTTACTGTGTGCAATTCCTTCCCCATAAATAATATCATCTATTTTAACGACTGTTTTAAAAGTTTTATGGTGGGCAGGTCCTTCTTCACTAATCATCACATATTCAATTGTTCTTTGATCTGTTTGGACAAGCTCCTGTAGTTCTGATTTATAATCTTTAATAAAAGATAAAGCCTTATTTTCAACGAAAGGAATGGCAGAAGAATAAATAAAATCTTTGGCTTTTTCAAAGCCTTGATCCAAATAGATAGCACCAATAAAAGCTTCATAGATATCTGAAACAATTGCTTTTCGATACTTTCCACCGCTACTTTCTTCTCCATGGCCAAGTTTTAAATATTCATTTAAACCCAGTTTTAAGGAATATTCATATAAAGCATCTTCACATACATAATGGGCTCTTAACTTTGTCATTTTTCCTTCATCATATTCTGTATTTTTATATAAATAATCGCTCATTACAAGCTCTAAAACGGCATCTCCTAAGTATTCTAATCTCTCATAACTAACCACATGATTTTCATTTGCATAAGATGTATGAGTAAAAGCTGTTTCATATACTTTCATATCATTTGGATTTATTTTTAGTTGTTTTAATATTTTCATTGTATCACCTTTTTTATTATAACATGTATCATATAAATCGTAAATTAAGTTCTTAATGTCTTTATAAAAATTTTTCGTTTCATTTTATCTGTTATTTTCTCTTTGATATCAAACTGTTTCATTAATTGTTGTTGTAAAAAAGAAAGGCAATCTTTATATTGCTCATATTTGGTCAGGAATCTTCCTGCAATTGATAGATAATAAATGTGATAAATACACCAATACAAATCTATTTTTTCACCATGTATATGATCCATCATCAACATGTATAAATAATCATTAATAATATAAGTAAATTCTTGTTTTGATATATAGAATTTCAATATATCATAAATGATCTGAAACATTTTAAGGAAATCTTGTTTTGAAAGTTCCATCTCTATTTTCCATCCTTCTTGATTTTCTATATAGTTTTTATTTGTCATATATTGTTGATATAACAGTTCTAAATCATCTTCATTTACTGGTTCTATATACTTTACTTTATCATTTAATCGATTTAACAATTTATAACCAATACGATTCATATCTCTTCCTCCATATTCATCATTATTCTCATTATATCATACTATTCCTACATTTTATCAAATTTTACAAATTCCTATTTTTTTAGTATAATGATTTTATTATGAAAAAGATATTGATACAAGCTATAAAGATTTATCAAAAAATTCCTGGTAGATTTCATGAGTCTTGTCGCCATATTCCAACTTGTTCTAATTATGCAATAGAGGCAATTTCAAAATACGGAAGTCTAAAAGGATTGATTCTAACAATCAAAAGAGTTTTGAAATGTAATCCATTAGGAAGTAAAGGAATTGATTTAGTTCCCGAGAAGAAAGGAAGATAATATGAAAAAAACATTAATACTACTAACCATTGGAATGATTTTATTAACAACAGGCTGTTTTAAACGAGATAATTTGGAAGATATTAATATTTATACAAGCTCTTATCCTATCGAATATATTGTTACTACCTTATATGGCAAACATAGTACTGTTCATAGTATTTATCCAGATGGAGTTGATATCAACCAATATCGATTAACCAATAAACAAATCAAAGATTATAGTAAAGCTGATATGTTTGTTTTTAATGGACTTAGTGATGAGAAAGATTATGTTTCTTCTATGTTTAATTATAATAAAGATTTAATGATTATTGATACGACTGCTACTATGGAGTACAATCATCATATAGAAGAGTTATGGTTAGATCCGTCTAATTTCTTAATGATGAGTTTAAACATTAAAAATGGATTAATAGAATATATTCAAAATCAATATTTAAAAACGGAAATTGAAGAAAATTATGAACAATTAAAAATTGATATTTCTAATATTGATGCCAATATAAAATTAATGAACGAAAATTCCAATAAAAAAACAATTGTTATAGACAATAGTGCCTTTAACTTCTTAGAAAAATATGGATTTCAAGTAATTTGTTTAGAGAATAATGACGATTTAACAGAAAAAGATATTTATGATGTTATTCAATTAATTAAAACAGGACAAATAAAATATATTTTTACTATGAATTCTAAAAAATTAAACAAACAAACAGAGAAAATTATTAACCAAACAGGAATTTCTACTATTGAGTTACATGATTTATCTAATTTAACAGATCAACAACGAAGTTCTAAGGAAGATTATATTAGTTTATTAAATGAAAATATTGAGCAATTGAAAAATGAGTTATATAATTAAAGATCCCTATTAGGAATCTTTTTTTTGAAAACGAAAGCTATAATAAGAAACATTGTAATCTCTTTTATTCACTTCTTCTAGTTTTTGAATTAAAATTTTCTCATTTTCTGTTGGATAATCACTCCAGGAATATGCCTTTGGATGATGATAATTTAATTCCGAAAATAATTGATAAATATCTGCTAAAGTGAAATGATGACTACGATTTTGATTTTCAAAAAAATATTGATCATTTACTAATTGTGAAATTGTTTTAATATTTGAAATATTATGGATTTCTCCAACTATATAGCCATCTTTACTTATATATCTGTCTAATTTTTTTAAAAAGAGAATAGGATCTTTTACTTCTTCTAGTAAATTACCAATTAAAATATAGTCATATGTTGTATGAATCTCTGATAAATCATTATATATTGTTCCTACTTTTTTGGCTATTTTAAATTTTGAATATTTTCTTTCTAATCCGTGGACTATAGCTTTTGGATGATGATATTTTAACTTTAATAAATTTGTACCAATGCCACTACTAAGATCTAATATTTTTTTGGGATCTTCGATTAAAGTATTGGATGCAAATTTTATTTCGTCGAAACAAAATGTTGAAAATCCCCATTTTTTCTCAAAATATTCTCTATTTTTATTTAAAATCGGATAAAATTTGTTTAAATCATTTCGAAAAGAAGAACCTAAATAATGATGAATAAAGGAATCATGACAAAGCATTAATTGATATCCTAATTTTACAATCTTTAATGATAAATCATTGTCCTCTACGTAACCTGGAGAATACTTTTCATCTAGTTTCTTTATTTTATGAATTACTTTTCTTTTAATTAATAAACAGAAACCTATTAAGAAAATTTTCTCCTCCCATCTTGTTGGATCTGAAATATTATTTTCTTCTGCTAGTCTTTGCATCTCCTCAAAATTTTGATAAGTAAATGAAGACCCTTGCAGATTTTCATCATGGTTACAAACAGAGCCAACTGCCCCTATTTTTTTATTAGAATATAGACATTTTTTTAAATTAGTTAACCAGTTTTTTGTTACAATTGTATCATTATTTAGTAATAATATATCATTATTCCTATTAGCTATTTTAATTGCTTGATTACACGCAACAGGAAACCCTAAATTCTCTTTATTCCATATAATTTTTAAATCTTTTTGTTCTTGTAACCATTCTTTAGTATTATCAGTAGAATGATTATCTACAATAATGAGTTCATAGCTACCCTTTTCTGTATACCTTCGAATACTCTCTATACAATCTTTTGTATATTCTAAGTTGTTATATGTTAAAATCACGATAGAAGTCTTATATTTCATGCTTCACCTCAATCTATTATATGAAAAAATAACAGATTGGTATTCAATTTCTATCCTAAAATCTATTAAAAAAACCGTTATGATAAACGGTTCATTTCTTAATGGCGGAGACAGAGGGATTTGAACCCTCGCGCCAGTTACCCGACCTACACCCTTAGCAGGGGCGCCTCTTCAGCCTCTTGAGTATGTCTCCAAGCTACGCATATAATTTTACTCTATATATGCGTTTTAGTCAAGTAGTTCATTGTATTTTATTCTAAAGAATCATCATAATCTGGCGTTTGATAATTTTCACCACAACGAATAAAAGGCTCTATATCATCTTCATTGTATACAGCATATCCATCACATGTAATTTCATTTCTTACATCAGTAAAATCATCTAGATAACCAGCTTTTTTAATTTCAGTTACTGTAATAATTGTTCCATATTGACCAGTTAATTTCTTCCCTGTAATATATTCTTTAGCAGACTCTTTTAATAAATTTTCTAAGTCTATATATTCACTATCATTTACCAATTTTTCTTCCGATTCTTCTTCTGGAATATCGATTTCTGTATCATTTATATGTGAAAAGTTTTTATTATACAACATAGTTACGATTAATAAAAATATTCCAAAGACAACTAAAAAACTAATAAGCGTAGACATTCCCCAACCTTTATTATTCATTAACAATACTCTCCTTTATATTTTCTTTAAAACGATAAAGTTTTGCTGGTCTTCCATTTGTATGATCTTTTTTATCCATTGTATCCTCTAGTATATTCAAATTCATCCATTTTTTTCTAAAATTACGACGATCTAATTTCTTATTTAATAAATGTTCATACGTACTTTGTAATTCTGGAAGAGTAAAATCGTTTGGATAAAACAATTTTATTAATTCATAATCATATGGTAAAATTTTTTTTAAATGAGAAATAGCATCTAGGACAATTGTTCCATGATCATAAATCATTTTTGGGATTTCATTGATATCAAACCATGTGCCTTCAATTTCCCTATTTCCGAAAATGCGTTTTACTGTCTTGATATCTACTACTCCAATTAATGTGTTTGCTAAAATCCTAGCCCCCGGTAAGCGATGAATTTCGCTAAAAACAGAACTTTGAATAAAATGAATATCTTGAAGGCCAGTAAATTCTAATATAGTAGCATTTGCGCATTCTTCAATAGTTTCAGTTGTCATTAATAAATTACTTGGTAACATCCAATATCCTTTGAAAGGGTCCTCTTGTTTACGAAATAGTAATACTTTTATTTTTCCGTTTTCTACTGTAAAGATATTGGTTACTACCTCAATTTGATTGATATATCGATTATTCATATTTCTACCACCATTCAACTATCATCATTATAGTATTTTATACACAATTTGTCAAAAAAAGAATGAAATTTTTCATTCTTTAATCCATCAATTCTTCTTCTAAAGCCTCTAATGGTTCTTCATTTACCATACCTACCTCTAAGTCATATTCACAATCGCGATATTTTTTTGCACCCGTTCCAGCAGGAATTAATTTTCCAATAATTACATTTTCTTTGAGACCATTCAAATGATCTACACGACCATGAATAGCTGCATCTGTAAGGATTCTTGTTGTTTCTTGGAAAGAAGCTGCCGATAAGAATGAATCCGTTTCAAGAGACGCTTTAGTAATACCAAGTAAAACTGGTCTTCCTGTTGCTGGTCTTTTTCCTTCTAAAATAAGTTGCGTATTAATATCCGTAAATTTATTAATATTTACCATTGTTCCAGGTAAGAAATAAGAGTCTCCAGAATTGATGATTTTAATTCTTGAAATCATACGTTTTGCAATAATCTCAACGTGCTTATCGGATATATCAACACCTTGTGAACGATATACTTTTTGAATTTCTAATAAAATATATTGTTGAACAGTAATTGGATCTGTTACACTTAAAAGTTCTTTTGGAGAAATAGCTCCATGAGTAAGACGATCTCCTGCTACTACTTCATCTCCCTTACTAACAGCAAGTTTAGCTCCATAATTTGATGTATGGGATTTCGTTTCAACATCATTTTTAACAGAAATAACAAATTTACCATTTTGTTCTTCTATTTCACTAACAGTACCATTAATTTCAGAAATTGTTGCTTTTCCTTTTGGATTACGTGCTTCAAATAATTCTTGAACACGTGGAAGACCTTGAGTAATATCATCTCCTGCAACTCCACCTGAATTGATAGTACGCATTGTAAGTTGTGTTCCAGGTTCTCCAATAGATTGTGCAGCCATAATACCAACTGCTTCTCCAATTTCTACAATATGCCCAGTAGCTAAGTTACGTCCATAGCAATGTTTACAAACTCCCTGTTCACATTTACAAGTAAGAACTGTTCGAATTCCAACCTTTGTAATCCCTGCACTTATAATTTTTTCAGCAAGTTGTTCTGTAATATAAACATTTCTATCTACTAAGACTTCTTTCGTTTCTGGATTAATTACTTTTTTGTTAGTATAACGACCAATAATACGATCATATAAAGATTCTACAACGGTTCCATCTGAATTGATAAATGCCTCTACAACAACTCCTTGTTCTGTATTACAATCTTCTTCTTTAATAATCACATCTTGTGCGACATCTACAAGACGACGAGTTAAATATCCAGCATCGGCTGTTTTTAAGGCAGTATCTACGGCTCCCTTACGAGCACCATGGGTTGCTAAGAAGAATTCTGATACGCTAGCTCCTTCTGTAAAAGAAGAAGTAATTGGTATTTCTACTGCTTCTCCAGTAGGTTTCATCATAAGTCCACGCATACCTGCCATTTGATTGTAGTTAGAAAGATTACCACGGGCTTTTGAGTCGATCATCATCGAAATTGGGTTATCCTTATTTGTCTTAATGATTTCTTCTAATTCCTCAGCAATTTTGTCTTTGGCACTATTCCAAGTTTCTACTACTTTTTTATATCTTTCATCTTCTGTAATTAAACCACGTTTATATTGTTTATTCACTTGAGATACTTTTTCATTTGATTCTTTTAGGATATCTTTCTTTGTTTTTGATTCAACAATATCTGCTATTCCAATCGAAATTCCTGATAAAGTTGAATATTTAAATCCTAAATCTTTCATTTTATCAAGCATAATAGAAGTTTCTGTTGTTTGATAACGTTTATAAATTTGAGCAATTAGTTTTGTTAGTGTTCCTTTTGCGAAAGGCGATACTAGATCCATTTTTGCAATTTCTTCTTTAATATTACTTCCCTTTGGTAAGAAATATTTATTTGGGGTAATTTTTTCAATATTTTCACTTGTACCATCATTAATGTATTGGAAGGTATCAGGGAAAATTTCATTAAAAATAATTTTACCAACAGTTGTAACTAAATATTTATCCATTTGTTCTTCAGTAAATAATTTATATTTGAAATTTTTTACCAAAATAGCAATTCTCGTATGAAGAGTAATTTCCCTTCTTTCATAGGCCATTAAAGCTTCGTTTTGATCTTTAAATACTCTTCCCTCACCTGGAAGTCCTGCTTCTTCTATAGTAATATAATAATTTCCTAGGATCATATCTTGACCTGGTGTAACAATTGGTTCTCCGTTTTTAGGAGATAAAATGTTATTAGCACCTAACATTAAGATACGAGCTTCTGCTTGCGCTTCTGGAGTAATTGGGACATGGACTGCCATTTGATCTCCATCAAAATCTGCATTAAAAGCAGCACAAACTAATGGATGCAAACGAATGGCACGCCCACCAATTAATTTTGGTTCGAAAGCTTGAATTCCAAGTCTATGAAGGGTTGGGGCACGGTTTAACATAACTGGATGTTCTTTGATTTTTTCTTCTACAATATCCCAAACTCTTTCATCCTGATTTTCTATCATTTTCTTGGCAGCTTTAATATTGGAAGCAATTTCTTTGGAAACAAGTCCATTAATAACATGAGGTTTGAAAAGTTCTAATGCCATTTCTTTTGGAATACCACATTCATACATTTTTAGAGTTGGTCCAACGACAATAACGGAACGTCCTGAATAATCAACACGTTTACCAAGTAAGTTTTGACGAAAACGTCCTTGTTTTCCTTTTAACATACTAGATAATGATTTTAAAGGACGATTTCCTGCTCCTGTTATATTTCTTCCACGTCTACCATTATCAAATAGGGCATCTACTGCTTCTTGAAGCATACGCTTTTCATTTTGAATAATAATAGATGGAGCTCCTAAATCAATCAATTTTTTCAAACGATTATTACGATTAATTACACGTCTATATAAATCATTTAAATCACTTGTTGCGAATCTCCCCCCATCTAATTGAATCATTGGTCTAAGTTCTGGTGGAATAACAGGAAGTACATCCATAATCATCCATTCTGGGCGATTTCCTGATTCTAAGAAAGCATTTAGCACGTCTAAACGTTTAATTAAACGAATACGTTTTTGGCTAGTAGTATCTTTGATTTCTTCAATCTCTTTTTTGATTTCTTCTACTTCTTTTTCAATGTCTACTTCTTTTAGCAATTCTTTGATTGCTTCAGCTCCCATTCCTACTTTAAAAGTATTTCCATACTTTTCATAATAGGCACGATACTCTTTGTCACTAATGGTTTGTTTTTTCTCTAGAGGAGCTGCGCCTGGATCTAAAACAACATAGGATACAAAGTATAATACTTCTTCTAATTCTCTTGGAGACATATCTAGTACGAGTCCCATACGAGATGGTATTCCTTTGAAAAACCAAATATGGGATACAGGGGTAGCGAGTTCTATATGCCCCATACGTTCACGACGAACTTTAGAGCGAGTTACTTCTACTCCACATTTATCACAAACGATATTTTTATATCTCAATTTTTTATATTTTCCACAACTACACTCATAGTCTTTCGATGGCCCAAAAATCTTTTCACAGAAAAGTCCATCTCTTTCTGGTTTTAAAGTACGATAATTAATAGTTTCTGCTTTCTTTACTTCTCCATGAGATTGTCTTCGAATTTTATCGGGTGAGGCAATGGAAATTCTTAATCCTTCAATACTATTTACATTCATTAATCCTCATCCCCTTCTAGCTCTTCTATACTTCTAATATCTTCTTCTGTTGGTTCTTGATCTTCTTCCATATCTTCCTCTGTAATTTCAATTACTTCTTCTACATCTTCAATGGTATCTTCTTCTTTTTCAAACTCATCACTTGTTAAGTAACCTTCTTCTTCTTCAGCTTCTACTTCTTGAATATCTACAAATTCTCCTTCATCATTTAGAACTGTCATATCTAGTCCTAATGCCTGAAATTCTTTAATTAATACCCTAAAGGATTCTGGTATACCAGATTTTGGAATTGGGTTTCCTTTTACTAATGATTCATATACTTTTACACGACCAACAACGTCATCAGATTTTACAGTCATCATTTCTTGAAGTACATGAGCAGCTCCATATGCATAAAGTGCCCAAACTTCCATTTCTCCGAATCTTTGTCCACCAAATTGGGCTTTTCCTCCAAGTGGTTGCTGCGTAACTAATGAATAAGGGCCTGTTGATCTTGCATGTAATTTATCATCTACCATGTGATGTAATTTAATCATATACATCACACCAACACTAATACGATGATCAAATGCTTCTCCTGTTCTACCATCATATAGAACAACTTTTCCATCTTGTTCTACACCAGCTTCTCCTAAAGCATCAATAATTTCTTCTCTAGTTGCCCCATCAAATACAGGAGTAGCTACATAAATACCAAGCTCTTTAGCTGCCATTCCTAAATGCATTTCTAGAATTTGCCCAATATTCATACGAGACGGAACTCCAAGTGGATTTAATAATATATCTACAGGTCTACCATCTGGTAAATATGGCATATCTTCTTCAGGTAAAATAAGGGATATAACACCTTTATTACCATGGCGCCCAGCCATTTTATCTCCTACACTAATCTTACGTTTTTGAGCGATATAAACACGAATGATTTTTGAAACTCCTGCTGGCAATTCATCTGTATCTTCTTTCGTAAATACTTTGATGTCATGAACAACGCCTCCACCACCATGTGGTACACGAAGAGATGTATCACGAACTTCTCTTGTTTTCTCTCCAAAAATAGCGTGTAATAGTTTTTCTTCAGAAGTAAGTTCTGCCATTCCTTTTGGTGTAACTTTTCCAACTAAAATGTCATCATCTTTTACTTCTGTACCAATACGGATAATACCATTTTCATCTAGGTTTTTACGCGCTTCTTCACTGACATTTGGAATATCACGAGTAAATTCTTCTGGTCCTAGTTTTGTATCACGACATTCAATTTGATAATCCTCAATATGAATAGAGGTATAAACATCATCTTTAACCAATCTCTCATTTAAGATAATAGCATCCTCATAGTTATAACCATCATAGTTCATAAAAGCTACTGTAACGTTCTTTCCAAGGGCCATTTCACCTTGGTCAGTACTTGGCCCGTCAGCAATAACCATTCCTTTTGTTACTTTATCGCCTGTTTTGACAATCGGAATTTGATGATAGCATGTTCCGTTATTACTTCTTTCATATCCATTTAAGTAATAAGTATCCATACCACCAACTGTTTTGACTAATATTTTTCTAGCGTCTGCATAATCTACAATTCCGTCAGCTTTGGCAATAATAACAGCTCCAGAGTCTCTTGCTGCAATTGCTTCTACACCTGTTCCTACAAGTGGGGCTTCTGTTTTTAATAACGGGATGGCCTGACGTTGCATATTAGCTCCCATTAGGGCACGTTTTCCATCATCATGTTCCAAAAATGGAATTCCTTGTGTTGTGATAGATACAACTTGTTGTGGTGAAACGTCAATATAATCTACTTTTTCTGTTTCTACAATAATATTATCACTACGATAACGAACAGGTACTCGATCTTCTACGATTCGATTTTGATCATCTACTTCTACTGTTGCCTGTGAAATGTAATATCCTAATTCCTCATCAGCAGTCATGTATTTAATCTCGTCTGTTAACATACGATCTTTTACTTTACGATATGGCGTCATAATAAACCCATATTCATTGACTCTTGCATAACTTGCAAGAGAAGTAATTAATCCGATATTTGGACCTTCTGGGGATTCGATTGGACATAGTCTTCCATAATGAGATGGGTTAACATCACGTACCTCCATCCCTGCTCTATCTCTAGATAAACCACCTGGCCCTAAAGAAGAAAGTCTTCTCTTATTGGTGAGTTCAGCTACTGGATTGGTTTGATCCATGAATTGTGATAATTGACTACTTCCAAAGAATTCTTTAATAGCGGCTGTAAGTGGGCGAATGTTAATCAAAGACTTTGGTGTTACTTCTGTAATCTCTTGTGTACTCATACGATCACGAATAACTCTTTCAATTCTTGAAATTCCAATTCTAAATTGATTTTGTAATAGTTCTCCAACTTGACGAACACGACGATTAGATAAGTGATCGATTTCGTCAAATTCCCCAATTCCATCTAATAAATTCAAATAATAAGATACGGATGCATATACATCTGAAATAGTTAAGCGTTTGATATCAATTGTTGGATCATTTCCAATGATTTTAACAATTTTATCAGGATTTGTATTCGAATATACTTTGATAATTTGTACTTTATTATAAGAATCTAATTCATTATTAATAAGTACTTCTTGTAATCCATATCCATTTTCTAGTATTGGTTGTAGTTGTTCTAGGATTTCCTTTGTGATCATTGTTCCTTCTTCAACAATGACTTCTTTTCCTACTTTAATTGTTTCTGCTAATTTACATCCAAACAAACGATTTACTACATTCAATTTACGATTAAACTTATAACGTCCAACACGTGCTAAATCATAACGATAAGCATCAAAGAAACGAGTAATTAATTGATTTTTTGCACTATCTAAAGTAGATGGTTCTCCAGGTCTTAATTTAGAATGAATATCAATTAACGCCTCATCTGTATTCTTATTTGCATCTTTTACAATTGTTCGTTCAATATAATCATTCTCACCAAATAAACTTACAATATCATCATCACTAGACAAACCAATTGCACGAAGTAAAGTGGTAATTGGTACTTTTCTTGTTCTATCAATACGAACATAGATAACATCCCTAGCATCTAGCTCATATTCTAACCATGTCCCATGGTTTGGTATAATTTGTGATGTAATTACTAAACGTCCATTTTTATCAATTTCGCGTCCAAAGTATACTGAAGGAGAACGAACTAATTGTGATACAATAACACGTTCTGCTCCATTGATGATGAAGGTTCCACCTTCCGTCATAATTGGCATATCCCCTAAGTAAATACTTTGTTCTTTTACTTCTCCTGTTTCTTGATTGAAAAGTCTAGCATCCACTTTTAATGGTGCTGCATAAGTTGCATATCTTTCTTTACATCCTTTAATAGAATATCTAGCCTCATCAAATGAATACTCTCCAAATTCCAACATTAAATTTCCAGTAAAACTTTCTACTGGAAAAATGTCTTCAAATACTTCTTTAATCCCTTCATCAATAAACCAATTGTATGATTTTTTCTGAATTTCTAATAAATTTTCAAGCTCAATTGCATTTTTTGTTTTTGCATAACTTCTTCTTTCACGATGGTCCCCAAATTTTTTTGTTATATAAGCCACTATTTCACCCCTATATGCTATATTTTTTTATCATACACTTAAAAATAAGTATACGTGTGTCAATTTATAATTATAAGCTACATTTTGTCAAATGTCAATTATTTACTGCACAAATTATAAAAAATCCTTTATATTTTTTTACAATTTCTGTTTGATAGATTTTGCTTAATTCTTGAAAAACAGTTTTAGCCCCCTGATTTTTATTAATAACAATCCAAAGTTCTCCATTTTGTTTAAGATATTCCTTCGCACCAACTAAAATATTATATAGAATATTTTTCCCTACACGAATTGGAGGATTGGAAATAATATAATCAAATTTTTCCTCTACTTGATCGTAAATATTACTTTCGTATATTTTAACGTTCACATGATTCAAATCAACATTCCTTTTTGCCAATTTTAAACTTCTTTTATTGATATCAATCATATGAACCTTAGCTGAAGTATTTTTGGCAATATAAATACCAATTGGACCATATCCGCATCCAAAATCAAGAACATTTCCTTTTATTCTTTCAAGTGGTAATGTTTCTAATAAAGTTCTTGTCCCAAAGTCTAAACCACTTTTAGAAAAAACACCATAATCAGTAATAAATGTAAAAGTTTGATTTTGAATCATTATTTTTATTTGTCGTTCTTTACTTTTTAAGGAATTATCGTTTTCAAAATAATGTGCCATATTTGTCATCCTTTTATAAACACTGAAAGCCTATACTATTTTAGTACAGGCTCAAAGCGTTATTATCTTACTATTTTAATTCGATAGAAGCTCCTGCTTCTTCAAATTTTGCTTTCATTTCATTAGCTTCATCTGTAGATACATTCTCTTTTACTACTCCACCGTTATCAGCAATTTCTTTTGCTTCTTTTAATCCTAAACCAGTAATTTCTCTTACTAATTTAATAACAGCGATTTTATTAGCACCAGCTGCAGTTAATGTAACATTTACTGTACTTGGCCCCTCCTCAACAGCTGCTCCTGCTACTGGCGCAGCTGCGGCTACAGCACTTGGATCTACACCAAATTCCTCTTTCATTGCATCTACTAATTCTTTTACTTCAAGAATTGTCATTTCTTTTAATCCACTAATAAATTCGTCTTTTGTAAATTTAGCCATTTTCTTTTCCTCCTCTTTTTTATTTATTTTCTAAATCTTGACTATATAAATCTAAACAAATTGATAAGTCTTTAACAACACCCATAAGCCCTCCAGCAAGCATTGTAAGAAGTCCTTCTCGTGATGGGATAGTTGCTAATTTGTTTAAAGTCTCTATATCTGTTATTTCTCCATCAATTACACCAACTTTAATTTCTAATTGGTTATGTTCCTTTGCGAACTCACTTAAAGTTTTAATTGGAGCAATTGCATCTTTTCCAAAAGCAATCGCTTTAGGCCCATTTAGTTGGTCTGAAAGATCAATATTCAAACTTTCTAGTGCTCTTTTTGATAGAGTATTTTTATAAATTTTAAATTCCGATTCACTTTCTCTTAATTTTTTTCTTAGCTCGTTTGTTTCTGGAACAGTTAAGCCACGATATTCAAAAAAAATATAAGAAGCAGACTCTTTCATTTTATTTGCAATTTCCTCTACTACTTGTTTTTTTTGCTCAATAATTTTTTGATTTGCCATTTCGCACCTCCATTCATTTTCCCGTACAAAAAGCCCCTACAACCGTAAGAGCCCAAAAACTGAAATATATTTCAAGTTCCTCGGTAGGAAATTAAGTATTTCTACACCTACTGTCTACGGTACAATATTCACAAACAAATTCATTTTATCATATTTTTTTTTAGTTGTCAAAACTATTTGTATCAATTTTAATACCTGGTCCCATTGTTGAAGATATAGATACATTTAAGATGTATTTCCCCTTTACAACAGCTGGCTTTGTTTTTTGAATTAATGTAATAAAAGCATCTAAGTTTTCTATTAATTTTTGATCATCAAAAGATACTTTCCCAATAATGATATGAACATTACCATAACTATCTGTACGATATTCAATACGTCCTTTTTTCACATCTTCTACAGCAGTTTTAACATCCATTGTAACAGTTCCTGTTTTTGGATTTGGCATTAAGCCTTTTGGTCCAAGGATTCTACCAATTTTACCTAATTGTGGCATCATATCTGGTGTTGCAATCATAGTATCAAATTCAAACCAATTTTCCTTTTCAATTTTCTCTAACATATCAGTATCTCCAACATAATCAGCTCCTGCTTCTTTAGCAGCATCAGCTTGAGCACCTCTAGCAATTACTAATACCTTTTTTGTTTTTCCCGTTCCATTTGGTAAAACAAGTGCTCCTCTTAATTGTTGGTCTGCTTTTTTAGTATCTAAGTTTAATCTTAACGCAAGTTCTACTGATGCATCAAAATTAACAGTTGTTGTTTCTTTTACTAACTTCACTGCTTCTTCTTTTGTATATAACTTTGTCTTATCTATTAATTTAGCAGCTTCTACGTATTTTTTACCTTTTTTCATATTTTACCTCCTTATGTGGTACACGCGGATTGTCCTCCCACATAGGTTATTACCTATATGTTTATACTATATTATTCATCGCCTTCAACTTTTACACCCATATTACGAGCTGTTCCTGCTACAATTTTCATAGCATCTTCAACTGTATATGCATTTAAGTCTGGCAATTTGATTTCTGCGATTTCTTTTAATTGAGCCTGGGTTAAGGTTGCAACAGTATCGTTTGCTCCTTGTGCAGCTCCTTTTTTGATTCCTGTAACCTTTTTGATTAAAAATGGTGTTGGTGGAGTTTTAATTACAAAGTCAAAACTTCTATCTTCATATACAGAAATTTCAACTGGTAAAATATCTCCCATTTTATCTCTTGTTGCATCATTATATTTAGTACAGAATTCTTGTAAATTAATTCCTGCAGGTCCTAACACAGTTCCAACTGGTGGCGCTGGTGTTGCTTTTCCAGCAGGTACTTGTAATTTAATTATTTTTGAAACTTGTTTTGCCACGAAAAACACCTCCTATATTTTTTTCGCGAGTGGTTCTAATGCATCCGCTGCTCCCACTTTATAAACTATATTCATAAAATACAGCTATTTAATAATATCATATTTTTACTTCTTTGTAAATATGTTTATCTTTTTCTTTTTGTTTTGCACACCAAGATTTTAGATGGGGCATTTTTAGCAATCTTCCATTCACTATCGCTAAACAATTCCCTTATTGGGCTATTTTGAAATAATTCTAATAAAAACTTTTTATTTTCATTTGTTAATTTAATCGGTTGATCTGTTTCTTCATTTAAAATTTTCATATCAAAGTCAATAGTGCAAGACTCGTCTATCAAAGAAGGCATCATACTATTGCATGCTTTTTCTATATTTTCCCTATTCTTTATAAAAAACTTTAAAATACTATATTTTTTTATCAATTTTTTTCTTAAACAACTTCTTGTTTGATTTTCTTTTTCAATTAAAGATTTTTGATAAACTTCATCCAGTTTTTCTCCATATTCTATAATTAATTTTAAATTTTCTGGGTTATTATTCAAATAAATTGCATTTTCTATTATCATTAAAAATAAATGTGCTTCTGTATTTATATTCAATTTACGAAATAACTTATCTTGTACTTGTACAAAAAATTCTTCTACTTTTTTCTTTTTCATATATATCCCCCTACTACAAATTATGCTCTTTCAATTTCTGTTAAATTAAGTTCAACGATTGTTTCCTGGCCAAATAAATCAAGTGCTACTTCTAATTGTTGTGTTTCCATATTAATAGTTGTTACTTTTCCATACATACTAGCAAATGGGCCGTTTGTTACTTTAACAGTATCTCCAACATTCAATGTGTTTCCTATTTCCAGACGGCTCATTCCCATACTTCCTAAAATTTTATCAACTTCCTGTGGTGTTAATGGGAACGGCTTTGCTCCCTTTCCAGACGATCCTATAAATCCAGTTACTCCTGGCGTATTTCTAACAATAAACCATGCTTCATCAGTCATAATCATTTCTACTAGAATATATCCTGGGAACATTTTCTTATTTTTCTCTTTTCCTTTTTCATCTATTTCTATTTGTTCTGGTACAACTACCCTATATATATAGTCCTCCATTCCCATAGAATTTGCACGCATTTCTAGTTTTTCCTTTACTTTGTTCTCATGTCCTGAATAAGTGTTTACTACATACCATTCTTTTTCCATTTTATCACCATCCATTATTTTATAATTGTTTTAATTCCTGATAGTATTAAATCTAATCCCGTAAAGAAAACACCAAATATTAAAACAAATGAAATTGTTGCAATTGAATATGTAATCATCTCTTTTTTATTAGGCCATTTCACCTTCTTCATTTCCTTTTTTACTCCTACTAAAAACTTCGCTATTTTTTTCATATTCCACCTTCTTTTCATTATATGTTTTGTTCAAATAAAAAACACCTTGTTGTGTCTGTAGTCATCATAACACTTATGATCCAAAAAGTCAATATAATAAAAACGAAGAAATTAATCTTCGTATTTGTTAAATTTATCAATTCCCACACTAAAATTTCCAACTAATTCATTAAATTTCACAAGGTTAGTGGTCAACTCTTCTTTATCTGATTCGTATTTTAAACGGTCCAATTCTAATTGTGTTTTTTCTTTATCCAATTGATCTTTTTGTTCCTCTATACTTTTGATTTGTTTTTTAATTTCCAATTTCTGATCATGGATATCTTCTTTTTGGCTTTCTAATTCTGAAAGGGTTATTTGTTTCTCTTCTTCAAATTGTTTTTTTTCATCTGAAAATCTAGATTTTGATTTCTTTAAATATTCTAATTGCTTTTCAATCTCTAATTTTTTTTCTCTTAAACTTTCAAATACTTCTTCCCTGTAAGAAGCAATTTTTTCTTTCTCTTCTTGAACCCTTTTTTCGTGTTCTATTCTCAATTTCTTTATTTCTTTTAATTCTTCATCCAACTTATTCTTTAAATCGATATTCTTATTAAAGATATTCGTTGCTTCTCGAACATTGTTGTTGGCAATTTCAAAAATATCTTTAATATCTTTTAGTTCTGCTTGTTTTTCGTCTGATTTAACCTGAATCTCTTCTGTTTCTTTCCCTTTTTCTTCTGCAGATGCTTCTTCTATAGGTGTTTCTTCTTGTTCTTGATCATCCTCTTCTTGTTTTCTTTTTATTCCAATAGAAGACAAGTCAAAACCATCTGTTTTTAACAAATCAAAACTTGTATCTAACTTTATTTCTTTTTCTAGTTCTTTATCTTTCAAGATAAGACCTCTTATTGATTATCGTCTGGTAATTTTTGGAATCCTGAATTAAATTGAGCTACTAATTCTTTAAATCTGGCGCAACTTTGTGATAGATTTTTACTTTCATGTTCTAATTTTTTCTCTTCTACTTCTTTATAACGAGCGAATTGTTCTTTTTCAGTTTCTAATTCTTTTTTTCCTGTTTCAATTTTTTCTAAAGCATTTTCTCTTTCTTTATCAAATTGTTCCCTAGAAGAATTTAATGTGATATTTTCTTCTTTAATTTTTTCTTCTTCTAATGCCTTATATTTTTCGAATTGTTCCATTTCTGATTGTAGTTTTATACGGTCGTTTCTTAATTTTTCTTCCTCTAGTTCTTTATATTTTTCAAATTGGGATTTTTCAGTATCTAATTTTTCACCTGCTATTTTCAGACTTTGCTCTCCTAAATTAAGTTCTGTTCTAGTTGCCTCAACATCGGCATTGAATTGCGATTCTTCATTTTGTAAACGAATTTTTTGTGTTTTGATGTATTCATCACATTTTATTTTTTCCATGCGAATATTTTCTTTCTGAGTTTCCATTTGTTTTGCAAAATCTGCCTTCTCTTGTTCTAATTTTTCGCGCATCTCAGCAAGTTCTGTTTCATTTTCACTTACATTTTTCTTTTGATCAATTAGATTACTAATAAAATGATTAGCTCCTTCAACGTCATTATATAAACTATCAAACATATCATCAAAACTAGCCCCACTATATTCGCGGTCGTCATCTTCAGTCATTTCCGAACGATCTAGTTCCTCTACAATTTGATCCATATCATGAGTTGAGAATTGTGGCATATCAAAACCTGTTGTTTCAACCTGCTCTTCTTGATTTGGAACATTTTCAAAAATTTGTGGTGTTTCTCCTTCATCTTCTTGTGCATTATTTGAAAAAGACATATTAGGGATTTCAATAGGATCAATTTCTTGAATACTATCCAAATCCAATTCATCACCATTTTCATAGTAAAAATCATCTTCTAATGGTTCGTTTTCTGATTCCATATTTTCTATATTTTGATCTTCAGAGTTCACATTTTCCATATTTTCCATCATCTTAAAACCTCTCCTTTTTATTCTTTTACCCCTGTTATGTAGTCCCCTACATTAAATATCATATACAGTATAACACAATTTTACACTTTTTGATACTTTTTTTTCATTTTTTTTAAAAAAAAGAAGAATTTTATTCCTCTTCTTCATTTTTTTCTAATTTTACAAGGACTTCTCTTGGTTTTGATCCATTATTTGGTCCTATGATTCCTCTGGCTTCCAATAGGTCAATTACTCTAGCGGCTCGATTATAGCCTAAATGAAATCTTCTTTGTAATAAAGAAGCACTGGCTTTTCCTTGTGTAATTACAAATTCGACAATTTCATTATATAATGGTTCTTCATAATCATCTTCTTTTGGGGTTCCTTCTACCATACTTGTTGCTTTCATTTCTTCATCATCCATAATCAATGTTTCATCATATCTCGCAATCTGTTGTGCAATAGTATGATCTACTACTGATTTTATTTCCTCATCAGAAAGGAATGTTCCTTGAACTCTAATAGGGGTATTTTCTCCTTGCGGAAGAAATAACATATCTCCTTTTCCTAGTAACTTTTCAGCTCCTGTTTGATCTAAAATGGTTCTAGAGTCAATACTAGAAGAAACTGTAAATGCAATTCTAGATGGAATATTTGCTTTTACTACTCCTGTAATAACATCAGTAGATGGCCTTTGAGTTGCAACTATTAAATGAATTCCTGCTGCTCTTGCCATTTGGGTAATTCGCATAATAGAATCTTCCACCTCTTTTGCAGCTACTAGCATTAAATCTGCTAGCTCATCAATAATCACTACAATAAATGGTAAATGTTTTAATTTCTCCTCTTCTGAAAGTTTTTCATTTTTCTTATCTATATAAGCATTATATCCTGCAATGTTTTTAGTTCCACTATCGCTAAATAAGTCATATCTTCTTTCCATTTCTACTACGATTTTTTTAAGAGCAATATTGGCTTTTTTAGGATCCGTTACTACTGGTGCGAGTAAATGTGGTACTCCATTGTACATCGATAATTCAACTTTTTTAGGATCGACTAATACCAATTTTACCTCATCTGGTTTTGCACGCATTAAAATAGATATAATAATACTATTGATACAAACAGATTTACCACTTCCTGTAGATCCTGCTACTAAAAGGTGGGGAGTTTTATTAACCTCACAGTATACTGGTCTTCCCATAATGTTCTTACCTAAAGTTACAAGTAATTTTGAATTTTCCATACTTTTAGGAACACTTTCTAGAATTTCACGAACAGTAACCATAGAAGTTATTTTATTTGGTATTTCTACTCCAATTGTAGATTTACCTGGAATTGGTGCTTGAATCCGAACATCTTTTGCAGCTAAAGCCAAAGCAATTTCACTGTGCAAACTTAAAATTTTACTCAGTTTTGTCCCCGACTTTACTTCCATTTCATATTGTGTGACGGCAGGTCCTGGATTAATCGCTACTACTTTTCCTTCTAAACTAAAGTCTTTAAATACTTGTTCTAACGTTTCTACGTTATGATTAATTACTTCTTTAGAATCTGTGTTTTTATTTTTACTTGGTTTTGTTAATAATGAAATCGGAGGATATATGTAGTTGCTATTTTCATCCACTTTTTCTGTTTCTTTTTCTATTACTTCCCCTGTTGCATCATTGACCATAATTTTATCTTCTACTGGCATATGAATTAATTCATCAACTGAGGAAACTACAATTTTATCATCTTTCTCATAATCTTCTTCTGTTTGTTTAATCTCTTTTTCATCTTTAGCTTGTTTTTCTCTTACCCCATATTGTTTCAGTTTATGGATAATTGCTTTGATAGCATCATACATCGATACACCTGTAAACATAACAGCCCCACAAATTAAAAGGGCCCATGTGACTATTTTAGTTCCATTTAAATCAAATAGGGTTACAAATAGTAAAGAAAATATAGCCCCAATAATTCCTCCACCTGTATTCCCATGATTTTTAGAAGCCATAAAATTATTGACTGTTTCTGTAATAATATCGAAACCTTCTAATTTGGTATTCTCTAAATATTTGATATGGGAAAAAATTAAAATTCCGATTGCAAAGATATAGAGTCCAACTAATTTAGAAGTAAAAAAATCTGGTTTTTCTCTTTTAATCATCATATATATGCCAACAACTATTACAGCTACTAACAATAAATTATACCAAGTTCCTACTAAGAAAACAGCAAAGTCACTAATAAATCCTCCTACCATTCCTGTATTTGGAATAAATCCAATGATAGCTATTAATATTAATAACAAGCCAATTAGTTCAACTTGATATCCTGTATCCTTTTTTTTTGTTTCTTTTCTTTTTTTCTTTTTGGCCATACTTGTAACCTCCTGCTACTATATCAATTATAGCAATCTAGTAAAAAAAAAACAAGATTTACGCAAACAAAAACTAGAAGGATATATTAACGATAAAACCTGATCTCCCAGGTGGGCATCACATTATAAATTTTAGGATTCTTATTAAAATAAGCCTTCAACACCATTTATAAATTAGATTCCCAATCGTTAAACTTGTAGGTTTTTTCAAATATTTTCCTTCTAGTGTTTTTATTGTACCATATATTTTTTTGATTTGCAATTGTTTTAGCACCCTTTTTCACTATAATCATAGGAATATTTCCCATCCGATACTTTTGTTACTGTAATACATTGATAAGATGCATAATCTTCATCTAATTCAAAAGGAAGTTTATTTTCTAAATCAAGCGTTCTCAAGGAAACTGTACAAGGAAATCCCTCATTGCTTTCTTTACAGTAGCTTTTTGCTCCACTATAAATTAATTTTAGTTTTGAGTCATCTATTTCTTTTTGCCTTTTCCGAAATTGATCAACAACATTTGGAAAAACGAGTCCAAGTATTAATCCAAGTAAAACCAGAACAGCTAAAAGTTCTACTAGTGTAAATCCCTTTTTCATACAATCACGTATAATCTAATTATGGTCAAATTGACCTATATTAGATCCCTTTCTATTTATATTTTATAATAAAGCCTATGGAAAGTCAAATAGAAAAGAAGGATTTTGTCAGTATGAAAAATAATACTATTCTAAAAACATACTAATTAAAAATATTATAATACCAAATAACATTCCAATTACTGTTATTTTTCTATCTTTGTTATGAATCATTTCTTCTAGTAACTCAAAAAATATAATATAGATTAACATTCCAAGAGTAATACAAAGCAAAATTCCAAGGAAAGTATCTGTTATAAAACGATTTAAAAAGACCATAATGAATCCACCTAAAAAAGTGGATAAAGCAATTGCTGTTGTTAATAATACGGTTTTATGAATACTTTTATTAGCTTTATAAAAAGTAGAAGTAACCACCATTCCCATTGGAATATTATGAAGACCAACTCCTATTGCTACTAAAAATCCCATATCCATAGAAGTTTTGGTACTACTATAAATAGCCATTCCTTCAATCAAATTATGAAGTACTAAAGCAATACTAGAAACAATTCCAATATGGAGAAAATTATCATCTACTTCCTTTTGATTTTCTTCTAGCATTTCATGATCAGGAATAAAATGATCTAATACTTTTAATAGAATAATTCCCATAAATGTAAAGATAATCATAAAAATGATATTCATAGGAAGTCCCGATTGATTGGTTATTAATTCATAGGATTCTGGAATTAATTCTAATAATACGAGCATTACAATTACCCCAAAAGCCATACTAATAGAAAAGTTTACTACACGATTGTTGTTTCTTGTACAAAGAATAATAATAAGCCCTATTAACATAAATAAACCTGTTAAAAGAGTCATCATTAATGAGCCAAATTGTGTCATAAAATCACCTTGATTCATTATAACAAAAATAACCAGCTTTTACTAGTTATTTTGGTCATTCAAATTATTTCCAGTTTTCCATTGCTCCAAAATCATATACATATTGATATCCCATATTGATTAATTTATCAGCTGCCTGTTTACTTCTTCCACCACTTTTACAATAAACGATGACAACATCATTTTTAGAGATAATTTTTTTCTTTGGATTTTCTATTTCATCCACTGGAATATTAATTGCTCCTTGTATATGATTTTCTATATACTCTTGTCTTGATCTTACATCTATAAGATATGCTCCTTCTTTTATTTTTGCTTTTGCAGTATCCACATTAATTGTTTGATAAGAATTACGATTACTACATCCACAGATTATAAGACATAAAATACTAATTATGATTATTTTCTTCATAGCTATATCACCTAGTTTTAGTATATCAAAAAGTGGAGCATTTTTCTATACTTTGCTCTCTTATTTAATTTGCTATTATTTTATTTAAAGTATAAGTATTATCTGATTGCTTATTAAATTCATATTGAATCGTTTTATTCTTTTTATTTTCTCTCTGTTCATTTGCTAAGGCGGTATCATTATAATAAATTGTTATATGATCTATTAAAGTGATAGTTTTTTCGGTATTTATAACTTCCAAATTATGAGAAAGAGTTGATGTTAACGCCTCTCCGTTCCATGTAGATAAATACATTCCATTATATTTTAGTTCTTGTGGATAAATGGAATCTAAATCATTTATTCCAAAATCTTTTGCAATTTTATTCGCATCTGATACAAGTACTGCCTTACAACCATTTGCACAAAGAGAATTTTCTTCTTCTGTTATTTCTTTCACTGTATTATTCTTTATTGCTGAAAAAAGGATAACTTGTTGTTTTATCGCATTATCTAACTGATGAACTATATTTTCTCCTTCCAAATTTGTAAAAATTCCTTGTAAACGTACATTTTCCTGTTGCACATTTGGTTTAATATCTACTATATCTAGTATTTTTTTTACTTCTTCACTATTTATATCTAATTCTTCTTTCTTCTCTTCGCTTTCACTATTTTTATTATTTCCTCCAGCAATTGCAGAATTATGTTCCTTATTAAATTGATCTACTTGATAATATACTGCATACCCTGTACCGCCTACTATTCCAATTATTAATACTATAATTAAAAAATTTTTCATTTCTCTTCTCCTATTCTAAATTCATTGTATCAAACTAATTTTGATTATACAATTTCTTTATGTTATAAAAATGTCGAAAAACGTAAAAAAGCCAAGATTCTGGCTTTCATTTATCTCACTTTTATATGAATTTCTCTTAATTGTTGCTCACTAATTTCACTTGGGCATCCCATCATCATATCTTGAGCATTACTAGCAAGCGGAAAAGCACTAGTTTCTCGAATATTTAGAAGATCACGCATAAGCATTAAGATACGATCAATTCCAGGTGCCATTCCTGCATGAGGTGGTGCGCCATAATGAAAAGCCGTATAAAGAGAGCCAAATTTTTCTTTTAATGTCTCCTCACCATATCCGGCTAGTTCAAACGCACGTTTCATAATTTCTAAATCATGATTGCGAACAGCACCTGAAGAAACTTCTATTCCATTACAAACAAAATCAAATTGATAAGCTAAAACATTTTCTAAATGATCACTATTCAAGGCTTCTAAGCCACCTTGTGGCATACTAAATGGATTATGAGTAAAGTCATAAGATCTTGACTCTTTATTGTATTCATACATTGGAAAATTGTTAATAATACAGAATTCAAATTTATTTTCATCAATCAAATTTAATCTTTTACCAAGTTCATCACGAATCTGTCCAGCTAAAATAGAAGATTGTTTTCTGTCTGCAATAAAGAATAATACACTTCCAACTTTCAATTTTGCTTTTTCTATTAATAAAGTTCTTTCTCTTTCTGTTAAAAATTTATCAATTGGTCCCTTAAAACGATAGTCCTCACTTACTGTAATATAACCAATACCTGGCATACCAATTTTTTTAGCAAATTCTACGAGATCATTAAACCAAGAATTGGATTTATCAGCCAAATTATCAACTGATATTCCTTTAATAATTGTCTTTTGAAACGGTTTAAAAGTTGTCTCTTTTAATACTTCTGTTAAATCAATAATTTCTAAAGGATTTCTTAAATCTGGTTTATCTGTTCCATATCTTTCTATTGCTTCTTGATAAGAAATTCTTCGAAATGGCCGAGGACTAATTTCTTTATCTGTAAATTTTTTAAAAGTATCATAAAAAATTTTTTCTCCTACTTTATAAACATCCTCTTCTTCCGCAAAGGCCATTTCAAAATCTAATTGATAAAATTCTCCTGCGGTTCGATCTTTTCTAGCGTCTTCATCTCGGAAGCATGGAGCAATTTGAAAATAACGATCAAATCCTCCTACCATTAATAATTGTTTAAAAATCTGTGGCGCTTGTGGTAAAGCATAAAACTTACCATGATATTTTCTAGAAGGTACTACATAATCCCTGGCGCCTTCTGGAGAAGATACTGTCAAAATAGGTGTTTGGATTTCTAAAAATCCTAATTCTTTCATTTTACTTCTTAAATAGTCAATTACTTGACTTCTAAAAACAATATTATCATGAACTTTTGGATTTCTTAAATCTAAGTAACGATATTTCAAACGTGTTTCTTCATTTACCTCGTGAGAGGTAATTACTTCAAATGGTAAAATATTGTTTGCTTTGGATAATATTTCTAAAGAATCAACTAATAGTTCTAATTTTCCCGTTTTTAGTTTTAAATTATAGTCCTCCTCTTTTCGAGATCTAATTTTACCACTAATACAAACAGTAGATTCTTTTGTAAGTCCATCAAAAATTGAATCGTCATTACTAACAACTTGTAAAAGCCCTGATTCATCTCGGATATCTACAAAAATAACCCCACCATGATCACGAATGTTTTCTACCCATCCTGCAATTTTTACAGATGTATTCAAATCTTTTTCTTTAATTTGTCCACAATAATGACTACGATATTTATTTTCTTTCATATAATCCCTCTAAAAATCTAAATTATTTGGTGTTCTAGGAAAAGGAATAACATCTCGAATATTTTCAACTCCCGTTAAATAAATTAACAAGCGTTCAAATCCCATTCCAAATCCAGAATGTTTACACCCACCATATCTTCTTAAATTTAAATACCAATCTAAATCCTTTTTACCAACATTTAATTCTGTCATTCTTTGTTCTAACAAATCTATTCTTTCTTCTCTTTGACTTCCCCCCATTAGTTCTCCTGCACCAGGAACCAGTAAGTCAACAGCTGCGACTGTTTGTTGATCATCATTTAAACGCATATAAAAAGCTTTAATATCTTTTGGCCAATTTGTTACAAAAACAGGTGCTTTAAAATGTTTTTCTGTTAAATATTTTTCATGTTCTTTGGCTAAATCTTCGCCATATTCTGGAGCATACTCAAAGTTTTCATTAGCATCTTTTAAAATGGTAATGGCCTCATGATGAGTAATGCGAACAGGTTTTTGATTTAACACAATATTTAATTTTTCAATTAATCCTTTTTCTACAAAACGATCTAAAAATTGCATTTCTACTTTCGCATTTTTCATAACATATTCAATAATAAAACGAAGCATATCTTCTTCTATATCCATAATTTGATCTAAATTACAAAAAGCAACTTCAGGTTCAATCATCCAAAACTCACTAGCGTGTGTTTTAGTATTAGAATTTTCGGCACGGAAAGTTGGACCAAAAGTATATATTTTTTTAAACGCCATTGCAAAAATTTCTCCTTGTAATTGTCCAGAAACAGTAAGAGAAGCTGGCTTTGAAAAGAAATCTTTTTTATAGTCAATTTCTCCATTTTCTAGTCGTGGTAAATGGTCTAAATCTAGAGTGGTTACTTGAAACATCTCCCCTGCTCCTTCACAATCACTTCCTGTTAAAAGTGGGGCGTGAAGATATACATATCCTCTTTCTTGAAAATAGGTATGAATTGCCATAGCGGCTAAACTACGAATACGAAATACTGCTTGAAATAAATTCGCTCTTGGTCGTAAATAAGCAACTTCTCTTAAGAATTCTCTAGTATGTTTTTTTGGTTGAAGAGGATAATCTTCAGGACAATCTCCTTCTAAAGAAAGGTCAAGAATTTCTATTTCATAATCTTGTCCTTTTCCCTCAGAATGAATCAATTTTCCGGTTATGGTGATTGCAGAACCAATATGTAGTTTACTAATAAAATCAAAATTTTGAAGTTTATTCGTATATACTAATTGCATGTTCTGAAAAGTTGTTCCGTCATAAAATTCAATAAATCCAAACTCTTTTTGTTTTCTATGATTTCGAATCCATCCTTGTAAAGTGATTTCTTTTTCTAAATACTTTTCTGTATTATTATACACTTCCTTTAAATCTAATATCATATTCTCACCTTTTTTCTATTTCTTCTATCATCATCGATCTTGTCATCGCTGGATTTGCCTTTCCACGTGTTTTTTTCATTACCTGACCAACTAAAAAATCTACAATATTGGTTCTTCCAGATTGATATTGAACAATTGCTTGTGGTTGTTCTTTTAACACTTCTAAAACAACTTGTTTAATAGAATCTTCATCGCCAATCTGCCTGACATCTTCTTCTTCCACAATTTTGGTTGGTTCTTTTTCTTCCATTAAGGCTTTATATAATACTTCTTTTCCTTGTTTAGAAGATATTTTCTTACCTTCTACTAATTCAATTAATTGAGCAAGCATTTTAGGCGTTACAAATATATCTTGTACTGATAAATAATTTTTATTTAAATGTCCTAAAATAATACTACTAATCCAATTGGACGCAATTTTAGGATCGATGTTTTCTTCTATTGTTTGATCAAAATAATCAGAAATATCTTTTTCTTTAACTAAAATAGTAGCATCATAATCTGATAATCCATACTCATTTTTATAAATGTCTTTTCGCTCTCTTGCAAGTTTTGGAATATCTTTTTTAATTTCTTCTATCCATTCTTTAGCAATTTTAAATTTTGGAATATTTGGCTCTACAAAATATTTATAATCAATAGCATCTACTTTACTACGCATATAGATGGTTTTTCCAGATTCTTCATCCCAACGCCTTGTTTGTTGCTCCATATCATCATAAGTACCATCTTCTTTTTTAGCGATTTGTCTTTCTATTTCATAATTAATAGCATCACGAACCCCACCAAAAGAATTGACATTTTTAATCTCGATTTTTGTTCCCCAATTGGAACTATCTTTTTCATCTAAATCGGAATCCATGATTGAAACATTTACATCACAGCGAATTTGTCCCTTTTTACTATCGGCTTCACTGATATCTGCATATTGATAAATCGAACGCATTGTTTCTAAAAAAGCAACAGCTTCATCCGCATTGTGTAGATCTGGTTCCGTTACTAGTTCCAAAAGAGGGACTCCTGCTCGATTATAATCAATTGTAGAGTAACTAGCGTAATGGTCACTAGAGGCAGCATCTTCTTCTAAATGAAGATTGTTAATTCTTACCTTTTTATTTTCTTTACCACATTCAAATTCTAGTTCTCCATAAATTCCAACTGGTGCTGGTTTTGTTTCTTGGGTAATCTGAAATCCCTTTGGTAGATCTGGATAATAGTAATTCTTTCTTTCAAAGTACATATACTCTGGTTGTTCACATCCTAAAATTATACTAGCCATTAAAGATTTTCGAATCGCTTCTTTATTAACAACAGGAAGGGTACCAGGAAAGGCCATATCTACTGGTCGAACATTGGTATTTGGAATTTCTTTATAAGAGTTTTCAGCACTAGAAAATACCTTGGTATTTGTTTTACTGATCTCACAGTGCATCTCTAGTCCAATTAATACTTTATATTTATCCATGGTTTACCTCCTTTGCAATTTGTCCTTTATAATTCATATTTGATTCTAAAGCATAAGCGATATTTAATATATTTTCATCATCATAGCAATTTCCTGTAATATTTAAAGCAACTGGAAGTCCATTGATAAATCCATCTGGAATGGTAATGGATGGGAAACCTCCAAAGTTTCCAACTTGCATGTGTTCTTCTAACGCAGCTGTGTCTTCGTTTAACATATCTAGAGAACCATCTAAATATTTTGCTGGTCCACTTCCAACTGGTAAGATGATGGCATCATAAGTTTTATACAGTTCTTTCCATGTATCTACAAGTAATCTTCTTACTCTTTGAGCATTATGAAAATATCGGTCTTTATTTTGAGCTTGTAAAACATAAGAACCAATTACAAAACGTCTTTTAATTAAAGGTGAAAATCCTTTTGTACGATAATCCTTCATCATGTCAATATAATTATCCCCTTCTCCTCTCGGTCCAAAAATAATTCCTGTTAAGTTGGACATATTGGAAGTTGCTTCGGCACAAGAGATAACTACATAAGTACTTGCTATTGCATTTAGCAATTTTGAATCGATGGATATTTCTTCTACTTCTATTCCAATTGTTTTACATAAATCCAGTTGTTGATGAAAATTTTTTAGGTGTTCTTTTAATTCTTCACTTGCATTTGGGTACTGTTTGATATCACAAAGTTCTTTGATATAACAAACTTTTTTCCCTTGAACATTTCCTGTAATAGAATCATATAGATGAATATCTTTGGAATCCCAGGTTGTCATATCGTTCTTATCGATTCCCTTCATCGCATCTACAACAATTGCGGCATCTTTAACACTACGAGTTAATACTCCACAGTGATCTAATGAACTAGCAAAAGGAAATAGACCATATCTTGAAATCATTCCATAAGTTGGTTTGTATCCAACAATTCCACAATAAGCAGCTGGCTTACGGATAGAATCTCCAGTATCAGATCCTGTTGCATAAGGGTATACTCCAGTTGCAACCGCACACGCACTTCCAGCAGATGATCCTGCACACATACGACTTGGATCCCAAGGATTTTTTACAATCCCAGTATGACCTGTGGTACCTGTTCCACCCATTCCAAATTCATCCATTACTGTTTTATTCACTGCAACTGCACCTTTTTTATTTAAGTTTTCAATGGCGGTTGCTGTAAAAAAGGGAATGTAGTCCTTTAGGGTATTTGATGATCCAGTACTTAAAATTCCTTTAGTGCTATAATTATCCTTTATGCCATAAGGGATTGCTGAAAGAAGATGATCAGTTACTTCTGCTTCTTCGACATCTTCTAAAATACTGACAAAGGCATTGTATTTTTTTTGTACTTCTTTTGATTTTTGAATCGATTCTTCTATTAATTCTTTACTGGTTACTTCTTTATTTTTTAAAGCTTCATGTATTTCTTCAATACTTTTTTCCATGTATGCCATATTAATCCACCACCGTTGGTACTTCTATTTCACGATCTGTATATACATCGCAGTTTTGAAGTAATTCATCTATTGAAATCGATTCTTCTATTACATCTTCTCTTAATTCATATTCAAAATCATCTAAACAATGCGTCATTGGCTCTACTTCATTAATATTTGGTATTTGGTTAATCATATCAATATTTTGATCAATAATATCAAATTCATCTAATACCATTTTATTTTCTTCTTCTGTTAAGCCGATTAATAATTTATCGGCTAAATCATCTACAACTTCTTTAGTAAACTTACTTTTCACTTTATTCCTCCTTACAATAAAAAAATAGTAGTTCAATCCCAAAGGGACGAATTACTATTTATCCGCGGTACCACCCTAATTATCACATCTGTGATCTCTTGATATCGATAACGGGAAACCCGGCTTACACTACTTTGTTTCATATAAGCAACTCCAGAGTGTTCTTCATAAAAGTTTTATTGTTAGCTTCCACCGTACCTAACTCGCTTTAATAAAATGATTTTTATTACTCTCTCCATCCAAGTTGATAGAAAAATTATAGCTTATTTTTTATGATATGTCAATATTTGAAAATTTATGATTGTAGTTATTTCACTTAATTGACTTAATATCTTCCCCTAATAAATCTGTTATATTCATTATTCCATTGCATGAATACACCATCTTTCATAATCTCTTTGCTATTTCTAATTTATTATCCCTTTCATTATTAGTACTTTGCTTTTTCTATATCTACGATATCAATTCTTTCTCCTTTAAAAAACTTTATCATTTATCAACCTATTTTATTTTTATACGAAAAAAGAGATTTAAAAAAATCTCCAATAATATTAAATTACTATTCATTATTTTTCTCGTAGTCTACTAACAAATTTATACATTCCATCATTTTCTAACTCAAAAGTATAAATAATATTTTTATTTTCTTCTAAACTTTTGTCTATCGCACCAGTCTTATCATTACATTTTTCTACTGTCAACTTTTCATAAATTTTTAGCGTCTTATTATCCGTTACCGCTTTTATAATTTCACCCGATGTACTACCACAACCTGTACCACCAGTCTGTTTCATATATTTTACATATTTATATACTTCTCCATTATATAAGTCCATAGGAATAACAATATCTATATTTAGTTTCGCATTTTTGCCAAAAAGATCTTGATATACTTCTTCTATATATTCTTTAGAAAAACCAATTTCATCACTATTCCAATTTTCATCTTTATTGAATTGGCATACACTACTTACAGTAACAGGATGCTTAGATTTGTACATATCCATATCTTCATAAGTAAGTGTACTAGGAATTTTGTTACTATCACTATAGCAATTTACCCCATTGATTCTCGATAATTTTAGATTATTTCCAACTAACTTCATTTTTGAACTCTCAGATGCCTCTTCTACTTTATAATTATCCTCATTTCCCTCATACATCCAATATAATCTACCAGAATCAGTTACCTTATTGTATAAATCTTGAACCAATCTAGAATTGATATCTAATTCTTTCTCTACTTTCTTTGCTTCCTTTTAATTTGCAATTTTATGGTGTATTTCCTGGGTAGTTTCCGTAATAGGTGCGAAAACATAACCATTTTGTTTTCCAAATTGAATAATTCTCTCTAATGCTTCCCTTGTAGGATTATTTCCAGCAAAATCATGCATCAAAACAATATTTTCTTTTTCTGGCATTAAATTAGAAATAACATTTTGATAAATTTCATCACTTGTATATCTTCTAGTAGCATCACCAGAATCAATATTCCAATCATAATAATAAAAACCTCTTTGTTTTACTTCTTGTGTTAAGTAAGTCATAATTCCTTCTGAATATTTCATACTGACATGATTAGATCCTCCACCTGGAAAACGAATAATCTTTGATTTATAGCCAACCAAACGATTTACTTTATCTTGAATAGTTTTTAAATCTTCAAAATAGGCTTCTTTAGAAGAATACACGTAAGAATAGTTATGGGTTGCTGTATGAAGAGCAACTGTATGACCTTCTGTATCCTCTCTTTGGATAAGGGGATTTAATTCTTCAGGTTTATCTGTAACAAAAAAAGTTGCTTTGATTTTTTCCTTTTTTAATATATCTAAAATAGCAGGGGTAATTTCTTTACTTGGTCCATCATCAAAAGTTAAATAGATAACTCCACCATTACTATTTTCTTGATTGGTTACAAATACTGTACGAATTTGCTCTTTCTCTTTGCCATTTTTATTTTTTACTACATAACGAATTGAATAAGTTCCTGGTTTTGTAGTATCTACATGTCCTAAAGTTAAAACTTTAGATGTAATATCTCCCTCACAAATATCAGTAGCTTGATAACCTTCTTCTTGATATTTTTCATTTCTTTTTAAAACAACTACATCTTTTCCTTTTAATGCAAGTGTTGGGCCATTTTCATTTTTTAAAGTGATTTTTCTAAATTTAATGTCTTCATTTCCTGAACTATCTTTTACTTGATAAATAATTTGATTCGTCTGTCTTTTTATCTTGACTTTCTTTTTTAAATTTTTATCATAATTGTCTACTACATCATAGCCTTCTTCTTGATATTTTTCATTTGGACATAGTTCTAAATCTATTTTACCTTTTAAAATAATTTGTGGTTTTTTAGTTTCTATAACATGAATATTTCGAACTACTGTTTTTTGATTAAAATAAGACTTTAATTGATAGATAACTTGATATCTTCCTACTTTTTTAGAATTGATATTATTTGTAATTTTCACCTTTTTATGCATGTCTTTTAATCTAGTTTTAGCTTGAAACCCTAATTCTTTATATTCATCATTTAAATTTAAAGTAATATCTGTTCTTCCGTATAGATGAATTAAAGGTTCTGTTAAAATTAAAAAGACACCGCATAAGAGGACAATACTTATGATGATTATCATGATACATCGTTTTTGCATAAACCCACTTCCTCTGGATAATAGTATACCAGAAAAAGCAAAATATAGAACAAAATATTTTTTAAATCTTATTTTATAGTTTTTTATCTATCCTTTTTAATTTTTGTTTTTGAACAATTACATGTTCATTCTCTAAATAAGTAGTACTTATATTTTCCTTATTTGAAATCACTGTTATTTCTTTGTTTTTTTCTAAATAATGATTCCATATACCTGCAACAAGTACTGCTCCTATTGCCTGTTCACTCGCTATTGTCTCTCCTACTCCTTTTTTCCACATTCTAACTTTCATTGCATTATTTTCTATTACTTCAGCAAATTCTACATTGGTTCTTTCAGGAAATTGACGATACGATTCAAAATAAAATCCTAATTTCTCTACTGGAAAATGATCGATATCTCTTAAAAATACGATGGTATGAGAATCTTCAAAAGAAAGACATGTTACAGAATATTCTTCATCTAAAATTTGAATTTTTTGATTAATAAATACATTTTTATCTGTCATAATTGGGATACTTCTTGCACTAATATTGGGCCTACCAATATCCATCGATTTCCTTTCTATTTGATAAATTGCATTTAAATTTTCTATTGTTAGTAGCTGCTTTCTTACAATTTTCTTCTCATATAAAACTTTTATAATCTCTTTCAATTCTTTTTCTTGAACAGGTATTTCTGTTTGATGGGGGTTAAGTATTATAATTTTAATATCTGCAATATTTGATTTCATAAGAATCACCATTTCGTAAGATTTTAATTTGGAAGAGAGTAAAAGAAAATGGTTTAGATGGTTTATATCTTCCTTTTTCACATCTAAACAATTAAAATAAATATAATTATTTTGTTTTATTATTTCCATTGTATATCACCTATTATAGATTATTCATTTCATATAAAAATGCGAAAAAAAGAAGACAAATAGTTCTTCTT
The DNA here is from genome assembly GCA_947570175.1 of uncultured Mycoplasmatota bacterium. Taxonomy (GTDB): domain Bacteria; phylum Bacillota_I; class Bacilli_A; order RF39; family UBA660; genus UMGS1271. The sequence goes on along the minus strand of CANOTJ010000004.1, from coordinate 44,084 downwards.
TAAAAGGTTCTATAATAAATAGTGTTGGTGAGTAAAATCACTGACACTATTTTTAATATAAAAGTTATCTAACCAGAAGTTCGATTTATAAGCATTCGCTCTTTCTTTTTTTAATGTTCTTATTAATGTTTTCCCAACCTCTTCTGGATTTTGATTTTCAATCTTTGTTGCAGTACTATAAATACTTCCGCCACCTGACATCAGGGACATAATCTCTGATCCATCTATCCTTCCTTTACTCCTTGCACTAACTGATACAGTATTATCATCTGTAGCAATTACAGTTTTTACTTGCTTGATAAATATATTTCTCTTTTTTTTGGGGGGAAGGAATCTCCTTTCAATTTATTTTATATAGGGAATTAAGTCAAAATTACTAGAGATGTGTTTTAGTTCACTATCCTTTGATTTTAAATAATTTATTTCATTTTTCTTATCCTGATATTGTGTATGTGACAATATCAATTCTTGTATAATTTTATCTTTTTCGTCTAATTTAAAAATACCAGTACCAATCCAAAAATCTGTATTGGAAGCTCTTGTTGACTTTAAATGTAACCCACTATCTGTTGGTGATGCGCATGGTGTTTTCCCCCAAGTTCCAAATAAAGAAATCGCATTTGATCTTTCCCAAAAATCCATACGAAGATCGTAATCTGCTGCCAAGAAACATTCATTATTAATTCTTGCTTCTATAATTTTATTATTTAATTCTAATTCTGTAAGATGCGAGAAATCTTCAGTTCCGTTTATTAGAAAATTTGTTTTAGCTCGTTTGAACCATATTTTTTGTTCCTTTTGTGTTAAATTATCAAATTGTTTTTGCATAGATGGGTAATATTCCTGCATCTTTTTATATAAATCTTCTGGATTATACATTTCCCTCGCCATTACTAATTTGTAATTTAATTTTATATCATTTTGCTCTTCTATTTTCTTTATAAAATACTCTAACAGTTTTCTAAACGAAACTGTATATTTATTCGTTGTTTCCTGAGGTACATTATTAAATTGTATAGAAATTTCTTCACTTTCATATTCCAATATAACTCCATATTTATAAGTGGTAATAATAGGAAATAAAAATTCAGTCATATATTTCATATGAAACAACTCAGAATAATCTACTTCTGGGAACGAAGGTGAATGATAATTTTTATAACCACCAAATCCAAATATAAATATAATTGGTTTTTTGTTTTTGAATGAATATATCAATTTATCTAGTGTTAAGGAAATCATACTATCCGATTGCTTACTACCTGAATATTTAGCGGATAGTAATCTTGATAAATAATTTAATATTTGATTTTTATCTTCAGAAGATGTAACCTCATCTATTTTGTTTTTTAATTTTAATATCAAATTCAACCTTATTTGTACTTTCTCATCTTCAACGTTTGTATTATACTCTTTCGCAATCCATTTCCGATATAACTCTATATCTTTCGTATTTTGTAAACACTTTATAATTGCAGATACACATGAATTATTTGTAGAAGTAGTTACTTTAAAAAAATTATCTTTTAATATATCCATTTTATCCTCCTTCTTTCTTTTAAATTATAACAAATTTTTTTATGTCATGTACATTAAAAAATGTCAATATATATGCATCTTTATAAATTGATTAAAAAAACTACCTTCAAAATAATAGGCTTAACACAAGCAAATCTACATGTCATATTAATCTTTTTTTGTAGTTCATTATTAATTTTTAATTCTTTTACTTCTACTTTCATAAAAAACTCTTCACTCCCATTCTTAAATAACAAAAAAACTAGTTGCTTCTAGTTAATATTTATTACTCTCGAATAAAAAGTTCGGGTATCAAGCAAATCTGGTGCGAGTATCGTAGATATCTACAACTTTGTTACTTAATAAGTATACAGATTTTCCTAAATTAAAGACTTTTATTTTTCTTATTACTATCGATAATTTCTATTATTTCTGGGATACTTCCTTCTATGTGAGTAAGACCTGTTACAGAAGCTCCTATCCTTTGCCAAAATGATAAGGCATCACATGACTGCACACGGTAAGTAATAGAATCAAAATTTTCAATACCATCGTTTTTAGCTAATTCGAAAGTTAAGCCAACCATTCTTTTGGCAATTCCCATATTCCGAAATTCTGGCATTACATATAATTCTGCATCTGTTAATGTTTTTCCGCCTGCACTATTTTTTACTAAAGTTCCAAAAAAGCCCATAGCAAATATTTCTCCTGTTTCTAAATCTTCAGCATATTTAACAGATAAATATTTTAAATCTAATAGTCTTGAATAAAAATCTTCCTCATTCCAAACCTCATTTAAATTTTTCCTATAGTGGTCAATATAAGAATCACATACTTTTTTGAATACTTGCTTTAGTTGATCTTTTGAATGATAATATAAAGAACTCCAATGAGTTTCATATAAAAACATATTTTTAAATACGTTTAAATTCCCGTACTTTCCGGATACTTTTACTTCTTTACCTTCAATAAAATAACTTGGAACGCTACTATTCTTAATTCCCATTGGGAGAAGTCCAAATTGTTTAGAATTAGTTTTTATTTCTTCATAATCATCTACTAACCTTTTATATATTACTTTAGTCAAATCTATATTTTTTCTCTTGATTTTATTAAAAAATTCAATATATCTACTATTACTAGCATTAATCATATCATTTAACCTGTAATAATAAAAGTCATTAAAATTTGTATATACTTCTTTAAATTCCATAATATCACCCACATAGAAAATCTTATAAAAAATACTAAACTCTTTGATTAATTCTTTTTATCTTTTTAGTTATCATAACTCTTTTTTTAATCTTTTGTTATGACAAAATATTTAACTCACCCTGTATTTCGAGAATATCTTTAAAAACTAAATATAGAATTTAATTCTTAATTTTGATATAGATACCCTCTAAGTATTTTGCCAAGCATACCAAAATCTCTGGGGGTATAAAAAATAACAGTTTTATTTGCTGTTATCATTTATTGAAAGTTCGAATAGTTCGAACGGATTCTTCTCTGGTTCCCTTCGAGAGGACAGACAACAACTCTTAGAGCAAAAAGAAATAGACAGTAATAATTTATTAACTGACTAAAGTATAACACATTATTTATATTTTTTCTATAATTATTTTGCTTTTCTTAACACCCTTTTAATTAAACCTTTTTTTGTTTGTGGTTCTTCTGATTCTGAATAAATAGAAATAGGATTAGAATGTTTTAATTGAAAAAGAATTTCTTTTGCTTTATATAACTTTTCCAGTTCACTATCTTTTCCATTGTACATTCTGTAATTCTTTAATAAGTTGATAATCCAATCTTCAAAATCTCTTTCAGATTCTTCTTTTGATTGGTTATATGAATAATATGATTTTGAACTTTCAAAATGTGATTCAACAGAATGTTGTCTATCATACTCTTTTCTTTTTTCAACATCGGATAACACTTCATATGCTGCAGTTATCTTTTGCATTTTAGCATTAGCATTGGGATCTTCAGGATTTATATCTGGATGATATCTTTTTGCTAATTTTCTAAAAGCCTTTTTTATTTCATCTTGGGTAGCAGTTGGTGAAATTTCTAAAATTTCATAATAATTATTTTTATTTAGTGATTGCATAAGATTGCCCCTTTCAAAAGTAAATATATTATACAATATTTTTCTAAAAAATCAAGTTGATGAAATCAATTTCACACGTACATTGATTATGTCAATGTGCAAGTGTGTTTACTAAATTGACAAAATAAAACTACTTTCAATTTAATTTTGAGTTGATATTTATATAAAGTTCGAATAGTTCGAACAGGTTCGACACTGGTGACCGTGAAGAAGAAGTCGAATAACTTTTCTCAAAAGCAATAATAGATAGTAATAATTACTAACTAATACAAGTATAGCATGAAATACAAAATTTTGTTCTAAAAATTTTACTTGTTAGCTTGTTTTAATACTGCACATAGTATATAATTTTTATAGGAACATTTGATGTGAGTGTCGTCCTCCAATCTTGAGAAAGAAAGGAGGGATACAATGAAGAAAAGAACTTTTATTATTAAAGTCCTTCGTCTTATTGCTATCATTTTATTACTCCTTACCTTATTGGTAATAGCAATAAAAATATGACACTCTTTCATCGCTGATTGAGTGTCAATTCTAAATTATTCAGAGGCGACATTCACTTGCAGAATCGAATGTTCCTCTTTTTTATTTTATGCAAGTTTCCTTGACATATTCATAATAACATATTTTTAGGTTCTTGTCAAAAATCAATTTTTTTATTTTTAAGTCCTAACATTTTATAAACTTTTTTTGTTTAAAGACTTTATATAAATATCTATTAAATCCGGATCATTTTGATTGCTAGGCAAATTATCTAAATCAAAAAATTTCATATTCTTTGATTCACTATCCCATTTTAATTCTCCAGAATAATTTTTGACACAATAAAGTGCTGTATTATTGATAACAACATCTCCATTTGGATACTCATTTCGTCTAGTATTGCCTGAAACAACTGCTATTAATTCTAAATTGTCTTCTGTTATATCAAGATTAGTTTCTTCCTTAACTTCACGAATTACTGTATCTTCAAATCGTTCTCCTAATTCTTGACAACCACCAGGTAATCCCCATCTATCATTATCTGCTCTTGATTGCAGTAAAATTTGCCCATTTTCGTTTACTATAATTGCTGCTGCTCCATCTTGTAATAAAACGAATTTATGTTTTAAAACACCCATACATAATCTCGTAAATACAGGATAACCAATAATATTTGAAAGTTCAATAATTTCATTTGGAGAAAGCTGATTAATAATCTTAATTAATTCTTCATAAGCAATATTTCTTTTTTCATTATTTGATAAGTTTTTGATTTTATCTAATATCTCTTTATTAGACATAAAACACCTCCTATAAACGTTACTAAAATTATACTACTTTTTAATAATAAAGTCTACCTAGTTAGATAATTTCTAAATAATTAACTAGGATGAACATACTATAAAATTTGCTAATATCTAAAAGAGCAGGATAAGAAGTTTGTGTATCATATGCAATTTAGCCCTTATTTCATAAGGAATTGCATATACACAAATCTGATTTTGCACTTGCAAAATTCATCCTACTTTGTAGGTTGATATTAAGGATGGATAATTATTTAACCATTATAATTAAAGTATTTTGTATTTTCAATTTTCATCCTATTTCAATATTTTTAGTAAATTTTATAGGATGATTAGACAAAATCATCTTCCTTAAAAGTATTTCTTATTTTTCCTAATATTTCTTTAAATATTTGATTATTTTTTCTATCTTTTATATCACTTAAATCTACTGTTATCACTCCTAGTTTTAAATTACCTTTATCAAATTTTTCATCTTTTAATGTTATTAATCTAATTATTTTTTCAACTTCTATTTCACTAGATATTTTTAGGTTAGTTAGATCATCATCAGTATCTATTTCATAACAATTTAATTTATACTCATTGCCTAAAACACTATTTAATTTATTAAAATAATTTCTTGATTCATCTTTTGTTTTAACTTCATTATTCTGTGGTATAGGAATACCATATTCATCTTCAAATAACGAGTAGTTTAAAGGTAATTTATATTCTTCATTATAGGTTAATAAATCAGTTAAGAAACTTTTTCTAAAATGATAATGTTCTATCTTTAATTTATTATCACTTTTGCTAACCTCCAGATTATCAATGTAAGTAGAAATCATTTTTTGTCTATCTTCTCTTGATTTATTTTGATAATTAGTTATCCTATTCATAAATTCTTTTGGATTGATAAAAGTATCAAGATTATATTTATCTTCTAATATTAATAAATCATCAATAGTAAAGTTTAGGTTTTCATATTGTTTTTGGTCTTGCCATTTCTTATTTAATTTTTGTTTTTTAAATTCTATTTGTTTGATTTCATTTTCAAAATCATCTATTTTCATGATGCCTTTTATATAAACTGATTTTATTCTATCTAGTTGTTTATCTAGTTCTTTTAATTCTTTCTCATAATTAATATCTTTATTATCTAATTTTGATTTAATAAATGGTGTATAGTAGTTATTTACCAACATATCTGTTTTAATTAGTTCAAGTAGACAAGCCATTAATTGTTGTTCTATTTCTTTTTCTTTATAAGTAATTTTACAATGTTCACATTTATAATAGTAATATTTCTTACCATTAGGCTTAGTTGTTGCACATCCACCTAGAAATCTACCACAAGAAGAGCATTTTAATTTATTAGTAAATAGATAGGTTGCAGTTCTTTCGTAATGTCTAGAATTTCTTAATTTCTGATATTGACAGTCATCCCACTTTTGTTTAGATACTAAAGGTTCTACAACATTTTCATAATAAGTTGGATGTTTCGTTCTTTTACCATGAACATAATCACCTTTATAAAGTTCATTTGTCATAATATGATTTATTGTTGAGTCTCTCCAGTTAGTTTTACCTAAAATTTGTTCTTCATTATAAATATTAGCTATTGCTTGATAACTTTTACCTTCTAAATATAAATCAAATATTCTTATAATTATATCTTTAGTTAGTGGATCAGGAACTAACTTTTTATTTACTCTTTTAAAACCTAAAGGTGGCTGATTTGGGATGTGACCCGAACGAATTGCCCCAGCCATTCCAAACTTAGTTCTCTCACTACATTTTTCTATTTCGTTTTGGCTTACACTGGTCATTATTCTCATAACCATTCTACCATTAGAAGTAGTAGTATTTGATTCATCTGCCATACAGTCTATGTCACACTCGTTATCATTTACTATCTTCATTAATTTTTCTATATCATAAACACTTCTAGTTAATCTATCTAATTTAAAAGCAACAATAACATTTATATTTTTATTTCTAACATCATTCATCATTTCTTGATAAGCAGGTCTTTTATCGTTTTTAGCACTTATACCAGCATCTTTATATATTTTATAGATAGAATATCTTTTAAAATTACAAAACTCTTTTAATCTATCCTCTTGTTCTTGCAAACTAAAACCCTCACGACTTTGTTCTTCAGTTGAAACTCTAACATATATCCCAGCAATTTTATTTGTTTCATTCATAAGTCATTCCTCCTTTTTGATAAACTATTTTATCATTTTTTCTATAAATTACAATAAACTTGACTTTAAATAGTCTTCCAAATCTTTAGATTTTATTTTCTTGTCATAACCATTTATAAATATGTCATCACACTCATCAAATAATAAATAGTCATTACCATTAACTTTTAAAATATGTGGTTTTACATAGGTAATATTAGTGTTTTTAATATTAATAATTCTTCCATTAACTAGTTCATATTTAACACAAGCAAATTTACATATCATATCTACTTTCTTTCTTAATTCCTCACTTATTACAAGTTCTTTAGTTTCTATTGTCATATAATCACTCTCACTTTCCTTTAAACAACAAAAAACTAACTATTTCTAGTTAGCAATTTATTACTCTCGAATTAAAAGTTCGAGTTTCCTATCTATATGGTGCCGATTACGAGAATTGAACTTGTCTCTGATCCTTACCAAGGACCTGTTTTACCACTAAACTAAATCGGCGATACTATTGGTGTGAGAAAGGAGATTTGAACTCCCACAATCTAATGATTACTACCCCCTCAAAGTAGCGCGTCTACCATTCCGCCATTCTCACATATGGTGTCCCCAGTAGGAATCGAACCTACATTTATTCCTTAGGAGGGAATTACACTATCCATTATGTTATGAGGACATCTATTAATATTATAATAGAAAAAAAGAAAAAAAGCTATACATTATAGCTTATATTGTAATAAAAATAATAAATATATATTTGCGAGATAGCCAAACTTTTTCCCAAATTCAAACGATCCAACTACTTTATCCACTAAACTTACAATCCAACTTTCAGCATACTTAGGTATAGTAATGTTAATTGGAAACATATGTGCACGAATAATATTCATCTCTTTTTCATTTAAACCAAACACACGAATAGAATTGTCAATTGCTTCTTTTGGGTGAATAAAAGTAGAGACTAAACGATCCTTCGCATTACGATTAGCATCACTAATAAAGAAATCATGCAACAACCCTGCTCTGGCAGTTTCTATATAATCTAAATGCAATAATTTTGAAATTTTATAAGAATAATATGATACTCTTAATGAGTGATCAAATCGAGTTGTTCCATGATGTTCTATTTTTTTTATTTCATTAAATTCATCATTTTTTAATATATGATCTACAATACTTATATAATTATTATCCTTTTGTATTTTGGTTAACATACCTTCACCTCAGACTAATACATTATATCATATATTTTCAAAAGTTAATAATCTTTTTACATATTTTTTCTAAAAATATTTAATTTATTGTTGTTTCCTGTTTCAAAGGTTGAATTTGAATATAGGTATTTCCATCATTTATCTTAATTTCTTTATCATTCTCATCTTTGTAAACTGTTTGTCCATCTCTAGAGTCCTTATACCATGTAATTGGAATAGCATAGCCATTCGTAATATAATAGCCTTCTCCAACCCCCACATTATCAATATCCTGTCTTCCATAGTTATCTATACTATAATTATCCATCTTTTGAATGATTATATTTTTAGTAGTATATTGTAATTTTGTCACAGAATCTACATGTTCCTCTCCATTTACAAAACGTTTATATAATTTTGTATTAGGATCATAAGTATAGGAGGTTGTTATATAACTAGAATAAGGAATTACTACATTATTTGCGATTACATTACTCTCTTTCTCATTTAATTCAATCTCATCTGGTTCATAATTTAAAAGCAAATCCGTATTTGTTTTTGTTCGGTATCCCTTTTCTCGAACTACTGCATTTATTTTTTCAATGTTTGTAAAGGCAGTGTGTTCTGAAGAAACTCTAAGTGTTCGATCCCTCCAAAAAGCATCGGCATCATAAAGCCCATTAATATTATGGATTCCATATCTTTCAACATCTTGTTCCGCCTGAGGACTCCATCCATAGTGCACATAAATAGCATCATTTTCCATTGCATAGTCTAAAAAATAATGTCTAGAGCTTCTAACGGAACCAATCCTTTCTGTTTTTTGATCTTTGAACAGTGCCATCATTCTAGTTAAACCACCTTCTACTATTATTTCATAAACAATATAGGCGTCTTGAAGACCCGCATGATGCATTCTAGCTTGTTTATGGTTATTAATCATAACAGCATAAGGCCTAGATTTAGAATTGATATCTACAATTTTAAGACTTTTCTCTTTTATTTTTTTTGAAACGGGAAGATCTTCTTTTTGCATCCACAATAAATACCCAGCAACACCAAACAATAGAATAATTAGTAAAAATATCTTTATTTTCTTTGTCTTCTTTTTCTTCATAATGCCACTCCTTTTTCTTATTATACCAAAAAAGAGTAATTTTCTACTCTACTTTATTTATTGCTTGACAATTTATATGTCAATTAATGATTAAGAATAACTAAACAACTTAAAAAAATAAGATAAATAATTGAAATAATGATTCCATTAATTTTTTCAGATTTACTGGATTTGTATTTAATTCCAAGAGCCATAGTCATCAAAAGTCCTCCCACAAGACCACCAATATGAGCTGCATTATCCATACCATTTAGCATAAATCCTAAAACTAAATTTAATAAAAGAAGAGGAATAATTTGGGATCGAATCACCGTTCCTAAATAAACTCGATAATGATATCCAAAGTATAATAATGAACCAAATAGTCCAAAAATGGCACCACTTGCCCCAATACTTATGGAATCACTAAAAACAATAGATAACATACTTCCTGTTAATGCACTAAATAAATATACCAAAATATATTTTATTTTTCCTAGGAAACTTTCTATTTGCGATCCTACAATATATAAGGCATAACAATTTAGAAATAGATGAAGAATTCCTGCGTGTAAAAAAGCACAAGTAATTAATCGATAAATCTCTCCTACTCTTACCAGCGGTCCATAGTTTGCCCCAAAGTTTAATAGAGTTATGATATCATTGCTACCATTACCAAAAAGATAAGTAGCAAGAAATAATAACACATTCATGAGGATAATACCATAAGTAATATATGGTGTTTTTTTCTTGAATACTTCTTCTGCTTTTAATGATTCATTCTCATTTTTATCACTAATATCTTTTGTAATCTTTAAGAATAACTCCATTCCTTTTTCTTTGAAATTTGTATTTTTTGTAATATTTGGAAATTCACTAATAATAAAATCGTATTTTTTTAAGTCTTTAACAGTTTGAATTCCCGCACAATATACATGATTTACGTGTGTATATGGTTGGATATCCACATTATCTCCTAAATTTACAAATAAACTTAATGTCGATAAATGAAATGACATTGTTTTTTGTTTAATTTTTTGTACAATTTTTTTTGTACGAAATAAATCAAAATTTAATTGTTCTTCATTATGAATATAGTTGGATACAATTCTAATAATTTGATAGTTTTCGTCTAAATTTTCTAACCATATTTCATTTTTTGCCCCGTGTAAAACGATAGGACTATATCCCTGTTCTGTAATGAAAAAATGTAACAATTTCATAACTAATTCATCATTTGCTTCTATTCTTACCTCTTCCATAATTCCTCCTGTAATATTATTTTAATATAGTTCATAAGTTATGTAAAGAGGTGGCTTATGAAAAAATTTTTCAAATTCTTAATTATTTTACTTCCTTGGTTCTTAAGTGGTCTTATCTTTAAAGTAGATTCTACTTTTTATACCAACCTTCATTTACCAAAGTTTGCCCCACCCACATACTTTTTTGGAATTGTTTGGACTATATTGTATCTATTAATTGCCTTTAGTATCTTTCTTGTATATAACAGAATTTATTATAAATACATTGAAAGTTATAATCACTCTTTAATTTATAATTATATTTTTAATCAATTATATACTTTTGTCTTTTTTACTATTAAAAATATTTTTCTGGGTTTTGTGGATACTGTTTTAATTTTTATCACATCTTTATTTCTTTATTACGAAACAAAAGAGATTAATACAAAGGCCAGTTATTATTTAATTCCTTATTCTTTGTTTTCTCTTTTTGCACTAATTTTAAATTTAACTATTTATTTTATGAATCTTTAAATTGATTCAAAATATTTTGAAAGCATTCTGGTAAAGCACTATCAAATTCCATATACTTTCCTGTACTAGGATGAATAAATCCTAGTGTTTTAGCATGTAAACATTGACCTGTTTGATCAATTATTTTTCTTCTACCATATATTGGATCATTTACAACTGGATAACCAATATAGTTTAGGTGAACCCTGATTTGATGAGTTCTTCCAGTTTCTAGTGATAATTCGATTAATGTTGCACTAGCATACCTCTCAATTACCTTAAAATGGGTAATTGCATCTTTAGCATTTACATCTGTTACAGCCATTTTTTTTCGATCGTGTAAATCCCTTCCAATGGGGGCATCAATTGTTGCAGTATCCGTATTTACAACTCCCCATACCAAGGCAATGTATTTTCGAGTTGTTTTCTTTTCTTCTAATTGTTTGGCTAAAATTTGATGCGCTTTATCATTCTTAGCAATCATTAATAAACCTGTTGTATAGGCATCAATTCTATGGACAATTCCTGGTCGAAATTCCCCATTAATCGTACTTAGGTTCTTAGAATAATATAAAAGACCATTGACTAGGGTTCCAGATTTATTCCCAACAGCAGGATGAACAACCATGCCATTAGGTTTATTGACAACGATAACATCATTATCTTCATAAACGATATCTAAATCCATTTTTTCTGGGATTGCTTCTAATCTTTCTTGTTCAATTTCTGGTATTATTATATGATCCTTTTCTTTTAAAATATAACTTACTTTTACTTTTTTTTGATTGACTAAAATTTCTCCGTTTTTAATCATTTTACTTAATTTTGTTCGACTAGCCTGAACAAAGGATGGTAAAAGAGAATCTAATCTTTTTCCTTCATCCGTTGTTGTAATGATTACTTCTTGCATCTTTTCTCTCCTTTCACCATCATCCATAATATTAAAAGGGCACTAACAATGATCGATATATCCGCTAAATTAAAAACGGGAAAATCATAATGAAAAATTTGAAAATCCAAATAATCGACAACATATCCTCTAAACATTCGATCGAGTAAATTTCCTATAATTCCCCCTACTAATAACCCATAAGTAATTTGTTCGATTTTATTTAATAATTTGCCATTTATAAAACATTGATAAATCATCAGTAAAGCAACTAACGCTATAACAATTAAAAATATTCGATTGCCTGTTAAAACGCTAAAGGCAGCTCCATAATTTTGAACATAGGTAACAGAGAAAAAACCAGAAATAAACTCTATACTTTGTCTTAGAAATAGTTGGTGTTCTACAATTATCTTTATAATCTGATCTAAAAATATTATAAAAACAGATAATAGACTTATATATAGCATTGTATCACCTTTTCTATTATACCACACTTTTCTACTTTAACATCTCTTTTAAAAACTGTCCAGTATAACTTTCTTTTACTTTAGCAATTTCTTCTGGAGTTCCAACGGCAACAATATTTCCTCCTCCATCTCCTCCTTCAGGTCCTAGATCAATAATATAATCTGCTACCTTAATCACATCTAAATTATGTTCAATCACTAAAACGGTATCTCCATTATCTACGATTCTTTGTAAAATCGATAATAGTTTCTTAATATCATGTGTATGAAGTCCTGTCGTTGGTTCATCTAATATAAATAAACTTTTCCCTGTTGGCTTCTTTTGAAGTTCTTTTGCTAGTTTTACTCTCCCAGCTTCTCCACCACTTAGAGTTGGTGCACTCTGACCTAATTTTATATAAGAAAGACCAACATCAGATAACATTTGTAATTTATTTTTAATTTTGGGATGATTTTCAAAAAATTCTAATGCTTCTTCTACACGCATTTCTAATACATCATAAATGCTTTTTTCTTTGTATCTAATTTCTAGAGTTTCCGTATTATAACGTGTACCATGACAAATTTCACAAGGAACATATACATCTGGTAAAAAATGCATCTCTATTTTTTTGACACCATCTCCCCAGCAAGCTTCACATCTTCCTCCTTTTACATTAAAAGAAAATCTTCCTTTATCATATCCCTTTAGTTTGGCTTCTTTTGTAGAGGCAAATACATCTCGAATATCATCAAAGACTCCTGTATAGGTTGCTGGATTCGATCTTGGAGTTCTCCCTATTGGTGCCTGTGATATATCAATGACTTTATCTATATTTTCTAATCCTTTTATTTCTTTATACTTTCCAGGTTTTTCTTTAGATTTATATAAATTATTAGATACTGCTTTATAAATAATTTCATTTACTAAACTACTTTTCCCGCTTCCACTAACTCCTGTAACACAGGTAAAAGTTCCTAAAGGAATCTTAATATTTAGATTCTTTAAATTATTTTCACGTGCTCCCTTTACCTGTAGATATTTTTTATTTCCTTTTCTTCTTTTTTTTGGTATATCTATTTTCAGTGTTCCATTTAAATACTTTCCAGTTAGACTATTTTCATTTCTCATCACTTCTTCTGGAGTCCCTTCTGCTATAATTTCTCCTCCATGAAGTCCTGCTGCTGGTCCCACATCTACCAAATAGTCAGCTGCAAGCATAGTATCTGTATCATGTTCTACTACAATTAATGTATTTCCTAAATCCCTCATATCTTGTAACGATTTAATTAAACGATTATTATCTCTCTGGTGGAGACCAATACTTGGTTCATCTAATACATACAAAACTCCTGTTAAATGAGAGCCTATTTGGGTGGCTAAACGAATTCTTTGTGCTTCTCCCCCACTTAATGTTCCTGCACTTCTACTAAGAGTTAAATAACTAAGTCCTACATTAATCAAAAATTCTAAACGCGATTTAATTTCCTTGATAACTAATTTAGAAATTTCCTCTTGCTCTTTGGTTAATGTTAACTTGTTAAAAAAAGTATATAGATCTTCAATGCTTAAATTGGTTAAATCATAAATACTCTTTTTTTGAATTAAAACGGATAAAATAGAGGAATCTAAACGTGCTCCTTTACATGTTGGGCAAGGTAGTTCTGTCATATATCCTTCTATCCAATCACGAATCCAATTGCTTTTTGTTTCAATATATCTTCTTTCTAAATTTCGAATAATTCCTTCATAAAAATTCCTTGTTGTTCTAGTATTTCCTGTTTTAGATACATAGTTAAATTCTAATAATTGATCTGAACCGTATAAAATTATATTTAGTTGTTCTTTGGTTAAATCTTTTATTGGAACGTCCATTTTGATACCATAGTAATTACAAACAGTAGATAATTCTGTATAAGTAATATTATTTTTATCATCAATATTAATTGGTTTAATAGCACCAGCTAAAATGCTTAAATGACGATCTGGAATTACTAGATCTTCATCTATTTTATACTTAATTCCAAGACCTTTACACTCTGGACATGCACCATAAGGTGCATTAAAGGAAAACATTCTAGGTTCTAATTCTGGAAGAGAAAAATCACAGTCTGGACAAGCATAGGATTCACTCATCAAGAACGATTCTCCGCCAATTACTTCGATATATACACGTCCCTTTGATAACTTAGTTGCCTGTTCAATCGATTCATATAAACGACTACGAATTCCTTCTTTTATAATTAAACGATCCACTACAACATGAATATAATGTTTTTTAGTTTTGGAAAGTATAATCTCTTCCATTAAATCATATTCTTTATTATCAATAATTACTCGAACATAACCATCTTTTCGAAGATTTTCTAAAAGATCTTTAAAAGTCCCTTTCTCACCATAAATAACTGGACTCAAAATTTTGATTTTTGTTTTTTCAGCCAATTTCAAAACTTGATTTGTCATCTCTTCTACACTTTGACTAGAAATAGGACGATGATGAGTTGAGCAATATGGTACACCAATCCTAGCATATAAAAGACGTAAATAGTCATAAATTTCTGTAACTGTTCCAACAGTGCTCCTAGGATTTTTACTGGTGGTTTTTTGATCAATACTAATGGATGGCGATAATCCTTCAATACTATCTACATCTGGTTTGGATTCTCCACCTAAAAATTGTCTTGCATAGGCACTTAAACTTTCAACATAGCGTCTTTGCCCTTCTGCATAAATGGTATCAAAAGCTAAGCTACTTTTTCCACTCCCACTAACTCCTGTCATAACAATCAACTGATTTTTAGGGAGTTCTATCGAAACATTTTTTAAATTATTTTCACGTGCTCCTTTAACAATAATTTTATCCATGTAATCACCTCATAATTTATTTACTATTATAACACCTTTGTCAATGAATATTATACCAAACATTTTTTCGCTTATCAAGTTTCTTTTATATTCTAATAAAAATCATTGACGAAATCTTTTGAAAAGAATATAATACTGAAATAAAGGAAGGGGGACTATTATGTTCGAATTTATGATTGGTCACATTCATCCAGAAAATGTTTTTTGGGGAGATATTAAAAAGTGCACAAAAGAAGCAAAGACTATTGTAACTAAACAGCCATATCTTATAGATGATTTTGAGATAAAAGCAAACAGTACCAAAATTATCCCACCAAAAACAGAGGATTATAAAAAAGATGCTATACTAATTAGAATTCCAGATCAAGGGTTTGTAGATTTAGATACGTTAAAGGATTCCTTTCAAATTTTCTACCACCTTCGAAAAGATATTCATCAAAAAGAGAAAGAATTAAAAACAATGATTATGACCACCTACCCTAGAAAAAAAGATGATTTATTCGTCAATCCTGGGTCTTTACAGCCCTATTATGGTCCGAATCAAAATTTTAAAGTAAGAGTAAAACAACTAAAACTCAATCAACAATATATTTCCTATAAATAAAAAGATTTCAAAAAATCTTTTTATTTTATTATTTGTATCTTTTTATTGCCTTCTATATCATAATATTTTTTAAATACTTTTTCATGATATTCATTAGTTGGATTACTATTACAAGGGGCATATATTGGTAATTTTTTCACTTGAATGATATTTTGATTGGATTTTATTTGTTGTTTTATGAATTGTTCCCTTTCTTGATTTACATAGTATAAATAAGAATATAAAATCAGATATAAAAATAGAAGACTTCCTCCTAAAATAGGGATTATTTTTTTCATCATACCGGGTATTTTGATATCTGATATGATCCATAGCAAAGAGATTAATACTAAAATATTGGTTGCAAGAGCGGTACGATAACCCCAAGTTGGGGATAATAACATGATTCCGTTTGCTGATATTCCGATTAAAAACAGAATCAAACAGTATATATTCTCCTGATTTTTGATATTTTTTATCATCAAAAATATGAAAATACTAACAAATGAAATCCAATAAAGAATAACGAGTAAATGATGGGAATCTATGATAAAGTTCAAATAGGAAATTTGAAGAATACTTGTATGATAACCTATAATAGTTAAAATAGGAATTCCTGTAATATAGAAAATGAATATTTTTTTTACAATTTTATTGGTAAACTGTTTTCTAATTAAATAAATCATAACAATAATCCATAATATCATTAAATAAGCATTAGAAATAAATGTATAATACATAAAATTAGGAATATTATATAAAATTTTCCAAATTAGGGATAACTGATTAAATTCTATATTTTCAATTTTTGTTCGTAAATTAGAGCCTGGAGATAATAACATTAAAATAGTACTAAATGTGGACAGAATAAAATGACATAGTAATATTTTATCTACTTTTTTTGTACGGATATATAAAATAATATTGACTAATAAATTTGTAAGTACTAATAATACTGCCATATGTTCTACAAACATAGGTAGTATGAAATTCAAAATGCCAAAAGATACTATATGATTCTTTACTTGATTTGTTTTCAAATAATATAGATACATGATATATAAAGATAAAGGAAACAAATATGTAATATTTCCTGCCAGCCATGTAATACTTTGTGAAAACATGTAAATATTCATTCCGATTATGCCAAACAGACTAAGAAAATAAATTGTTTTTTTATCTTTTGGTTCAATTATTTTTACAGTAAAATAAATAATACTTGTAATCAACAAACTATTTATTATATTCCATAGCCATTTATGATAGGTTAAAAAGTTAATGAATATCCGACTAACTAATCTACCTTCCCAATCAAAATACATTCCAATTGCCTGTCCAATCATATGTCTTAATCCTTGAGTTCCAACCATATAATTTCCCCAGTCATCCCCAGAAATTGGAGATAAGAATAGAATCATTATAAAAAACACAATAGTTACAATAATATATTTTTTTAATTTCATACTTCACCTATATTCTAATGGGATTCATATCCATATCCACATTTATTTTTTTATGATTGTGATAAATTTCACTTACTTGCCCAAGTTCTTTTATCAAGTTATCAGTTTTTTTGTATTTTATAATAATCTGAATTTGGTATACATTATTAATTTTAGGAACAGACGAAAAGTTAGGGCCTAAGATTATCACGTCTTTTAATTGTTTTGATTTTAAATATTTTACAATTTTATTTGCTTCCTCTATTCCAACTTTCTCTTCTTTAGTTCTTATTTTAATTAAACTCAAATTATAGTAAGGACTATATTTTAGTATTTTTCGAAGTCGCATTTCCTCTTGATAAAAATGAAGATAATCATGTTCTTTAGCATAACGAATACTATAATGATCGATATTAAATCCTTGAATTACTACTTCTCCTTTTAATTTTGCTCTTCCTGCCCTTCCTGCAACTTGATTTAATAGTTGAAATGTTCGCTCTCCACTCCTAAAATCTGGTATATTTAAACTAGCATCTCCATTCATTACACCTACTAAGGTCACATTTGGAAAATCTAGGCCTTTCGCAATCATTTGTGTTCCAATTAAAATATTGTATTTTTGATTTTGAAATGCCTGAATAATTCTTTCATGGCTTCCTTTTTTAGTTGTTGTATCATTATCCATCCGAATAATTTTAGAGTTTGGATAATGTTCTTGGATATAAATTTGTAGTTTTTCTGTCCCCATACCATATTCATTGATTTCTTTACTGTGACAAGTTGGACAAATGGTGATTTTTTTATCTCCATATCCACAATAGTGGCATCGCATAGTATTGGAGGTTTTATGGTAAGTAAGTGGAATATCACAATATGGACATTTATGGGTGTATCCACACGATTTACAAGTCAAAATAGTAGAATAACCTCGCCGATTCAATAATAGGATAATTTGCTCATTCTTACTTAAGCGTTCTCTTATTTTTTGATCTAAAATTTCCGAAATAATACGGTTTTTCTTTTTTATTTCTTCTTTCATATCTACTAAATATACTTCTGGTGGATGTTTATTAATTCTATTTTTTAATTCACATAATTCATAAATTCCCATTTGTGCTCGTGTATAACTCTCAATCATTGGAGTCGCACTTCCCATAATAACTGGAATCTTATATCTTTTTGCCCGCCACAAAGCAATATCAATTGCATGATACCTTGGATTATTTTCTTGTTTATAAGTGGTTTCATGTTCTTCATCAACAATAATAATTCCTAAATTTTTGAAAGGAGCAAAAATTGCACTTCTAGCGCCAATTACAATTTTCACTTCTTTTTTTTCTATTTTTCTCCATTCGTCATATTTTTCTCCATTAGATAAACGTGAGTGGAGAATGGCGATGGTACTTCCAAATCGTTTTCGAAAGTTAAATACAAGTTGTGGAGTTAAACTAATTTCAGGAACAAGAACGATTGCTTCTTTTTTTTCTTTCATAACCTCTTCAATTAAATGCATGTACACTTCTGTTTTTCCACTTCCTGTTACTCCATGCAGTAAAAATGGTTGAAACTGATGTCTCTTTTGTAGTATTTGATTAATTACCTTTTTTTGTTCATCTGTTAATTCTACTTTTTTTAAATCTTTTTCTACATTTTCTTTTAATCGATATTCTTCTTTTTGAAATTCTTCTAAAAAGCCATTTTTAATTAATGTGTTCACACTAGATGTAGAAATACTAGTGGCAAGCTTTTTAGGAATTTCATTTGTTTCTTGAAATAAACACAGGATTTTTTTTTGATTTTCTATTTTGATAGAATCAATATTTCTATTCTTTATCTGTAAATAAGAAATATATTTTTTAGCTATTCTTGTTTTTTGTTTTGCTTTTAAAGCAGAAGGTAACATGGTTTGATAGCAACTAATTAAATTACATAAAGTCTTTTTAGATATATATTCTCCAAGTTCCAACATTTCTTCTGTTAAAACTGGGTTTTCATCTACAACTTCTATAATTTTTTTTAAAGAGTATTCTACTTTTTCATAAGGTTTTATTTTAAGAACAAATCCTTCTAATTTTTGTTTTCCAAAAGGAACGACTACTCTCACTCCTATTTTGATTGTTGATTTTAATTCTTTTGGGATTAAATAAGAAAATGTTTGATCTATATTTTTAGCTTTTATCTCAACCAAAACCTCTGCCATCATATTATCAACCTCTAATTAGATATTATCATTTTTAAAATTAAATGGCAATAAAGAAAATAATCATTGCCATTTTAAAACTGGATATCCATTATTTATTTGATTTACATCATCTTTAAAAGCATCCCCTAATATATTTGTTAAGTTTTTAATTTCTTCAGAAGTTTTGCTAATACCTTCTCCACCTAATGTACAATTGTCTAAATAAAATGAATTGTTCATCGTTTTTTCATTGTATGATAAACACTTATTTTGACTACCTACACTTAATATACTACCAATATTATAAGTATTACTAATACTTGCCCTATTTAACCCTACTATTCCACCAGAATAAGAAATAGCATTCGTTGTAGTTGATGTTACAGCATTTGTATTATAACAATTTTCCACTATACTCGTTTCATAATTTGCTCCTACAAGACCACCAGTTATAGTATCCCTAGTAGACGTTCCTATAATTTCTCCATTATTAAAACAATCTGAAATTTTCCCTGCTGTACTTCTACCCACAAGACCGCCAATATACCCATTATCATTGCTATTTGGATTATATACTGATGATATACTTCCTATATTAGATGAATTAGAAATTTCTCCCGTATTTTGTCCTGCTATTCCACCGACATTTCCACCAAAATAGGCTATATCATTATTAGCATAATTTGCTACTAATTTTAATTGTATAGCAGCTTGATTATGACAATCACGAATAGTTCCAGCATTAATACTGGATATTCCACCGACTCTATAAATACCTTGAATATTTCCATGAACCGTTAAATGTTCAATACTACCTTCATTATTTCCAAACATACCTTGATAAGGAGTATCCCTGTTAATTAATAAATTTCTAATAATTCTTCTATTTCCATTAAAGGTTCCACTAAAGGCACTACTTGAATTTCCTATAGGTATAAAACCAGATGAGGTCGTTAATTCTTCATAAATAGTTTCTACTACACCATCCCCATTAATATCTCCATAAACTTTACTGGAGGAATCTAAATAACTGTCATTATTCTGAAAGTCTAAGTCTCTTAATAAAGATAGGTTTTTATTCTCATAATTGATTCCGTTATTTACATCTATAGATAACAAGACTAAATCCTCAATTGAATTGATATAGTATGGACTATTAAAAGCCCCCGTTGCTGTTGCACTTCCATTTTTTACATTATATAAAGTAGGAAGGACTATAGTAGATACATTTTTAGCATCACTCTTTAATTTACTTAAAATTCTAGAACGAGAAGAAAGAGTTACCAATAACGTTGACATCAAAATTAAAAAAATTACTAAAATTGTATATAAAATACCCGTTGCTGCAAAACCATTTTTTTTCTTTTTCATTCTCTTATCCCCTCTTCTATTTCTAACTATCATTTTATAACATTTCTAATACTTAGTCAATTCTTTCATCTGATTACTAGTCTTTTTTTTATGTCCAAGCATATATATTATTTAGAGGTGATTCTAGTGTTCTTTAAAGGGATTCATACAAGAATCAAAATAGTATTTATTATCATTGTCTGCCTATTATTTTTGATTGTAGCCAAAGTATTCTATATTCAAGTGATTCAATATAAAAAACTAAATCGACTAGCAGCCAGTCTATGGAGCAGAAATCTTCCCATTGAAGCGAATCGTGGAAAAATATATGATACAAATGGAGTTGTTCTAGCTGATAATAAAACAACAACATCCTTAGTTCTTGTTCCTAATCAAATTAAAGATAAAGAAGATACAGCACGTAAAATCAGTAAAATTTTAAATGTTCGTTATAAAGATATGTTAGAACACGTCAATAAAAAAACATCAATCGAAAGAGTTCATCCAGAAGGAAGAAGACTTTCTTATGAAATTGCTGATCAAATTAATAATTTAAAATTAGATGGTGTTTATTTAGTGAAAGAATCCCAACGTTATTACCCTTATGATTCTATGATGTCTCACACTCTTGGTTTTGTTGGAATTGATAATCAAGGTCTTAGTGGTTTAGAATTAATGTACGATCGATATCTAACTGGAGAATATGGGGCAATTAAATATTTAAGTGATGCAAAAGGAAATAAACTAGAATTAACAGAAAACTATGAAAAACCTCAAGATGGTATCAATATGACTTTAACCATTAATTACGAATTGCAAGCTGTTATAGAAAGAGAACTAAATAATGCTGTGCATAAATATAATCCCGATCAAGCTCTGGCAATTGCAATGAATCCTAAAACTGGGGAAATTTTGGCTATCTCCTCCCGTCCAAATTTTAGTCCGAGTAATTATAAAAATTATACAACTGAAGAGATTAATCGAAATTTACCTATTTGGGCCACTTATGAACCAGGATCTACTTTTAAAATCATCACTTTAACAACTGCTTTAGAAGAAAATCTAGTCGACTTAAACAAAGATACTTTTGATGATGGTGGTAGTGTTCGAGTAGAAAATGCCCGTATTAAATGTTGGAAAGCTGGCGGGCATGGTCATCAAACCTTCTTGCAAGTTGTTGAAAATTCTTGCAATCCAGGTTTTGTTGCCCTAGGTCAAAGAATTCAAAAAGATAAATTATTTGAATATATTCATAAATTTGGTTTTGGGAAAAAAACTGGTATCGATTTAAATGGAGAAAGCTCTGGAATTTTATTTTCCTTAGACCAAGTAGGTCCTGTTGAACTTGCTACTACCTCATTTGGTCAAGGGGTTAGTGTGACTCCTATTCAACAAATTACAGCTGTTAGTGCTGCTATCAATGGCGGATATTTGAATAAACCTTATATTGTAAAAAGCCTAAATGAGCCAGAAACAAATACAGTCGTTAAACAAAATAAAAAACAAACCGTCCGTAAAGTAATCAGCAACTCTACTAGTAAACAAGTAAGAACAACCTTGGAGAGTGTTGTTACAAACGGGACAGGACGTCCTGCCTTCATTGATGGATATCGAGTTGGAGGAAAAACAGGAACTGCTCAAAAAGTAAAAGATGGAATGTATATGGTAGGAAATTATATTGTTTCATTTATTGGTTTTATGCCTGCTAATGATCCTGAGATTATCGTTTATGTTGCAGTTGATAATGCAAAAGGAATTACCCAATATGGAGGAACAATTGCCGCTCCAATTGTTAGAAACATTTTAAAAGATTCTATTGATATTTTAAATATTAAAAAGCCTAATGGAGCTAGTGAAAAAAATTATAATTTTAATGATAAAAAATATATTACCGTTCCAAATGTTGTCAATAAAAATTTAGAAGATGCTATGAAAGAATTAAAAGATTTCAAAGTAGAATATACAGGAACAGGAAAGAAAGTAACCTATCAATCCCCTAGTGCCAAACAACGCATCTATGAGGGAGAAACTATTCGATTACTGTTAGATGATTAGAGGTGAACTATGCTTATTTTAACAAAATCAGTTTTATCTATTATGATCGGGTTTTTACTATCTGTTTTTTGTGCCAGTTTTATGATTCCATTACTTAGAAAATTAAAAGCTTCTCAAAGTCTTAGTATCTATTTAACTGATCGACATAAATCAAAACAAGGAACACCTACTATGGGAGGAATCATTTTTATCCTTCCTACTTTAATCACCTTAATCATTCTATATTTAGGAAAGAAAATTGATATCTCCTATAATTTATGCATTGTTGTTTTTACTTTTTTAGGATATTTTATAATTGGATTCATTGATGACTACTTAATTGTAGTAAAGCATAATAATAAAGGTCTAAGTGAAAAAGCTAAATTCTTACTCCAAGTTATCATTGCAGTTATTTTCTTTTATCTGTTTATGATTGCTGGAAATGAGCCTCTTCTTTGGATTCATTCACTCCATATCAAATTGGATATTGGATGGTATTATGGATTATTCATCTTATTAGTACTAGTTGCTAGTAGTAATGCTGTAAATATCACTGATGGTCTAGATGGGCTTGCAACAGGTCTTTCTATTATTTGTTTTATTACTTTTGGATTACTAAGTTTTAATACCGGATGGCTAGAGGGATATGAGGAAATTGCTATCTTTTGCTTTACACTAGTTGGTTCCTTAATTGGATTTTTAACTTTTAATATTCATCCTGCTAAAGTATTTATGGGAGATACAGGATCTCTTGCTTTAGGAGCAACTTTAGGAACAATTGCTATTTTGACTCGTCACGAGTTATTACTTGTAGTAATTGGTATTGTCTTTGTTATAGAAACACTCACTTGTGTCATTCAAAGATATTATTATAAGTTCACCAAAAAAAGGCTCTTTCCTATGACCCCTATTCATCATACATTTGAAAAATTTGGTTGGAATGAAAGAGATATTGTAAAGTTATTTTGGATTATTGGTTTTATCGGTTCCTTAATTGGCATTATCTATGGAGTGTGGATTTAAAGGAAGGAGGATTCCATGAAAAAAGTCGATTTGTTATTACTAATTACCATTATTATCATATCTTTATTTGGAATCCTAATGATTTATTCTGCTTCTTATGTATGGGCAGAATACAAATTTAATGATCCTTTTAAATTCGTAAAACATCAGGGGTTATTTTTTATCATTGGGATAATTTTAATGCTTCAAATTAGTAAAATTCCTTTTCGGTTTTATTTTGAAAAAGCAAATCCTATTTTAATCATGAGTTTAATTTTACTTGTACTTGTTATTATTCCAGGAATTGGAACCGTTCGAAATGGAAGCCGTAGTTGGTTTGGAATTGGATCTTTTGGAATTCAACCTAGTGAGTTTACAAAACTTTCGTTAATTATTTTTACTTCTAAATATCTAACAAAGAATGAAAAGAATTTAAAATACATTAAAAAGGGTGTTTTACCTATTTTATCCATTGTCATCCTAGCATTTGGACTAATTATGTTACAACCTGATTTTGGAACAGGAATGATTATTTTAGTTAGTATTATTGGTCTATTATTTGTTAGTGGTGTGAATTTTAAATTTTTTATTCGCCTAGGAATGATTGGGGTCGTTGGAATCATTGTTCTAATTTTAGTGGCTCCCTATCGATTAGAGAGAATTTTATCTTTCTTAAATCCTTGGAGTGATCCTTTAGGAAGTGGCTTTCAAATTATTCAATCTTTATATGCCATTGGACCAGGTGGGTTATTTGGGCAAGGGTTTTTAAATTCTCGTCAAAAGCATTTTTATCTTCCAGAACCTCAAACTGATTTCATTTTCTCTATTATCAGTGAAGAATTTGGTTTCTTAGGAATTTTAATTGTTGCCTCTCTCTTTTTAATCATTATTATTCGAGGATTTCAGATTGCTAAAAAAAGCGAAGATAAATTTTCTAAGTATTTAGCTTTTGGAATTACTTTCGGGCTGGCTTTTCAAGCACTTTTAAATTTAATGGTTGTTGTTGGCTTAATACCGGTTACCGGGTAAGTCCTGCTAGGTAACTGGAAACGACAATGAAAATAAACCCTTATTTTATAAGGGATTTAGAGAATTTAATAAAAATCAAAAAGATAAAAATTTGATAAAAATAATTAAAAATACATTAAAATATAAAATTTTGCAGATAAAAAATGGGGGTAATTTTACCATTACTGCAAAGAAGTTAATTTGAGCAATACCAAAGATACCTCACATATTTTTGGAGGAAAAAATGATAAGAAAAATTGATGTTGGAAGTGTTTTTGGTACTGCCCAAAGAACTAGTTATGAATATATGAAATTATTAAATGAAAAACATAATGGCAATTTTAAAACTTTAGTTGTAGATGATAAGGATGGACTTCACTCTTTACCTTTTGCTAATCATGGATCAAAAGTTGTTATGTATGAGCCAAATGAAATATATATTAATGGTGGAATAATTGATGATGAAATTATTACCCCTATATCTAATAGAAAATATTATAAAGAAAATATAGATAAGATAGAAATTAGAAACAAAAACTTTTATGAATCAAATATTGAAGAAAAATATGATTTTGTTTACTGTTATCGTTCTCTGCATGAAAATCATAATAAAAAAATACCTATGAAAAGAAAAATGAGAAAACTTCTATCTTCTGTTAAAGATGATGGGTATATCTATATATTTTATCACATGGCAAAAAATGAAAGTGATATTAGTAATTTTTCTAAGAATCAATACTTTAGAAAAGGTGAAATGCAAAGTTACTTTGATCCAAGAATATGGGAAATTATAACTATAATAGAAAACGATCATAATACTAATCATAATGGACATCCCTATCATAAGAAAAATCACGAACATAGAATAGGACATATTTTTGCTAGAAAGAAAAATAATCGTTTGGTACATAAATATTTTTATGAAATAACCTTACTTTAATATCATGATTTGACAAATATTGTCAAAGGAGTTACCATTCAAGCAACTGGAGGTCATTACATGAATATATTTGATAAAGATTATAAGAAAAAAGAGAAAAATATTATAAAATTTTCCCATACTATATTATTATCAAAATTATTGCTTTTAAATTATGAATTTTCAAATCATGAATATAATGGTACAACTGGTGAAGATGTATTTAAAATATTACAAAAAAAGATTAGTTATAGTGAAAAAGAAAAGCAAGAAATTATTGATAATGCAATTATGTTATTAAAAATAAATGGTAAAACTGTAACAGATTTTGAAAAAATAGAGTTTGAAAAATAATTCTTTTTTTATTAACTATTATATAAATAAAAGTTAAAAAATGTTATAATGTATCTAACAGACAAATAGTAATTTGATGAGGTGTTGTGTATGAAAGAAAAAATAGAAAATTTGTATAACGAAGATAACAATAGTGCTTATAAAACATTACTAGAACTTGAAACTATAACTACTGAATCAAATGAGTTATATAACTATTTTAATGAATTCTTAAATATGTTAAATAATTCAAAAGCATTTATAAGAGTTCGAGGATTTAGACTAATCTGTTGTTTAGCAAAATGGGATAATGAAAATAAAATAAATAATAATATTGATATAATATTAAAAGAGTTAGAAGATGACAAAGGAACATCAGTAAGGCAATGTTTAGAAAAACTTAATTTGATTTTAATGTATAAAATTGAACTTACAGATGTTATAGAAAATAAAGTAAGAAATTTAGAATTGACTAAATATAAAGATAGTATGCGATCTTTAATAAAAAAAGATATAGATTATATTTTAGAACATCTATAATGCAAATTACAATTTGAAAGTGAGATGAAATATTGTGAAAAATAAAAAACTAATGAATTGGATAATTGCCATTATAGTTGCAATTTTGTATCTATCAGTAAGTTTTATATTTGATATATGGGCATTCTCTTGGCTTATATGGGTTGCTTATGCAATTTATAGATTTATTGCTAAATAGAAAAATTACAATTAGTAAGAGAGGTATGAAAATGCTTAATATAACTTATATGGGCAAATTTGAAAATGAAAAACAACTTATTGGTAATGATAAGTTACCAATAAAAGCAATTCAATTTAAAGAAGGAAAAGAAATAAATGATTTATTTAATTTGGGATTTACACTAGAATTACCAATAATTATTCCTATAATAATTATTACAATAATAAGAATACAAAATATAGAGGGACATATAAGTCTTAATTTTAAAACATTTTGTATTATTGCTATTGCTATTTTGATGAATTATATTTTAAAATTTGTTCACGAATATATACACGCTTGTTTATACCCTGCAAAAAGTAAAAAAACAATATGGAAATATACTTCAAATGGTGCTTATTTTATATATTGTAATACCAGAATTTCAAAAATAAGATTTATAGTTATTTCACTAGCACCTATGATAATATTAGGAATAATTCCATTTATTTTATGGCTATTCATAGCCGATAAAATAGACTTGATAATAAGTCTTGTATATGTATTTTTGACTTGGATTATGATATTTTTTGCTATGGGAGATTTAGCAAATGTTTATAATACAATTAAACAAGTTCCCCAAAATGCTAAAGTATTCAATTATGGATTACATTCATATTGGTATTTGGAAAATAAATCATAGTATAAAATTACAATTAATCGAGCAGATCAATGATGGTCTGTTTTTTTATATAATAAATTAAGTAAAGGAGGAATGTTTATAAATAAAATTGGAAATTTATTAAAAGAAGAAAGAATAAAAAGAAAATTATCTTTAAGAACACTATCAGAACTTTCTAATATTTCTATCTCTACTCTTAGTAAAATAGAAAATGATAAAATTAGAAATGTTAGTAGTGTTTTTTTATTTAGATTATGT
Source organism: uncultured Mycoplasmatota bacterium (assembly GCA_947570175.1). Classification (GTDB taxonomy): domain Bacteria; phylum Bacillota_I; class Bacilli_A; order RF39; family UBA660; genus UMGS1271. The sequence continues at coordinate 16,268 of CANOTJ010000004.1, read as the reverse complement.
AAAATTTTAAAAATAGATTATGAATATTTAACTAGGCAAAGATGGGATATACTACCCACCTTTTTATATGAAAGGAAGCCCAGTTAATGGAAGTAAATAAAATATATAATGAGGATTGTCTAGTTGGACTAAAAAAAATACCAGATAACTCTATTGATCTAGTATTAATAGATCCACCCTACGATATTTGTACTACTGGTGGTAAAAAAGGAAATGATAAATTATCACACGATATTATGAAATTAGAAAAAGAATTAATTGATAATAATTTAGTTAGTAGTTTTGATATTAGGGTTTTAGATGAAATTGTTAGAGTTATGAAAGGTATTAATATTTATATTTGGTGTAATGCTAGACAAATACCTATGTATATAAAATATTTTAATTTACAACTTCAATGTAAGTTAGAAGTTGTTGTGTGGGGTAAAACGAATCCTATCCCTCTTTTTAGTAATAAATATATGAATGATAAAGAATATTGTTTATATTTTAGAAAAGATGGTTACTGTAAGCCACAAAGTTATGAAGATGCTAAAACAATTTATATATCACAAGCAAATGTTAAAGATAAAAAATTGTATGAGCATCCTACTATAAAACCTTTGGAATTAATAAGAAGATTAATTAGGAACAGTTCTAGAGAAAATGACATAGTTTTAGACTGCTTTTTAGGTAGTGGTACAACTGCAGTTGCTTGTATTTTAGAAAATAGAAAATATATAGGATTTGAAATAAATAAAAAATATTTTGATATTGCAAATAAAAGAATATCAGAAATAAATAAGGATGGTGATTAAATGAATAAATATGATGAAGTTAAAAATAGACATCAGAAAAGAGTTAATGATTTTCCACTAGGTTTTGCCTTTAGTAATGAGCAATTTAAAAATATGATGGAAAAATGGGGATTAACAGAAAATGATACAGATAAAATAGTTTCTATTGAAGCTGGCGGTTTTCTAAGAAAAACTGATATTGAAGAATATAATAAAATGTGGACTGAAATTAGAAAAGAACATAAAGATTTAATTGAGCAAGATAAAACTGGTGATGGTTATATTAAAGATATGTTTGTTAGTGAACTTGAAAATCACGAATATGGTTATACTTATGAATTAGATGATACTTTGAATGCCTTAGAATTAACTAGAGAACAAATTGCTAATAGTCCATCTTTAAGTCATGGATTGGAACTTGCTAAAAAAGGAATTTTAGATAAAGAAAAGGAACAAGATTATGACATTGAATAAAGAAGAATTATTAGAATTTAAAACTAGTAGTGATAATGAACTTCTATACACTAGAATTAATGATTTTATGGATTATGTTTATCAAAATGATTTGTACGAATATACAGATGATATTTATGATGATAATGGTATTAGAGATATTATAAGACATGATATTGATAAATCTGGTTGGGAAAGAATTAAATATATGCTAGAAGATGTGGAATCTACTAATTGTGATTATTTAATAAAAGATGGTTATGGTAATTTTAAAAATATTACTAATATAGACATAAATTCTATTATAAATAATATTGTCTATGACTTAGATAAAAATAAAGGTGATTCCTATGAAGTTTAAAGAATTAATTTCAAAGTTTCTATGGTTTCATAAAAAGTTTTGGGGGCATAGATATGTGGTTATTGAAAATGAAAAAGTTATAAAGTACTTACTTATTTATCATAAGAAAATTTATGTGTTAAATAAGGAGGATTATGTTTTATAACAATAATTTAGTGAGGGGCTTACTATGAGTTTGCCCCTTATTATTTTATTGTTAGTTTTAATTGTTTTTATTATTTGCTTTATTTATATAGAGCCAATAATAGCAAAGCATAAAATTAAAAACAATAATGAGTATGGATCTGCAAGATTTGCGACTGTTTCAGAAATAAATAAGAATTTTGTAAAAGAAAAAATATCTAATATTCAAGATGTAGGTTTTCCAGTTTATTATGATAAAAATGTAAGCCATGTATGGTTTGATAAAGAAACACCCCATTATGTTTATCTAGGATCAAGTGGCTCTGGTAAAAGTGTTACTTGTGTTATAAATATGGTGAGTTTTATTGCTAATGCTAAAAAGCCACGAAGTGTATTTGTTACTGATCCTAAGGGTGAAATATACCATACTACTTCTAAAATGTTACATAATAAAGGGTACAAAGTTTTAACAATAGATTTTAGACATCCAGAATTATCTAATCATATAAATATCTTAGAGCCAGTTATAAGTGAATATGAAGAATATATAAAATATGAAAATCTAGTTAATACTGCTAAAAATGAAAATGAAAAGTTAGAATATCAGAATAAGTCTATTTCTAGTTATGCAGAAACAAATAGATTAATTACTTCTCTAGCATCTATGATTACCTATGATAAATCACAAGGTAAAGATCCATTTTGGAATAATAGTGCTAAAAACTTACTGGAGGGTTTAATTGGTTTTTTCTTAGAAGAATATAAGGATGGTAAAATTAATCGTGAGCAAATTACCATGACTTCCATTCGTAAATTTCAAAATTCTACTATGGAAGAAAAAAATTCTAAAAAGTTTAAATTATATATTGAGCAAAAACCTTATGGAACTAAATCAAAAGATAGTTTGATTCCTATTCTTTCATCAAGTGAAAATACTTATAAATCTATTACTAGTGTTTTCTCTGAAAAAATGGCTATATTTGATGATGTAAATGTTGCTAATGTTACTAGTAAGTCAGATTTTGACTTTGATATTTTAGGTAAGGAAAAGTCTGCTTTATTTGTTATAGTTCCAGATGAAGATAAAATTTATTATACTTTAGTTACCATTATACTAGGTCTTTTATATAAAGAATTAGTAAAACTTGCTAATGCTAATGATAGTAAAAAATGTCCTATTGAAATTGACTGGATTTGTGATGAATTTTCAAATTGCCCACCTTTAGTAGAGCCAAGCATAGAATCCATAATTTCTGTGGCTCGTTCTCGTGGATTAAGGTATCACTTGTTTATACAAAGTTTAAGCCAATTAGATAATGTCTATGGTAAAGAAGTAGCCCAGATTATACTTGATAACTCTGGACTTGCTTATCTTAAAACTAATACAATGGATACTGCTGAAGCAATTAGTAAAAGATTAGGTAAAAAGACAATAGAATCTAACTCTATTAGTCAGTCAGTTAGTTTAACTAATTATAATGGGAATAAATCTACTTCTTTAATTGCTCGTGATCTTCTAACCCCAGATGAAGTAAAAAATCTTCATTACAAAACTATAATTTTTCCAAATATAGGATATCCAATTTTTAGGGATACTGTTATATATAAAAAACTTTCGTGTTATTCTAGTGGGGAGTTAGAAAGAAAGATAACCCCACTAGTAGATTTAAGTAATACTTATTTCACAGTAGAAGATATTAAAACAAAGTATGATAGACTTTATAGAAATAGAAATGATAAGTCTATCTATAAAGAAGAATTATCAGAATACGATAAATTCAAAGAAGAAGAAAAAATAAAATTAAAAAGCATAGTTGAAATAGTACAAGATCAACTTAAAGATAAAATTTCACTATTTGAATTTAAAGAAAATAATAATAGAACTTATGCAAGTTTTGAATTATCTAAGCCACTTAATACTAAAGAATTAACCTTTATTAAAGGTAAAATAAATAAGGAAGTATTCCATTTAGAAATAGATAATGGTAATAATACTAAGTCTACTATTGAAATACATTTAAAGAATCCTTTAGAAAATGACTTAACTTTAGAGAAAGGAAATAAAAATGTCTAACAAAGATATTCATTATTTCCTTTTTTTAGAATAGGTTTTATAGAGGTGAACACTCCATGAAACGAGTAAGTAAAAGTGGAAAAAAAAGAAATTTAGATATTAAATTTATTCATAAGGATAATGGTACAAAACTAGAAGAAATATTAAAGGAGGGATATTTATGCTATTTGAGAAATTTAAAAGCAAAATGATTTGCTTTTTTGTTGTAAGGATGGTAACATGGCATCGTGAGGTATTGGTATTGCATAATTTGGAATTGGAGGTAAGTTATTAATGCAATACTTAAAAATTGATTATGATAATCAAAATAATACCCATAGCAATACTGAAAAATCTTCTACACGAAAGGTTTTAGTATAATGGAATATATTTGTGGTGCTTATGATAGATTATCAGATGCAGACAATAAAACAGATGAAAGTTCTTCTATTCAAAGTCAAAAGATTATAATTGATTCATTTGCTAAATTTAATAATCTAAAAATTTATAAACACTATATAGATGATGGTTACTCTGGTGGTAATTTTGATAGACCAGGATTTCAAGAAATGATTAAGGATATTGAAAATGGAAAAATTAATTGTGTAATTACTAAAGATTTATCAAGACTTGGTCGTGAGATGTATAAGACTGGTAAATACATTGAAGAATACTTTTTAGAAAAAGGTGTAAGATATATTGCTATTAATGATTCTTACGATTCCAATATTGGTGATTCGATGCTTGGTATTAGACTAAGTGTTAATGACTTATATTTAAGAGATGTTTCTAAAAAAGTTAAAACTTCTTTAAGAGCAAAACAAAATCGTGGTGATTATATTGGTTCTTTTCCACTATATGGATATAAAAAAGATCCATCTGATAGACATAAATTAATTGTAGATGAAGATGTAAGGTATGTTATTGAATTAATTTATGATCTTGCTCTTGATGGTTATAGCCCAAATAAGATAGCAGAATCATTGACACTTAAGAAAATACCTATTCCAATAGTTCATAAGAAAGAACCTAGAGCAAAAAATGTAACAGAAAACGATGGTTATGGTATATGGAAAAGACAGACTGTTTTTGGTATATTAACAAATCAAATGTATATTGGTAATATGGTGCAGAATACTCATAATAAAATTAGTTATAATTCTAAAAAACTACGAAAAACTACTGCTGATGAATTAATTATAGTAGAAAATACACATGAGGGTATTATTTCTAAGGAAGTATTTGAAAAAGTGCAAGAAATTATAAAATCTAAAATGACTACTAGAGCAACTGATCATCAACTTGATTATTTGTTAGGTGGTATGCTTTATTGTCATGAATGTGGTCGTACTATTAGAATAAGTGAAGATGTATTAAAATCTGGTGTAAGACACTATACACAATGTAATTTATATACTAGAAAAGGAAAATTTGGAGTATGTTCATCTCACAGAATTAATTATGACTGGTTAGAAGAAGATATTATAGAATATTTACAAGAGGTATGTGAAAATTTTTGTAAACATTATAACTTTAATGAAATTGAAGATAATTCAGAAGATATTGTTATGAAAAATATAAAAGAAATAAATATAAAAATAGATAGAATTAAAACTCTGTTAAATTCTCATAAAAATACTATTGATAATCTTTATCTTGATAAAGTAAAAGGTTTAGTAGATGATGATATGTATAAAAGAATATATGATAAGACACAAGGTGAAATATCAAAATTAAATGTTGAATTAGAAGATTTAGAAAAGAAAAAAGTTGCTAATGAAAATCAAAACAATACTAATTCAAGTTTTCATAAATGTAAAAAATCTATTCTTGATTATATGTCATTAAAAAATCCTACTAAAAATATGATAGAAAGATTAGTTGACAGAATAGAAATAGATAAAGACAAAAAAGTATATGTTCATCTAAAGTTTCCAGAATTAAAAGAAACTGTTGTATAAAAGCAGTTATTTGGAAGTGTTACCCTTAATTTTCAGTTACTTTGTAAGTGTTACCTATCAAAAAACAGTTACGAGTGCAAGACATAGGGGGTTACGCTACCCTTTCTAAGTTATGGTGGATCTAGTTTATTAATTACATTAGCTAGTATGGGAATTTTATTAAATATTTCTAGATATCAAAAGTAATTAAAAGAATCACATTCTAACTTATTAACTACCTTAGTTAGTATATAATCTATTGTATTTTAAATAGCAAAAAATAAAACGATCTAAGTCGTTTTATTTTCAATAGAATCAATAGAATAAGGGTCTGTACTTGTTCCACTTCCTCCTTTTTGAATAACGTTCGCTTGAATAACAATCGTTGGATATACACGTCTAGAGTCACTATTAACATCTGCAGTCACTAATTTTCCTTGTTCATCAATAATCACATGTTTTCCATTAGAAAAATTCATTGTCCAAGTAGTTACAGATGGAGTTAAATAGGATTGTCCATTTTCATTCATTGTTTTTAAATATTCACTGGCAGTAATCAAACCAATTTTTCCAACATAGGAACTCTGTCTTTCTTCTGAAGAAATAATATCATAACTATTATTTAAATTGGTAATATTTCCTACCGAGAAATTGGTTTCTTCTTTTATAATACTAGAGGTTATCTTATTTATTTCGGCTTCTAAATTTGTTTTTATATCTGTTGATTTTTCAAAAGAAGGAGCATTAAATGGATTACTATTAATTAAAGTAGAATTGACTGTACTAGAAGGAGCTACTAATTTCATTGTTTTACTATTTTTATCAATAGTAAGTATTCTCCATACTGTATCATATCCATCTATTTTTACATAATTTTGAGCATTCAATCCTTGATAATAATATTCATTCCCTAAGTTTTTTAGATTATCATCTTTAGACGAAATTAGTTTAGTTGCGAAAGTCTCTGAAGGCTGAATAGTACTTCCATTTGATTTTGCTAAACCATTTGTCTTTTCATAAGCACTATTGTAGGTATAAATATATCCATCATAAGAATCACACCCTGCAATCTCTGATTGATAAAGATCTGTTTCAGAAGATTTACTATCTAATTCATTTTTACCATCATGGTATTTAAATTCATATTGATTATCATTTCCATTATAAGTTGCTACTATACATCCATTCATTATCTTTCTAGTTTTTGGATTTGTAATATAACTATCTTCTATATATTCTTCTTGCTTTAATGTTGTAATTGTTAAATTAATATTATTTAAATGATATTCATCTAGTTTTGAAAGCTCCTGATTATGTTCTACTACCCATTTTTTAGCAGCTTTTTCTAATAAATCTACCTGAATGTTATACGATTTATTTCTAGATTTTGTAATATAAGATGAAACAGATGGAAATACAATTAAAGCAATTACTCCCATAATAACAATTGCTGCTAATAATTCTACTAATGTAAATCCTTGTTTTTTCATTTAGCCTTCCTCCTTTTTTTCTTCTAATTGATATTTTTCTTCTAGTTTTACATCAATCTTCATATTCTCTTTTATATCTGTTCCAGCAGGAATACTTTGATTTGTCACATATCCATAGCCTTCAATATGGTAAGAAATATTTAATAACTGAAATAGTTCCACAATATCTGCCCTACTCCACGTTGTAATATCAGGCATCTGATACTCAGTATCATTTGTTAATAAAATCATTCGATCCCCTGCAACTATTTTAGTTCCTTTTTTGATGGATTGTTTGGTTATACGATCTCCCTTTCCAATGACAGAAACTTTTATTTGAGCGGCTTCTAACTCCTGTTTTACATCTTCTACTTTTTTGTTCCTATAGGATTTCGTTTCTAATACTTTTAAATTATTTTGGGTAGTTGTTTCTGTAAACATGTTTTTATACTTTGCAATGCTTTTCATCAATTCTTGAATATTTTGAGATAATCCACTTGATTTACCCCAAGTTGGTTTTTTCATTGCCGCATAAATAATAATTTCTGGGTTATCCTTTGGATACATTCCAGAAAAAGAAAATATATAAGCATTATCTCCTTCAATATATTTCCCACTTTCTGAAATTTGTGAGGTCCCTGTTTTCCCAATGATATTGAATCCATCTATTCGATAAGGATATCCTGTAGAACCAGGATCTGTTCCTTGTATAACATTGTACATTAATTCCTTCATTTTTTCCACTGTAGATGTCTTTACTAATTGTTTACTCTCTTCCACTTTTCTTGAATAGTAGGGTGTTTTGGTATTTGGATCTTCTATTTTTTTTACGATGTGGGGTGTTAACATTTTTCCATTATTTGATATAATAGTTAGAGCTTGTAACTGTTGAATTGGAGTGGAAGTAATTCCTTGTCCAAATCCTGCCGTTGCAATCTCAATTGGATACTCAAATTTAATAGATCCAGAAGTTTCTCTTGGAAGTTCGATGCCGCTTTTTTTCCCAAAACCATAACTATTAAAACATTCTCGTAATTGTTTTTTACTTAAGTATCGATCCATTAAATTAGCTATTCCTACATTACTAGAATATTCAAATCCTTTATCAAAAGTAATTGTTCCCCAACCAAAATCATTCCAATCGGTTACAACATCATCTCCGATTTTAAAGGTTCCTGATTGATAAGTATCATTTCCATTATATACCCCATTTTCAATTGCACACATATAAGTATAAGTTTTCATGGTTGAGCCTGGTTCATAGGCAACAGATACTAATGGATCTTCATAGTTAGTGATATCTCTTTTGTTTGGATTAAAAGATGGAGAAGATGAAGTTCCCAAAATATCTCCTGTTTTTGCATCCATTACAGAAACTGTTACCCATTCTGGGGAATACTCACTGTTAATTTTTTTTACAGTCGCTTCCAGAAAACGTTGAATATTGGCATCAATTGTTAAGTGGATATCATAACCATTCAATGCCTCAATGGATACTTCTTTTGCTCCAGGAATTTTATACCCATAACGGTCTTGTTGATATTCTAAGTATCCATCGCTTCCTTTTAGTAAATCATTATATTTTGACTCTATCCCTAATTCTCCAACAATTTCTGTTTTTGTTATTTCTTGATCATAATCATCATAACTTTTTACTTCTTTTTTCTTAGCATACCCAACAACATAGGAGGCAAAATCACCGTTGGGATAATATCTTTTTTGTTCCTCAATGAAATCAATTCCTGGTAAATTTAATGCTTCAATTTCTTCTTTCTTTAATTCCGTAATCCCTTTAGAATTGGACCCAAGTTCTACCTGATAAGCTTTTTTTTGCTTTCCTTTATTTAAAAGGTCTTTCAAATAAGAGGAATCTACTCCTAAAATTGGCGCAAGGGAATTCGCGGTTGTTTCAATATCTACTACATGAAGTGGTTTAATAGAACTCTCACTTCGTTTTTCATTCATGTAGGCAATGACTGTATAAGAACTAACATTTAAAGAAAGCACATTACTAGAGGAATCATAAATGGTTCCACGGGTTGCTGGAATATTCCTTTTAACAGTATTTCTTCTAGCGGAAAATTTGTCCATATCTTTTCCGTATACTGTTTTTGATAATGCTAAATAAGTAAATTGCAGATATAATAAAAAAATACAAAGTAAAAAGAAAACAAACATTATAATTGGTAAATTCCATGTTCTACTTTTCCTTTTCTTTGTATTCATTATTTACACCCCATTAATCATCTATGACAACGACATTATCATTATTATAAGCAAGTCCCATATCAGAGACAACATCTTTTACTTTATCAAATGAAGTAAGCTCATTTACTTTCATGGTTAAACTCTCATTCTTCTTTTCCTGATTATTGATTTTGTATTTTGCTTGTTCAATGCTCATACTCAAATGTCCAATTCCTGCACCACAAAAGATTTTTAATACAATTGTAAAAATAAAAGCAAAGATTGCTAAAGTATATAATTTTTTTTCACCTCTTGTAATTCTTGGCTTGACTTGTTTTTTTCTTTTCATATTATCCCTCTTTTACTCTTTCTATTACTCTTAATTTGGCACTTCTTGCTCTTTTGTTTTCTTCTAATTCTTGTTTACTTGGAGTAAGTGTTTTTATTATTTTAAATGGTGGCAAATATGCTTCTGGTATTACAGGCATATTTTTAAGTGCTGGATTTAAGTCACTTACGTCTTTAAAGATTTCCTTACAAATTTTATCTTCTAATGAATGAAATGTAATTACACAAATTCGACCATGAAGTTTTACCATCGATAATGCTTGTTTTAAAGCTGATTCAAAAACAGATAATTCTTGATTAACCTCAATTCGAATTGCTTGAAATACTTTTCGAGCTGGATGCTTTTCTCTTTTGTATTTTTCTGGAGTACTTTCTTTAATAATCTCTACTAATTCTAATGTAGTTGCGATTGGTTTTTTAACACGTTGCTCTACTATTTTTTTTGCAATCGAAACTGCGTATTTTTCCTCTCCATATTTTCTAAAAATACGAATTAAATCTTCTTGTTCATATTCATTTACTACTTGATAAGCAGATAGACTCTGCTCTTGATTCATCCGCATATCTAATCTTGCATCTTTATGAAAGCTAAAACCTCTTTCATCTTCATCTAATTGTGGACTAGATACCCCTAAATCAAATAAAATCGCATCAATGTGATTGATATTTCTTTTTGTTAATTCTTCTTTTAAAAATATAAAGTTATTATGAATAATTTCATAGTTTGAACGAATCTTCTTCAATCGATTATTACTACAAATAGTAGCTTCTTTATCTTGGTCAAATGCGTATAGAAAACCATTTGGAATTTCTTGTAATATTCGACTACTATGTCCTGCATATCCAAGTGTTGCATCTACTACAATACTGTCATCTTGTAAGTTTAAATATTTTAAACATTCTTCTAGCAACACACTCTTATGCATTATATTCCTCCTAGATATTTAAATTTGTCGAAAATAAGTTATCTGCAATATCAGATAGGTTCTCTTCATTTTCTTCTATAAATTGATTCCAATTTTGTTCACTCCATATTTCTAATCGTTCATTTACACCAATTACGATACAATCTTTTAATAAATTGGAATATTGAATTAGTGGACTTGGAATATTCATACGGCCTTGTTTATCAAAGGATACTTCGCTGGCTCCCGATAAAAAGAAACGCATAAAATTACGGGCATCTTTTGTATTTGGTAATTCTTTATATTTCGTGATTACTTGATTCCATTCTTCTTTGGGGTAAATAAATAAGCATTTATCTAAGCCTCGAGTTACAATGAAAGTTTCCCCAAGTTCATAACGTAACTTAGATGGAATTGTTAATCTGCCTTTATCATCTGTTTTTTGATGATACTCTCCCATAAACATAAACATCACCCACTTTTATCCACTTATTACCACTCTACACCACTATTTTACTATTTTATGAATATTTTGTAAAGATATTTACCATATTTTTTTGCTTTTTAAACAGAAAAAAATCGCTTTGTTAGCGATATCCTCTTAATTCTAATAACAATAAATCAATTTATTGGGTTAAATAATCCCCTATTTTATCTATAATCTCTATCATGGTATCAATTATATAATAAAATTTATTTTTTAATTGATGATTTTTAGCATCTGATAAGTCTATTAATAGAATTTGTCCATCTTTACAAGGTTCTATTTTTACTAAAACGTTATATCTTTTATACATCACTTGCAATCTTTCATAATCATAATCAAAATTAATATAAATATAAATAGTCTTTTGACCTAAATAGATACTATCTCTTACAAATGTTTTGAAATAAGGTTTTAGTATACTTGCATTTGCAATAATATAATCAAATCTTTTTTTCCTAAAAACTTTTTTCAATTTTGTAATAGGAATTTTTTTTAATTTTTGGGTTTTACCCTCCTCTGATGTAAGAATAGCACTTTCTAATAGATCACACATATAAATGTCATCATTTTCATCAATCAATTCAATAATTCTTTCTTCTTCTATCCCAATTCCAAGTAATGTTCCCTTTAATTTTTGAACATAAGATTTCAAATGACTATTTATTTTTTTCATTTTCTTCACCTATGTTTATTATATCATTGATGATATAACTTGTACATAATAAGCCTGCGGTAGCGGGAACAAAGGAGTTTGAAGGAATCTTCTGAATATTTTGTTGACGACCTTTCTCATCACTACACACTACCATTATTTTTTGATTAATCTTTTCTTCTTTGATCATCTTTCGAATGATCTTAGCAATTGGATCATACGCAGTTTTCTGAATATCCATAATTTTTAATTTTGTAGGATCTAATTTATTTCCTGTTCCCATGGAAGAAATCAATTTCACATGATGTTTGATGCATTTTCGAATAATTTCCTTTTTTGTTTCAATTGTATCGCAAGCATCAATGATATAGTCTGGATTATATTGAAATAAAATATTTATGTTTTCTTTGGTAATAAATTCTTTTAATTTGATTATCTGACACTCGGGATTAATCTCATGGATTCTTTCTTCCCAAACATCTACTTTATTTTTTCCAATTGTTTTTGCTGTTGCAATTAACTGACGATTGATGTTGGTGATATCAATGATATCAGAATCTATGATAATCATCTTTTGAACAAATGAACGAGCTAGACTTTCAATAGCATATCCTCCAACTCCTCCTGCTCCAATAATTACAACTGTTGTATTTTTAATATTTAAGAAGGTCTTTTGTCCTACTAATAATTCTAAACGATCCCAATACATAATTCATCCTCCCGTAAGATTTTCTTTATTATATCATAGTTTTCCATCAAATAATCTATCCAGAGAAGAAAATTAGGATAGTAAATAGCCTAGTATTTTAATAAACTAATATTACATTGTAATTTAACAAGTTTCTGATAATCATTAGCAAAACTCCTACTTATGAAAATTTTTATACAATTGTCTATCTATTTCTTGATCAAAAACACAATGTTTAAAAGCTGTTTTATATATATCAAAACACTTGCTGCAGTTAATACAATTACTAGATTGGTTATTTTTAAGCTTTTCTACAAAATTTTTATCGATAATAAACGGTCGGGACATTGAAATCAAATTAATTCCTTTAGCAATTGCTTCATTCATTTGTTCTTTCGCTCTAAAACCACCAACTAATATAATAGGAATAGATATATGTTCTTTAATTCTTAATGCATTATCAAGAAAATATGGAAATGATTCTCTATAATATCTGTAATCACTTCCACTAATTTCTATAGCATCTACACCATCTTTTTCTAATAACTTACATACTTGAATTTGTTCATCTAAAAATAAAGGGTTTTTACTTTTTGAAGTAGAATTTATTTTTGTTGTTACTAAAAAATTAGGATCTTGTATCATTTCTTTAATATTTAATAAAATTTGATGGATTATTCGATATCTATTTTGAATTGTTCCACCATATTCATCCATTCGTTTATTATAAAACGAATCTAAAAATTCACTTAATAGATAACCGTGCGCCAAATGAAGTTCGACTCCATCAAATCCTATCTTTTTGACTAATCTTATTGTTTTTGCATAATTATCAATACAACAATTAATATCATCTATAGTCATTTCAGTCGTATTATCCGTTTTACTAGGTGTCTTAGCTTTTCTTCCAACTACTTTAGCAGCCCGACTTCCACCATAAGAAATTTGACATATTATTTTTGAATCTGTTTTATGAACTTCTTCAATTAATTCTTTTAATCTAGCAATATTTTCTGATTCATTAATACATATATGTGTAGGGTCAGCTCTTTGTCCTTTTTCTACCGCCATATGAGAGGTTATTATCAAGCCGATACCACTTTTAGCAAGTTCTTTATATACATTTATATAGGAAGCTGTGACTTCACCATCTAGTGTACCTAAATGTTCATTTGTTGCTGAACGAACAATTCTGTTTTTCAATTTTATATTTTTTATAGTAAACTCTTCCCAAAGCATATCTTTTTCCAATTTATTACCACCTATCATTCATTATGTAAGCTAAAACATTTTTAGAATATATTGTTTATTGCTTTTATTAATTCTTTATAATAGCACTCCTTTAACATTTTTTAAGCTATCGATACTTTTTTGAAGTGATTTTTTTACACCAAATTTATGTTCATTTAAAGAAAACGCAATCGCATAATCTGGATTTATTAAAAAGGAGGATAGCTTTTTAATAAACTGTTCTTTTTCTATTCTTGGTTCTTTAGAAGAAATATACTCTGCTATTATAGAGTCAAAGGTAACAATAATAGATTTATTAAATGACTCCATGTTTTTCTCCATACAATTCAATACCATATTCTTAACCTTTTCATCATTCTTCATTTGTCGTTCTAATTCATTTCTCATAGCGTTTATAATTTGGATTTCTCGAGTACTTCTATAATAGCAATCTAAATTTATTGAAAAAGTAAAAATATCAAAAAATTTGTTATTCATTAAGAATCCTATTGGATCATTTTTAAATGGATACTCTAAAATTTCTTCTCCATAAATCGATATTAATAAATCTATAAAAAAGTATTCTATCATATGTCCTTTACTCAATTGACAATATCTCGATAAAAACTCGGCAAATCCTTCTGTAACTCCTTTATTTAAAATTTCATTTCCAAGATTTTTAAAACTCACTCCATTACCATATATTGCATCTTTGGTGATTCCTTTTCCTACTTTATTTTCATCTCTAAATGCCATATGAAATAATTCATGGACAGAAGATTTTTCCTTTGAATCATATATAGTAATTATATTTTTTTCATGGTTGTAATTGGCTAAAACAGATTTCTCTTCACTTTCTTCATGTACAACAATTAAATTTTTTTTATTTTGATAATAATTTTTTTGCCAAGATATTGGATATTTAGATAAAACTTTTTCAACTAATTGATAAGTAGATTCATTTATTTCTATAGAAATACCTCCATTTATAGTATCATTTCAAATTGAATATTTTGGATAAGTTAATTATAATAAGTCTTTTAATTGATAGGAACTATTAAGAATTGCAGATTTTTAGATGTTATACTACCTTCTTTATTTATATCATAATTTTCATAAACTTTTTCAACCTTAAGTCCCACTTTTTTACAACATTCTTTTACTTCATCAATAGTAAAAATTCTAAATGTATGAGAATCATTGTATTTTTGATTATCAATTTCAAAAGTAATTTTACTTTTTTCAATTCTTGTATCCTTATTATAAATCCACTCCATTTTTCTAATCATACCATCATATGAATCGATTTTATTGCCTGAACTTTGTGGATTGTGTAAGTCTATTATTATTTTTCCATCATCTTGTAATATACTTTTTAAATTGAACAAACATTTTTCTAAATCATTTGTATTTTTCAAATGATTCAGCACTGCAAACATAGAAATTATTATATTATATTTTTTGGCAATCTTTATATTTAGAATGTCTTGTAAATATAAATTAGAATTTAATCTAGTTTTTGCAATTTCTAACATTTCTTTATTCAGATCTAATCCATCTATATAAAAACCTTTATTAGATATTAATGATGCATGGATGCCAGTACCACATCCAATATCTAGTATTTTATCTTTGTTGCTTATAAAATTCATCAAAAAATTTACTTCTTTTTTATAATCCTTTTTTTGATAAAATCTATCATAATATTTTGCAAACTTTTTATACTCCATATTATTACCTCGCATTATTTTTTCACTAGAATTAGTTTTCTAGTTCCGATGTTTTAATCTTCCTACTTAAATTATTGATATAGGGATACCTTTATAAAAATATATTAATCCCATTTTTCACTATCAATGTAACAATAATGATCTAAACTACTATCAGAGTAGCCTTTTGTTTTAATATTATAACCCCCACGACTTGATTTATAAATTAAATGCTTTCTTAAAACTGGATTATCTTTAGGAATGTTAATCTTATCCTCTGTCTCATTAGGATTTTCATAAGAATAACAACCAAACAGTCTATTATACTCTCTCCACCTTATAGAACTTATTTTCATATCCTCAATATGTTCTTCTTGTGATTTACCAAAATTCATTATATTTTGACTTGTTCTCATAGCAACCTCAAAAGGAAGTTGCCTTATTATTTCTTTAAATCCATTTTTTAACTCATGTGAACAACGATATTCCATAATTTCCTTTAATGCTACTCTTACATATTCTACATATTTATCATCTAATAATATTTGTGTTATCTCCCAAGGATTACTATTGTTAGTCTGAACTTGAAAGTCTATTCCTTTTTGATTTAACAAATAAGTCAAAATGCGCAAAGGCGCAACACTATAAGGACTTATTTCTCCAATTATTTCTATTCCCTCAATTGTATATATTTTTGGTACAGCAATACCACCTGAGAAACCATTTTTTTCCTCATACTTTGGTATAATTGATATCTGACTCATAAAATCTTCACTTCCTTGATTTGTTATTATATCATATATTTTGTTATTATGCACACCCTTTTTATCTTTTTGTTAATCATTTTTAGAAATGTCTACAGTAATCATTAGTTAAAATGTCCACAT
>CANOTJ010000003.1 GCA_947570175.1 uncultured Mycoplasmatota bacterium | reverse complement strand
TCATTTTTTGATAATTTAAAAAGACTATTAACAAAATTTATTTGTCAACAGTCTGTAGCCTTATATTATAAGGCTTTTTGATTTATTTTGTTACTTCCGATAATATATATTATGTTAACTATTAAATGTTCTTATTAATCTTTGAAAAAAGGACTTCTCTTTTATATTGTTTGTTGAATAAGCAAGTTGCTAAAATGATATTACATAAAAAATAAATTATTATTGTCAAAATGAAAAATTTTTTGTTAAAAGAATATTGCTAAATAAATACAGCTATATAAACAATTGTTATAATAGAGAAAACAACAATTTGTTTCTTTTTCCTTTTATTTAGTTTGCTTTTATATTTATATCGTTTAAGAATTTATAGATCATATCATCACTTCCCTACTCTTTTTATTTTAGCACAATCATTTTAAAAAAGCTAAATTTTTCCAAATGAAATTATGGATAAAAAGGAGATTTTAACTCATACTAACATTGGGTGATAAAAATGAGAAAGAATGAAAAAAAACAATCTAATGCTAAGGCTACAAATTGTAAGAATAATGTAACAAATAAGACGAATAATAATGTTACAAACAATCAAAAAACTCAAAAAGTTTCTAATAAATCCAACAATATTGGATTTGAAGATGAAGCTCATTCGTTTGAGTTAGATGATGACGATTCCCATTCATTTGAGCTTAGATAAATAATAGGTTGCATTAAAACCCAATAAAAAGAGAGAAAAACTCTCTTTTTATATTATATAATTATTTTATTCTTTATGATTCTTATATTGTGTTAACTTTTGAATATAATCTTTATAATCATCCTTTTCAAAATCAATTGGATCTGATATTTGTCTTAGATACGCTTCATCTTTTTCAATTACCTTTCTATCTAATTACATATTTTCTCTTTTCTATAATTGATCAAAATCAATTTGTTTTCCCTCTTCACAATGTTTGAAAAATTCCTGAGTTGAAATATGAAATTTTGGTTTTTTATATTCGTAAAGAAATAGATTAGATGGATTATATTGATTATGTAATTCATTAATAATAAACTTCTTTTTGATATCTGTTAATAATTCTTTTTTATTGTGATATTTGTGAATTTTCCTAAACATTTCCCAAGAATGTTCAAACCAATAGTATTCATTATCTTTTTCAAAGGTTAAAAATGTATGAGTAGGACATTTATCATCATCATAATGAACAATAAAATAAGTTCTTATATTCCAATCATTTCCTTTTAAATAATATCGTTCTAATTCTACTTGATCCCAACAAACTCCTACTTTATTTTGAATGATTTCTTTTGGAGATTGTAATATATAATTATCAGAATAATTTTCATCGACTACTAGATGTTTATTTCCATTTTTGTCTAACCACCCGTATTCTATATTTTTCATAAGTTCCATGACTTCTAATTCGTTATAGAATGACCAAATATTTAGTTGTCCTTTTGCTTTAATTGGCTTTTTTAAGGGAGTAATATTGTCTAATATCCAAGCATATCGGCCCTCTTTATATTCTCCACAAATGTACTCTTGATGATTATTTTTTTTCATATTTTTGATGTATTCTTTTGTCATGTAAACACAATCTACTAGGTTACATTTACATATAATGTATCCAAAGTTTAGATTGTTTTCTATTAAATTCATTAATTCTATATTATTTTGATCTTTTTTGTAATTTTAGTCATACTAGCATGAATATATAATTCTCCTCGGTAAGATGTTTTCCAACTTCTTGTTTCTACATCTTTTTTACTTTCTAATATTAAAGTTGCATAAGGCTCTGTTAAACTTAATACTTTCATATATTTCTATCTCTCCTGTTTAAATATTCAAATCTTTCTCGTATAAATTTTTATAGAAATTACATTTTTTTAGTAATTCTTTGTGAGAGCCACTATCAATGATTTTTCCATTGTTTACAACAAATATTCGGTCACTATCAATAACAGTAGATAAGCGATGAGCAACGAGTAAAATAGTGTACTCCCCTTTTAAGTTTTCGATTGCTTTCTCAATTTCACTCTGTGTTTCATTATCTAAAGCAGATGTTGCCTCATCAAATAGGATGATTTCTGTTTTCATTAGTAGTGCTCTAGCAATAGCTAGCCGTTGTTTTTGTCCTCCTGATAATATTACTCCGTTTTCTCCAACCATAGTTTCATATTGATTTTCTAAAGACATTATAAAACCATCAATACAAGCCATTTTACAAGCTTCCCTTACCTCTTCCATTGTGGCATTTTCTTTGGCTAGAAGAAGGTTGTCTTTAATAGAAAAATTAAAGATATAAGGATTTTGAGTAATAATGGACATGTTATCTCTTATAGAATCACAATTTAAATCATTGATATCATATCCATCTAATAATATTTTCCCGCTACTTGCAGAATACAATTTTGTGATTAAATTAAAGATGGTTGTTTTTCCAACACCACTTTTTCCAACAAAAGCTACTTTTTCATTTGGTTTTATTTCAAAATCCATTCCATCGATAATTGTTTGTTTGTCATTGTATTGAAATACAACATTTTGAAATTGAATATGACCAGTTAACTTTTTTATACTTTTGGTTCCAAATTTTTCTTTTTGGAATTTTTTGTTTTCAATTATCTCGTAAATTCGATCTGCAGATACAACAAATTTTTTGTTATATTCTAAAATCTGTGAAACCCCCATTAATAAATTTTTAATCTTGGGTTGATAATTATAAATAATTACAAAGGTAGGAATTGTTAATAGTGCTTTATGGTATAAAAGACACCCTATAAGAATAAATAGGAAATCACTAATAGCGTGAATATTATTCTCTAAATATTGATAGATTCTTCGAATGTTCTGTATTTTTATCTCCTCTTTGGAAGCTTCTACAATTTTATTTGTAGTTTGATTTAATATTGTTTGAGAGGCATTTAGTACTTTAATATCTCTAATTCCTCTAACAAGTTCACCTGTAAGACCCGTTTTCTTTTCTTGAATTTTTTTTAAGTTTTTTTGAACCTGATATTGTTTATTTAATCGTTTTTTATTGATTAAGAAATGAATAATAGCAATCATTAGTGCATATATAAATAGATATTTGCTTAGTATAAATATAGCAACTAAAACGCCAACATTTGATAAGACATAGGAAATCCAATATGCATATTCCATAAATAGCTCTGAAATTTCTTGTGTATCTTTATTTAAGCGGTCAATAAAGACACCGGATGAGGCGTTATCAATTTCTTTGATTTTTAGTTTTAATGTTTCTCGTGCAACTGCAACTTGTAAATTAATAAGAGTTTTTTGATAAATCTTTTGATAGAAAAATCCTTTTAAATAAAACATAATATATAGTACTAGTTCTAAAATAAATACAGCAAATGCAGATAGTATTAGTTGACTAATTAGTTCATTGGTAATATTTAAAATAACCTTTGCTTCTATCAAAGGAAATATAGCATCGATAATAGCTTCTAAAATACTAACACATACATATCCGATTAAATTTGCTTTACTCTCTTTAATATATCTCCAAGTCTTTTTAATATTTTTAAAGAAGTTTGATTTGCTTTTTTTTTCCATTTTTCCATACAACTTCCTTTCAAAAGTAGTATTATTATACCATATATGGCATTAATTAGGAAGTTTATGATATTGTTTTGAGAGTAAATGAAAAAAATTCTAGATTACTAGAATTTAAAATATTATAAAAATAATAAGTGATTAATCATCATAAATATCATTCCAATTATGAAAAAGCAAATAGAGATTTTTTTCATTTTATATCGAAGTGAAGTTGGTAGTAATTCATAAATAGCAATGTGCAACATAATTCCAGCTATGATAGCAAATAAAATTCCCATAATTCTATCATTGATGTATGGCCTTAAAAATAAGAATGTAATCAAGGCTCCAAATAATTCTGATAAACCAGAAATAAAGGTATATAATAAAGCTTTCTTTCTACTGTTTGTAGAATAATAAATAGGTACTGATATACTAATTCCCTCAGGAATATTATGAAGTGCAATGGCAATTGTCAGGGCAATTCCTAAAGATTTATCAGTATTAGAGGCCATAAAGGTTGCCATTCCTTCTGGAATATTGTGCAGGATAATAGCAAGCATAGATATAATTCCAACTTTGTATAAGTTTCCCTTTTTTCCTTCTAATTTTTGATCTGGTAAATATTTATCGATTAAAAAAGAAAGGATGATTCCGATATTGATAAAAAGAAACATAATAATATAACTTGGAAAGACTGGATAAATATTTTTTAGCATATGAATAGATTCTGGTATTAAATCAGTAAAGGAAACCGTAATCATCACAGCTGAGGCAAAAGCAAGAGAAGAAGCAATAATTGTTTTTGTTTTTTTACTTTTGAGGAAGATTAAAACACTTCCTACTAAAGTAGAAAATCCGGCTATACTGGTTAGTAAAAAGGAAAATAAAGTAGAATTCATATGATCACCAGTTCATTATATGAAAAAAGTGATGTTAAAATCACTTTAATATTTATTCGTAATATCTAAATATTTTTCTAAAGTAATTCAACTATCATTAGTTTATAAAGTTTGACAATCACTTTCTTGGAACATATGGACTTGGTAAAAAGTAGGTCTTATTTTAAACAACTTTCTATCATCCATAACTCTTTTTCTAAAAATAATAAGAAATCGTTTAACATAGATACAGTATAGAAATCTTTTTTATTTTCAAATATTTCGATTAAATCTTTGGTATAATCTGTTAGGAAATGAAAATCATTTTCTAAAACTTCTAGGACTTGATTTCCAGTATAATCCATACTTTTCATCGATTTTATCGTAGATACATCTTCAATTTTTTTTAAGGAAGTAATGGGATATCCTCCTAACATTTTAATTCTTTCTGCTGTACTATCATAAAATAAAGAAATTTTTTCATAGTATTCTTGTAGTTTTCTATGAAGGCCAAAAAAACTAGCTCCTACAATATTAAAATGCATATTATACAAATTATTATTTAATACTTTTAAATTGGCCATATATTCATTTAAAATTTGAATTCCATTCTCTTTCATTTTAACCCTCCTATTTTATTTTATGTAATCGGGAAAACTAGGTGAATCACTAAAAAAAGAGAAATTAATTTTGCCTTTTTAAATGTTCTAATTCCTTTTTTACTTCTGTTGTTACTCGCTTTGAGTCTTTAATCTTAGAGATTGCTTTATTTTGAGTCCAATGGTCTAGTATTTGTTTTTCTAATAAAATTTGTGTTTTCTTTGGATATTTGATATAACATATAGAAATTAACCAAGCGTTTGCCATTTTGACATAGTAATGATTATCAATGATAGAAGAAGCGATGTCTAGGATTTGATCAATATATTGATCGTTTATATAAAAATTAAGAAGGAGAACTAGTCCAAATCGAATAGAAAATGGTTTCTTCTTTTTTAATAATTTTTTTATATAGGTAAATCCCTCTTTTTGGTGTTTTTTAAAGATCTTCAAATTAGCACATACGATATCATTAATTGCCCAATTGTCTACTTGTTCAATGAAATAATCTAGAAGAGTTAAAATGTCTTGAAAATCAGTTTTTATATATCCTATTATTAATCCTGATATCACTTTTTCTTCATAAAATATATTTTGACATTGATTTAAAAATTCTAGGTAGTTTCCTTGGGCGATTTCTTTGGCGATTTCTTTTAATTTGGGAGTTCGAATACCAATGATATTCTTCTCTTCTAATATTAATTTACTATGAAATTCTTTATAGGGAATATCTTCTAAGCTTTTTAATTCTTTTATAAAGATATTATAGTCTTTTTTAGCCCAATGTTCTTTGATAAGGTTCATTACAATAAAGTGTTCACTAATTTTTTGAATTCTGTTTCTAGTTTATGTAGGCGCTCCTCTGTTTTTGCTTCAAAGCGCATTGTAATATTGGGACCTGTATTAGAGGCGCGGACTAAGGCCCAAGAATCTTCAAACTCTAGACGAACACCATCAATATCAATGATTTTACAATTCAATGATTTTGCATATTCCTTTACTTTTTTAATGATTTCAAATTTAATGTCATCACTTGCGTGGATTTTTATTTCTTCTGTTGAGTAGTAATGATTGATGTTATTTAATTCTTCACTTAGTTTGGTTTCTTTATGAGATAATATTTCAATCATACGAAGCCCAGCATAAATTCCATCATCAAACCCTGGGAATTTGTCTCTAAAAAATACATGGCCAGAAAATTCCCCACCAAAGTCAAAATCTCCTTCAATCATTTTCATATTTGCATAAGAATTTCCTGTACGATACATAACAGGTTTGATATTTAGTTTTTCTAATTCATCCGTTAATGTTTTGGAACATTTTACATCAAATAGTGCTTCTTTTTTTCGCATATCATTTACAATATTGCGGTAAATAATGAGCATATACAAATCTGCTTTGATAATTTTTCCATTTTCTAGAACAATTCCTACTCGATCAGCATCACCATCGATTCCAATTCCAATATCATATCCAAGTTCTACGACTTTTTTACTTAAATCTTGCATATTTTTATCTTCTGCTGGATCTGGTTGGTGATTTGGAAAAGTTCCATCACTATCTCCATATAATAATTCATAGTCTATATTTAAACGATTTAAAATATCTCGAATGATAATAGAGCCTGTTCCATTACCACAATCAAATACTGCTTTTACTTTATGATCTCCAAGATGTATACCATTTGTAATGTGTTCTAGATAATCTTCTTTTATATCTATTTTTTCTAGTGTTCCATTTCCGTCTTCAAATTTTTGTTGTAAGGTAAAGTTTTTGAAATTTTGAATGTAGTCTCCATAAGCATTTCCCATACTGGAAAAGGCTATTTTAAAACCATTATCATCTTTTGGATTATGACTTGCAGTAATCATAATTCCAGTATTGAAATTAAATTTTTTTCTTGCGAAATAATACATAGGAGTTGTTACAAGTCCAATTGATACAACATCTACTCCTGTATCTAAAATTCCTTGAATTAAAGCCTGATTAATAATCGGAGAAGAAAGACGATTATCATGTCCAATGATGGTCTTGGTTTCTCCTTTTTGTTTGATGTAGCTTCCAAAGCTTTTTCCAATTGTGTAACTAATATCTTCTGTAATATCTTGTCCATAGACACCGCGGAGATCATATTCGCGAAACATTTTTTCATTTATGTCTTGTGTAATTTGCATATAACTGCCTCCTTTAATTTTAATGGTGTGGGTGAAATTCATTATAATTTTCTTTTAAAATATGGTTACTTATATGTGTATAGATTTGGGTAGTAGAGATATTAGAGTGTCCAAGTAATTCTTGAATACTTCTTAAATCAGCTCCATTTTCTATCATGTGTGTCGCAAAAGAGTGTCTTAAAGTATGAGGAGAAAAATCAGTTTGGATGTTTTTTTCTAGGGCAATTTTTTTAATAATTTTAAAAAACGCTTGTCTAGACATTTTCTCTCCCCTACTACTTAAAAATAGAATATCATTTATCCTCTTTTTTTGGAATAGTTGTCGGTATTCTTCAATATAGATTTTTAAGTATTTTGTAGCATAATCTCCTATTGGAATGATTCTTTCTTTATTTCCTTTTCCCATTACTCGAATAGTATTCATATTGAGATTTAAATCTTGAAGATTTAATCCTATTAATTCACTAATTCGAAGGCCACTAGAATACATGAGTTCTAGCATTGCTTTGTTTCTGTAACTATATTTATCTTTTAAGTTTATGTCTAGTAAGATGTCGATCTCTTGAACCGATAATACATTTGGCAACGTTTTTTTTACTCGAGGTAAGGAGATTCCTGTCATTGGATTTTCTTTTATTTGGTTTTCTAGTTCTAAATATTTATAAAAGGATCTTAAGGTTGTAATTAAATGAGCAATGCTTTTACTCTCATGTCCCCCTTTTTTTTCAAAGGAGATAAATCTCTCTATTTCTTTTTTGGAGATGCTTTTGATGTTTTGTTTTGAAAAGTATTGATTGAATTTCTTTAATTCATTTTCATAGGATTTTTTAGTGTTTTCACTATATTTTTTATCGATGATTAAATAGTCTAAAAATCCTTGAATTTCTTGTTTCATACCATCACTACCATTCTTTTTTATTATAACATAATTTTTTAATGAATACATACAAAAATAGCATTAGAAAAACAATAGATGAAATAAACTCTCTATTGTTCTTTTGGTTATTATATTTATTAATAAAGATAAATATTATTTGTTCCTCATTGTATATATCATTTTTTTTAATTTTTCTTTATCTCCAGTACATATTTTTCCATGTTCTTCAATGATATCTAAAAGGGACTTTTCATAAACGGCTCCCATATTTATTTTATCCATATCTTGATAGGCCCCATCGCCTAATGTTTCGTAATATCATATTCTAATGATCTAGTCAATCGGTATCATGTAGTATTTATAGCAGGAATTTCAAGGAAATGAATCTAAAATATTTTTATCCATCTTATTTGTAGAATACAGTAACTTTTGATATAATAGTTGTACTATATCAATATAATTATGAAATTTTAATTTTCGAATTTTTAAATGAAATAACAGTTACTATATGATGTTGGGGTGATGACATGAATGAACCTTTAGCTATCCAATTACGACCTGAAAAATTGGAAGATGTAATTGGGCAAGAGCATTTAATTTCTAAAAGAATGATATTATATAATTTAGTAAAACATAAGAAATTATTTTCTATGATTTTATATGGAAAACCAGGGATTGGAAAAACTACGCTTGCTCTGGCGATTGTAAAAGAATTAAATTTAAAGTATCGCATGTTAAATGCAGTAATCAACAATAAAAAGGATTTTGATGTAGTAGTAGAAGAAGCTAAATTATTTGGTGGTATGGTTGTTATTATGGATGAAATTCATCGCTTAAATAAGGATAAACAGGATTTGTTGCTTCCCTATTTAGAGAATGGATTAATTACGTTAATTGGAATGACTACTTCGAATCCTTATCATAAAATTAATCCTGCTATTCGTAGTCGTTGTCAGATTTTTGAATTAAAGGAACTAACAGAAGATGACGTTGTAAAAGCTTTAAAAAAAATAAAGAAAAAAGATGTATTAAAAGATATCCAGATTGACTTGGATGTTATGAAGCAGATTGCAGCTTTATCTGGTGGTGATTTACGATATGCTTATAATTTAGTAGAAGTTGCTTATTATTCTACAGAAAATTATCATATAACGATGGATGTTTTAAATAAGATTAATAGCAAACCTGTTTTATTTCACGATAAAAACGAAGATGGGCATTATGATGTGATTAGTGCATTCCAAAAATCCATTCGTGGGAGTGATGTGAATGCTGCATTGCATTATTTAGGACGTTTAATTGAAGCGGAAGATTTAGATATTATTTATCGTCGGATGACAGTGATTGCTTATGAAGATATTGGACTTGCTAATCCCTCTATTGGTCCTAGAGTAGATGCCGCTATTCACGCTGCAGAAAGACTGGGATTACCAGAAGCTAGGATTCCTTTAGGAGATATTGTTATTGAGCTTGCTCTTTCTCCAAAATCCAATACTGGGCATATTGCTTTAGATGCTGCTATTTCTGATATTCAAAAAGGAAATACTGGGAATGTGCCAAATCATATTAAGACAAATTCTAAGGATTATAAATATCCTCACAATTATCCTAATAACTTTGTAAAACAACAATATTTACCCGACCGTATTAAAAATCGGGAGTATTTCCATCCTAAAGATAATAGTAAATATGAAACAGCTTTAAAGAATATCTATTATAATTTAAAAAATAAACAAGAGTAATTTCTTGTTTATTTTGTTAATAATTGAATTACAAAATTAGAGTCTATTTGAAATAAAAAAATTAGTATAGCAGCAATTGAAAGAAAAGGACCAAAAGGGATAATATTTTCCTTTTTTTTCATTAAAATAACAAGAGAAATTGGTAAAGCGATAAAGGCTGCTATAAAGATAGAAATTGTACTCATAAAGGGGCCTATAACGATTCCAAATAGGAACATTAATTTGATATCTCCCCCACCCATTGATTCCTTTTTAAATAGAAAGTCTCCTAATTTTTTTATTAGAAACATAATAGTAAAAGAAATGATTCCACCAGCTAAATGAACGCATGTTTCTTTTAATCCTGATTG
This sequence comes from uncultured Mycoplasmatota bacterium, assembly GCA_947570175.1. Taxonomy (GTDB): domain Bacteria; phylum Bacillota_I; class Bacilli_A; order RF39; family UBA660; genus UMGS1271. The sequence continues at coordinate 101,800 of CANOTJ010000003.1, read as the reverse complement.
AATAAATTGTTCGATGAGAATAGCAATACTTCCTATTATTAAAGTTTCATCTGGGATAATCATAGTTTGATAATCACTAATGATAACGATTAATAAAACGGAAATAAAAGTAATGGCGATTGCAAATTCGATAGAAAATCCAAATATCCAATAACTAATTACAAATAGTAAGCCTGTAATTAGTTCGAATACTGGATAAAATAGAGAAATTTTTTCCTTACATTTTTTGCATTTACCTCCCAGGAATAAATACGAAAAAATAGGAACTAGTTCACTAGCTCCTAATGGATGGTTACATTTGGTACAGTGAGAAGACGGAGATATTAATGATTCTTCTTTTGGAAGTCGATACCCTACTACATTATAGAAAGATCCTAAGCAAATTCCAAATAGAAAAACAACAATTGTATAATATATTACCATAATCCCACCTACTTTTTAATACGATTGAACAGTTTGATACATGTTAAACATTGGAATAACGATTGCAAGAACAATAATTCCTACAATAACAGTTAAAAATACTGTAAGTAACGGTTCAATAAATGTTTTAATTCTAGTTACCTGTGTTTCGTGAAGTTCTTGATAATAAGAGGATACCTTTTGCATCATATCCGCTAATTCTCCTGTTCTTTCTCCTGTTACGAGCATTTCATATGCTGGAATTGGAAAAGCCCAGTGATTCTCAAAAGCAGTAGATATTTTTTCTCCCTTGGCTAGGTTGTTAACAGTATCTAAAATTAGCATTTTATAAATTTCATTATTTGTAATTTTATTTAAAACGTCCATACTTTCTGTAATAAATACATTATGTTCTAATAGAGATCCAAGTGTTTTTGTAAACATAGTTACTTCGTTATAGATAATTGTACTTCCAAAGACTGGAAGATGCATAGCGATCCATTGCATCACAGTTCTAAATGCTCTTACTTTTTTGTATAAGAAGATAAAGACTAAGACAAATAATAATATTCCAAGAATTAAATATAAATAGTATGTCTTAATAAAGTCACTAGTAGCCATAACTGCTTTAGTAAAGGATGGAATATCTGAGGCATCCATAGATGCGTAAATTTCTCCAAATTGTGGAATAACATATACTAAAATAAATATGATAACACCAACAGCAAATACAAAAACAATTGCTGGATAAGTTAAGGCATTAATCATTTGTTTTCTTGTTTTATCTGCTTCTGTATAATAAACATACATATCATCTAATACTTCTGGTAATTCTCCAGTCATCTCAGCGGTTTTAATCATGTTGATTAATAGTTTTGGGAAAGCATTTCCTTGTTTTAATAATGCATCACTAAAGTTTTCACCCATTGTTAAATCATAAATAATGGATTTAAATATTTTTTTGTATTTTTTATTTTTTTCAAATTGTCTTGACAAAATTTTTAATGCTTCTACTAAAGTAATCCCTGCTTTTAGATAAGTAGAAAGTTGTGTTAAAAAGAAAATTAGATCTTTTGTTTTAAATTTTACTCTATTACTAGTATCTTTCCCATGGAATAATTGAATCCACTTATTGGTTTTTATACTATAAACTTCATAACCTTCACTTAATAAAAATGAATGAACTTCTACTTTTGAAAAAGCTTCAAAGTATCCAGTAATTGTTTTACCCTCTGGATCCTTTGCTACGTATTTATAAAGTAATTTTACATCACTTTTTTCAGCCTCTTCCCCTTCAAAATTGATTAATAAGGCTTGGTGTTTCATATCGTACTTGTTACGGCGATTTTTTGCAAATTTATTGTTTACAAAGAAATTTTTAATTCTTTTGGGGATGGAATTAACTTTATTAGATAGTTCTTTTGATATTTCAACTGATTTTTTTTCTAGTTTTACATCTTTATTGATATATGTATCTGATCTTTTTTGCTTTGCTTCTTGTTTTCTTAAAAGTTCTTCTTTCCTTTGCCTTTGTTTTTCTTCTGCTAATTGAAGCTTCTTTTGTTTTTCTTCATATTGTTTGATATATTTTTTTTCTTCTATTCTTAGTTGTCTTGCTTCTTTAATTCTGCTTTGTTCTAATTTAATTTTTCTAGTTTGTTCTCTTCTCTGTTTTCTTTTTAGTCTAGATGGTTCTGTTTTCTTATCAATATAACGAACCAATTGGATAATCAATTGAATTAGTTTTACTAATCCAAGTCCAAGATAAAAGACGATTTGTGTTAAGCCTTTCACAATAATATAAACAAAAAAATAAACTCCTATTAAGAAATATTTCATAAAATTATATATTAATATAAAGGGCGCTAAAAGAATTTTACGCATATAAAAACACCATCCGTTCTCCCTTATTCTTTATATATAAAATTATAACATATTTTTTGAAAATGTAAAACATTTTTAGAAAATTTCATATAATAATTTAGAAAGGAGTATGTTTATGAATTATTATAATCCATATTTTAGTATGTATCCTTATACAGCAGCTCCTGCCAGTACTGGTTTACTTGGACGTGCAATTGGTGGTGCTTCTGGGATTAAATGGGGTTCTATTTTGTCAGGAACTCAAAAGGTTCTTGGAGTTGCCAATCAAGCTATTCCGATGATTAAACAAGTAAGACCTGTTGTTCACAATGCTAAGACAATGTTTCGTGTTATGAATGAATTTAAAAAAGTAGATGCTCCTAGTTCATCTACTACAAATCAAACAACAGAGAATCCTGTTGTTCAAGAAGAAAATAATCAAACATCAGAAACTTACCAAGATGGGCCAACCTTTTTTATTTAAAAACTATTCAATAGTTTTTTTATTTGCTTTGCAAATCGTTTTTTCTTTTGTCTGTCTATCCAATGTTTTTTAGGAATTTTTTTAATAATTATTTGACTCTTTTGATATAAATATTCTAAATATATAGAATTATTTTTAGCTAGTGGTCCAATGAGATAGTCAATATGTGAATATTTTTGTTTCCCTTTTTTAAAGACTATAACAACATACCAATGATTTTTTTCAAATATAGCTTCTTCTTTAAAAATGAAATATCCTTTTTTATGCATCTCTTTTCGTAGTTGAAAAAGATTTTTGTGGGAACAAATAATAATCGGATTATCTTGATGATATGTTTTTAAAATGTCTAAAATAGTAGAAGTTCCCATCCCTGCTAAGATAATAGTATCTTGTTTAGAAATGGGAACGTTTATTAAACCATCTGTTTGAATTACCTGAATTTTATTTTGTAATTGATATTTTTTAATATTCTCTTTTGCTTGTTTTATAACGTTAGGACTAATATCGGTTGCAATGCATCTTAGATTTTTTTCTTTGGTTAAATAAATATCTAAGAGTGCATGATCACACCCAACATCAATAACACTGGATGTATCAATTAAATCGGCAATTGTTTGTAATCTATTGGATATTTTCATTAGTCTCCCAAATAATCTTTTAATTTTCTAGAACGGGAAGGATGTCTTAATTTTCTTAGAGCTTTTGCTTCAATTTGACGAATTCTTTCTCTTGTTACTCCAAACATTTGCCCTACTTCTTCTAATGTTCTAGATTTTCCATCTTCTAGTCCAAAACGAAGTCGAATTACTTTTTCTTCTCTTTCAGTAAGAGTTAATAAAACGTTAGAAATTTCATCTTTTAAAAGTTCATTGGTAGCATATTCCTCTGGGCTAACATTACGTTCATCTTTTATGAAGTCTCCAAGATGGGAATCATCTTCTTCTCCAATTGGTGTTTCTAAACTGACAGGTTCTTGACTAATTTTGTAAATATCCCTGATTTTATCGATTGACATATTCATTTTTTTAGCCAATTCTTCTTCTGTTGGTTCACGATTCAGTTCTAGTGTTAGTTGACGTTGAATACGAGCTAATTTATTAATGGTTTCTACCATGTGTACTGGGACTCTGATTGTTCTTGCCTGATCAGCGATTGCTCTTGTGATAGCTTGGCGAATCCACCATGTAGCATAAGTTGAAAATTTATATCCTTTGGTTACATCAAATTTTTCTACTGCTTTCATTAAACCGATGTTTCCCTCTTGAATTAAATCTAGAAATAGCATTCCTCTTCCAACATATCTTTTAGCAATACTTACAACTAAACGTAAATTGGCCTCAGCAAGTTTTGTTTTAGCGGTTTCGTCCCCAGATAAAATTTGATCAGCAAGTTCTAATTCTTCTTCCATAGAAAGTAATTTAATCTGTCCAATTTCTTTTAGATACATTCTAACTGGGTCATTAATTGTTAAATCTTTTGTTAGTGTATTATCATCTAATAGAAGTTTGTCTATTTTATCTGTTCCACTTGATTCATCATCTTCATTTTCTGATACTACAACAATGTTGTTTTCGCTAAAGGTGTTATATAAATCATCTAATGATTCCGCATCTAAATCTAGTCCTTTGAGAGTTTGTGCGAGTTGCTCAAAAGTGATTTTTCCCGTTTCTTTTCCTTTCTTGACTAATTCTTCTTTTCTTGTTTCAAATGTTTTAATTTCGTTTATCATATTATCTCTCCTACCTCATATTTTTGATTTCGACAATTCTTTGCGCAAGTTTTGCTTTTTTAATTGGATTAATCTCTTCTTGAATTTGTTTTTTTAAACGATCTTCTTCCGTTTTTAAGTTGAATTCTCGAATAGTGTTGATATAATCTTCTATTTCTTCTTTAGTGTATTCTTCTTTTAAGTTTAAGCTTAATATTTCGTTAATAGTGTTTGTAAGAGTTTCATTTTCGCTTACAAAAGTCATGATATCAGCTAGTTTAATAAATTCATTTTTTTTGTAAAAATAATCAATCTCTCTAGCCAATTTTCGATAACGCTCTGTAGGTAAGAACACGACGTTTTTTTTATATATTTGAAGAACTTTTTCGTGTTCTAACATATAATAAAGCAAATTTCTTTCTGCTTTAATGTATTTTGTACTTTTTTCTTTGCTTTTTTCCTTTTTCATTTCTGTTTTTTTCTCTGGTTTTTTTATTTGATCTTTTAGTATTTGGATATCAATATGGTATTCTTCACTTAATTTATTTAAAGTTAATTCTTGTAATATTGGATCATCAATTTTATTAATCTCTTCTATCATATTATTTAAATATTTAGAAACTTCAATATTATCCTTTAAATTTTTTCCTCTCTTTAAGTATGATAATTTGAAATCCATAATATTGATTGGACTATCTAATTTTAAACGGAATTTTGCCTCTCCGTATTTTTGGATATATTCATCAGGATCTAAATTTTCTTCTAGACGAATAACTTTAGGCGTTATCCCAATTTTAGAAAGTTCATCAATACAACTCATTGTTGCCTTGGCTCCTGCTTCATCTCCATCAAAACATAGTAATATTTCTTTTCCAAGACGTTTCATCAAAAGCGCTTGTTTTGGAGTAATTGCAGTTCCCATTGTAGCAACAACATTTTTAATTCCAATTGATGAACAGCGAATAACATCCATGAATCCCTCTACAATGACGATCTTTCCTTGTTTTCTAGCTTCATCTTTAGCTTTATGGTAGTGATATAGTAATTCTCCTTTTTTAAAGATTTCAGTTTCTTTAGTGTTGATGTATTTAGAGGTATCACTGGTATCATATACTCTTCCACTATAACCAACAATGTGCCCGGTTAAATCCCAAAGTGGAAACATAATTCTGTTATAATATACATCGTTGATTGTTAAACTATTTTTATTTACTAACCCTGTTTTTATCAAGTCTGATTCTTGGTATCCTTTTTTTTGTAAAATTTTAGATAACATTGTATTATTTTTAAGGGCTAGTCCAATTTCAAATTCTGAGATAATGCTAGAATTGATGTTTCTACTTTGCAAATAGTTTTTTGCTTTTTTACCTTCTTTGGTGTTAATATTGTTTTGATAAAATAATTGGCTAGTTTGAAAAATTTCATATAATTTTTGATAGTCCTTATTTCCTTTAGGTGTTGAAATATTTAAGGATATTGCAATCCCTGCTTTATCGGCTATTTTTTTTAACGCTTCTTTAAAAGAAATATTTTCATAGTCTATTAAAAATTTAAAAACATTCCCAGCTGCTCCACAAGAAAAGCATTTATAAATCTGTCTTTCTTGAGAGACACTCATACTTGGTGAATGATCCGAATGGAAAGGACATACACCAAAATAGTTTTTTCCCTTTTTTGTCAAAGGAATATAGTCAGATATTATTTCTACAATATCTACACTTGTTCGAATATGATTAATCAATTCTTGACTTAGCTCTGAATTGGTTGTAGGCATAATATCAGACTCCCTCAATATTAATATACGACAAAAAAACAGAAAATCCTTTTTTCAATTTAAATTTTTTTGTTATATTATCATATTCTTTAGGAATGTGTAAATAATAAGAATGAAAGGAGTTCTTATGACGCTAGCAATTATAAAAAAAATTAGTGTATTTTTCCTTTTTTGTTTAAGTTTTTTAGTACATTTTATGTATTCGATATTTCCTAATGATTTTTTTATTGTTTTTTTTCCAGTTAATGAGAGTATTTGGGAACATATGAAAATTATTTATACGACGATTCTTATCTATGGAGGTTTGGAGTATTTTATTATAAGATATTTTAAAATACCTATTCATAATTATTTGTTTAGTTTATTTGTTACATCTTTTATAGGAATTCCTATTTACTTAATATTATTTTCCCCATTTTTTACTCGTGGATTTCATAATTTAAGTATTCATCTTATTATTTTATTTGTAACATATATGATCTGTTCTTATATTAGTTATTTTATTTTAACTAAAAAAAATATTTTATATCATGACTGGATTTGTATTTTCTTTATAATTGTTGGATATATTATTTTTGGCTATTTGACATATCACCCTTTGAAAAATGATTTATTTTTTGATTCAAAAGCTGAAAAATATGGTATTCATGATTATATAATTATGAATGAAAAAAGAGAACATTTTGTTCTCTGATCTATATAAACGCTAACGCGGTAGCGTACTTAAAAGCAAGTTTGGATATAGATTTTTTTTTGGATAATCATTTTAATCATTCCGTTTTTGGATGTTGTGAATATATTAGAATGATATTTTTTCAAATTTTCTAATGTCTCCTGGTGAGGATGATGAAATCGATTCTTAATTCCAGCTGATATCAATGCATATTTTGGCTTTATTTTTTTTATAAATTGTTCACTTGAACTATTTTTAGAACCATGATGCCCTACTTTTAATATATCCATTTTTGGTAAATTATATTCCTGAAGTAAATGATTTTCACTTTCTTCTCCTGCATCCCCTGTTAATAATATATTTCGATCTTTAATTCTTATGTAGGTAATTAAACTATCTTCATTTTCATTTGTTGAATCTTGGTCATTTAAAAAGTAAAAATTCCAATCTTTCATTTTAATAGTAGTTTGACTGATTTGTGATAATGGTATTTTTTTTAAATGTGCTAATTGTATAATTTGTTTTTCTAAATTTGTATCATTTCCACGATTCATAATGATATGATTTACTTTAAAATTGTTGATTAATGGGATACTTTCTTTAGCATGATCTTGATCAGCATGAGTTAAAATTAAATAATCTAAGTGGGAAATTCCCTCTGCTTTTAAGTAAGGAATAATGGTATTTGTAGCTAAGGTTGTTGTTTTTCTTGTTTGCCATTTCTCCTTTGTATATTCTATTTTGCCACCAGTATCAAATAATATATTTCCTTTATTATTTGGAAGTTTTATTAAAATAGAATCCCCTTGTCCAATATAAATCATACTAATAACAAATCGATTATCTAAGTAATTTATATTATGATGAATAATGATCATTATAAAAAGTAAAATGATATATTGTTTATAAAATTTGAGAATTGAATAGATTAAAAGATAATAAATTGTAATAATATAAAGGGATGGATGTTTCAATATAATGGTACCAAATGATATTTTTTCTGCAATCAATGAACTATTTTGTAAAAGTTGGATTAAGGTATTTAAAAATGGATCCAAAATAGGAAATAGAAAGGTTATAAGTGAAATTGGAAATACGAAAAGTGAAACAAATGGGACAAAAAATAAATTCATTATTATAGATAGAATATTAATCGAATGAAATTGATAGATCATAATAGGAAGCCCTGTAAGAAAAGAAATCATAGATACTATAAATAGTTTTTGAAAGTAATGATTATAATGATTAATTATATTTCTAAAGTGAATGAGAAAAAAACTAATTGTGTAGCTGAATACAAAACCTAAATGATAAATATAATATGGATTGATCATTAACATTATAATGCAAACTGTAATTAGTATTTTTTCTCTTGCAACATTTTTTAAAAAGGAAATATTACATAATATATACATACTTGTAGCTCTTAAAACTGATGGTGAGAAATCTGTTAAAAACAGAAAAAATAGTAAGAATAGAAAGACAAATATAAGGTTTGTTTTTTTCTTTTTGAATAACAGTTGTAAAATGTTAGCTAGTAGCATCGTGATTAGAGATATATGCATGCCTGAAATAGCAAATAAATGACTGATTCCGTTTTTAGAATAACTCTCTTTGATATCATTTTCTAATTCGTTTTTTCCGAGAATGAATAATTGTAGATATTCCTTATTTTGAAAGTATTGAATTCTAGAGATGATATTATTTTTCATTTTATAGAGGATAGATTCTGTATTTTTTATAATTTTAATTTTACTTGCTGTTAATATCCATTTTATGTTTTTGCTAAGTAGGTATTTTCTATAATTGAAAGCATATAAATTATAATTATCATTAGGTCTCGTTAGCTCTCCTATTATTTGTAAGGTTTGTCCTAATTTTATTTTTTTTTGATAATCCTTTTTTTCTTCTTCTGTTTTTAAATAATAATAGACATTGATTCTTTCTTTGGCCTTTAGTTCTAAATTTAGTTGATCACCATCTATTTGATAGTTGATGACTTTTCCAATAAAATTAGTATTTTTTTCTGTATACTTTGAATTATATTGATTACTTTTAAAAGAAATTATAATGAAAAGAATACAAAAAAAGAGAAAAAGATTATACAGTAATTTTATCTTTGATTTTTTCAAAAACACTATCTCCAATGCCACTTACATTTTTAATATCTTCAATGGTTTTGAAATCACCATTTTCTTTTCGATAGGCAATAATGCTCTCTGCTTTTGATTTTCCAATTCCAGATAAAGTTTGCAATTCCTCTACATCTGCTTCATTAATAGAAACAAGTGTGTCTTTTTCTTCTGTTTTTTCTTGATTGCTTTCTTTTTTTGTTTTCTTTTCTTCAATACAAGCTTCATTCATTTCATCTGGACATTCACAATCATTTTCAATATAAAAATATTTTACTTTTTCTTTATCTTTTTTATAATCTTGAATTTCTTCCTTACTATATAAGATAATTACCATTTCATCTTTTATCTTTTTGCTTAAATTAATATAGGTTGTATCTGCATTTTGTGTCAGTCCTCCTGCTTTATGGATTACATCTATAATACGACTATCTGTATCCAGTTCATAAACACTTGGATTTAATACTTCTCCTTTAATATCTACTTTAACGGTCTTCTCTTTTTTAGTTTTTTCTTTTTTCTTTTCTGTAGTTATAGAGGAAAGTTGTTCTATTTCTTTATTTGCTTGATAATCTTTTTCGCTATTTTTTATCATTAATATGATCATAATTAGGATGATGATTATACAGCTAATTCCAATTATCATTCCTTTCTTATATTTTTCTAAATAATATTTGATTCCTTTTTCTTCTAAAATGTCTTGAAAGTCATCCATGTTATCACGCTCCTAGTTATATATTCGCTAGATAACTTATGGATTCCTTGTCTTTATATCCACTTGGTATTAGAAATATTCATAGCTTCTTTTAATTTGAATTTATCATACAATTCTACCAATTTCAAATCATTATTATCAAAATAATTTAATGTTTCATCTAAATAATAGTTTTTAACAAAGTGTTTGAAATTGATATTATTTAAATATTCCAAAATAATAAAGTCTAATAGTTTGATTTTTTCGATTTTTGGGTTTTCTGAGAAGATTTGATTTCGATAAGTATTGATAATACTATCTGTTATGAAATCATCGCTAGTATAATGATAGTTTACAATTTGATTGTAATTTTTGCATTGATTAATTAGTTTTTTTGTTGTCATATGATCACCTAGTATGATTATAGGAAATATTTTTATAAAATCTTGTCGAATTATCAAAAAAAACATAATTTTAAAATTATGTTCTATAAAGATATGTGATTACTTTTTATATTGGGATATTGGGGAATTTTTTAAAAGATCATATAAATCTGTATTTAAGCAAATTTTATAAATATCATAATCATTTTTAACAAAATGGTTTCTTATTAGATATTCCGAAAGAATATTGGCAATAGGATAGCATAATAACTGATTAATAAGTCCTGTCTTTAAATCGTAATCATAGCTCATTATCAATTGGATTTTATTGATATCTTTCTTATCTATATCAATCTTTCCAGTTTGATTATATAGTTTTTCATAATAAAATTCATATTCAACGGCCTTCATCATTTTGGATTCAAAATACATTCTATTATTTCTTCTTATTTGAATAAGCTTTTCATATTTTTGTTGATTCAACCAATTTTCTAATTGTTTTTCCATGTAAAATGAAAATACTTCAGATAAAAACCAATATCGATTAGGTATAATATGTGGTTGGCTATTTCTGTCTATAAAATGTGCAAATTCATGGACCAACATAAAAAGATCTGAATCATTTTTAATTAGTCTTATAGATATTATATTGTTTTCTGTATTGATAAAAGATTTATTTTTTTTATCTATAATGATTTTTTTATTTTTGATTGCATCTAAAATCATATTGTAGTATTGTTCGTTATAGTGTTTATAAAATTGTAAAGCCAGCTCTAGTGAATTTTCTAGTTGTTTTAAATAATTTTTTCTTTTATAATTATCATCAAATATATTAATGAGTTGATTAATTACATTCTCTTCTAAAAATTTATGGAAGGTAGATTCTAATTTCACCCTTTTTATGAATGTTTTGATTAATTCTTTTTGATTATTCATTTTTTATTTTATGATTCTTATAATATCGTTATAAGTAACAGCTATCATTAGAATCATTAATAATATAAACCCAATAGAATGAATGGTATTTTCTACTTTTGGGCTAACAGGTTTTCCTTTTATTTTTTCGATAATTAAAAATAATAATCTTCCCCCATCGAATGCTGGAAGTGGAATAATATTAATTAGACCAACATTAATACATAAGTAAGCAATTAAATAAAGAATATCTAGGATTCCAGATTTTGCTGCCTCTCCAACAATGTTAAAAATACCGATTGGGCCTGCTAGACTAGAAAAACTTAGTTTTCCTATACATAAATATCCTAAGATAGAAATCATTTGTTTTAATAGTCCAAATGTCTTAGTAAAAGCATATTGAATAGCTGGAGGAATTCCATGATGTAGTTTGTTACTTAATGTAAAACCATATTGATACGCACTTTCACCATTTCTTTCTGTTAGAATTGGTTTTATATGAATGGTTTCATTTTTTCCATTTTTATGTAATACTTCCACATCAATACTTTCTCCATTATGAACTTGAAGTTCTAAAACTAGTTGGTCTTTACTAGTTATTTTTTTTTGATCAATTTTGGTAATTAAATCCCCTTTTTGAATGGGGGTCTTTGCAATTGGATAATTTTCATCAATGGAATTGATATATGGTTTACTAGATGGAGCCCCATTTACTAATCCTATTATAAAAAGCAAAATAATTGCAAGTAAAAAGTTAAATAATACTCCTGCAATAATGGTTAGGAAACGTTGAAACCAAGTTTTTGATTGTAAATTTTGATCTTTTGGAATATTTTTATCTAATTCGATATCTTCTCCTGCCATACTGACATATCCGCCAATTGGAAGAAGGCGTATAGAATATTCTGTTTCATCATTTTTTCTTTTCCATTTGAATAATCTTGGACCCATTCCAATTGAAAATTCATAAATATAAATTCCTGCTTTTTTTGCAAAAATGAAATGACCCAATTCATGAATCATGACAGTTACACCTAAAACAAGGATAAAATATATGAGTGACATATGCGTTCCTCTTTTCTATATCATTGTAATAAAAAACATAAAACCTAATATAACAAAAATAATACTATCTAGACGATCTAAGATTCCTCCATGTCCAGGCATAATATTTGAAAAGTCTTTTTTCCCATAATATCTTTTGATAGCAGAAAATACTAAATCACCATATTGTCCCAAAATGGATAGAAATAATGTCATTATGATTAAAAATAAGATGCTCACTTTACCTGGAAAGACGGTATGGAAGTAGCTAGCAGCTACAAATACTCCAAATATAGTTCCTCCAATGCTCCCTTCCCAAGTTTTTTTAGGAGAAATATCTCCTAGCAATTCATGTTTTCCAATTAATAATCCTGTACCAAAAGCATATGTATCTGTAATGATAGTTATTAAAAATAAATAAATAAGTAGTTTTAAATCAATATTTCGAATGAGAATAATCAATGAGAAAGCAACACCTAAAAAGAAAATTCCACCAATTAGATGAAAGGCATCTACAATACTATATTTTTTTCTATCATGATAAAGAATCGTTGGTAGTAAAAAAATTAAAAATAGTCCTACAATAATTCTATAATCTAGTGAGAAAACTAATTTTGTTTTTTCGAAATTTGATACAAGAATTAAGGTCATGATAATGTAAGATATAAAATTAATAAAAGTTGGTAATTCCTTTTTTGTTTCTTTTATGTCCAAAAATTCCTTTAATCCAATCATTGCAAGAATATAAATTGCGAGATTAAAGATGGTCCCTCCAATAAGTGAAATGGGAATGGCAATTGCTAAAACAATTGCTGCACTAATAATTCTTGTTTTCATGATAATGCCTCCGTTTATTTTCTATTTTCTTTTATATTATAATATACTTTAGTTAATTTCACAAGATGTATTTTCAAATATTACAGCATCACAATAATTTTCAGCACATTTTTGTTCTTTTTCATTATGGATAGTCCAAAGCAAGACTGGAATTTTTTTATTCAGTTTTTCTATTTTTTTATTAGGAATATTTTTAAACGGATAAGAAAGAAAATCAATTTTTAATATCTTTAAGATAATCGGATTAAAAAACCAATTTTTTTGAGTATTTGTTTTGGTATGAATCAGTAATCCGATTTTACAATGCAGTTTTCTTTTTAGATATAAAATAGATCTTAAACGAAAAGATTGAATGAAATAAAGCCCTTTATAATTTTTTAATATCTTAATGGTTTCTTTTTCTAATTTTTTAAATTTTTGATCTGTTTTTATTTCGATTAATATTGGAACTTTTCCATTTACTTCTTCTAGTGCTGTTTTAAATAATGGAATTTCTGGATTGTTTATTGGGAAATTAGTTTGTAATTGCTGATAAGTGATTTCCTTTAATGGTTTCTTTTTATTTTTAACTTTTACATAATCATCATGATAAACAATGATATTATGATCTTGTAATAGATGGATATCTAATTCGATTGGCATGTTTTTTTTGCAAGCCTCTCGAAAAGCTAGAATGCTATTTTCAGAAATTTTTTGATTATGCAAACCTCGATGAGCAATAATCGAAATATCCTTAAATAGGTTCTTCTTCATATTTAGAAATTAAAATAGCTCGATATATATTTTCTTTATTGGTTGCATAACATTCTTCTTTAAAAACAACCTTTGTTCCAACTTCTATTTTTGTATCATCTAGAATATCTAGAGAGGAGAAAAAGTATTCTTTTTGATCTGGCCCTAAAATAATTCCTGATGAGTTATCTATTTTTTCTATAACAACTCCCACTATTTCTTTCAATATGATCGCATCCTCTCTAAATGAACATTATATTTTTTTTCTAATGATGCAAAGGCGTTTTGATATTCTATAGCAGCTCTTGGATCATATGGAAGGCATTCGGAGATAATTCCATTCCATTTATCGATAGCAATAAACCAATCTTTATTTCCTATTATATAATTTAAATTTTTAATTTCTAATGGTTGAAATTCTCTTTTCATTTTACAATCTTTGCTACTATTTGACGGATAAGATAAGATTAATTTTTCATATCTTATAGAATTAATTAATAATTCAATTCGTTCTTTATCTTTTTCTAATTTAGAATCATAGATATAATCTGAATAACGTTTTTGTTTATATCTTTGTTTTGGTATATAGAAATTTGGATTTTGAAATAATGGATTTTGATAAATAATATAGGTATTTTTATCATCTTTGTGATAATCAGAGTAAAAAACAGAACCAATTGGTAAGTATTCTTGAATTTTTATGGATTTTAAATTCTTATTTCTTAAATATTCTTCCTGATTTAAATCTGTTATAGTTGCATATTCTATTTTTTCATCTTCACTACTTGCTTTGCAAATTTCTTCAGTACACTTCATTAATGCATCCATTAATTCTTGATTTATTTTATTACTTGCTGGTTTTGGATCTAAACCGTTTCCATAGATTCCATTTCCATTTCGGATGAAAGGGCAAATATAAAATTTTCCTTCTTGATCCCATAATCCAACAATAACAGCATGATCATTAGTCATACAATATTTTAAAAAATCTTCCCCTTTTCCGCCAACTCTAAGACAATTGCCGGTATCAATACCTGATGTAATTAATTTTTCAGAGTCAAATTCTAATACCTTATAAGAAATACCTGTTTGTGTTGTTCCACTAACAGTGGGAATACTAGCTTGATATTTTTTCTTTCTATCGTTATGAAGTTTTTTTGCTCTTTTTAATATGACATCTTTTGGTTCTGTACAAAATTGATGATTATTTAATATTTTGGTGATTGCTTCTAATGTTAAATCTTGTTCATTGGGAGCCAATTTATAAACAATACTTTTGCAAATATCAATAACATCTAAAATAGAATATAATGATAAGCTGTTGGTTTTTCTATCCGCTATCTTTTTAATCATAGGAAAGGAATTTATTAAAACTTCTAATCCCTGATCTAAACCAAATGTTTTACGATTGAGCGCTAGACGAAATAAACAATCGTTATCTTGTTTTTCATTTCCTAACAGGAATTTTGTTAGCTCCTCGTTTACTATTACCTTCCCTTTTTCATTTAATTTAGGGGTGACACTTGCATTTTTTAATAGTTTGAAAAGTTCTGAATACCTGATTAGCTCTCTTTTAATAAGTGGCGACATCATACGTTTTTTTATATATTTTTCTTTATAAATGGCTTCTCGTTCTTTAATTTCTTTTTGTAAAATATTTTCAATAATTTCTTCTTCATGTTCTGGATCTTTTTTTATTTCGGATTGAATATAGTAGTAAAATTGTTTTAAATATTCTGGATCTATGTTTTTACAAATATTTGTAAAGTAATGAAGATTCTTGTTTATTAGAGCTTGTTTTGTTTTTTGCAACATTTCATAACTATAAAATTGTGTCTGATTTTCTAAACGAAATTGTCGTCTAGTATCTATATATTCTAATTCACTGAATTTTTTTAGGGCTGATTTTGTCATGAATGAGAATTTATCATGAATTATTTTCATGGCATTATCAAATCCAAAAATCTCATATAATCTTAGACCTGCTATAAATAAATTTGCATTATTTATTGGATCTGTGCTTTTTTGTTGCAATTCTTTTAAAATTGTTTTTAAATGTTTTGCGCTCAGCTTTTTTAAATAGCTTTTATCTACTAAACAATGATTATGAAAACAGATAATTTTGTCATCATTTTCATACTCTTTTGTTTTAATTAAAAGATTAAATTTATGATATAAAAATAATTCGTCTTGATTATTTGTTTGGTAATAATAAAATATATTTCTATTTCCTTGTTGAATTTGTCCAGCTATATCTTTTGATAAGGTAGAATCGATTTGATATTTTGCTTTTAAGTGTTCTAATAAAAAGTCATTTTCTTCTTGAGTAAATGAAATCTCCTTTGTAAATAAATCTAGATCTTTTTCATTGATTTCTTTTATGCATCTTATTAGCAAGTCACAATCTAAATATCTTTTTTGCTTCAAAAATTGAATTTGTTCTTGTACTTCTAAAAGAGCAAAAAAGCTTCTTCCTAATTTATTTTTAGGAATTTTAGTGATTTTTTGTAAATATTCAAAGTCTTGAAACATAGCTATTTTAATAGTACTGGGTATATTAAAAAAGATAATGTTAAAAATATGACTTGGCTGATTTAAAATAGTTTTCTTATCTTTGATGAGTATTTCTAAATTTTCTATTGATTCTCTTTTTAGGTATAATATCAATTGATTTAGAGGTAATTTCCATATTTCCTCTTCTGTTTTTTTCTCCATAAGAATTCCTCCAATTATATTGTAGCATTTTCTTCAAAAAAAGACAAAAAAAGACTAGAATAGTCTTAATTGAAATTAGTAATGCTTGTTAAAATTCTTTTTACATCTCGTTCATTAAATGGTTTATTTAATACATCTACAATTGGATATTCGAACGCCTTATTAATAGATTCTTTAGAATCATCTCCTGTAATAATCGCTACGGGAATTTGTGTAAATAAATTATGTTCTTTAAAATAATTTAATACTTCAAATCCATTTACATTTGGCATATTTAAATCCAAAAGGATTCCTAAAACATTTTTTGTATCATTGGATTCGATAAAATCAATTGCTTCTTTTCCGTCATTTGCTGGAATTACCTCAAATTCATCATCAAATACTTTTTGAATTAAATTACGAACTAAGTTAGAATCATCTACTACTAAAATTGCTTTTTCTTTTATTTTGATTGGTTGTTTTGCAGTTTCATTAGTAACTACTTCAAATTCTTTTCCTAAATATTGTCTAACTAAATTAACGATTCTTTTTGCTTCTACCATTAATTCATCAAAATTTTCATAAACAAAGTTAACATTATTTGCTTTACTTTCCATTTCATGTTGATAAGAAAGATCTGCTAGTTTTGTAAATCCTAAATATCTAGAATCACTTTTTAATGAATGAACTAAGATAGCATAATTTGCCATATCAGAAGCTTCTTTATAAGCGTTAATTTGTTTGATTTTTTCATCAACAGATTCGTTAAAGTCTTCTAGGGTTTCGTTATATGTATCTATATCTCCAAACAATTCTAAACTACTATTAATATCTACTCCATTACTGATTAATAAATTTGTATCTTTCATTTTATTCACATCCTTATCTAATTTAAATTATAACATATTTTTTTAAGATTTGTTTAATATTTCATTAATTACACGATTTAATTCTAATTTGTCAATTGGTTTTGACAAGTAATCGTCAAAGCCTGCACTTATATATTTTTCTTTCATTCCAGATATGGCGTTAGCGGTAAGAGCAATTGTTGGAATATGATATCCTTCTATCTCTTTTAATTTCTGTAGTGTTTCACTTCCTGTCATTTTTGGCATCATATCGTCCATTAAAATTAAATCAAAGTGTTCCTGGTTTTTAATTTTTTCTATGCATTCAAAGCCATTATCAATTGTTTCTATTTCTACTTGGTAGTCTTGTAATAATCTCGTTGCGACTTTTAAATTCATTTTATTATCATCAACTACTAGTATTTTTTTACCAGTGAAATCTTTTTTTGTTATCTCTGATACTGTTTTCTTTTCCTCAATTTTAATAGTTGGAGTTTTTACTACTTTTTGGTCGATGGCAATTATGAATTTAGAACCTTTTCCGTAGACACTTTGTACGACGATTTTTCCTTGCATTAAATCAATTAATTTTTTTGTAATAGCAAGTCCTAAGCCAGTTCCCTCTATTGTAATATTTTGTTCTAAATCAAATCGTTCAAATTTAGAAAATAACTTACTGATATTTTCTTGTTTAATTCCAATTCCAGTATCTTCAACTGATATGATTAATCGGCAGATATTTCCACTGATAACAGAATTTACTTTAAAATCAATATGTCCTTCATGTGTATATTTTATAGCGTTAGTTAAAATATTTAGGATTACTTGTTTGATTCTTGTATGATCTCCATATAAAACTGCTGGAATGGTAGGATCAAAACTAGTTCTAAATTCTAATGGTTTATCTCCAAGCCTCGCCTTTGAAAGCGCGACAAGTTCCTCTAAAATACGATTAAAATCGTATTCCGCATTCACAATTTCAAGTTTATTTGCTTCTATTTTAGAAATATCTAAAATTCCGTTTACAATTTCTAGTAAACTTTGGGAGGCCATAATAATATCTTGTACTTCTTCTTTGGCTTCCTCTGGAAGATTTTCTGCTTCTAATGCTTGAGAAAATCCAACAATTGCATTTAATGGTGTTCGAATTTCATGGGACATGTTGGATAAAAATTCTGATTTTGCATTATTTGCTTTTTCAGCTTGATCACGAGCAATGTTTAATTGTTCTATCATTTTTACATCCGGATTTTCGATAGTAAAGTACATTAATGCTGTTACAAAAGTAGACACAAAAGAAACTACTAAAAGTTGTGGTATATAAAACTGAAGCATAGCTCCTATTATTGTTAATATAACATAGGAAACAATAGGAGTACACTTTTTTCTTTTAACATATTTTAATCTTCTTAATAATCTGATAATCCAAACTGCTATTAAAAAAGCTGTTGCGATATATGTAAATTGGGCTGCTAATCCATACGAATATACATAATTTGTTTCTCGCATAAAATGTAGTGGGAGAAAAATAATAGCTAAAACACTAAAAACTAAAAAAGAAAGACCATAAATACTGATTTTTTTACATATTTTTTTCTCATTTTCATTTTCATTGCAAGATATAGTAAAAACATAAATTGTTAGAATAATCTCCCACACTATTAAAGAAACCAAAAATAATTTAGCAAAAATTATATTCAAAATCGGGAAAATGTCCATATTATAAATTAAAGTTACACTGGTTAAATCTATAATTAATATAATAATATCAAAAAATATTAGCAACTTATAAATGTTATTTTCGATTGTATTGATTCTTTTTTTATAAAAATATATAGCAGAAATTAATAAAATATAAATTAAACTACATATTTGAAATAAAAAACTCCCTATCATTTTATCACCTTTATTTATATTATAGTATATTCCAAAAATTTGTCAAATAAAAAACCGCTTATTGCTTAAACGATTTTTTTTGAAGTTCTAGTATTTTTTCATAGCTATAGAGTGTTAGTTGTTTTGCTTTGACTTTTTTAGCAAATACTTCTTGTGGTGTGAAAGGAGATGAAAAGAAAATCTTTACTTCTCCCTTTGGAATTACCCATCTTTTAATATGTTGATAATCAGAGAATTTAATATATGTAGGTAATATTAAAGTATTTGTTTGTATTGCTGAAACAAAACCACCTTTTTTAAACTCTTTAATTTCATCATTAAAATAGTTGCATTCACCCTCTGGAAATAAAACAAGGGTATTTTTCTCTAAAAAAGAGGAGATATTTTCTATCTGTTTTTTCACTTGTAAAATATCTTTATTTTCTCTATCAATAGATATACAACGAATAGAATGAATGTATTTTTTTAAAATGGGATAATTGCAAAGTTCTTTGGCTACTGCAAAGGAAATTGGTTTTTCTATTGTTGCTATTAGCATAATAATATCAAAAAAACTTCTATGATTGGAAATTAATAAATATGGATTATTGTTTGGAATTTCACTTTTCCCATAAATTTGAATATCTAAACCCAGAGTTTGAATCACTTCATTACATATTTTTTTGCATATTGTATAATTTCTTTCATAATCATCAATGGTTAATTTTGTATAATTCAATAACAATTCATATATCAATTTTAATAAAATAAAGAAACTTTTTAATTGATTTCTTTTCATAAAACTAGTCCTAATATTTTACAAAGGGGAGCTTTTGCCCACATTTTAGTCCTGTTATCGCAGAACGGTTTGGAATTATACTTTTTATTTTTTGTTTACTTACATTAGATTGATTGTTTAAGATATGTTCAAGCTCATTAATAATTTCTTCAGTTATCACTAATGCTTGTTTATAAATCTCAAAAAAATTAGTATTAGAAGTTTCTTGAGTATCTGTAGTGAAACTCCAGATATTTTTCCAGGTTTTATTATTTAAATTCATATAATCCTTTAGTTGTTCAATTGCATTTTCTTGATAAAAAAAATCTCTAGCTCCTAAATTTACAAATTTTTCAGTTATATCAGCAATCTTCTTTTTAAAATCATTGGGATCATAACGATATAAATACATATAAGATTGAATACTAGAAAAAGCATGCCGAAATTTTTGTCCCACCCTTTTTAATTGATATGTTTCATAAATAGAATGATTAATATTATTAATAAAATTAGGGTTATGTACTTTGCTATATTCAAAATTATTATATAATTTATATTGTTGGGGTTTTTCCCCTTTTCTTGTTTCAATAAAATAGGAATCATATAATGTTTCAATTGTACCATGAAGCCATTTTTTACTTCTTTTGGGCAAGTAATCTTCACAGTATTGCATAATAAAAGGATGAAAATAACTATCTAGAATATGATGAGCTATATATCCATACAAAAACATCCTTATATTTTTGTCTTGATAAACTGATTCATTTTTAATGCCTTTCTGTAAATAATTATAAACAAATTCTCTAAACTTAAAATTACTAAGAATTAAAGAAATGTTTCGATTGGATAAAAAATCCCAAAGTTGAGTGTATAGTAATAAATCATGTCCTTGGGCAAATATATTACTATTTTTTGTTAAATATTGATTTAATTCTAGGTCGCAAAAGCAATCTTTCATAAATTGATTGTGAACAACTGGTCCCGCCATTTTCATCCTCTTTTCTAATGATGTATATTTTAATATATACATCTTATTTTGTCAATATTATAAACGATTATTGTTTTAATAAAAGATATAAAAAGTGGCTTTTTGTTACCACTTCTTTTCTTTTGTTTTAGATTTGTTTTTTTCTAACTCCTCTTCATACGTATCTTCTATTTCCATACTTAATAGTTGTTGTCTTATTTCTTTTAGACGTTTTCTACGTTCTTCTATACTCATTGTTTCCCTTTTTGGTGTATATGTTGATATTTGTTGTTTTTGAGTTATTTTTACCTTGGTTTCATTTTGTTTTCTTTTCTGTTTAGAAGATTTTTTTAATTCTTTTTTATATTCTTTGATTGTTTTGGTAGTTCCAATTATAGCTGGAATCGTTGTCCCTGCTCCTATTACGAAAATGGCATTAAATACTGAATAAAAATAAGTATCAGCTATATTTCCCCCTTCTTTTATATAAGTAGCAACATCTAAAAATCCAAATGATGCGAAAGCAATTGATGTTATTAATGTAATACTAAAAAATATATTTAAGGCTACAAAATTTAAAATTTTCTTTTTAGTTGGTTTTCTTTTAAAGTTAGAAATTTTTTTTGATAAAATATTTTTTATCATAATACCAATTCACCCCTTTTGAATTTAACTAAACGTTGTTTACTATACACCTTTTTTTGCAAAAAGTCAAATATTTCCATTATACAAAAAAAGAGATATGCTCTCTTTTAGTTTTCTGCTTCTTCTAACATATTTGTAATTAAAATACCATATCCTTTAGCAGGATTATCAACAACTACATGGGTAACTGCCCCTACAATATATTCTCCCTGGATAATTGTCGATCCACTCATTCCTTGAACAATTCCCCCAGACTTTTCTAAAAGTTCTTGATCTGTAACTTCGAATAGAATATTTTTTGTCTTTTGTTCATTTTTGTTATCTAATTTTATTATATTAATATCATATTCTTTTACATTTTCTCCTTCTAATACAGTCATTATTTTTGCTTTTCCTAATTGAACATCTTCAAATTTTGCTACTTTATATTTTTGCTTATTTGGAAGGTTTCCCGTGTAATTTCCAAAAATACCACTTTCAGTATTTTCTAAAATACTACCATTTACTTTATCGAAATCAAATTCTGCATTTTTACTACCAGGATTTCCGTTTTCACTACGATTAATATCTGTAACACTCGATTCAAAAATTTTACCATTTTTAATTTCTAACATTTTTCCTGTTGTCTGTTCAATAATCTCATGTCCTAGTGCACCAAATATTTTAGTATCCGGATCTATAAAACTTAAGGTTCCAATTCCTGTGATACTATCTTTTACATAAAGACCCGTTTTGAAAACGTTTTCTTCTTCTATAATTTGCAGTGTTGTTGTGTTTTCTTTATTATTTCTTTTATAAGTTATTTCTATTTCTTTTGGTTTTAAATCATTAATTTTTGATACCATTTCGTTGATGTTATTTACCTTTTCATGATTTACTTTAGTAATGATATCTCCAACTTCTAATCCAGCATCATAAGCAGGATAAGATTTATTAATTTCATAAACACCAACTATGATAATTCCCTTTGATTCTATTTGAATCCCAATATTTTCTCCTCCAGGAATTAAATAATTCGAATAGGCAAAAGCATTAAATGGTATAATAAATAATGATAGAAGAAGAAGCAAAGACGTTTTTTTAAATTTTTTAAAAAACATTTTCTCGTCTCCTTTTGTTACAGACTACATTATTATTATGATAATTTTTATTTAAAATATAAAAAGAAAAAAATACCGTTTTGGCATCTTTTACTATTCTGGTAATTCAAAGTCACTCATTTCACCGTTTTCTGCAACCATTTTGTTTACTTGTTCTTCAATATTTTTTAATTTTTCATCACATTCTTTTACTAATTTCATAGCTGCCATATATTTATTAATAGACTCATCTAAATCGATTTCTCCATTTTCTAAATCATTAATAATTTTCTCTAATTCTGTAATTTTTTCTTCAAATTTCGTTTCTGTTTTTGCCATCTTTTTTCTCCTTATCTAATACTTGAACCGTTACATTTCCATCATAAAATTTAATTTTTAACAAATCGTTTTTGTTAATTTTTTTGATACTTTTTACTATTTGATTTTCTTGATAGGTTAATGTATATCCTCTTTTTAATGTATTCATTGGACTTACAAGTTCTAATTTTTCTATTAAATTACTGAATACTACTTTTTGATTTTGATATAGTACATTTGGATTATTTAAAATAAAATTGTTTTTTAAATAATTGAAACGTTTTTTTTCTGTTTCAATTTTATTTTTTAAAACATGATTTAACTTTTCCTCGATTAAATCTAATCTTTGTTTTTTATTATCAAACATCAACATTGGATTTTTTATTACAAAGGAACTTTTAATTCCTTCCATATATAATTTTAAATAATTTATTTTTTTTAAAATTACTTCATTTAACCTGATATGATACTGATGAAGCATTTGGCTTAATTCTGTAATATTTGGAACCGCCATCTCTGCTGCTCCTGTGGGTGTTGGAGCTCGAAGATCTGCGACAAAGTCAGCAATGGTGTAATCGATTTCATGACCGACTGCACTAATGAGTGGGATACTACAAGCAAAAATGGTTCGTGCCAGTTGTTCATCATTAAAGGAATTTAGGTCTTCAAAAGATCCTCCACCACGTCCAACAATTAGCACATCTAAATCATAGTTTTCAGCTTGTTTTATTTTTTTTATAATATCTAAACTAGCTTGTTCTCCTTGTACTAAACATGGAAATAAATATGTTTGACAGACGGGATATCTTCTTTTAATAGTAGATAAAATATCTTTTACTGCCGCTCCTGTCGCAGCGGTTACAATCCCTATTTTACTAGGGTATTTGGGAATTCCTTTTTTATATTTTTTATCAAATAATCCCTCGCTTGTTAATTTCTTTTTTAATTTTTCAAAAGCGATATGGAGATTCCCAACTCCATCTTCGATTAAATCATTGATATAAATCTGATAATTTCCGGTTGTCTCATATATACGTATACTACCTGAGACCATAATTTTCATTCCTTCTGTTGGAACAAAAGGTAATTTTTTTGTATATGTACTAAACATAATTGCATTAATTTTACTATTTTCATCTTTGATTGAGAAATAGTAATGCCCTGAACTATGGGCTTTAAAATTAGAAATTTCACCTCTTAAAAATACTCTTTGAAGATTTTGATCACTATCAAATTTATATTTTAAATATTTTGTTAGAGCGGTTACTGTTAAATACTTCTCGTCCATATTATCTACCTACTTGTTATGATAAATTTTATCCATTACCCCATTAATCATTTTTCTCACACTATCATCACTATATAATTTAGCAAGTTCAATTGCTTCATTAATACAAACAATGTCAGGAGTATTTGTATAAATGAGTTCGTATATTCCCATTTGTAGAATTGCTTTATCAGTATTACCTAATCGATCAATTGTCCATCCTTCTAAGTATCTATTTGCTAGATCATTAATTTCGTTTTGATAGGTAATGACGCCATAAACAATATCCTTTACAAACTCATTATCAATCTCTAAAACTTCTTTTATTATCTCTTCTACATCATAATTCATTTTGTGATTCTTATATACATTGATTTGATATAAAATAGTCATGATTTTTTTTCTAAGTTCGCTTCTATTTATCTCCATTGTATCACCTTTTTTAATTTTATCATAAATCCTCTAGAAACAAAATATAAAAAAATAAAATTGTACGAAAAAAATAGTGTTTTTTTAAGAGTCTCTTTTTACAAATCCTTAAATGTCGTTATAACCTTTATTTATAAGTGTTTACGAAACTTTTATTTTTAGAAGCTATTCACATATACTTTTATAATTTCTTATATTTTTGTTTTTAAAAGTAGTAAATTAGTAGTAAAAATTTAAATTTTTTAAGGCGTCAATTTTAAATGTTAAAAAATACTATGACATTGCACAGTATTAGAGTATAGTCTTATAAGCGAGACCTAGGTGCGTTAGCCGTATAGGTCTTCACCATAATAAAAATAGTATTACTCTTATTATGTAGCATGAAGCATGTAGTAAATTAATTTTTATAATAGTTAATTATTTTTTTAATATTTAATGTAAAAAATCATATCTTTTGATTTTTGATTTATTTCTACAATATTGACTTCTTTCTTGTAAAGGAATTTCTTTGCAGATTGATTCTAATTCGGCTTTTAATCTTAATTCACTATCAGGCATAAACCAAATAGATTGTTTGTAATCAATATATTGTTGTAAATTTTCATCATACACCTTTTTTGGTATTTGAAAAATTTGATAATCATGTAAAATATAATCATAAAAAGTTTCATAAATATTGAATTTTGAAGTGGTAATTGTTCTATAACGTTGACTTTCAATAGAATCATAATTACAAGCTTGTACTAAAACTGATTTTAAAGTTACATCTCTCCCATACCAATTTTCTTCAATATTGGGAATACCAGTTACTTCTGAAAAATCAACACGTTCATTTTCCCAATCCCATATAGATTTATTACTTTTGTAAATATTTATAAAATATTGGACTAAGTGAAGTCTCATTTGTTGCTCTTTTGGATTTACATCATATTTTTTTGTAAGTAATGCTTCTTTCCAACTGATTAAATAACTAAGTAACTCTTCTTTGCTATAATAATTTATTTCATCTTTATCAGGGTGCATATAAGATCTAAAGAAAGGTATTACAAAGCCTCCAGCATGGGCAATAGAGGCATAGGTATCTACATCAAAAAGTGTATCATTTGGCATAATGTATGTGCCATATCCACTAAATTTATCAATTTTTCCATATTGTTCAACATAATCATCATAAAAGTAAGTCATAATTTATTTCTCCTAACATGAAAATTTATAAGCTACAATTTAAGTTAATACTTATTATAACATAATTTGCTTATTAATGTTATTATTTTTTCAATTCATATTCGTAAAGTAGTAAATTGGTAGTAAAATTGCTTTAAATTTTATATATTTAGCTTAAAATAAGGGCTTTTAATTAAAAAACAAAACTTTTATTATAAAATTACTGATTATTTTTCAGTAGTTTTATTTTAAAGGGAAACTGTTTTGTCAATTTTATAAATTCATTTTTTAATTGTAATAGAATCTATAATTTCATTTTTTATATTATAAATTATAAATGTATTATTCTCATAAATTGTATAAGTAGGAAACTCATGATTTCGAGGAATTGAAATGGAACCTGTATTGATATATATCATATTCTCATCTTGGACAATATATGGTATATGCTCATGACCATATATTAAAACACCAGATTTTAACTTCTTATGATTTCGCATATTGTATCGGTGTCCATGTGTTAAATAGATAGGAATATTATCAATATAAATGAAAGAAAGATCTGATAAAATAGGAAAACTTGATTTCATTTGATCACTAGCTGTATCATTATTTCCTTGCATACAAATGAGTTTATCTTGAAAACTTTCTAAAAAATCCTTAACACCTAATGGATCAATATCAGGATGTTTGACATAAGAGTGATATAAATCTCCTAAGACAACTAATAAATTGCAATTCTGTTTTTCAAAAGTTTTTCTAATATATTCTAAGTTGGTTGTTATTCCATGAATGTCAGATATAAAAAGAATTTTCATAAAGAAAAAATGACTATACAGTCATTAACTCCTCTTCTTTTTCTTTTTCCTTTTGATCTACAAGTTTATTAAACTTATTAATCAATTCTTGAACATTATCTTGCCCTGTTTTTATTTCATCTTCTGTCATTTCTAATTTTTTAATATCGTTATTTGCATCCTGACGGATATTTCTAAGAGCAATTTTTGCCTCTTCTGCTACTTGTTTTGCTTGTTTTACATATTCGCGTCTTGTTTCTTCTGTTAAAGCAGGAATATTTAAAATAACTGTTTCCCCATTATTATTAGGAGTAAGTCCAATATTTGCTTCGAATATTGCTTTTTCAATATCGTTAATTGCACTTTTATCAAATGGTTTTATACAAAGCTGACGAGCTTCTGGAACAGAAATTACAGCTAATTGAATAAGTGGAGTTGGGGTCCCATAATAAGTTACTTCAATTCCATCTAACATGGCAGGATTAGCGCGCCCTGCACGAATATTTAATAGTCTTTTATCTAAATTTTCAATAGAACTTGTCATACGTTGTTCTGTTTCTGTTAAAATATCATTCATATATTTTTCTCCTTATCTTTAAAATTATTATAACATTAAAGAAATTTTGTGTAAATCTTTTATTAATCTTTTCCAATATTATCTTCTTTGATAATGTAAATTGGCCTTTTTTTAACCTCTAAATAAGTTTTAGATAAATATTGCCCTATAATTCCAATACAAAATAATTGAATACCACTAATTAAAAATATGATACATACAAGAGATGGCCATCCAGATACAGGATCTCCATAAATCCAAGTTTTTAATATAATTATAATAATCATTAAAAATGATATAATACAAAAAATTAGGCCAATTAATACAGATATCACAAGTGGGACCGTTGAAAAAGCTGTAATTGCCTCACAAGCATAGATTAATAAATTCCAAAAAGACCATTTTGTTTTTCCTGCCACACGTTTTTGATTGGGATAACTAATCCATTTTGTTTCAAATCCTATAAAACTAAATAGTCCTTTGGAGTATCTATTATATTCTTCTAATTCTAAAATAGAATCTACTACTTGTCTTGTCATAAAACGAAAGTCGCGTGCTCCATCGACCATTTCTACTTTTGACATTTTGTTAATTAATTTATAAAACTTTCTAGCAAAAAAACTACGAATAGGGGGCTCTCCTTTTCTATTTACGCGCCTAGTTGCAACCATGTCATAATTCTCTTCCACAATATAACGATACATTTCTGGAATCAATTCTGGAGGATCTTGTAAATCAGCATCCATAATGGTTATGAAATCCCCACTTGCTTTTTTTAATCCTGCATAAATTGCTGCCTCTTTTCCAAAATTTTTTGAAAAAGATATGTATTTTATTTTTTTATCTTTTTTTGCATATTCTTTTAATATTGATAAGGTTTGATCTTTTGACCCGTCGTTGATAAAAATTACTTCAAAATCATTTTTAGCCATTTTTTCCCATATCTTTTTAATCTCTTTATAAAAATATGGAATTGCTTCTTCTTCATTATATGCTGGAACAATGATACTAATTTTTTTCATAAATCCACCTACTTGC
The DNA here is from genome assembly GCA_947570175.1 of uncultured Mycoplasmatota bacterium. Classification (GTDB taxonomy): domain Bacteria; phylum Bacillota_I; class Bacilli_A; order RF39; family UBA660; genus UMGS1271. The sequence continues at coordinate 73,704 of CANOTJ010000003.1, read as the reverse complement.
TATACATTTAGTATATATATTCTTTTTTTTTTTGTCAATAAAAGACAACTAGTTTGTTGTCTTCATAAGAGCATTTTCCAAGGTTTCATCAGGCAATTATCTTTTTCATATTCTTTATAAATGGCAATGACTTTATTATTTTTAGTAAAAACAATGATTTTTTCTTGATATAGGTTGGGAATAAGGGCCCCATTTTTTACTTTAAATTCTAAATCTTTATTTACTTCAATCTGTTTATATTCTTTTAAAATTTCTTCAATCGAGTAAAAGTAAAATTGATTATTTCTTAAATCTTCTAGAGTATTTGCATGTTGTATATCAAACATTCCTTGTTTTGTTCTTATAAGTGATGTCATTGTCCCTATTGTTCCTATTTTTTCAGCAATGTCTTCTATTAAACTTCGAATATAGGTTCCTTTAGAAACACGACATTTGATAGTAAAAATTACTTGTTGCTTTTCTTTTTTTATTTCATCTATTAATCGTAAATTTAGGATTTTTACTTCCCTAGTGGGTAATTTTACCTCTTTTTTGTTTCGTGCATATTCATATAATTTTTTTCCGTTTACTTTTACTGCTGAATAAATAGGAACTGTTTGTAGGTAAGTTTTGGGCATACTTTTTAGAGCTTTTTCAATTTCTTCTTTGGTTATGTCAACATTTTGTTTTTTTAAAATAGTTCCTGTTATATCTTTGGTATCTGTTTTGATTCCTAACTGTATTTGAGCAATGTATTCTTTGTCATAAGCAGTAATCATTTCTACTAGTTTTGTTGCTTTTCCCATACATATTACCAAAACTCCTGTTGCAAGGGGATCTAAAGTACCTGTGTGTCCCGCTTTCTTGATGTGCAATATTTGACAAACTTCGTTAACAACATTTCTACTGGTTTTATTTTGTGGCTTATCAATTACAATGATTCCATCCATGCTATTTTTCCAATCTCTTTTGTTTAACTAGTTTTTTAATTTCTTCTAAATCAAGCGGTTTTATAAAATCTACATCATCTTCTATTTCTTGTGGTATTGATTGTTCTTTCGTTATTTGTAAAACACTTTTTATAATCTCTAGTTTTATTTTTTCTAGTTCATTATTAACCGTTTTTTGTTGTATGTTGGTCTTTTGTTTATTTTCTAATGTTGTTTTTCCTTTAGAATTTATTTCTTGCTGCGTTAATTTAGAAATTTTAGAAGAATTTTTTTCCATTTCTTGATTTATTTTTCTTACAGATTTCATATATTCTAGTTTACAAGTTCCTAGTAGAGATCCAATGATAACTGCTCCTATTGATGTACAGACTATAGAATTATCGATTCCAATTATTAGTTGTGAATACAAAATACTATCTAAGTTCAATGTCTGGCACAGGAAATAAATAATACCAATAAAAAAAAGAAAAATTAGACCAAAATGAGAATGCTTATATTTTTTTAATTTTCGAGATAGAACTTTATTTCTTTTTTTTAATCTTTCTAATTGATTATTCATTAAAAACCCCCTATTTTTTATTTTAGTGCTTCTTTTCTAGATAAGTTTAAACGACCTCTTTTATCAAATCCTAATGATTTTACTAAAATTTCGTCGCCTACTTTCACCATATCGCTTGCTTTTTCAACTCGTTTAGAATCTAATTGTGATACATGAACTAATCCTTCACATCCTGGCCATAATTCTACAAAGCACCCAAAGTCTTCTACTTTGACTACTTTTCCTTTATAGATTACTCCTTCTTCTACTTCACGGATTACTTCTTTAATCATTTTGGCTGTCCTATCAATAATTGCTTGATCAGAGTGATAAATAATAACTCTTCCATCATCTTCTAAATCTACTTTTACTGCATTCACATCGGTTACTGTTTTAACATGACTAGCTTCTAAAATAATTTTGGTAATCATGTCTCCACCTTTTCCAATAACATCTTTAATCTTATTTGGATCAATCATAAAGGATTCTGTTTTTGGTGCATATTTTGATACTTCTTTTCTAGGTTCTTTGATTTTACTTGTGATAACATCTAAAATTTGGTAACGTGCTTTTTTGGCTTGTTCTAATGCCTCTTTTAAAATTTGTTTGGTAATTCCTTTTATTTTAATATCCATTTGTAAAGCACAAATTCCTTTTTTTGTTCCAGCTACTTTAAAATCCATATCTCCAAGGTGATCTTCCATTCCTTGAATATCTGTTAAAATGGTATAATCATTTTCGTTTGTGATTAATCCCATTGCAATTCCCGCTACAGGCGCCTTAATAGGAACTCCTGCTGTCATTAACGCCATACATCCTGCGCATATACTAGCTTGTGAGGAAGACCCATTGCTTTCTAGTATTTCAGATACTACACGAATAGTATATGGAAATTCATCTTCAGATGGAATTACTTGCGCTAAAGCTCTTTCTCCTAAAGCTCCATGTCCAATTTCACGTCTTCCTGGAGGACCATAGCGCCCTGTTTCTCCAACTGAGAATTGTGGGAAGTTATAATGTAGCATGAATCTTTTTTCATCTTCTAAAGATACTCCATCTAGAATTTGATGTTCTCCTAAAGCGCCTAGTGTAACGACGGATAAACTTTGTGTTTGCCCCCTTGTAAATAAAGCGGAACCATGCGTTCTAGGTAAAACATCAATATCAGTAGATAATGGTCTAATTTCATCCATTTCTCGCCCATCTGCACGTGTTTTTTCATTGACCACAATTTGTCTAAATATTTTATATTCAATATCCTCTAATACTAATTTTACTTTGGTGATTATTTCCTTTAATTCTATTTCTTTTAAGGATTCATTTTCTTTTTCATATTTTTGTACAATTTCTTCTTTTATTTTATCAATTTGTTCATATTTCTCTAATTTATCTGGAATACGCATTGCTTGATTTAGTGGTCCACTAACACATGCTTCTATTTCTTCTTTTAGACTTTCTTCGATTTCTAATTTTTCATAAATCATTTTTGGTTTTCCAATTTCTTCTATAATCTTTTCTTGGAAAGCAATTAATTCTTGAATAGCCTCATGCCCAAACATTAATGCTTCTAACATATCCTCTTCGTTTACCTCTTTAGCTCCAGCTTCTACCATATTAATAGCTTCTTTTGTTCCTGCGACTGTTAAATCGATGTCTGATAATTCCGTTTGCTCAGCAGTAGGATTAATAATCAATTCTCCATTTACTCTTCCAACTTTTACTCCTGCAATCGGTCCATCAAATGGTGTTTCAGAAATACAAGTTGCAAGTGATGATCCAAACATAGCTGTCATTTCTGGTGAATTATCTTGATCTACCGATAAAACGGTATTAACGATTTGTACTTCATTTTTAAAATCAGCTGGAAACATTGGTCTCATTGGGCGATCAATCATACGAGCAGCCAGCGTCGCATTATCGGTTGGTTTTCCTTCTCTTTTAATAAATCCCCCTGGAATCTTTCCTACAGAATATAATTTTTCTTGGTATAATACCATAAGTGGAAAAAAATCAGCCAGTAAGTTTGCTTTTTTAGATACTACTGTTGTAGATAATATAACAGTATCTCCATATCGAACAAGGACAGCTCCACTTGCTTGTTTCGCCATTTCCCCATGTTCTACAATTAATTTTCTTCCTCTAAAGTCTAATTCAAATACTTTTTTCATTTTTCTCTCCTATCGTTTCTTATACAAATAAAGACACTTAAAAATAAGTGCCTACATTTTATTATTTTCTAAGTCCTAAACTGGAAATTAGTGTTCTATAACGTGTAACATCTTTGTTCAATAGATATTTTTGTAAACTACGTCTTTGACCAACTTTTTTAAGAAGACCTCTCCTTGAATGATGATCATGCTTATGTTCTTTTAAATGTTCTGTTAATTCATTAATTTCGGCTGTTAAAATAGCAATTTGAACTTCAGGGGATCCAGTATCTCCCTCATGTCTTGCATATTTTTTAACAATTTTCTCTTTCATTTCTTTTGTTAAAGCCATCCTATTTCTCCTCTCTTATTTATTCGCTTATTCTGAGAAAAAGTCGGAGTTTCTTTGTTCCAAGAATAAGTAACATATATAATATACACTATATTCTATGTTTTTACAAGTTTTTTTATTTATTTTTTAGATATTTAGTGAAACTGCTTACTATGACGCTATAGAAATAATGGAATATAATACTATAGGAAAGAAGGAAAAAGATGTTTGAAAGTGCATATTTGTTTTTATTTTTTTATTTAATTATTACGGTTCTATTTAATGAAAGTTATAAAATCATATCACAAAATATGAAAAGTGCTGGCGCTTTAACAGTATTGGTAGAATTTATTGCAGGGATTGTTAGTTGTTTCTGGATTCCTTTCTTTGAAATAAAATTTCCTACTGATATTAAGACATATCTTTTACTAGGCTTAGCGATTGTTTTTTATACCATTCAAAATAGACTGGCTACTACTGCAAGAAGTGGTATGGAAGCATCTGCATATAGTATTATAAAACAATTATCGAATGTATTTGTTATGATTATGGGCTTTCTTTTTTTAAAAGAAGAATTGACATTTCAAAAAACCATTGGTTCTATTTTTTTGATAGGAGGTAATATCTTTATTTTTTACCAAAAGGGAACATGGAAGAAAAATCGATATCTTTGGTTAGGAATTTTTGCTAATTTATGTATGGGAATTGCCTTGTTTTTAGATGTAAATAGTTCTAATTCTTTTAATTTAGCTTTTTATGTTTCTATTACTCTGCTATTTCCAGCCATTTTAGTTTTTATTACAGAAAGAATAAAAATAAAAGATATTGTAAATGAGTGGAAGATGAATTCAAAACATCTTATTTTATTAACTGGCATTAGTTGGTCTTTCATGATGATTACAAAACTGAAATCCTATCAATTAGGGGAAGTAACCAAGATTGCTCCTTTATGTAGTCTTACTGTAATTTTAAATGTTTTGTTTGCTTTTATCTTTTTAAAAAATAGAAAGAATATTGTAAAAAAAATAGTAGTGAGTATTTTCATACTAATTGGTGTTTTTATGATTAAACAATGAAAAATTGTGACTACACACTTTTTTTGATAAAATCTTATTTTGCATTTATTTTTCCTATTTTACGAAATGGAAAGAGACGAATTTTGGTTGTTCCTTGAATTTGTTCTTTCTTAATTAGTCCAATGTATCTACTATCTAAAGAATTATCTCGATTATCTCCTACTACAAAATAATAATTTTTTGGTATTTTATTATATCCAAGTTCCATAATATTAAAATTAGCAGTTTCTTCATCTATAAATTTTTCTTTTATTTTTTTGCCATTGATAAAAAGTTGGTTATTTCGATATCGAACTTGTTCTCCTGGAAGTCCAATAATTCTTTTTACTAGTCGTTCGTTATTATATTTGACTACAACAATATCAAATCTGTCAAAATCTTTATCTAATTTGTTTAGTATTAAAATTTCTCCATTATGGAGTGTATTTTCCATAGATGAACCATCTACTCGAACTAATGTAACAATAAATGTTCGAATAAAAATAATCACAATTAAGATTAGGATATATGGCAGATATTCTTTTAATATGTTTTTTATTTTTTCCATCTTATCACCTGAATTATTATACCATGTACTAATTTCAATGTAAATTTCAACAAATTTTCAATTGATAAAAAAGTTTGTCATAGCATAAACCCTCTATGATTTCCTTCTATTTGATCTTCCTCTTCTATTTTCTCTACATGTCCTGACCACCATTCGTGCAAATCAACAGATTCGGCGGCTAATTCTAAATCTAAATCCATTGGTTCTATTCTTGAAGATTCTTCTTGATTAGAAGTTTGATTTTTCTCATTCATGAGATTATTATCTATAGATGGTTTAGGTGCTTCTGCTACCATAGAATCAAATTCTTTTATTAATTCTATTTTTAAAAACCTATAGGTTTTTGAGTCTAATTTTCCATCATCTAATAGATTCTCTAATTGGTTATTGATTTTTCCTTGTTCTTTTCTTAAATATGCTGTATCTTTTAGAAACACTTTCCCTGTTTTTGATTGTGGATTATTATATCGAATGATAATTGGACTTATATGAATTCCTAAAAGTTTTTCTATTTGGGAAATTGCTTCATTTTGTTTTCTTTCTTCATCTATGAATTTATCAATAAAACTTGATTGATTTCTTATCTCTTCACGCTTTATTATTAAAGAATCTAATAGAGAATTTAACTTTATTTGGTAATCAACTACATTTTTCTGGACATGCTCTTTTCTTAAGTTTTCTATCTTTAAAATAATTTCTTCTTGTCCATCTTGCAATGATTTTAATTTTTTCTTGTGTCTTTGTAAAGTTTCTTTTTCCATAATAACCTTCTCCTCTTATATCAATTTTTTTATAGATGTATTATAACATATATTTTTTATAAAATAAATAAAAATAAGGCTTATGCAGCCTTATTCGTCGAAACTTTGTCTCTTCTTTCTTTAATTCTTGGTTTACTAGCCAAAGTTCTTATGTAATTTAGTTTTGCTCTTCTTACTTTACCTTTTCTTACAACACTAACAGATTCAATTTTTGGTGAATTGACTGGGAATGTTCTTTCTACTCCAATTCCAGAAGAAATTTTTCTAACGGTGAATGTTTTAGAAATACCTCCACCAACTATTTTCATAACAATTCCTTCGAATGATTGAATTCTTTCTCTTTTTCCCTCGATGATTTTAACATCTACCTTAACGGTGTCACCAACACGAAATTCTGGTAAATCTGTTCTAATTTGATTTTGTGTTATTTTTTCAACCAAATTCACGATGTCTCACTCCTTTTCTTTTTTCTGCAATCATAAATCTTTTTAGCGGATTACAACATTATAAATTTTATCATATTTTAAATAAAAAGTAAAGGTTTATCTACTTTTTCCTTTTATTTCATGAATTGGTTCATAATTATTCATTGTTTTATATATAATTTTAGTTTTTAATTCTCTTTCTAATAAATCGATTTTTTTCATTAACAAATGGATATATTTATCATCCAAATATTGTTGATATTTTGCTCCGACGATTTCTTTATATCTTGTAAGGTCGTTTAGGGCTTGACGAAGTGGAGCATCATCTGGATTCTCATCATTTTCATCAATGACTGCTATGATATAACTTAAGTAATAATCCAATTTCTTTTTTATTTTTTTCTTTAATAGTTTTTCAATAAAGGATGGTTTTACTACTAACATAGAGTTTACTTCTACTCCTGGATATTCTATTTTATTTTGTGGTAATACTTGAAAACCTTTTAATATTTTAATATTCATCTCAGTTGCATTTATTCCATTTTTTGTTTTCTCAATTATATATTTCTTATAATTCATTGGTATCACCTTTTTCTAATAAATCTGGTCTTCTTTGCTCTGTCTTTTTTTTACTTTCTTCTAAACGCCATTTTTCAATATTTGCGTGGTGTCCTGATAATAAGACATCAGGAACTTTCATTCCCATAAAATTAACAGGTTTTGTGTAAACAGGATAGTCTAATAAATGGTGTTGAAAAGAATCATTTTGATGGGAATCTTTTTGAATGACACCATCTAATAGGCGAACAACACTATCTACTATAATCATACTAGGAATTTCTCCGCCTGTCAAAACATAATCACCAACGCTTATTTCCAAATCGACGAATTTTCTAATTCGTTCATCGAATCCTTCGTAGTGTCCACAGAGTAAAATTAAATGTTTTCTTTGAGAGAACTCATAAGCTAATTTTTGATGATATACTTTTCCTTGTGGAGTCATCATAATTACTAGGGAGTCTTTTGTTCGAACAGCTTCAATCGCTTGATAAACAGGATCTGGCATTAATACCATTCCTTTTCCTCCGCCAAAGGCATAATCATCTACTTTTTTATGTTTATTGGTTGCAAAATCCCGAATATCGTGAATTACAATTGTAACTTTATTTTTTTCTTGAGCTCGTTTTATAATAGACTCTTCAAAAATATGATCAAACATTCTAGGAAAAAGAGTTAATATATCAATCTTCATGAATAAGACCTTCTATATATTTGATATCTATTCTTTGATTCTGTAAATCGATATTGTCAATGAATTCAGGTAAATTAGGAACAAAATTTCTTTTTTTATTATGTTCAATTACTAAAATTCCATTTTGATGATTTTTCATAATACTATGAATGACTCCAATTAATTCTTGATTTTGATAAACTTTTAGTCCAATTAACTCTTCCTCTAAGTAACCATCGATTTGTAAATTCTCTCTTTTTACATATACCTGCTTCCCTTTGTATTTTAAGACATCATTAATATTATAAATCCCTTTTAGAGTAATCATATCAAATATTTTATGATGGCGATATGTCTCAATTACTTCTTCTTGTTTGTCTTTTCCTATATATATTTTGAACCCTTTTTGAAATACGTTATCTTTATATTGAAAATCCGAAAGTAAGCGTATCTCTCCTTTGATTCCATGTGTATTTACTATTTTTCCAATGTTGATGTATTGCATGTTTCACCTACTTATCTAATTCATATAAAATAATACTAGTAGCGACTCCAACGTTTAAAGATTCACATTCTTCATTCATATCAATATATATAAATTTATGGCAAAGTTCTTCTACTTCTTCACTAATTCCATTTCCCTCATTTCCCATTATTATAGCAAATTTTTCATTTTTTTCAAGAGTTTTGATATCGTTTCCATGTGTTACTTTTGTTCCAAGTAGATCATACCCTAAATTCTCTAGTTTAGGAAGGATTTCTAATAAATTCTTTCTAACAATGTTCATATGAAATAACATTCCTTGGCTAGCACGTATTACTTTTTGATTATATAAATCTACTGTGTTATCGCCCAAAATAATGGTATTAATATGGAATGCGACTGCACTTCGAATAATCGTACCGAGATTCCCTGGATCCTGAATTTCATCTAATACAAGAATTCGGTTTCCTAATTCTATTTCTTCTTCCTTTTTATGACAAACTGCCATGACATTACTGGGAGACTCTAACTCACTAAGATAATACATGACATCGTTTGTAACATAAGAGGTAGGAACATCTAAAGGAAATAAAGTATCTTTTTCTAATATTAGTTCATCAATAAATCCTTTTTTGTAGGCTTCTAAAACTAAGTGATCTGTCTCTACTAAAAATTGTTTCTTTTTATCACGATATTTCTTCTGTTGTAATTTCTTTATATCTTTTATTTTTTGATTATCTGTTGATGTATATAACATAAATATCACCAATAATATTTTAACAAAAAAAAACTTATAAGTCTATTGTCTATAAGTTTTCCTTTTGACTTTTAGAAGCCATATCTAATTCTATCAATATAAGCGTTTTTTGCAATCTGCTCATCTGTTAATACTCCATCATGAATTCTTACTGCAAATATATAACCTTTAAAGAAGGCTCCATCACAAACATTTTTTCCTGAGTTGCAACCCAATCTTAAAGAAAGCGATGAAGGTTTGTACGTTTGTCCAGAATATGTCTGGCTTTGTACAAAGTTATCAGGAAATGTTGTATCTTCACCTAAATATGCCTTAAGGAATGTATGAAGAAATGATGAATTAGGTAGATTTCTAACAGATACTGAGGCAGCACGATAGTTAATCATATTTAGAGTAGTAGGGACTCTAAACCCTACATAAGTATTTCCAACAAAGAAAGGGATGTCACCATTTGCTTTGATTGCTACTCCAGCACCCTCGTTATCACTAATAACATGTTGTTCTCCATCACCTTTAATAGGCTTATAAACTGTTTCTATTGTAAATTGATTTTTATTTCTAATAAAATCAAAATCCAAATAATCATCTACACCATCAAAGTATAAAGAACCATTTTCAGTTGTCCACATTAAACATCCTCTATTAGGATCATATGCTCCACATACCTTCTGTCCATTTTGCCATCCACTGGTTGTTGATACTGATGCCGTGGTATTTTTTGCCAAATTCTTCCATGTATTACTATCATTATTACTTAAGCCATCCAAATGCGCTAATAAACCATCCTTTGTTTCATAATCGTTTATTGTTGCCCCTGTTATAAATTCTATATTATTGGAACTACTTTGATAATAACTTGTTCCATCGTTAATTCTTGACACTATTTGTCCCGGTTGTTTAAAAGTTAGATCTGGAAATTGATAGCCCCCATGTGAAGATGGAGATATCATATACCAAGTATTTGACTGAATATTTGTTGTATAATCACCAGAACATGTTGTATCTGGTCCCTTAGGAATTGTACCACTACCACCATTTGAAAGAAGAGAATAATTTAAGCCACATGATCGTACTGATACACTACTAGTTACTGGCGCCGTCGTATAGAAATAATATATTGGTGTTGTTACATTTGATCCATTAAATGTCAAATGATATATTTTGCTTTGTCTCCAATTAGTTCCTGCTAATTTTCCTGTTGAATCAGTTGAATCATTATGTCCATAGATAGGTGGAATATATGGCTTTGATTTTTCATTTACAAGCTCTGATTCCGCCTCTTTTCCTGCGCCACTTGTACACCTTACTTGAAAGCTATGAGTCGCACTTGCTGTATCTTGTCCATATGCATTATAAGGCTTTAATCCTGTAAATGTATGTGTATTAGTACTGCTAGTTATCCAACTTCCATTATCTTTCCTAAATTCGTATTTTGAAATTCCACTTGGTGAACTACATCTTGCTGTTACTGTTATTTTATCTGTTGATATTGGTGTTACTTCTGCTTTTGCGGTTGGATTTGTCTGATCTAATTTGATTTCTCCACTTGTACATGTTGCTGTTTTTCCATTTCCTGCTTTTACATATCCATAATATTTTGTTGTTTTGTCTGATGTCATTGTTACTTGGTTTTCTCCTGTATTTCCTGAAGATACTTGTTTTGTATAACTTGCGGTTGTTTGCTCTGTTGGACCTGTATATGATAAACCACTATCTCCTGCTTTTGATGTTGTCATTTTTATGGTTGGACTTGTTGTATACCAATTATTACTTCCTTTTGTCCCTCCTGTTACACTGATTGTACAACTAGGTTTTATTTTGTCTATTTGAGTAACTTCTTTTTCTACATATTTTCCATAATGCTTTCCTGAACTAACTCGTGCTTTAATAGTCCCATTTTCTGTAAATTCCACCGTTGCAGTATTAGTATTTACTTTAACAGGTGTCCCATTATTTTTAACATATTCGATTTTATAACCATTATCCGTTGTGATGGTTACTGTCTTACTTTCTCGCCAACCTTCTGGTACTGTTATCGTTGGAAGTGGTAATTCTTTCGTCTTTTTATCTGTATGTCCTTTTGTTTTAGCGCTCATACCATTACTGCATTTTACATATAAAGTATAATTGGTATTTGGAACTAAATTTTCAAATGTATAAGTATCTTTTAAAGGTTTATTCTTATTACTAACCCAATTAACATTATCTAAACTAAATTCATATTTAGAAATTCCACTATCTGGATCTGTACAAATTCCCTTTACTGTAATACTATCAATTCCTACAGAAACGACTTTTATTTCAGCTGTTGGCTCTGATGAATCATAAAGCTTTTTATATTCATCTCCACACCCCATTGCATCATTATCAACAATATAACATTTATACTTTTTTCCTACTTTGATAATTTGAATTTTTAAATCTGGACTAATCTTTTCTTCTGAGATAACATCTTTCAAATTATCCCCATCTATATAACCACCTTTCGTTAAAGTTTCTAAAGTAATTGTATTACTATTGGATAATTCTTGAATATGATCCGATGCATATGCTCTTGCCGCATTCAAAATATTATCATATTGTGTCACACACATCTTTTTTTTATAGCTATCTACTTGATTAATTACAATCGGAACAGTAATGGCTGTGATAATTCCTAATATTACTATGGTTGCTAGTAATTCTGCTAATGTGAATCCTCTTCTTTTCATTTTGTAACTCACCTCTATACTAGTATCATCATAACATACCTCTTTTTTTTTTTCAAGAAAAAACCATCATGAAGACGGTTATTTAGGGTTCACAATAACACTAGCATAATTTGAAAAATCTAAATGATTAATGATATCATTTAACTTTTCATATTCTAAGTTTTTAATACGATTATACATATCTGTATTTACCTGATTAAAATGAATAATATCATTAGTGATTTTATTATTTAAACTATAAATATTATCACTCATATATACACAAGCGGCAAGGATTGCTTTTTTCTTTCGATTAAATTCTTCTTCTTTAATATCATTTTTACTAAATTCTTGTTTGATAATTTTAATTACTTGTTCTGTATTTTCTGTTTCACAGTCAAATACAATTAATAGATGATGATCAATTTTTATTAATGAAAAATCAATATCTGTGGTCATAATTTTTTTCTGTTTTAGACGTTCTGACAAAACTGATGTAGGTCCGAATTTTAAATCTGTATAAATAGAAAAGTAATAATTTAAATCAAAATCTTCTGTAATTTCTTGAATATTAAATTTATAAGATAGAAACATTTTTGGAATTGTTACATTCATTTTAATTTCATCTTTTTCCTTTGCAACATGATCAGGTTCAGAATATTCTTGTACTTTAATTTCTGCCATTTTCTTTAATTTTTTATTTTGTTGATTCTCTTTTATGATTTCAATTACTTCTTTTGGTTCCACTTTTCCAGTTACTACAACAAACATATTATTTGGATTATAAAAAGTTTGATAACATTGATAAAGGTGATCCTTAGTAATTTTATAAATACTATCTACACTACCACCTACTGTATATCGAATTGGATTTTTTACAAAGGAATTGTAAATGATTCGATCATATCCTTCACGAAAGGGTTGATCTTTATACATTTCTATTTCTTGTTCAATAATTCCTTTTTCTTTTTCAACGTTTTCGTCTGTAAAATATGGGGCTTGGACAAAATCTAATAAGCAATTCATATTTTGTTTAAAATTTGTAGCACCTGCAAATAAATAGGTGGTTTTAAAACGATCTGTTGAAGCATTAGAATCTGCCCCATTTTTTGAAAATAAGGTGAAGGGATCTACACCATCTTCTTGCTCAAATGCTTTATGTTCTAAAAAATGAGCGATTCCTTCAGGTACTTTTACATAATCTTTTTCCCCAAAGGGAATAAATTCGTTAGTACGTGAGCCAAATTTAGTGGTAAATGTAGCATAAATGTTATTGACATTTTTTTTAGGTACAACAAATATCTCAAGTCCATTTTCTAGTTTTTCAGTATAGATATCTGTTTCTAATTTAGTTAGAGGTATCTTCTTCATTTTCGTTTCCTCCTTTTAATAAATAAATGGTATGAATTCTTATTTTCTGACCTAAATTTATTAACATCTCTTTGTCTACCTTTTGGATTTGCTTCATTTTTTCTTCTACTAAATCTAAATTTAAATACTCTTTCGAAATAAAATTATTTAAAATAGATACTGGAGAGTCTAAAATTTGTTGGCATCCATTGATATAAGTTGTTTTGGCTTTTGCAATATCTTCTTCATTAAATTTTCCCTCTTTCATATCTTCTAAGCATTGTTTAATGAGTTTTATTGCCTTGGAAAAACTTTTGGAATCAATTCCTGCTGTAACAATTACTAAGTGGTCTAATAGCATAGAACTTGCTCCGATAGAATAGCAAAGGGAGTTTTTTTCTCTTACAATTTGAAATAATTTGGATTCACTCCCTCCACCAAAAATAAAATTAAAAATCTGCAAAACATATTGTTTTTCAAATTCAGTTAGTGGTGAAAGGGTTAGAGAGATAGCTAAATTACTTTGATTATAATTTCCTTCTTCTGTAACAATTTTTTCTTCTTCTCTATTTTCTATATTTCTTAAATCATGTCTTTCAGTTTCCATATTACGTTCATAGAAAGGAATCATATTTTCAATAATAGATTTTATCTTTTCTTCTTCAATATCACCAATAACAAAAATATCTAGCATATCTTCTTCTATTACAGATTGATAATATTCATATAAGTTTTCTGGTGTGATATTTTCAAGTTGTTCCAAAGTACCAGAATACGGATAAGATAGGATAGATTCTGGACTAGTTTCTTCAAATAAACGGTATCTACTATAACGATTTGGATTATCTTTAAAGCTTTCAATTTCTTCCTTGATGGATTGTTTTATAAAATCAAAACTATCTTGAGAAAACTGTTTGTTTTCTATATTTGGATAAAATAACAATTCCTTCAAAAAATCAAACGACTTTTGAAGCATACCTTCTTCTGTATATTTTTCATTTAATAAATTCATCGAAAAGGATAAGATACTATACTTTCCACTTCGACTAACATTAGATTGGACCCCTATATTATATAGATTTTCTACTTCTATATTCAACTCTCTTTCACTTTTAAATTTGGCACTAGAATTCAATAATATAGAACTTAAGAATCTACGAATCGTAATTTCATCTTTTTCTATTTTTCTTTTAAAATTAATTTTGACGTTAATCGTTTTAAATTTATCTGTTTGAACGAAATGGATACGATAACGGTTCATATGATGTTTTGAATATTCCATGTTTTCACCTCTTTTTTATTATGGCTTTATATTTTATTTTATTCGAATTTTCTTTTTATATCATTTATTTTCTATTTTTATAACACTACATTTTTAAACTAGAATCTAAAGCTAGTTCAATCATTTGAATGAAGGCTGTTTGTCTTTCCTCTGGAGTAGTTTCTTCTCCTGTTACAAGACTATCTGAAATGGTTAATAAACAGGCCGCGTTCTTTCCAAGTGTTTTTGCATTATGAAAAAGTGCGAAGGATTCCATCTCGCAGGCACCACAACCTTTTTCTTGAATGATTCTTTTAAAGTTATCATTTTCTTTATAAAATACATCTGTAGAGTACACGTTTCCTATACTCACATGAAAATTTTTTTCTTCTGCAGTCTGTGTAATGTATAAATTTGTAGAAAAGGATGCTTTTATTGTATCTTCTTCGTTTTTGTTTTGGACTTTTGCATAACTCGAATCAGAATAACTAGCATTTACAAGAACTAAATCATATAAATTTAAATCTTTCGAGTAAGATCCCGCAGTTCCTACTCGAATAATTGTTTTTACATCATAAAACTTATATAACTCATAGGAATATATTCCAATACTTGGCATTCCCATCCCAGATGCCATAATCGTTAATTTCTTATCATGATAATACCCCGTATAAGCATACATGTTTCGAATTTGATTTACTAATTTTACATCTTTTAAATAAGTTTCAGCAATAAATTTAGCTCGGAGAGGATCTCCTGGCATTATTACAATCTCAGCAATTTCATCCTTTTTTGCTTCTATATGTGCTGTCATATATCATCAACTCCTATTATTATTATAGCATCTTCTTATTAGATATCCTATTTTTAAACAAGAAAAAATCAAAACTTTACAGTTTCTTTTTAAATAAATGAGTATGCATATAAGAATCTGAATCAATTAATTGCAATAATAAATTACATTTCTATGATAGATACCATTGTTTGCAGGAATTATTTCTGTCTAGACAGTAAGTTAGAAGCAAGGAGGTAACAACGTATTATAATTTATATTTGATAAATATTTTTTTGTTATTAGAATATACTATAATATGTCAAGTATATTTGACAAAATTGTAAATATATGATATATTTCAATTACTCATCTAACTAGTTTAGAAGGAGCATCAGATTAAGGATTGGTCAAAACCAATCCTTTTTCCGTTTTATTTATATTTATTATATTCTTTTAATATATCTAATTTTCTATCTTCTCTATCCACTACATAAGCAGAAACCAATTGATAATAGTTTGGACGTTTTTCCAATATAACTATATAATTATCTTCCTCAAAATAAAATTTAGTTCTTTCAATTTTTCCATTATATGGCGCTGTCCATACTTTTATTTTAGAACAATTACTATAACAAGTACTGCATTTATCATATTCAGTTATCATTTTAGAAATATATGGAATATATTTTACTCTTTCATCTTTATATAATCTAATTTTTAACTTCTTATCTAATTCAGATATGACATGAAAGAAGCCTTGTACTTTATTGTCTTCAAAAGGCAATTCTCTAACTTTAACAGGTATGTTTTTAAATTTTATATCCGAATTCATTAAACTATTTTTAAAAATAGCATATGCTCTATCATGATAACTTTTTTGTTCTTCATCTCTCTTCTTTTCGATAATTTGAAAATTTATTTTGTCACAATTCATTATTTTTGACTGCTCCAATGAAAAATATTAAATTTCTTATTGTTATTGGATGAATTATTAAAAAATGATGTATTAAATTTATTTTCTATATAATTAACCAATTCTAATTTTGCAGTACTTGTCGCTAAATTCCTTAATTTATAACTGATTGCCCCTATTACTAAATCTGCCAATTGGATTAATTGAACTTCATCAGAACGAATGGCTTGAACCTTGCTAACATTATATATATTATAACGATTTAATATGTTTTTAAGTTTATCGTTTTTCATACTTGATCGGGTATCTTTTATATCTAAAAAAATATTATAATCTACTAAACTTTCAGATATAATATAATTGAAAAGATAATAATACATTTTATAATACCAATCATCATATGTTTGATGAAATAATTCATGGTCTAATGACTTTTTATCATGAGCAATCCATCCTCTAAATGATACATTTTCATTGGATAACAAATCTATTAATTCTTTGTACATATTTATTTTTTTAAGTGAAACTTTTGTCCATTTTATTTCAGTTGTTGGTTTTAATCCATATTTTTTCTTTATTTCTTTTATTTTATTTGTAATATAATTTTTATCTTTTTTTAAACAATATACACAGCCTAAAACCATAAACTCAACATCGTCGTGCTCTAAATGGCAGCTCTCGTCAGCATAAACATTTATTTCAATTTTCTGATTCATATTCAATCCTCCTTGTTTACAATTATAACATATTTTTATAAATAACGATTACAAAAAAGAAACTCTCCATAGTTTCTTTTTTACTTGGAAACATTTTTAAAAAATTTGTCTTACTATTTATACTTTTGATTATTTTCACTATCTGACTTTGCAAATAATTTGAAGTAATTCGAACTAGAGAATTCACAAACATTTAAACGTACCTTGTATATTGAAATTTGTTATTACAAAAGTCACATTTCTATGATAGATACCATTGTTTGCAGGAATTATTTCTATCTAGACAGTAAGTTAGAAGCAAGGAGGTAACAATGAGAAAAAAATATCCATTTGTAAAACAAGATGATTTAAAAGATTGTGCTATTGCTTCGCTACTTATGATTATTAGATTCTATAAAGGAAATATGTCAAAAGAAAAATTAAGGCAAATGAGTAGAACAACCAAAAGTGGTACAACTGCTTATCACTTAATTGAAACAGCAAGAGCAATTGGATTTCGATCAGAAGGAATTCGTATCAAAATAGAAGAAGTTGAACATAACAATATTATCTTACCTTGTATTGCCCACGTTACAATAGATAAGATTTATCAACACTATATTGTAATTTATGAAATTAATTTTAATAAAAAGACACTCATCATAGCAGATCCCGCAAAGGGAATAAAAAAAATAACATGGAAAGAATTTAAAACTATTTACAATGATATATTAATAACATTATATCCTAAACGAAAAATCCCTATTTGTTATAAAGAAAAATCGTTTTATAAATATATAACAGAATTATTGATGCAAAATAAAAAGAAACTTTTGATAATTGTTATATTATCATTACTAATTACAATACTCTCTATTTGTAGTTCCTTCTATTTTCAAATAAGCTTACAAAATATAAATCATCATAATCTTATTTCTCGGTTAATGATTTTATTTATCTTTTTTGAACTATTAAAAAATATCTTTTTATGGATTCGAAATCAGATTTTTATTTTTCTAAATCAAAAAATAACGAAAGAATTATTTACAGATGTATTAAAAAAAATCATTTTACTTCCTTACCATTATTATCGCAATCGAACATCAGGAGAATTAATTACAAGAATCAACGATCTAAATATTATCAAACAAACTGTTAGTGAAATTATTTTAACATTTTTTATTGATATTATTTTAACTTTTGTAGCAGCTGTTATTTTATATCATGTCAATTCATTACTCTTTATCTTTTCCCTAGCTTTCCTAATAGTATATATTATAATTTTTTATATAGTGAAACCAGTCATGTATAAAAGATTAAATGAATTAAAAAACAGCCATACAAATATGAATTCTTATATCGTTGAGAACCTAACAGGTTTTGAAACTGTAAAAGGACTTGGAATCGAAAAACATGTAATTAGTCAATTAAACGATTTATTACAGATTCATTTACAAAAACAAAAAAAATTAGAAGTACTATCTAATTTAGAACAAACAATTATCAGTTTTTTGAATGGAATGATATCAATTATTTTAATTTTCTTTGGAATTTTATTCATTCATTATAAAAAAATTGAACTTAGTTCCTTTATTACCTTTTTGTTTTTATTCCATTATTTTATAGAACCTGTCAAAAATATTTTAAATCTTATAAAAAATATGGAGGAGGCAAAAATATCTTATCAACGAATTTCAGAAATTATGAATGATGAAAAAAAGAATATAAATTATGAGAATATTTGTTTTTCAAATTTAATAATACAAGAACACCCTACCCTTTATAATAATCAGACACTGTTAAAAAATCAAACACTATCAATTCAAAATAAGGAAAAAATAGCCATTATAGGTCCGAGTGGTAGTGGGAAAAGTACACTATTAAAACTACTTAAAAATTATTATCCCATCAATCGAGTAATGGTAAACAATAGAAATTTGAATGAAATATCTAGAATGGATATCAATCAAAATGTTCTTTATATTTCACAAAATGAAATTCTATTTACAGATACTTTATACAACAATATCGTCTTAAATGAAACGGTGGAGCAGGAAAGATTTTTTCAAGTGATTAAAGATTGTTATATTGAAGAGATTATAAAAAATAATTCGTTAAATTATTATATGTTAATTGAAGAAAACGGATTTAATATCTCAGGTGGTGAAAAACAAAGAATCATTCTTGCGCGAGCATTACTTAAGAATTTTAATTATTTATTAATTGATGAAGGTCTTAGTCAAGTAGATGTATCATTAGAGCGAAAAATATTAAAAAATATTTTACATCATTATTCAGAAAAGAGTATTGTTTTTGTTACCCATAGAACCGATAACATCGATTTATTTGAACGTGTTATTCAAATGAAACATGGAAAAGTAATAGAAGATTTAAAAAGAAATCAAGGAAAGGAAGTTTTATAATGCGTTATCTTTTTAGTAAATTTATAGCTTTATTTTATCTAATCTGGCGTTAAAATAGAAGAAAGCGATTGCGGAAGAAAGGAGTATATATGAAATTAAAAGATGAAGAATTACAACAAATCAGTGGAGGCGCTGCTAAGTTTGGCATTGGTTTATTAATTGGGGCAGGAATTACATTTTTAGTAGGGATTATAGATGGATATCAACCACAATGTTTATACAAAATTCTTTTTCTTTATTATTATATAATATATACCTTCTATTTTATTATTACAATCCCCTTTTACATTTCCAATTTCTTCCAACAAACATTTTTGTATTGAAAAAGATAAAATATTATGATATTTTTTTATAGTGAATAAGAAAGGGTATTTACTATGTTTAAATTTATTATAGTTGAAGACATGGAAGAATTTAGTGAAAAAATTGTTAACATTATTCATTCATTTTCAATACAGTATAAGGTAGAAGTTGAAATAGAGAAATTTAGTGACTATACTAATAAGCTTAAACGGTTAATAACAAATGATAAGTATTTTAAAATATATATATTGGATATTGAATTGAATAATGATAAAGGTGTAAATGGAATACAAATAGCCAATTTCATAAGAAAACATGATAACAAAAGTTTAATCATATTTATAACAGATTATTTTACTGAATATTCTATGGATATGCTAGAAAGCAAAATTATGTTTTTAAAATTTATATCTAAAAAATCCGATTATAAGAAAGAACTTCCAATATTGTTTAAAGAGCAAATATTAAATAAATATAGGACTAATATATTAGTCATTCAAACTAAATCAATGCTATATAGATTTGAAGCTCATAATTTACTATATGTTAAAATTGAAAATAGAAAATCAAAATTTATTTTGGATTATATGACATTTGAATCTAGTAAGCAATTGCAACAGATCCAGGATATAGTTGATAATAGATTCATTCTATCTCATAAAAGTTGTTTGGTTAATACTGATCGTATAAGTAAAATAGATACTAAAAATAGAATTATTTATTTTGATAACGGTATGCAAACAGATGTTGTATCTGCAAGGTATTTGAAATCAATTTTGGAATATCTTAAAAATTAAAGATACTTATTCAAAACATTTTTATCACAATCAATAATCAAATCACCATTAATAATATATCTTAAATTATCTATATCTAATATAATACTAAATACAGATTCCTTGCATGGGATTTTTTCGTTTGTAATGAATTGGTGTAATTCATCATTATTTAATATTTTTAACATGCTACTCCTCCTTTCTAGGAGTATTAAAGCATAAAAAAAGAACATCTACAAATCACTAATTTGTGATATTTGAGATGTTTTTATTTTAGATTTTGAATATTGCATTGTCAAATTTTAAAATTATTGTTATTTAAAACAATTAAAAAAGAAAGTGCGTTCTTTCTTTTTCTCTTCCCAGGAAAACCTGGACAATATGTGATTTTCACCACAAACTAACTACCCCAATATGCTAGATATAATATTATATACCTAGCTCTTCGATATATAATCTTTGGAGTTACTTGTATACTACCACATTTTTCCAAATAATGCAAATCGACTAATTTAATACTTGTAAACTGTTTGTATAATCGATATTTCCTTGTATAGCTTTATTGCATAAAAATTCTATATAATCTTTATAATCTCTTATCAAATCAGCAAGATTATCTGGCGATAGAATTACTTGATTTCCATCATAATCAATTAATGGTTTTATAATTCTACTTCTTGCTATAGTTTTCATATGTTTAAACAAGCACGTTGAATTATCTTCAGGTATAATAAATTTGAATTCGTCTTCTTTTGATTTACTCGTTGTTGGCAGAGCAAGAAATAAATCTCTGTCATGTGTTTTTAGAATTACACAATAATGAGGCGAATTTAGTTCAGGACTTTTAGTTCTTCCTAAATTAACTAAATAGATTCCTCCTGGTCTAATTTTCAAACCATTCACAGTATCACCCTCTTTCTACATTAAAGACTAATACTGCTTGTCCCAAACAAAATTATATGATAAAAATAGACAAAAAGCAACAAAAAAAGAGCTAGGAATTCAATCCTAGCTTTATTAGTCTTGAACTTCATAACATGGATTAGTCCATACCCAATTAGTTCTATTTCCTATTTTTAACTTACATGCCCAATCTTCGGTTTTAACTAAACCTAATACCTTGTAATTACCTTTTAATTTAACTTTGCATCCTACAGTACAAACTTGTTGAGCTTTTTTTGGTCCTTCTACTACATCAAAGTTAGTAGGATCAAACCAATGGATAGAAGATGTTGGTGTTCCTGTTAGCTCTTGAATAGCTATTAAATTACTTTTAGCATTTACACCTGTTACAGTTAATGTTTTATCTATTCTAACTATACTACCAACTCTTAATATTTGATCTGCACCACCTTTTGAATTATTTACTGGAGCAGATGTTGTTCCTAAATATGATTGTACTTTATTTAAAAATCTTTGCCATCCTAAATCTAATGTACGATGAGGACAATATTTACCATTCCAATCTTGATGTTTTTTTACTTTGTCAATTCCCCAACCATATTTTTTAAGTAAACTTGCAATATATTCCGCTGCCAAATTTTCAGCCTTATCAAATCTTTCTCCTCCTGATTTAGAATAACAAATTTCTACAGATATAGTTTTTCTATTACCAAAACCATTTACACCATCACCATTAGCCCAAGCATTCCTATATTGTTCAATAGCTTCAACAACTCTTGTATCATCAACAAATGAATGAACAGATACTTGATTATTATTTCCTAACATATATGATGCTTCAGCCATAGCACTAGCATCATTTGCTGTATTATGTACTGTTATACCTTCTGGTGTCATTAGAAAAGGACACTTAATAGCATATTTACTTGTAGGACAAATTAATTTAGTTATTTGCATAATTATTCGTCCTCCATTTCTACTTCTATGGAATCAACATCTAATTCTTCACCAACTCCGTCTTCTTTACCAGAAATATTAGCAAATTCATTTTCTTCAATATTTTTCTTATATAATTCTTCATCGAATTTTACTTCTTCAATATTCATATTATTTTCCTCCTTTTTTCTTATTATAACTAGCTGCTGATATACTAAGCCAAATACCTAAAGCAGTACCAACAACATCAATTGATTTAACTATTTCATTAGTAAATGGTATTTTCCATATCTCACCAAGACCATTAACTAAAAAACCTAATCCTGATAAACCAATAATAGCAATCCATTTTAAAATATCATATAATTTATTATTCATTTTAAATCTTACCTTCTTCCTTTAATTTCTCCCAATGTTCATGAACATAAGAATTCCCTCCGAGTTGTGTATATCTATCATATAATTCATGAGCATTTAATTTTTGTATTTCTGATTTATCAAATCCATTTTCAACATCATTTATAAAATTAACTAAATCTGTCTTTATGCAAGACAACTCTAATGGCCCTATTAACCATTTTTTTATTACTCCTAGTACAATTCCCATACTTGTGATTAGTGTTGCTATTTGAGGTATTGAATTTATTATTTTTTCCATACATTACGCTCCTTTATCTGTTGTTGCTTTATCTGTTGTTTTTGTGTATTCTAAAGTAATATAAATTTTTTCGGCAGAAATGGCACCACTATTTGTAGTAGTAACTTGTGTTTTATTCGCATATACATAAGTTTGCGCTCCACTAGCATTTAAAGGTACATGATTACCAGTAGCATGAACTCTAAATGTCATGTCATTATTTATCCAGATGTCATCAACATTTGGAATGTTATGATCAAATAACTCACTAGCTATTCTATTACCTCTATCAATGACTTTTCTATAAATTGGTTTGCCGTTTATCCATACTTTATTAGTTTTTATTTCTTCTGTTGAGTAAATGTCTTGAATTGCTTTATTAACATAATCACAACTATAGCTATCTTCTGTACTATCACTTTTTTTATTAAATATATTTCCTACTAACCCTATACTGTTCGCTATTTTTCTTATTCTCATTTTTGCACCACCTCATCTGTTGTTTTTGTATAAAGTATTGTTATATAACAAACACCATGACAATAAGCACCTGTGCCAACACTCAATTCAATATTTTTAGAAGTAATATTTGGTCTCAATGATGTCCAAAGAGCAGAATCTTTGTACATAGGCATAGGTGTTGTTTGTTTTACTCCTCCAACTTCAACAACCATATAAGTACCACTTGCATCTATCCAAAACATATCAATATTAGCAATAGGAACATCTATTAATTTAGCTGCTGTTATTCTTTCTGTAACTAATGTTTTTCTATAAAGTTTTTTACCAAACCATTCTCCTATTTCTTGTTCTGCAGTTGAATAAATATTTTCATCTTCCACCTTTTCCCAATTTGCAGGTACAGTATCGCCATCATAGTCAACAATACTTCCTATTGGCAATGTATCTCCAGTAACTCCACCATTAAAGTTCTTTATTTCTTCTTCGATATCATCAATTTGACTTTGGAGATTACCAGCTGCATCTGTATCTAATTGATCTTTCATTTTTAAAAACCATTCATTGAATTTTGATTGATATTGCGCAAATATATCATCTGTATTTATTTGTTGAACTGCTCCTACTACATTACCGCAATCAGAAGTAATAAATCTCGTATCAGTAATTAAATCCTGAGTTATCGTTGTTGTTCCTGCAGGAATACTTATTTTAGCGATTCTTAAATCAAAAACAGTAGCTGTCCTTACCAAAGGAGGCGCTACTGGATTTTCTGAAAAAGAACCTTTAATTACCTGTGATGTTATCATTCGATTTGTTAAATCCAAACGAATAACAATATTGTCTACCCTACTTAATATGCCATCAGCATTTTCTATATTTAATATTTTAATAGTATCATTATCATATCTATAACCATTAATATTAGCAGATCCTATATTTATACTAATGGACATATCGTTATTTTCTCCTAAAACTTGACAACTGTTATTAAATATTCCGTTCGTAAAATATGCAGCTAAATGTCTTGCTAAATCTTCTGCAAAATAAATTCTATCATCATCAACGTCATTAAAAAATGTACATTTTTCCATAATTTCCTCCTTTTTCTAATCTTCTTTTTCAGAGAATGTTTCTGCCAAAGGATCTCCAAAAGTTGCATATATCTTTTGATTTGAATTTTCGATAGTTTCTTCAATTTCTACAATTCGTTTTTTTAAAGATTTTCCCCAACTCTCTTTTTTTGTATTTACTATATCGCCTAAATCCCAACCATTTTTATAATCTGTTGCATAAGCGGTAACTTCCATAGATTCCACAGAATCAGATAAATTCTCTTTACCTTTTGTTTTTAATATTTCTTTGTATTGTTCTGCAGTTAAATTGCTATTACTTTCTGATTTTGCATCAACGAAAGTTTCTCTTAAATCTAGATCACTATAATCACCACTGTTTACCTCCACTAATATTCTTGCATCACCCTCGCCTTGACCACCGACTAAAGCATAATTTTTCTCTGATTTTGAATCGTAAGTATAATCTGCTTTTTCTATATTCCCTTTGTCCTCACTAAACTCATATCTAGGATTTAATGACTGTGTTTCTGTACGATCTAATCCTTGATAATTTTCATATATAAACTTTTTTTGTTGTAGATCTGGTACAATTCTGTGAGCAATGGTAGATGTTTTAGAAAGTTTGAGTAAATAATCACCAACATTTTTATAAGTACACTGAAAAACAATAGAACTTGATTCTATTGTTGTAGATCTTATTTCTAATTTAGAAAATGGTGTCATTTCAGATAATAACTTTCTTTCACCATCTAATATTTTTCCACTAAAATTAATTCGTTTTTTGACAATTCTTCTTGTTAATATGCTTGATAGAAATCTTCCAATAACAGTTGCCTCTACCTTTTTACTGTCATCGGATATTTTAATACTTTCAATAATTCCTGCTTCAATAGCATCTTCTCGAATAATTATATTATCTTTTGCTAGAAACTTTTTAGTTTGATCATCAATCGGTATATGTAATTCAAATTCACCATAATCATAGTATTTTCTTCGCCATCTTAAAGAACTAAAGAAATCTATAATACCTATAAAATTTAAATTTTTATCATACACATAAATATCAAATTTTGGAATCATTATACTGCCTCATATTCTGTTAAATATTCTATTACAGTTTCCAAGCTATCTACATTTTCATCAGCATTATAACGATATGTATTTTCACCATGATGTATTTGTAAAAACTTACTTCCATAGACCATTAGATTATTTATATTTTCCTCTTGTTCAGAACTAGCAGAAATATAAATAATATTTTTATTCTGTCTATATGTATGTACCAAAATCTTATCGCCTGCCTGCATAGTTTTTTCTATTTTCATTTCTTCCCTTGTATCAACATTAAATAAAGATGGGTTCACTACTACATCATTTGCAGTAAATGTGATTGTCATTCCAAATTCAATATTAGTTGAATTCATTATAGATACCATCGAAGTTTTATTTTTGATGCCAAACTTTATTCCAGTTGATTGTGGAATTTTAAGAGGAAACTTAAAAGCAGGTGACCAAGTGGCCATTTGCAAAGTTGTCTTTTCTATATCAGTAAAATATGGTGTAGGGCATATTAAAGATATTTGAAAAACTTTAGGGTATCCTTTTTCATTTATCTTAATACTTTCTACTTTATAATTGATTTTTCTTTCTAGATCATCTTCATAATAATAAAGCGTTCCAGTTGTTTTTAAAGGAAATATGCGATAAAGTTTTTGCCTATTATTAATAAAATCATCTTTTATGATTCCACTTATAACGATATTTCTTTTTTCAATACCTGTATCTATATAGTTTTCCCCAATTGCATAGGCACTTTTTATTCCAGTAACTGTGCCTATTACCTCATGAAGTCCCTCAACCTTTTCTAGATAAAAAGGAAAATCATAAGTAAAAATTATTTTTTCATGTAAATGTGATTCACATACTAATTTTTTTTGCATATATTTTCCTCCTATCCATGAATCAATTTTTGATATTGTACTTCTTTTCTCATATTTCTTACACATTCACTAGGTGTTAATGCCTCTGGTGAATAGAAATTGAATGTATTATTACCACTATTATTTGTATTAGATACTACTTGTTTACGATCAGTGCTAGTCAATGGTCTTACGATTGCTTTACCATTCATCATTGTAATCATTTCTGGACTACCAGCTTCTGCCATAATCGCTTCACCATCGCCAATAATAGATCCTCCTGTTCTTAATAATGGTATTTTAGGAACTTTTAATGGATTTTCCCCCCATTTATCTTTAAATGGTGAAATATCTAAAAATGATATATTCCTAATTTTATTTAATGCTTTATTTATTGCGTTAAAAGGAACGGCGACTACTGTATTAATTCCACCTATTATTTTATTAACAACAGTTGTAAATACACTAGCAATCGAATCTTTTATTCCTTCAAAAATTCTTCCACCTGTTGCGAATACCTCTCTTACTTTTTGCCATGCACTAGAGAAAATATTACCAAAAAATGTAGCTACTGATGAAAATATATTTTTAATACCTTCCCATGCATTACTAGCACCAGTTACCAAAGTTGTCCATACAGAAGTGAATATATTTTGAATCGGAGTAATAATATTCTCCTGAATCCACAACCATATTGTACTTAACAATGTCATAATTGGTGTTAATACATTATCATTTAACCATGTTGCAATAGTAATAAATACATTTTTTATAAATTCCCAAGCACTTTGAATTGCATTTTTGATTGTATCTATTGCTGTTGTAAAAGCTGTCTTAATTGGTGTAATTACATTTTCATTTATCCAATTTATAGCAGTAGTAAATAAGGTAACAATCATTTCCCATAATCCTTGTAAAATACCCCAGATTACATTTATAATACTCGCTAAACTATTATAAATACTTGTAAAAAGATTGGTAAACCAAGCTATAAGAGGTTCAAAGAATTTTTTAATTGGTTCAATAACATTAGTATTAATAAATGAAACAATACTAGAAAAAATATTTTTTATTTTTTGAATAATACCATCAATAAAATTTCTAAATCCCTCACAGTTATCATAAAGTAGTTTAAATGCTCCAGCAAATGGATTCGCTATAAATAATAATAACGATTGCCAATTATTTTTAAAAAAATCTATAATACCTGTAAAAAAATTAACTATTCCATCAATAACTTTTTTACACACATTTTTAATATTTTCCCAAAGATTGATCCAGAAATTTCTAAACCATTCGCATTTATTCCATAAAAGAACAAATCCTGCAATTAGTGCTGCTATTGCAGCAACTATTAAAATAATTGGATTTGCCATTAATACTGCATTGAATGCAACAAAAGCTAGTTTAACTGTTTTAATTATAGATACAATCTTTGGAACAATAGTCATTATAGTACCAAAAGATGTAATTAATTTAGCTAAAATTATAATAAATGGGCCGAGGGCGGATACAATGGCTAATACTGTTACTACAACCTTTTGAGCTGCTGGATTTAAATTAGTAAGCCAATTAGAAAAACTGGATATTGCCGCAACAACTCGTTGAATGATTGGTAATAATATTTCGCCTAATTTAACGCATAATTCAGTAATTGTATTTTTCATTTGAGTGATCTTCGCAGCAGTTGTTTCGTATCGCTTTGATGATTCAATGGTTAATGCAGAATTATCTTTCCATGCACTATTACTTATGTTTACCATATTTGACATTAATCCTGATGCACTAGATAATCTTTTCATTGTATCAGTTTGTCTTAATGAACTTACACCAAGTTCATCTAAAATAACATTTAAATTTTCACCGCCTGCTTTAGCATCACCCATTCCACCAACTACTTTTTGAATAGCAGACATTGCATCAGTTTCCCATAAGTTTTTAAAATCTGTTACAGACATATTAGAAACGTTTGCCCATGTTTTCAAACTATCAGTATTTAAAGCAACATCTTTATCTATTTTAGTTATAACGGCAGAAATAGCAGAACCTCCACCTTCCGCTTCTAAACCAACACTTGCTAATGTTGTAGATAATGCTAATATCTCTTGTTCAGTTAAACCAACTTGTGATCCTGATGATGCTATTCTTGAGGCCATATTAACTATATCTGATTCAGTTGTAGCTGCATTATTCCCTAAAGCAACAATAGCAGCACCAAATCGATCTACTGTATTTATATCAGCCCCCATGATGTTATATAATTGAGCGATTGCAGTTGCGGCTTCATCTGCAGACATATTTGTTGAATCGCCTAATCTAACCATAGTTTCAGTGAATGATAAAATATTTTCGGTTTTTACACCTAATTGTCCTGCAGCCTCTGCGACTGCTGCGATTTCAGTTGAACTACTTGCAGTTGTCTTTGATAAATCCAAAAGACCTTGTTTTATTTCTTCTAACTGTTTATCAGTTCCATCAACTGTTTTAGTAACACCTGTGAATGCAGTTTCAAAATCAATAGCGCTTTTTGAAATTGCAGTTAATGCTGCAGTAGTACCAACACTTGCAATTGATACCTTTTTTCCTACTGATTCTATTTTACCTCCAACATCTTGCATCTTTTGACCTGCAATTGCTATTTGTTGTGCTCCAACAGATCCAAAATTTTTCAATTCTTTAGTTAATGACTTTAACTTATTTTCTGTTGCAATAATTTCTCTCTGAAAATCTCGATATTGTTCTTCTGTAATTTGACCCTTATCAAATTGCTCCTGAACTTGAATTTGGGCGGTTTTTAATGTATTTAATTTTTCTCTTGTGTTAGAAATACTTTGATTCAACAAATCCTGTTTTTGTTTTAGTAATGTGACATTTTTAGGATCCATTTTTAAAAGACTATTAACACCTTTCAATTCGGATTGTAATTGTTTTGTTTTACTATTTACCTCGCCTAAAGCCTTATCAAGTTTTGTTGTATCTCCACCAATTTCAATAGTTATACCTTTGATTTTTTGTGCCATGTTTCACCCTCTCCCTTTTTTGTCAAAAAAAGAAGAGTTCGCCCACTCTTATGAATTTTTATGATATTTTTCTCTTAATTTCTTTCTATCTGGTTCGGTTTGTTGCAATCTATGAGCATTTTGCAAATATTCGATTCCATCTTCTGTTTGCATACAATTATAAATAACAGCTTCCCTATAATAAAAGAAATACTCTACTAAATCTAGATCCTCGACATCTAAAATAGAGATACCGCAATATTTAGATATCATTTTTTCTCTATGACTAACTAATTTGTACCCCACATCTTCATCATCCTTGTTAGGATAATATGGGGCAATTAGTTTTTTGAGTTTTCTATTTCATCGACCCAGTTAAAATAATTTATCAATAAATCTTGTAATTCATCTATATTGTGATTTTCTTCTAACCACTCTGTTGTTACTTGATAATTTTGTTTATTTTTACTTAAAGCCATAGATGTAGCAAGAATGATATTATCAAAATCCTTCTCTGACATATCATCTTTTATATTACTCAATTTTAGAATTTTTTTAAGAACTTTTAATTTTGGTGGTTCCACATCTAAAATTTTCCCATTCTTTAGTTTTGTTTTAAAATATCTAGGTATGTACTGTGTCATATCAAACATATTTCATTCCTCCCTTACTTTCTTAATTAAACTGTTTGATCAGTATTTTCATTATCATCTGATGGTGTATATTCTTCTTGGAATATAATTAAAGTACCATCATTATCATTTGGAAGTGCTTTAATTTCAGCATCAATTACTGTTTCAGCATCTTTGGCAAATGCTAATGAGAATCCAGCAGTATTTTGTCCAACGATAGTGATTCTTACATTTCCATCTTTCTTATCTTCATGAACAAAATGGAAGATATATTGTTTACCATCATTATTATTAATACCACCAATTTTGATAGTCCTCATACCTTTTTCAGAATCTTCTGTAATTCTTCCTGTTGCTACTAATTTCTTTAAGGTTTCAGCATTCCAAGTTAAAATTCCACTCTTAAATGTAACCTCTTCTTTTGTTAAAATTTGCTTTTTAACAATTCCTAAATCATCTTCTGCTTCATAAAATTCTGGTTTATAATCTAAAGATGCTCCTTTTTGGATATAACCTAGAATATTATCTTGTTTTTCTAAATCTTCGTTACTTGGAATTGTTCCTGTATATTCAACAGAATATAATTTACCACTTCCTAAAGTAATTGTTTCTTTTGTTCTTTTACCCATGACTAAATTCCTCCTTTTTCTATTAAATTAAAATCAAAAGTAGTCATATACATCTGTTCAGATTCTATATACTCCCTATTTTGACTAATTTCTATTTCATCATCGTTATTAGAAACACTTAATATGTCATCTATAATGACTTCTTTTACTTTCTTTTCTAATTCTTGATCTATTTTAGATGTATAGAGTTCTATAGAAACATCGCTATCAATAATAAGATTTTCTTTTGAAACTCCTCTAACATCTTTATCTTGATTAAAAATTAAATAAGGAAGTTTAGGAGGTTTTATAAAATGATTTTCTGTAGTAGGTAGATTAGTACCTTTTTTTAAAATTTCCTTAAGATCCATTTTTAATTGCCTCCTCTACTTTATTTTCATAATCTTTAACTGCTATTTGTTCATTCTTACTAATAAAAGGAAAAGCTCGAGTTCTTCCACCATTTCTTGTGGCATGGCCTTTCTCTAGTAAATGAGATTTACGATATTCTGGATCTTTTACGTACCAAGTGTTTTCTCTTGACCTTTTTGTTTCTTTTGTTCTTTTAGATGTAATTGCTTTAGCATAAGTACCTGTCCTTTTATTGGCATCTTTTTTTGTATTTTTAACTAAATCTTTCATTACATCATCACTTATTTGTTTAACTTTTTTTGTAATTTCATCACAATATATCGTTAGTTCTTCATCAATTACTTTTTCGAGATCACCAATTTTGATGCTATTAGCCATTGATACTCTCACCAATAATCTTTATAGTTTTATGCCTTTGCATAAAATCATCGGCATCTAGAATGTTAAAAATAATACCATTAAAAACAATTCTATATGTTTGTGTATCAAATTGTAGATTTTTTAATTCTTCACAATATCTAACTATAAATGTAAATTTATTTTTAGATGATACTGCACCTGCAATTAAATATTCATTCCCTCCAGTTTTATTAACTTGTGCATGACAAGAATAATAATCACTATAGGAATCATTATCATCATTCAGTTTTAGAATTTGTATCTTTTGATTTAAGATCATCCATACCCTCTACTTGCAATTGCAATATAAAATCTGCTTTCAATTTTTCTATGGTAATATTTTCTTTTACTGTAGTAGAATTCCTATCATATAGATCCTCAATGACTAAAAGAGCTAGTTCAATAGCTCTTTCATCATCGACAGGATAGGTTTCGCTTATTGCCCCTTTTAAGTAAGCATCGGCAACTTTTATATAACGAGTTAATCTACTGTCAACTGCAGAATCTGCAGTATCGATTCCAAGTTCCTCTTTAACAGTACTAGCAGTTAAAGTATCTGATAAAGATTGCTTTTTAACCTCTGCTACTGCGGACATAATCTATCCTCCTAACTATATAGTTTGATCATTAGTTTTATCTGATTCTTTTTCTACAACAATAGTTGTTGATTCTTCACAATCTACACCAGTATAAGTGATATAAGAATATGCATTAACATCAGTTTGAACTGTGTCATATCCCTCTAAAACTCTCAAAGTAGTTTGATTCTTATTAAATGCAAAATGTTCAGATGTAGCAAATTCTAATCCATCTTTATCCATAAAATCACAACCTGCATCTGTTGCACCAACAAACATTGGAGCTTTTCCACTTACATTTTTAAGTTCCTTATCAGAGAATACATAGATAGGCATATTTTGGAATACTTTACGAGATTTATTAGTAGGATCAACTTCTAACATACCTCTACCATTTCTATCTTTTTGTTTATCCATTTCTGCAAAACCAGTTTGATTTGTGATAATCACACCAGTCATTGCACATGATGGATCAATATCTTTATTAATGTGCTCTTTTAAAGCATTTAAACCAGTGATTTCTTTAGCAGTTTTACCAGATTTTAATGTATTAAAGATATCTACATTTTCAGTTCTAACTGCTTTTTTAACGAACCACTTATTTAAATAATTCATTAAACCAGCTTTTTCATTACCTGCTAAAATGTTAGAGATATAAATTAATTTACCTTTAAACTTAATAGCAAATGGAACTCTTTTGAATTTTGGTCCATCTTCCTCTTCTACTTCCTCACCATCTTCAAAATCAGAAAGTAATCCATCATCATCTGTCTCAAAATTAGTTGATCCAGATAGTGCAGTTGTTGGAACAACATTAACTAATCCTAAATCTTTAGCAGACATATAATTTCTTCTTAATTCACGAATAGCAAGTTGAACATCTTCTGGTAGTAAATAATTGGTACCATGTGCATCTTCTGCTGTTGGATCTGCCTCAACGATTAATGCTTTTTCTTCATCAGCCATTCTTCTACCAGTTACCATTTTAGTAACAGCAGCGAATCCATCTGCTTTCTTTTCTTCCTTAACTTCGGCAACTTTTTCTTCTGTTACTTCTTCTTTAGCAACATTAAATAATTTTGCCTCTACTTCATATTCTTTTTGTAAGTTTTCGATTTCATCTAACACTTCTTTAGCTTTGTCAAAATCCTTTTCAGTTTGATAATTTTTTGCAATTATCGTTTTTTCTTCAATTTTCTTTAAAATTTCTCGCATTTTCTTATTCATTTTACATTCCCTCTTTCTTATCTAAATTTTTTTGTGCGAAAATAAAAGACTTAATCGTTTTCATTTTTAATGAAATTAAGTCTTGTTCATTGAAATTATTATTTTTTGTTTCATCTTGGTTGCTCTCTGTACTATCATTGTTGTCATTATTTTCAGGAGCAACAATTTCATCATCATGTTCCTCTTTTTCAGGTCCATAATTTTTTGTTGTTCCTGCTTTTGGCTGTGCTGGTACTGCTACAAAAGATACTTCGTATGCATCTATTGGATTTTTCAATTCAAAATAACACATATTTCCATCGTATTCTTTTCCATTCCAGTGTTCACACCATCTTTTCCTATTATCTGTACCACAAATAGAACATACCACCTCGCCGATAGCACACCCAACTGATACTTCTTTTTTAATCCCCGCATCAATTTCAGTGATTAGATCTTCGTTACTTTTAGTTTTTACCATATAACAATGAGCTACTAAACTCGTATATGGCTCTGCTGTCTTTGTACGACCGCTTTCTGTAACTAATTCAGTATCATAGATTCTAGCAACTTGATTATCTGCTCTAGATGAATGATCCTTAATAATAGTTTTGCCAATAAATAGATCTTTTAACTTCTCTAATGTTGATAATGGAAATACCTCAAAATCTCGATCTATCTCATTGTCACAGATTCTTAATTTAAAAGTATAAATATCTTCTTTAGTTAAGTTTTTAAGAGTAAATTTATTGATTTTTTCTAATTCTTCATCTGTTAGTTCTTGACTTTCAACAGCTCCAGACTTTTGAATTAGCTGCTTATTCTTGTCCATCAGTATCACCTCCTCCATTAGCATTTTTTTGTTGGTACTGTGTTCCTACTAATTCAGCAGGAATCATTGCACCATTACCAATTAATTTGTCCCCTCCTGCTTTGGCCTCTAAATCTAGATAAGCTCTCGCCTCATTAGGGGTATATATAAAATTGGCAACACCTTTTGATAAACTCTCAATTTGAGTTTTTAAATCAGCTCTTAAAATAACTGATACATTAAATTTAAATTTTAATCCTCTTTTAATTTCAGCATCAGTTAAAAGCTTATATGTCAGTTCTTCCTCATACTGTTTTAATATGAACAAAAGAGTATCAACATAGAATGCTAATTGTTGTGCCTCTGCACTTGCATAACTACTTTTTGAATAGTCATTTATTTGGTTTGGTTTTATACCAAAAGCACTTGCAATTTGTAAAGCATTATATTTTTTAATTTCCATAAATTCATTATCACCAAGTTTAATATTTAATGGATCTAATTTTGATCCTAGTGGTATAGGAATAATAGATTTTAATGCATCTACTTCACCAGTAGCATATTTTTCTAGATTAGCAGTAAATTTTTTTGCACTGTCTTCATTTAAATTTCCTGTATATTGAAGAACAGCTTTAGCAGTAAAACCACTTTCGATTAATTTATTAACCATTTCTTGTGATTTTTGACCACCAGTAATGGTTGCCTTTAATTGCTCTCTTACACTTAAACCTTTAATACCATCAAAGGAACTAGATGTTTTAAAGTGTAGGATCTCTTCACTAGAAAATACATATCTATGAGTACCAACTCTATAAATGTAATAAACATCTGGTATATCAGATAGAATTTTTCCATCATCATACCAAACTTCTACACTTTCGCTTGGCAAAAGAATCAACTCTTGATCTTCTTGTTTTTTCTTGTTTGTTATCCATACATAAGAATTACCATAATGATTACGATTCATTTCTACTGCAGCGAAGAAATCAGTCGATGTCGTAAAACGATTCGGCCTAAATCTCAACTTTGCATAAAATGGATGTTCTTTTTGTTCAACTACACCATTTTTATCAGATGTAGAAACCAATTTTAATGGCAATTTACCTAATGATTCACTTAATATCTTTAAACAAGCAAAGTATGTTGCTTCTGACAATTCTTTTTCACTAACACCATTAAGATTTAGAAAATCAATTAATTGTTCTAAAGTAATTGTTTCTTTTTCTGTACTCGATGTTGTAAGTGACTTTATAACTTTTTTGAAATTGTTAAACATAAAATCTATCTCCTTTCTATTTATCCCAACCCATTAAGGATAAATATTCTTCCATATTTTTCTCTAAATCTTGGTTTTCGATTTCATTACATTTTTGATAAGCAACATGGGCATTGATACATGCATCAATTGGATCTATTCTTTTGGTTTTAGCTCCCACTTTCTTATCAATTTTAATTTCACCGAATGAATTTTCAACGACAGCTGCATTAGAAAACGACCAAGATAATAATTCGTTTTCTTGATCGTACTCAAATTTTTCAGACTTGATATTTAATCTCATATCAACTGTAGCATCGTTTAGAAATCTAGCAGATTGTGTAACCATAATTAGTGGACATCCTAATTCTTCTAAATCTGCCAAAAAACCATCTGCATTGTGCGGATCGTATCCGCATGCTTGTGGTTGTAATTCATATTCACTTATAATATCTTTCAAATGTTTAACTATAAACTTATAATCATTTTTGAAATCCATTTGTCCACCTGTTACAGTAATTAATTTCTTATTGGCCCAAATATCATATGGGGCAGTGTCTGTTTCGATGTGTTCCTCTAATCTACCTTTAGGCATAAATGAATGTGAATATGTATAAAAATGGCCATCATCTAAAGGAAATTCTAATGATAAAGTAGTTAAGTCTCCGCCTCCCGACAAGTCGAGTCCGATATAGCATTCTTTTCCTCTCATTAAATCTAACTTTTTATTTCTAGCACATTTTTTTAATTTATCTGGATCAACATACTGATCATCAGCATTTCTAACCCACATATTAAGACTTTTAGTCATAAAATCTCTTAATTCACTACCACCCATATCTTTAGCAGTTTGTGCCTCGATGATTAATTGATTTAATCCATCCTCATTACCTGCTAAAAACGGATTCGCTTTTATGAAATTTTTAGGATCGAATAGATTATCGCCTTTATCTAAAGTATATATATCAACAAAAAAATCCTCTGCAGTAGCTGTCCCATTTAGGATATCTAAACAATAACTATCCATCTCATAACAAAATGAATTTAATTTGTCACCACGAGTGGTGATCATAGATACTAAAGTTTCATCTAATGCACGAGTTCCATTGTATAATGCCTTATAGATTTTATTATCTTTATGTTGATGAATTTCATCAACTGAAATAAAGATACCTCTAAAACCATCATCTAATCCACCCTCACGAGAAAGTGCCTCAATGGTACATTGGGTTTCTAAAGCTCGAATTAATGATTTATAATCATAAACCTTAAATTTTTCCGATAAATCCTCATCGGCCTGAATAAATTTTGCCATTTCTTCCCAAGCAATTTTAGCTTGTCTTTTTTTAGTGGCAACAGTAAATAATTTACCATAATTATAACCGCCAAAACCTGCAACATAAGTTCCTATAATACCATTTTCAAAACTTTTACCATTTTGTCTTGCTTTTGATATATAAGATCTTCTGAATCGCCTTTTATTCTTTTGATTTAACCATCCAAAACGACATCCTAAATCAAAATCTTGAAAACCTCTTAATTTAACCTGGATAGGTTCCTCACCTTCCGCAATAGTTAACATTTCTGCATATTCAAGAATTCTATTCGCCCTTTTTATATCCCAATGATAGGGAAACTCTTCTGTGTTTTGTCTTTCTAAATCTCTTAAATGTCTTTGACATGCTTGTATATGCGGTGTTCCCGCAATTACTTTGCCTGCGACTACTGCTCTAGCATATTCTGTAACTCTATCAATCATCTAAATTGTTACTAAACTTATCGAACTTATTCTTTTTTGGTGGTGTAGGATCAACAGGCACTATTAACTTACATCTACTAGATATTGACAAACCTAAATCACCAGCGGCTGAACGACATTGTTTAAATAACTTATCTTGGATAGATATTAAACCATCTATTTCAGATACTTTAACATCTTTTTTTGTAATGATGCTATTTAGTTTTCTTGTTATTTTCAAGTAATTTCTTTTAGATAAAAGATATCTGGCGAGACAGTCCTCATCTAATTCTGTCATTATATTTAAGAACTTTAATTTAGCCGCTATCTCATCAAATTCTTTCTGTAAGTTTTTAGGAAGATATGATGGAGCTTGGATGTCAACAAAAGGCACACTAATTTCTTGATTTTTTCTTGTATTAATTTCTTCTTTAGTTAAGTGCTTTTTCCCTTTAGCAATAACCAAATCTATAGGTTGTTTTTGACCAGCCATGCGACACCTCCTTAATTTCTCGTGGGGAGTTTTTGCTACAAAATACTCACCTTGCACCGATATCCTATAAAACCTAAATACTTTTTCGACCACCCCTCTCACTTTATACCTAGCATATATAAAAAATAATGCTAAATAAAAAGATAAATAGTATCATTGGTCGTGATAAAGTGAACTCTTCTTATAAGGCCTTTAAATGCGGTTTAATAAGGTGCAGTTAAACGGCCAATATTATTTACTTGATTTATTCTTCTTTGAATTACTTTTAGATTTAGTATCTTTTGATTGTCCTTCTGATTCATCTTCGTTTGAATCATCTGCATTTGAATCTTCATCATTAGCAGCGCCATCGATATTATCATCTGCATTTGAATCATCTGGATTGCTGTCAGTAATAGCACTACCCTCATTAGTATCAGAATCAGATACACCATCATTAGAATCATCTACTATTAGATCTTCTGTTACATATTCTTCTGCAACACCAGCATCAATTAAAACTTGTGCTCTCTCATCTGATAGATAGATTGCATACTTTGGATTACCATCTGCATCTAATGGTGTAGGTTGTACCTTTTGATTTATTACAGAACTATCATATCTTTTTGTAATAATAACTAATCTCATTTGATCCACCTCCTAACTTTGATAGTAAATAACCTTATTTACTTACTTTATATAAAATAGCAGCAGCTACTTTATATACTTCTTTTCTTTTTCTTTTGGAATCTACCATGCATCTCATCATGGTGTGCATGACATAAAGCCATTAGATTAGTGTAGTCTAATCGCCTTTCCCATCCCTCTGGTGTAGATAACCACTTAATATGATGTACTTCTACAGCTACTCTTCTCTTATGTTTAGGATTTATCTTGTGTATTTCCTCACATTTTTCACATCTGTATTGTTGGTCCTGTAGGTACTTCTCTTTAAGCATTTTCCATTCATCAGAGTTATAGAACTTGGCATGTTCCTTATTTCGCTTATATTTATTGTAATTAGCATCATATTTCTTTTTAGATTCTTTTAACTGTTGTTCTCTATTTCTGTTATATTCATTTTGACACTTATCACAATATGTATAAGGGTATGGAATCAAACTGCCACATTTTCGGCATATTTTCATTACCATATTTATCGCCTCCTAAAAAATCATTAGAAAAAGACACCATTTCTGATGTCTTAATCATTATCATAAAAGTAAGGGGCGAACTCTTAATGTCTTTTATGACAATACCATAATAACACATATTTTAGTGACATGAATGGACAAAAGCGACCATTCTAGGACATTTTAGGACATATAAAAAATTAAGCAATTATTAATACCTAATTTTTAACTATTTTCATTAATCGAATTGCTATATCATGTAGTCTTCTAATATGTCTTTCGGATTTTCTTAAATCAACCGCAATTTCCTTAAAAGTCATATCTTCTAGATATACATAATTTAATATTAATTTTAATCTTGAATCTTCTAGGGTGTCTATTGAAGCTTCTGCTTTTTGCCTACTTTTTTCTAACTTCATTATTTTTTTAATAATCAAACTTTGGTATTCTTCCTGTTGCCCCAATAAATCGCTAATATCTTGTGCTAGACCACTGCTTTTTGGCATTGAACTTATATTACTAGATCTTATTGATTCTATTTTTATGGTTATTTTTTCTAATTTATCCTCTAATCTTTTTAAATCTTTTTCATCCCAGTACACTTGTTTTAAAAGCTTAATTTTTATTTTTTTTGCTTTTTCTTCTTTTGTTAATTCTTTCTTTTTTTCCATTTTGACACCCTTTCCTTTGTTATCCTTTTTATGATGAATTTTACAATACTAAAGGGATGTCTTTAGTTAGCTCCTTTCATTAATTTTGAATTATTCTTCTGTATCTTTATTATAGCCTAATTTATTCAATATTTCTATTTCATCAACTGTACATGAATGTTCTAAACAATATTTTACATAATCAATAGTATTGTTGATTCTGGATTCGTAATCATTTTTAACTTCTAGAATTTGATTGTTAATATCATTCATTTGTTCTTCATTTAATGTCACAATTATAGTTAGATTTTGTTTATTTTCTTCTATTTTTTCATACAGATCATCGAATTTCGTAATATCGTACATATAATCTTTAGTTTTAGGATCATACCTATCATACATTGAAATTGTATTAGAGATCAGCAAATGCTGTAATCTTCTTTGAACAGTTTTTAAATCTCGTGATAATCTTCTATTTTCATTAATTTGCATTTGTATTTCTTTAACAAAATCAGGCCTATCAAAGTTTTTTGTTTTGTTTTTAACACATTCATAAATATTCATCAATTGCAACATTTCAGCAGAAAATTTTTCTGGATCAATAATTGTTGTGTTTTTTTCTGTTTGTAAAATTATTTCTTCCAATTAGGACACCTCTTTTCTTTATTATTTGATGCAAGATAATCACAATGTTATATTGCACCTATATAAACTTGATTTTTGCTAGTATTTATAAGGGGTTATGCCTTATTTTTTATACTTGATACTTTTTACTATTTTTTAAAGGAATTTTTGATAGCTTGTCCTAGTTCATAATATGCTTTTTTCAATTCATAACAAGTATAGGAATAACTGCTTTTATATTTCTCTAAAATATCATTTATTTCGCTAGGATCTAAATCTACAAATTCTAATTCTTCTCTTAATTGGATTAATGGATCCTCTGGTTTTTTAGATTTAACAGATAATAATATAATCCATGATAATGCAACTAATATCGCTAATATAAATTTCATTTAACACCATCCTTGTAAAAGTCGTAAGCATTCATAACACGATTATATCTAATGCCAACGATATTTTGCTGCACAGTTACGAATTTAAACTTTGTTTCATCAACAACGATTTCATTTTTTCTTTTATTGTATCTAAAAGGAGCTCCCATCAATTTAAAAGTTCTTAATAAAGAATTTGTTAAATCTTCTAGTTCCTTGTAATTAATGCATTTAACTAATACTATACTCATAGTTAATTCCTGAATCCTTTCTGAAACATTTCTGATGTAAATTGTGTTAAATCATGAATCTCATCAATTTTATTTAAATCAATTATTTTAGGTGGAATTATTTTTATTTCTTCTACTTGATACGATTCCCCTTTTGAAAAATCGATACCTACAGTCATACTTTTATTTAATTCATTTCTAGCAGCATCTTGTAATTTAGAATCTGGCACCCAACTAAAACCAAATGTTACATAAAAATCATCATTGCTATGTGTTAACCAAAACATGGCCAATCTTAATTTTGAATAAGTTATTGTTCCCATTTCAGTTATAACAATAATTTGGTTTTTATTTTCTAATCTTTTTATTATTCGATTTAATTTTCCTCGTGCCTTTAATGCATCAATAAACAATTCTTTATTTTCTTTTCTTAATTCTTTTACACATCTATCTGGATTTCCAACTAATGAATTATAAATATATTCGGCCTCTTCATCATTGATCTGATTTAACATTTTCCCGAGTCCATCAAAGACTGTCATACACGACATTCCACTATAATTATGTTTATAATTTATCTTTAAATTTTGTTGTATGCTATTCATAATCTTGCCCCTTTCCATATTTTATTTTTTCCATTTTTGCTTTTTTCTCTCTATTAGATGTCATGGTATAAATAGATGTTGTTTTTATATCGGCATGACCAAATATATCTTGTAATTCATCTAGATCTATTCCGATTTCTTTAGCTTTTTTAGCAAATAAATGTCGCCATGCATGTGGGTGGATTTTATTGGGATTAATCTTTGCTGCTTTAGCAATTTTCTTTAATCGCCTCCAAATTGTACTATTATTTAACATCTGATTCGGTTTTACAGGACTAATAAATACATAACCAGATGTAATATTTTTTCTTTTACAATAATCTATAAGTCCTCTTCGTAATTCATTCGTTAAAATAATTGTCCTTTCTTTTCCTTTATTGAAAACTTTAATAAAATTACTTTCTGTTATTCTTTCTACTGTAAAGAATTTTAATTCTTCTACTCTTATTCCTGCGAGTGCAAATGATTCCATAATCCAATACATATCTTCCATATCTAATTTTTTTGCCCATCGTAGCATTCGTTTATGTTCTTGATCCCATATAGGATCATCAATAGATGTTTTTCTTTGTGTTTTAAACTTTTTTAAGGTGCAATCTTTATATCCTATATATTTTAAAAATTTATTTAATTCAACAATATATTTATTTCTAGAATTAAGTGCAAACTCTTTTTCTAAATATTCTTTGTAATCTAAAGTAAGATCTTTATTAATAGCAAATTCATCTTCTTTTATCCATTGAATAAACAAATCTACACCATGGCGATAATCTACTAATGTCTTTTTAGAATATTCATCTAATCGTTGTTGATTAATCCATTCATCTAATTTGATTTTTATTTCATCTTTTGTCATGATTACACCTACTTTCTTTTTACTATTTTATATATACTTCAAAGTTAATTTTGCATTTATTTGATTTATTAAATATTTCTATATTTTTTAAATTATTTTGATGCTTAAATAAAAAAATCTTTAAGTTCTTTATCTGTTTTTATTTCGTATCGATCATATCTAGCTGGTTGAAACATATATGCTGCAATATACTCATAAATTATATATTTCATAAAGCACCTCCATCTAATAAAAATAAATCTATATAAGAGTAATAACCTCTTTTATTTAAAAAGTATTTAGCAAGTTCATTAGCTGCATTCCTTTGAATTTTTCTTGCCATTAATAATTTAATGAACTTTTTCTTTGAAAGTTTTTTTAATTTGTAAGATACCGATACTTCTCGAGGGTGACTGATATAATTAATACCTTGATTATAAGTTTCATGTTCTGTTTGAATTTCTTCTAATTCTAGTTTTTCAATATTCCCTAGTTCTAACATTTCCCCTGATTCATTATCTTTTATGTATATCGTAGTAGGTCTAAGAACACAATTTGGCATCATATTATTTTTCCTCCTCATAATCAAAATAATCTT
Organism: uncultured Mycoplasmatota bacterium; assembly: GCA_947570175.1. Lineage (GTDB taxonomy): Bacteria > Bacillota_I > Bacilli_A > RF39 > UBA660 > UMGS1271. The sequence goes on along the minus strand of CANOTJ010000003.1, from coordinate 31,246 downwards.
TTATTGCTGCAATAATTTCCTCATAGCTCATGTCTTTTGTTAAACATGTATTTATTAAATCATCTGCAGCTAGTGCTTTTGAAATAAAAATATTATTAAATATTCCCTCTACTTCAAAAAACATTGTATTTTGTTTAGATATTGCCCCATTTGTCATTAATACAAATGCCCTAGCACAGTTATCCATGACCATAGAATAATCGGATAATTCTCTCATTACTTGATCCTTATTTAATGTTCCATCTTCATTCTCTACTATATCTTTCCAGAATTCATCATATTTTTGTTTATAGTCTTTTTCATCTTCAAAATGCATATATTTCCCTCCTTTTTTCTTTATTATTTGATGCAAGATAACCACAATATTATATTGCACCTATATAAACTTATCTTTTGCTAGTATTTATAAAGGTTTATACCTTATTTTTTATCTTTGATACTTTTTGCTATTTTTAGGGCATAAGCTTTATAGTATCGTATAAATCTCTTAACATTGCTATTTGATAACTTGATAATCTTTTTCTGTATTCAGTACTAGCTTGTTTTAGTAACATTTCTTCATGATTTAGTTTTGCTTCAATAATTTTTAATACTCTATCTCTTTTGATTAAATCTTTGCTTTTCACTTTTATTCCCTTTCTATTAGATTTTTATTAGTAATATATTATTGTCACCAATAACTTCACTGCATTTATTATTTAAAAGAGGTAATTATTATGTGCTTTTTATGGTTTATATTATTTATACTTTTTTTGCCAATTGCACTTATTATCGCAGTCTTTTTAGTACCATTGTTTTTGTTGTTTGGGTTGATAAGTTGCTTTTTCAATCGATGTTGAAATTAATTATGGGAGATTTTAATGATCTTCTTTTTTATTTATCATCACCTTTGTATTTGTTTAAAATATCAAACAAATCATCAATACCATCTTTATCTAACATTACACTTTTTGTATAAATAGACATTTCGTAAGATCCTTGTAAATATTTTTTTATTTCAACAATCACATTACTACTTTGTTTTAATTGTGATTTTAGTCGTTGATTTTCTTTCTTCAAATTAATACTTAATTTTTTAAAATAACATAAAGGACAATATATCTTATGATCGAATCCTTGTGCATGAAAGTTTTCAAATCTACTTCCACATATTTCACATTTCCATTTACTCATATTTACTACCTCTTAACCTTTCTCACAATGACATTTACTTTTAGGAATAAAAGCATCATATCTATTATTTCCACCAAGATCATTTGAATAATCATGATACCATTCATAACCAAAATCTAGCATCTTTTGTAAATCTGTTCTCTCTACTTGTATAAATCCAACATTTTCATTATGACCACAACAACAACCTGTTGTATGTATTCCTATCCACCATAATTTTTTTATTTCATCTACTAGACATCTGTCTATTTCTATAAATCCCTCTTTATAAATATCGTCGTCTATAATTACATTTTTTATAAGAAAATTTGAAGGTACTTTTACTAATTCAGTTTTTCTGTTCATAATTATCACTTTTTAGCCTTTCTAGAATAATCTCTAATTCTTTTTTAATACATTTGGATTTATGCATATCAGCCTTTACCGATTGATGCATTTCTTCAACATCTAACCATTGCTGTGATTGTTTTATATCATTATCATATAATGTTATCTTATCTTCTAAATACTTTACTAAATCATTTATACGATTATCTCGATCGATTAATCTTAAATATTCTTTTTCAGATATATCTACTCTTGGATTATTCATCACAACCACCTTTCGCTTGTAATTCTCTTAGCTTGTTATCTATTTTATTTAACTTATTACCAATCTCAATACACATAGGTAAATTGTTTATTTCATCTGCAAATTTTAATTGCTTTTCTAACATTTCCTTTAATTTTAATAGTTTTTCTTTATTTTCCATTATTATTATCACCTTTCGCTTGTTGTAGTTTTTCTAATAATTTTTGATATTTTGGCACTTCTCCATAAGTACATTCTTGTATATACTTTGCTATTAATTCAATACACTCATCAATAGCATTGGATTGTTGTTCAAGTTTATTTTGCAATCTTTTTCTTTTATTTTTATAGTATTTAATGTCTTTTTTTAATTCTTGATTTTCTTTTTCACAATTTAATATAAAATTATTTAATCCCATTATTCCCTCCTAATGCTTCATCAATTCTATGTAACAGTTCTTCTCTAATACTGCTTTCTATATCAAAACAAGTTGTATCATCTGTTTCATCATCTAGTTCCAATATAAGATTTCTTATTTCTTTTAATTTATTTTCATATTCTCTATATTTTACTTTTGCTCCATAATAGGCATACTCTAAATCTTCTCTTTGCATATCTTTTATTGTTTCAAATTCACTCATCGTTTTCATCTCCTAATGCTTTGTCTATTATTTGTAAAATATCATCAATATTAGTTACGACTAAACTTCCATATTCTCTAGTGTTTACTTCAATAGCATTATTTTCACAACATTCTTTTATTTCATTTAAGGCTTGTTTTAAATTTAGATTTTCTTTAACCAATTCAGATAAATTAATTTTCATTTTTCAATTTCTCCTCATCAATTATTAAATTTGCTTTGATTAAATCATAGGTTGTATTATCTAATACTCCACTTTCGCAAGAGTCAACATGATAATATCTATCCTTTTCATTAATTAAATAAAATACTCTATTATCATAATCATCGCCCAAATACACCTTTTTGCACCAATAATTATTGTTACTGTTAGCCCATTGTACTTTACTGACATCTATATATTTAAACCCATACATTTTCAATTCTTTCATATCTTTTTCTGGATTAAATATTAGCTTACTCATATGATAAATCCTCCACAAACATATTCCAAATAAGAGCATTAAATATAAACGTTACTTCATTAATACAACTTGTTATAATATTTAAAACTGTTCCGTTGTAAATACATAATATAAAAAATATTGTATGAAACATTAACAAACTCAATGTTATATATTTCATAATTACTGCAAATGTTTTCATAACTCACTCCTCAATTCTTCTATTTTTCTTCATCTATAAGAGTACCTGCAAATATCACTATAACAACCAATGATACAAATACCCATCGCATAACCGGAATCATTGATACTAATAAACAATTAACAGTACCTTTTATAAATCCGACACCATTCGTATTATTTTTTTTAAATGCTTTCTTTATTTGACTTCTAAATACTACCTCTAATATTTGAATACTTATAAAAGCCATTAAAGTTTTATATAGCCATATTTCCCACATTTTTATTTTCCTCCTACTTCTGTTTCAATCTTAATAGGTACAATACTTTCAGGTTTAAATACTATCTCATAATCATATTTAGATACTTCACTATAATTTAATTGTTCTACTGTATAAGTTGTTTCATTTGATAAATATAAGAAGTGTTTTTGATACTTGTCCTCTCCTACTTTGCAAATTACTTCTAATTGATTATCGCTACTATCAGTCTCTATTGAACAATTTCCGATAATTTCAAATAAGTAACTATCATGTCTTAAATTTATAAATACTATTCTTCTTTTTACTCTAAATTGATCTGCTTCTTTGCTTACGTTTTGTGATGCTATCTCTGCATCTGTACATCCTGTTAATCCAAATATGATTAATAATATTCCTATAATCATTCCTAAAATTGTTAATACATTTTTTGTTTTCTTCATTATTTACCCACCTCAGCTATTTTACTTTCCTCAATTCTTTTTAATTGTCTTTCAATTTTAAATTTCATAATTTCTTTTATATTTGAATCATTAATTCCGTAGTAATATTGAAATTGTTTAAGCATGAACATTACATCAGATAGTTCCTCTGCTATATGATTATTTTCTGTATTAATAAGTGGTTCAGGTTTGCCACCTATTACAGAATATTCTTTTTGTATTATTGCTTCATTTAATTCAAATACTTCACTTTGAAAGTATTTTAATTGTGGTATTACTCCATAATTATTTATTACTTTTAATATATCTTCTTTCATTTTATTTCACCTCTATATCCTTAATGGTTACATAAAATCCACCACCATAATAGCCATTTCCATATCCATCATCACCTTCAAGTGTTAACATATCATCTTGATAATATACAAATAGTTTAAATTCATAATTTTCACAATAATCCCACATATCATAATCTTCTTTTTCTTTTGCCAATTCAGAAACATATTTGCAAACAACATTAGTAATCACGTTATGATTGTTCTCTAATTTTTTCAAATCATCGAAACTAGACCAACCATTTCCACAGCCACCACATCCATTATTTGTTTCAATTTCGATTACTGTATTATCATTACAAGTTAGAATGAATAAATCTGTATCATAACTTCCTCTTTTTTCTTCTACTTTTTCAATTGATTTTCCAATTAAGAAGTCAAAATCACTTCCATCACAATGTTTATCTTCCATTTTATTCCTCCTTTTTACTTCCCCATAATATAATTCTTAACTGCAACATAATCTTGTGCATTAACTATTCCATCTTGGTTTACGTCATATCGACTAAATCTATTATTTAAGACATTTATAAATCCTAAAACAATCAAGCTTGTAATAGCTAAAACACCCCAAATCATAAATCCAAGAAATAATTTATCCATAAAATCAAATTCTTTCATCTAACTTCACTCTTTCTAATTTATATCTATTTCTTTTTAAACTATTTCTACATATAGTACATTTGATTACATTTGGTGTTGTGTTGAAAAATTTAGCGCATGTACTAGCATTTTTAAATACTGCAACGGGCAATCCACTATTTAATATGTCATAAACAATTATTGGAAATTCTTGTCCGTTTTCAGAATAAGGATCACTATTAAATATCGCATACAGTAATTCTTTATAATTTATGATCACTTTACATACTCCTCTGGTATTAAGTCATTTTCATACATTACCCTTTTTAAAGATAAATTTTCAGATTGTTTTATTGTTAATTGGTCCTTTAATTTATCTATTTTTATATCTTTATAAGCACATAGTCCTAGTAATAAGGCGATTATTAATATTATTCCTAGCATATTACACACCCTTTTCTTGTAAATATTTTCTTATTATTTCATCATCAGTAGAATCGATGATTTTATTATCATCTTGATAAGTAACCTTAACACTTCCACCATATTGATTATAGACTTCAAATGATTTAATACCTCTATCTAATGGATTATTGCTTATTGATCTAGATCTAGTAACTCTTGTTATATCCCAAAATTTCTTTTCTCTTACAAAAGATGCAAAATCTTGTCTCCATTGTTTTTGATTAAAACTAACAATTAGTCTTTTAGCATCCCAATTACTACTGTATTTTTTAGCCATAATTTCACCTCTATTTACTTTAATTTTTATATTGATTAATTTTTTTACTATAATGCGATATTTTCCTTAAAAATACTTTGCTAATATCTTCGCTATTATGTCTCCTTGCTTTGACATACTTTTTGCCTTTTTTTATGTATTTATATTGTGATTGATTGTATAGTTTTTTATATTGTAGAATCGTGTCACCATTGATTTTATCCCAAAATTCTGTAAATGTATCGGATATTACTTCTACTAAAGATTTTGCTATGCCAGAAATTTTTTTTAGTGTTTCTTGACTCTGCTCAAGATCAACTGAAAGATCTTTGATATTGTTTTCTTTTAATTCCATATTAGTCCTTTAATTTTCTTAATTGTTCTTCAAAATAATTCCGACAATATGGATATTGAAATGCCTCTGTTATGCTCATTTCATCACACTGTTTCTTTACATCGATATCAATAATTGAATATCCTACAATTAATCCTAAAAAAAACATAATAAGTGATAATATAAATAGTTTAGGAAATAGTTCAGATGTTATTGCATCTGCTATTCCTTGTAAACATTCTTTTAACATTTTATCCCTCCTACTTATTATCATTTTTATTTGTTATATTCTTCAAGAATAATCTGATTGATTTCTTGTCTTAACTCTTGAGTTATTGGATGGCATACATCTTTAAAACCATTCATAGTTTTTCTGCTTGGCATTGCTACAAATAGTCCCTTGTTCCCCTCAATAATTCTTGCGTCATGTACTGCAAAATCCTCGTTAATTATAAAATTAACATAAGCTTTTACTTTTCCTTCATTTTCAATCTTATTAATAACAACATTTCCTATTTTCATATTATTTTCCTTCTTTCTTTTATTACTTCAATTTTCTTTGTTAAATTCTTACAATTCCTTAAATATGTTTCTTTTAATTTTCGTTGATGTTCTATTTCTTTTTGATATTCTTCAAATTTCTTTTGAGTTTCTTCTAATTGTCGTTGCATTTCTGTTATTTTCGCCATAGCTTTAGTGTATTGAATTTCATCTCTTATAATTTCTTCTTGTGTAGATTTTCGATTCTTAATCCACATAAAACAATCTTTAACTTCATAAGTAATCTGTTTAATTAATTCATTAACTTTATTTGAAATAATTTTTATTTTCTTTTTCACACATTACCTCCTCATAAGATTTTTTTAATTCTTCAATGATTTGTTTATGTTCTTCAATCTCTTTTATTAAATCATTTATTCGATTATCTTTCTCTTTGATTTGATTATCTTTACTCTGAATATCTTTGCAATATTTTTCGTAATCTATATATTTTCTCTTTAAATTAAGCATTTTATCTGTCCTCTAATCTTCCTCATTCATTTAACCAATCATAATCAAACAATTCTTTTATTTCAGGTTCATTATGTAATTCTCTGATAAGCTGTTCAAGATGTTTTTGCTTGCTCATTTTGGAAACAACATATTCTTTCGAAATTGTATATTTGCTAGGTGCCTTCTTACCTTTCCCAATAAATTGTTTTTCTATTGTTATGATTTTTTTACTTTCAAGTTCTTTTAAGTACTCATGTACTGTATTTCTTGACAAATGTAGATCTTCTGCAATCTTGTATTCCGATGGATAACATATTCTATTTTTTGAACAAGAAATTAAATAACATGCTATTCTAAAAGCTTTTTCATGAATATCAGAGATTATCAGTTTATTTTTTATTTGACTAAATTTCTCATCCACTTAATCCATCCTTTCTTGTTTTTTTTGTAAAAATACGTAGTATTTTTATTTTTATAGTTAATAATATAGTTAATAGTATAGTTTAATCTATATATAGGTAGCGCAATTCTTGAGCTACTAAATCATTGAAATTGAGCTACTAAACTATCAAAATTGAGCTACTAACTTGTTTTATAGCTTAATGTTTGAGCTACTAATTGAATTAGTAGTATAATTCTTGAACTATTAAACATATTTATTTTTAATATTAAACTTGACTTTTCCACATCTATTTGTTATATTATTGATGTGAATTAATTTCATAATTATTTATTTTTTTGTCAGTGTCGTCAGCACTGGCATTTTTTTGTATTCCAGTATTCATATAAGTGATACTTAAAATAAAAATTATAAATAACCATATTACTTTACTTTTAAATATTTCTTTCATGTTATCCTCCTATAGAAATTCGTATATGTTTTGTTGTTTTAATTTATCTAATTCCTGTGGTGTGTAAAATAGATCTTTTGTCTCTTTATCCTGGAATATCATGTTTATAGTGTCATAAACATTTTTTAAATTGTTTTTATATAATTCTTTTTCTTTTGGAATATAGTCATCATGAATATTTACTAATATTCCATTTATTTTTTGCGTTTTTACTATGCACATATTATCGTTCCTTTCATTTAGCGGTTTAGGGTTTTTAGTTTTTGTATTGTTTGTTTCTTTTTACAATTCATTTTTACTTATATCTTCTTTTTTGAATTTCTGCTTATTCGCATATATTTCTTTAAAAAAAATAACAAAATTATAACCATAGAATTGTATAAGTTTCTCTAAAATATCAATTTGCATAGATACTTGATTATTTTCATATCTACATATTGTATCTTTACTTACATTTGATTTATTTGCAACATATTCAATTGTATATTTTAGATCTGCTCTTATACTTCTTAACTTATTTGCTATAAGTTCTCTTGCTCTTATTTCCATTTTTTACCTCCTATCTATTTTAGATGTTATCATGCTTATTCGCAGATGTCAATACTTTTTCTGCAAAAAAGCATAATTTTTATTGAAATTTGATTTTTAATGCTATATAATAAAGTTGGAAAGGAGAAAGTATGAGCAATTATTTTAATACTAATTTAAAATTTATAAGAGAAAAAAAAGGATTATCGCAAAATAAGTTAGCTAATATAGTTGGAGTTAATCAAACAACTATAGCAAGATGGGAAACACAAGAAATTATTCCTAGTATTGATAATGTTGAGGATGTATCAAAAGCTCTTAATATTTCTCTTCCAGATATGCTTGCTATAGATTTAAGAATCGAACATCCAAACGAGGAAATTAAAGAAGTAGAATTTGGAGATATGAAAGTAACTCTATCTAAAGATGGTAAAATAACAGATAAAGACATTTTAGAAATGAATCAATTTCTAATGGAAGAAAAAATAAAAAATAACGAAAATAAAGATTAATAAAAGAATCCTTGCTAGTACAGAAGGTCTTATAGGAGGATATTATACATGAAAAATTATGCAATATTGGATATAGAAAATCCAAATGCTAGAGGAAACTCAATATGTTCTATTTCTGTTTTAGTAATTAAGAACGGAAAAATAATTGATAAAAAATATACACTAATAAATCCAGAAGACCGTTTTGATATAAGAAATTCAAAAATTAACGGAATTATTGAAAGCATGGTGTTAGACAAACCAACATTCAAGGAATATTGGGATAATATTAAAGATATTTTAAACGATAACATTATTATTGGTCATAATATAACTTATGATTTAAGCGTAATTTCAAAATCATTAAATAGATATGATATAGATATACCAAATTTTAGATACATAGATACTTTGGAAATTTCTCAAAAGTATCTTAAATTGGATTCATATAATTTGACTTCAATTTCAGAATATTTAAATTACGATTATGAAGCACATAATGCCTTTGAAGATACTAAAGCTACATATAATCTTTTTGAATATTTAACAGAAAATTTCTTTATCAATGATGATTTTATTCATAAATATCAATATCTAAATGAATTTAATGAAAAAATTGACGAAAAACTTTCTACAAATATAAATGAACTATATGGAATTATTCAAGGGATTAATTATGACAATATAATTAATGATAAAGAAATCGATTTATTAAGAAATTGGATTAACAATAATTTAATATATAAACAATATTCTTTATTTAATAACATTATAAATAGTCTTAACAGAATTTTAGAAGATAATATAATTGATAAATATGAAAGAATTGAATTAATGAATTTAGTTACTGCTTTTAGTCATTCAAAAATGTATAATGATACAACATTAAACTTGCAAGTTTTGCAAGGGATAATAAGCGGAATAAGTTGTGATGGAGAAATCGTTATAGATGAAATAAATAATTTAAAAACATGGTTAGATATTAATAATCATTTGGTTGGAGTATATCCATATGACAAAGTTTGTGAAATTGTTAATAGTGTATTAGAAGATGGAATACTAACAGAAGAGGAAAAAAATAAACTTAATGTTTCTTTTCAAGAAATATTAAATCCTATATTGGAGTCAAAAAATTCTATTAATTTATTAAATAAAACATTTTGTCTAACTGGAGAATTTAAAAATGGAAGCAAATCCGAAATCAAATCGAAACTTGAAAAATTAGGTGGAATTGAGAAAAAAGGTGTATCATCTAAATTAGATTATTTATTCGTTGGTGAACTTGGAAGTGAAGCATGGAAGTTTGGAAAAATAGGCGGAAAAATAGCTAAAGCTCAAGAATTACAGGAAAAAGGCATTAATATTGAAATTATCTCGGAAAATGATTTAATAAAAATATTAAAAGATGATCAAATAGCAAGCTGCCCTATTTCATAAAAATAATTTTAATATATATAATTATTTTCATCTTAAACATATAAATCATCATTTTAAACATATTATCAACACAAACAAACAATTATATGTTACCATCTGTTTGAGGTGGTAAGATGTACGAAGTAAAATATGTAAAATTTAAAAATAAAGATTGGAAATATTTAAAAGTATTTCAAGAAAATAAAATTATAATATTTATTAACATAAAAAAAGACCTCTACCCCGCCAGGTAGAAGTCAAATGAAAAACCCTAAACCGCTAAATTTAGAACAAAAATAAACTTTATGCAAAGAATATAATTGTATTGGTTTTTCAGTACAATTATATCATAAATAAATAAGAATATACAATAGAAAGAAGTGATTAATTGTGCAAACATTTACAGAAATATATTTAGAATATTTAAGAAAATCTAGAGAAGATTTAGAATACGAAAAATCAAATAATGAATTCAAAACATTAGAAAGACATAAAGAAAGACTGAAACTAATTAGCGAGAGTGCAAACAAACCAGTTTTTGAAGAAAATATATATGAAGAAGTTGTCAGTGGTGACAGTATTAACGAAAGACCTCAAATTCAATTATTGTTGAAAAGAATTGAAGGTATAGATGTAAAAGGTGTTTGGGTTATAGATGTTCAAAGGTTATGTCGTGGAGATTTAGGAGATCAAGACAAAATAATTAAAACATTTAAGTATACTAATACTCTTATATTAACTCCCGAAAAAGAATATGATTTGAACAATCCTGCTGATGAAGAATATTTAATAGATAAATTGTCTTATTCTCGAAAAGAATATAATAATATCAAAAAAAGACTTACGGAAGGTCGAAAAGATAGTGTTCGTAGTGGCTGTTTTATAGGCGGAATTGCTCCTTTTGGATATGAAAGATATAAATTAAAAGGGCAAAAAGGTTACTCGTTGAAAATTATAGATGAACAAGCAAAAATTGTAAAAATGATTTTTAAAATGTGCCTAAATGGTGATGGTACATGTGTCATAGCAGAAAGCTTAAATAAAAGCGGAATCAAATCTCCAAGAGGTTATAAATGGAAAAAAAACGGTATTCGAGAAATGCTCCATAATGTAACATATGCTGGATATGTAAAATGGCAGCAACGAAAAACAATAACAGTAATTGAAGATGGCAAAATATTACACAAAATTGTAAGACAAGATGATGGAACTTATATGATTGAAAAAGGAAAACATGAAGCTATTATAAGCGAAGATGATTTTAAATTGGTTCAAGATAAATTGAAGGTTTGCTCTACAAAATATGTTAAAAACAATACAGAGCTTCGAAATCCTTTAGCAGGTATTTTACGTTGTAGTGTATGTGGTCGTGTTATGGCTAGATTCGATACAAAAACTAATACATATAGATTGGCTGATGGAAGCATTAAAACATATAACACAAAACCAATTGTAAAATGCACTCATAATTGTGATAACAGATCCCATGTTTTAGAATATGTAGAGATTGCATTAATAGAATTATTAAAAGAATGGGTTATTGAAAACAAAAAAATAATAATAGATTATAATAATAGTAAGGATAGCATTATAAACACTGTTATTAATCAACTAGAAATATTAAATGTAGAATTAGAAAAAGAAAAAAACAAACTAAATAGATTGAGAGATCTTTTAGAAGATGGTGTATATGATAAAAAAACGTACCTAGAACGCTCGAAAATAGTAAATGATAGTATTTATATCCTAGAACAGCAAATAAACGAAATATCACAAGAAAATGAGCAAATAAAGATGAACAAATTAGAAACTCTTATTCCAAAAGTAGAATGGTGCGTAAATGAATATTTTAAATTAAGTGTAAAAGAAAAAAACGATCTACTCCACTCTATTATTGAAAAAGTAATGTATACTAAAACTAAAATTGGAAAAGAAAACGATTTAACCCTTGATTTATATATGAAAATTTAAAAGTATTATGATTGTGGTTTATACGGTTATATTCGACCACTTGCTTGCAGATAGGAGTTTATATGAGATTAGAAGATAGAGAATTAATGGATATTGTTGGAGGAGCAATTTCTGCTTCTATGATTAGTGCTGTCGTAAGAGGAATTAATTCTATATTAGATTTAGGACGAAGCATTGGAACAGCAATTAGAAGATTACAAAATGGAAAAATATGCTCTCTATAATTAAAGAACATAAAAAAATCATATATTGTATTTTATGTGTCCCTATTTTATTAATAGCTACCGCAATATGCACAGATATTATATTTAATATTGGAGTGTATTTTGGTACTATTGCACGCCATGTATCAGAAGGTATTTGTTGTATTTAAAAGGAAACTTTATAGTTTCCTTCTTTTCATATATTAAAATCCACTTCTTTTAAACATTTTTTCTAAATCATATTTTGTATAGTAAACCATTGTAGGTCTCCCATGTGGGCAATGAAATGGGTTTTGACATTTTCTAAGATCATTAATGAGTGTTTCCATTTCCTCTAGTGTAATATTCATATTTGCTTTAATTGCCAATTTACAACTCATCATAGTAGCAATACTTTCATTGAATTTTTCTATACTAAAATTCTTTTCTAATTGAACAATAATTTCTAATATTTTCTCTATTGCCTCTTTTTCATATCCTTTTGGGAGCCATGTTGGATGCTCTTTTATAATAACTGAACTCACTCCGAATTCTTCTATTTTAAATTTCATATTTTCCAATAATTGAAAATTTTCTTTTAAAATAATAAAATCATTATTAGAAAGTTCTATTGTAATTGGTAGTAATAATGAAGTGCTATCGTGGTTGGGGTTTCCCAATTTTCTTTTATAATATTCATAATTTACTCTTTCTTTAGCAGCATGTTGATCAATCATATACATGCCATTTTCATTTTGACAAATAATATAAGTTCCATGAACTAAGCCAACAGGATATAATTCAGGGAGTCTCTCTTTTGGTTCTTCTTTTTCTTCTATAATTTCTTCAAAAGATTTATTTGGATTCTCATCTTCTAATAAAATTTCTTCTTTTGTTGTATAAATTTCAAGTTTTTCTTCTACTCTCTCTAATGGTAATGTTTGTTCTGTATATTCTGGTCCCATTTTTTTTTCTTCTGGAATCTCAATATGGGGAATTAATATTTTAGTTGTTAATTTATCTTTAATCATATTTTTAACTAATTCTAATAATTCTTCCATTTTTGAAAATTTTACATCCATTTTCGTTGGATGAATATTAACATCTATTAAGGTAGGATCTGTTTCAATATTTAAAACAACAATGGGATAACGATTATCTGGTTTATAGGAATGATAGCTGTCATTAATCACATGGTTTAACTCTATATTTCGAACAACGCGACCATTCACTAATGTAATCATCCCATTTCGATTGGAGCGATGAATTTCTGGAAGGGATATATATCCACTAATCTCATAATCATTATTCTCTCCATGTACTTCTATCATTTTCTTTGTAATATTTAATCCATAGATGGCATGAATAACTTTTAATAGATTACCACTACCATCTGTATTTAATAACACACTGTTGTTATTGATTAAAGTAAATTTAATATTTGGATAAGAAAGAGCTATCTTATTGACGTAATCTGTGATACTAGCAAGCTCTGTATATAAGCTTTTCATATGTTTTAATCTGGCAGGTGTATTATAAAAAAGATTGTTGATTTCAATTTTTGTTCCCTTTCTAGATTCACATGGCTCAACATAAATTATTTTGCCACCCTCTATTTTTACTTCTGTTCCAACTTGCTGATTACAGGTTTTTAAAATAACTTCGCTAACACTAGCAATACTAGATAAAGCTTCCCCTCTAAAACCTAATGTATGAATATGGAATAAATCGTCTTCAGTTTGTAATTTACTAGTTGCATGACGATTAAAAGCCAAAATAGCATCCTCTTTATCCATTCCTACTCCATTATCTATCACTTGAATACTACGGGTTCCAGAATCTATTAATTCTATTTTTATTTCACTACTTTTAGCATCAATACTATTTTCAACTAATTCTTTTACAACAGAAGCACATCTTTCTACCACTTCTCCTGCGGCTATTTTATTGGCTAAAATCTCATCCATTATTCTTATTTTTGACATATCATCACCTAATAATTCTTTTTGTTATTTCATTTTTCCTTTCATTTTTATAGAGTGCTGCTCTAACGACATTTTTTCATAGAAGTTTAAAGCATTCTTATTTGTATGAAACACGTTAAGATGTAATTCTTCGGTATTATTCTCTTTTCCCCAATCAATTAATTTTTTATATAGTTTTTCAGCTATTCCTAGTTGACGATAATATTCATCAACCACTAACTCTTCTAATTCTAATATTCGTCCAATATAAAAATAACTGTCTTTAATATGTCCATGAATCATTCCCACAATTTTATCTTTCTCTTTTGCAATTATTACTTTATGATTTTTATCTTTAATAAAACATTCAAAGTCTTTTTTTAAGCATGTAATATTTTCATCACTAAAATTTTCAAATTTTTTAAGAAAATAATAAAATTGACATTCGAAATTTACTAATTGGCCATAGAGAAAAATAATACCATTTAATTCTTCTATTTTAGCCTCTTCTAAAATAATCTTCATCACATCATCACCTATTATCATTATAACAAAAAACGACAATAATTGTCATTTTATTGAAAATATTTTTGCTGTTTTCTTTTTATGTATGTTTTTAGAAATCTTTCCTCTTCTAATTTTGCACGTTTTTCATAATCTTGCTCGAAATACTGTTTTCCTAAGTATTCAAATAAGTTAATCGCATGATTATATTCGTGAATATTAATTAGCATTGCTTTTAAATTTATGATTTTAGGAACACAGATATTAATATTCGTTAAAATATTATTTTCTATGATTGGGTAAACACCATAATAGGGCATTCCAATCTCTATATCACAATTATAAACCTTTGTTCTAGATTTTAAATATTCAAAAACATTGGAATCTTCATTAAAATAATTCATAAGATCATCTCTGTTTAAAAATAATCCTATGATTTCCTCTTGATATTTTGTAGTATCTATAATAGAGTGAAAATTCTTTTTAGTAATAGTAGCTCTTTTTTGATCATTTAAAGAAATAGAAGATTCATATTCACTTATAATGCCATCATAATAATGATAAGCTTGAGAATTCTTTATATCCAATTGATCTAATATTTTATAAAGTTCATGATTACTACTAATTTTATCAAGACGCTTCAACATGAAAGTGAAATATCTATTTTCTTCTTGAACAATTTTAAAATAATCCTTTAAATTGCCTACTAATTTTTTTCTTTCTTTTTTACTATTTCTGAAATAGAAACCTATTTTCACATACATCATAACATATTCTTTTATCATCATAAATAGTTGTTCTCTATTCTGCCATTTTAAATCTTCCAATTCTTTTTTTAATATATCCCCCACCTACTAAATAGTATAACAAAAAATGACAATATTGTCATTCTTACTGGATAATTTCTCCATTCATACTCCATGTTTTAACATCTGTTATTCTCACATTCACAATTTGGCCAATCACAGAATCATCACCTTTTACATTTACTAATTTCATAGTATCTGTATATCCCATTAAATATTTAGAATCTTTTTCACTATATCCTTCTATTAATACGGGAACTATTTTATTGAAATATTTTTGATTAGCTTCATTAGAATATTGATTGACTAGTTGATTTAATCTTTGAAGTCTTTTTCTTTTTTCATCTTCTGGAACATCATCTTTCATTTTTGCAGCAGGTGTTCCTACTCGGGGAGAAAAAATAAAAGTAAAAGCAGAGTCAAATTTGCAAGTGTTTACAATATCTAAGGTATCTTCAAAATCTTCTTGTGTTTCTCCTGGAAATCCAACAATAATATCTGTTGTAATAGAGGAATATGGTAATTTTTGTTTTAATTTTTGAAATAATTCTAAATAAGTTTCTTTTGTATACCTTCTACCCATTAATTTTAATATTTTATTTGATCCACTTTGTAGTGGTAAATGAATATAGGGCATGATATTTGGATATTTGGAAATTTTATTAATCATGTCATCTGTAAAATCCCATGGATGACTTGTTACAAATCGAATTCTCTCTATTTTCGTTTTGGCGACGTCTTCTAGTAAATCTTCCATTTTATAATCTATATTTAAATCTTTACCATAGGCATTTACATTTTGACCTAGCAATGTAATCTCTTTATATCCTTCTTTTTTTAGTTGTCTCACTTCTTCTAAAATATATTCTGGATGCCTACTGCGTTGTTTTCCCCTTGTATAGGGCACAATACAATATGTACAAAATTTGTCACATCCATACATAATATTGATCCATGCTTTATACTTACTTGCGCGTTTTACTGGAATGTTTTCAACAATATCTCCCTCGACACTCATTACTTCAATTTCTTGTTGCTTCCTTACAATAGCAGTACTTAATATTTGGGGTAGTTTATGAATATTGTGAGTTCCAAAAACAAAATCCAACCATTTATATTTCTTCATAATTTCTTCTACTACGACCTCTTCTTGAGCCATACAACCGCAAATTCCAGTTATAATATTTGGTCGTTCTTCCTTTAAATGTTTAATTCTTCCTAAATAACCAAATACTTTATTATGAGCGTTTTCCCGAATCGCACATGTATTTAAAAGAATTAAATCTGCTTCTTCCATGGTTCCCACTTCTGTAAAAGACATATCTTCTAAGATTGCCTTGATGTTTTCTCCATCATGTTCATTCATTTGACATCCATAGGTTTTAACAAAATATTTCTTTCCTTGTCCTATTTTTTTTAATTCATTTTCCATTATATATTCATTTGTTTTAACTAAAACTTCTTTAGAGGTTCTTTTTTTTGCTTCTGTTAAATTTGGAATAATCATTTGTATCACAACTTTCTTTTATTAGAATAGCATATCCTTTTAAATAAAACAAGATTCTATATAAATGATTAAAATAAAATTTTGTGAATATCCATTTTCCATAATTAAATTATTTAATAAATTAGTATTCCTAGTCCACTTTTTCTATAAACTTTTGGTACGCTTTTAGGTGTAAGATCTATTGTATCACCATCATCAGTTCGAATAGTTATTCTTTTTACATCTATTTCAAATTCTAAGCATACAGGTATAAAATGCATATTAGCTTTTTTTAAAACCTTTTTAAGAACTGGATCCCCTGTAGGATATTCTAAAGATAAACGTATAAAACCACGTTCTAATAAATTCCTTTTTATTTCATTTTCTAGTATCTTTATAAAAGTTTTTTCCTTTTTAGCAAACTCATATATTCCTTCACTTGATACAAATCCATTTTTAAGATCATCGGCTTGGTCAAAGTTGGAACAATCATTAAATTCTTCATATAAATTTAATATATATTTAGAAGAATATGAAGATATCTTTTGTAAATTCTCTTTTTCCTCCTCACTCATCATACACCAATTTATAATGCCACTACGTAACTCTTTTTCTTCTTCCTCATTATAAGTCTCTTTTTCAGAAAATGGATAGTCTTTTATGAAACAGTTATTTTGAAGTACTTGCGCATAAAAACTTTGTAACTCTGTCAAACTTGTTAATTTTTTCATATTTTTCTTCCTTTCCTAATGACGAATATTATATTCTAAAAAGGGGGAAAATGCAACCTATTTTATTCATATCTTAATAAAGAACTAGATTTTATTATATTATCTGAATCTACATACCAAATTGCTTCTAATCCTTTTGTTTGTTCTACATACTGTTTACTCTCATCAAGAGGCATTAAAAATAGCATTTTAGATAACATATAAGAATCTTTTATATCTTTTGTGAGAATCGTAATTGATTTTATATAGTTAGCAGGCATTAAAGTATTTGAATCTAAAATATGATGATACCTTATTTGATTATATTCATAATAAAGTTGGTGATTTCCTGTAGTTACAACATTTATATTTTTTCCTTGAACAATCTCATATATATCATTTTTTTCATCTGGATTTTGTAATGCAATTTTATAAGTTTTATTTTGATAATGTTTTCCCATAAATGCATCACCATTGATATCAATTAAGTATTCTGATATATTTTTTTGCTTTAAATAATTGGTAATCTCTTCGATTGCAAAGCCCTTAGCAATATCTTCTAAATCAATATCTACATGATTATTCTTTATTTGATTATTCTCTAATAAAACAATATCCCTCATTGTATGAATTCGAGCTCTTTTTAGTTCTTCTGAGCTTGGAACTCCAGTCGTACTATCTCGATACATTTTCCAAATTTCTGATACGCTTGCTAATGATACATCGATTTTTCCATTGCTTTTCTGATACCATCCTTTAGAATATTCTAACATTTCATATAATGTCTTATCAATAGTAATAGTGTCATCTTTAGAATTATTATAGATGATATAATAAAGATTTTTTACATTTGCCTTTGGATTATATCGATCGGATAATGTATCATATTTTTCAAAAATTTTCTCTATTTTATCAATTGCTTCATCTGCACTCTTTTTATCTTGATGATACAAATGAATAGTAATATTACTATCTAAATAATTTATTTTCTTTATTCTTTCTATAGGAGTATTTTTTTTATTGATGAACCATAATATCATCAGTCCTATAAATAATAATACCAAAATGATTATCGTTATTTTTTTTATTCTTTTCATCCAATCACCTACCACCAGTATAACATGAAACTTCTTATTCTATAATAAAAAAGAAGTTTTATTTCTTCATAACTTTTTTATAGATTTCTACTAATTGTTTTCCTACCTTTTTTATATCCCTATCTTCCGCAATTTTATAAGCATTTTTAGTTAAGGAAGGAAGTTCTTGATTGAGTATTTTTCTAATTTTATCTTCGAATTCTTTTAAATTTTTTGCTTTATATACAACTTCTCCTTCTTTAAATTCCTCAAATATTGGAATATCTCGAATCAAGGCATTTGTCTTGCAAGCAAATGCTTCAATAATTGGAATTCCTTCTGTTTCCTCTAAGGTTGGAAATAAATAAAGATCACATCCACTCATAGCTGATTTTATCATTTCACTTTCTACATACCCAGCAAATTGTAAATTGGGAAGTTTAGTTTTAACGGCTTCCCTTACTTTCTTTGTAGCAGCTGCTAATGGACTATACCCAAACCAAATAAATTGATATTCTGGCATTTTTTTGGCAAGTTCTACAAAATCAACAATACCTTTTCTTTCAATATAAAGACCGATTCCAATAATTACTTTATCTTCTTTTTTATATCCATATGTTTTTCTAAAATTCTCACCTAGTTTTTGATCCTTTTGAAAATAATTTGTATCAATTCCATTCGAAATAGCATAAATTTCTCTTCCTATATTATATTGATCTAACAATTTTTTAGAATAATTTGTTGGAGTTATAACAACATCTCCAAGTCGGTAGCACTTTGTAATCCATTTTTTGAAAAGAGGAGATATTTGCCTACAAAAAATAAAACCATCTCTAAAATCTTCCTCTGTTGAATGAGCATGATACACTACTTTTTTCCCTAGCTTGTGGGCCTTTTTAGCAAGTAAATAAGATTTAGGACCATAAAAGTTAATATGTGCAATATCATAGGTATCTTTTATATTTAATGTATATTCTATATGATTATCTTCTAAGGCTTTCATTTGATGTTTAACAGCTTTTCCAAGGCCTGATTTTCCAATTGTTTTTAATCCTTCTGTATATAATAGTACTTTCATCCAATCACCTAAATCTATTATAACATATTATTAATATACAATGTTAACCAAAATCACATCTTCACCGATTTTTTTTATATGTTCCCATTTAATTTCTAATTCATCTTTACTTGAAAATAAGTTTGAAAAAAACTTACTTTTTTGAACAATTAACGATTGCATATTTCCATCGTGATCAATAATGACATCAATAATATTTCCTATTTTGGATCCATCTTGAACATTCACAATATCTTTATCTTGTAAATCTGATAATCGCATAATATCTACCTACCTATTTCATTATATCCAAAAATAAGTAGATTTATTTCTACTTATTGGAAATTCCTTTTTACTAAAAATAGTCAAAAAATTTCTTATTTCTATTTTATTGCATCATCTTTTTAATAGATTCTAAACCACTTTTTTCAAGTCTTGAAATTTGAGCCTGAGAAATACCAATTTCACTTGCTAGTTCCAGTTGAGTTCTCCCCATCAAATATCTTTCTAGAATAATATACTTCTCTTTTTCTTTTAACTTACTAAGTGCCTCTTTTAAAGCAATTCTAGTATCATTTGCGACTTTATCACTTTTATCTTCTAGTTGATCTGCTAAATAGATAGTATCCCCACCATCGTTATAAATTGGTTCAAACATACTAATAGTATCTTTCATTGATTCCATTGCATGATTAACATCAAATTCTTTCATACCAAGCTCTTGAGCGATTTGTGCGACAGTTGGTTCTTTTCCATTTTTATTTGTTAATTCTTCTTTCACTTTCATTGCTTTATATGCTATATCCTTTGTACTTCTAGCAATTCGAACACTACTCGAATCTCGTAAGTATCTTCGTACTTCTCCTAGAATCATAGGTACTGCGTAAGTAGAAAATTTAACTTCATGTGATAAATCAAAGTTATCAATTGCTTTAATTAAACCAATGCAACCTACTTGAAAAAGATCATCCATATTATCTGTTCGATTATTATATTTTTTTAAAATGGATAAGACTAATTTTAAATTTCCATTAATTAGCTCCTCCTTAGCAGATAAATCTCCTTTTTGAAATTTTTGAAATAGCTGCACCATTTCTTCATTGGTTAAAACTTTAATATTCGCAGTATTCACGCCACATATTTCAACTTTATGACGTGCCATATTTTCTCCTTTCTATTTCATTATGGGAAAAAGAAGAATATTTATACAAAATAAAAAAGCATTTTTTGCTTTTTTAACCTAAAGCTACATCCAAGACCATCATAAGAACGAAACCAACAATCATTCCTAAAGTAGATAGATTTTTGTTTTCTTTAATGGATTCTGGAAGAAGTTCTCTTGCTACTACGACAATCATGGCTCCCGCTGCAAAGGAAAGTAAAAGTGGTAAGACACTTCGAATATACATAACTAAAATTACTCCAATAATTGCTGAAATTGGTTCTACGATTGCAGAGGCCTGACCGATCATAAAACTCTTAAATCTTGAACATCCTTCTCTTCTCAGTGGTAAAGATACTGCTGCCCCTTCTGGAAAGTTTTGGATTCCAATTCCTATTGCTAACATAGTTGCTCCAATTACAGTCATTCCTTCTACTCCGTTAGCAATTCCGCCAAAAGCAACTCCAATGGCCATTCCTTCCGGAATATTATGAATGACAATAGCTGATGTTAATAAAATACTTCTCTTGAGTGAGTTCTTCTTTTTTGAATGTTTTTTGGAACTTAATGTTTTATCCAAAAAGCGATCTGATAATAAAACAAATAGTCCTCCTAAAATAAATCCTATAGCTGGTAATAACCATACAATATAACCTAGTTCTTTTGATAAATCTAGTGATGGAGCAAGCAATGACCAAAAAGAAGCTGCAATCATGATTCCTGCACTAAATCCTAAAATTGTACCTAAGACTTTTTTGTTTACCTCTTTAAAAAAACAAACGACAAGGGCACCTAAGGCGGTAACCCACCAAGTAAATATAGTAGCTATTAATGTTTGAACAATTACATTTAAGCTTTCAAACCATTCCAATTTTATTCACCTCATATTACATCATATGAATTATCTTGATTTATGACACAGATCAAAATATATGTTGATTGGTTGAAAAAAATAAGAAAATAGGATACTATTTTATAGAGGGATAATATGAATGAAGAAAATTTAATAAAGTATTATAATAAATTTAATGAGGATAAACGACTTAATTCCAGACATGGACAGGTAGAATTTATTACTTCTATGAGATATATTCATACTTATTTAAAGAAAATGGATCAGCCTAAAATATTAGATATTGGAGCTGGCTGCGGGAGGTATTCTATTTCTCTTGTAGAAGAAGGTTATGATGTAACTGCAATTGAGTTAGTAAAACATAATTTACGAGTAATTGAACAAAAAAACAAACAAGTAAAAGCTTACCAAGGAAATGCAATTGATTTATCGCGTTTCAAAGATAATTCCTTTGATTTAGTTTTATTATTTGGCCCTATGTATCATCTATGTAATCAAGAAGATCAAATAAAGGCATTACTAGAAGCAAAACGTGTTACAAAACAAAATGGAATTATTATGGTTGCTTATTGTATGAATGATTATTGTGTAATTACACATGGATTTAAAGATAATCATATTTTAGAATGTGAAGGTATGCTGGATGAAGATTACCATTGTCTTTCAAAAGAAACTGACTTATATAATGTAGTTCGATTAGAAGATATCAATCGATTGAACAAGATTTCCCATTTAAAAAGAATTAAGATTATTACTCCTGATGGGCCTGCTAATTATATGAGAAATATACTAAATAAGATGGATAAGAAAACTTTTGAAAAGTTTTTAGACTATCATTTTAAAATCTGCGAACGTCAAGATTTGATTGGGGCAGCTGCTCACACATTAGATATATTAAAAAAGTAATGTTATATTGACATTACTTTATTGCTCTATATATTAAGAAAAGAATTGCTATTGTATTTATTAAAAAGAGAATCCCAACTATGATTTTTACCTTCAAGTTTGCTCTTCTAGTTTTTTCCTTTTCATCATCCTTACGGGTATCGAAGAAATCATTTAATGAAGTTTCTTCTTTTTTTGGGGTTGAATAGTTTAATTCATTAAACAGATCATTAATATTGGTTGCCTTTTTTTTATATTCTTTCTTAGAAAATAGATTTTGTTCTATTAAATTTGGTTTCCTTTTATTTAAATAGCTAGTCATGGTAATATGATCAATTAATTTTCTTATTTTTTGATCTTCTTCTATACTAATTTCTTTTTGATGCAAATTATCTGCTTTTAAACGATATGTGTTATATTTATTTCTTTGAAAATTAGAGTCTAGTTCTTCTATAGTGTCATCATTATATCGATTATGAACAGTTTTATAATCTTGATAGTTTTTTAATAACCTTTCTACCCTTGTTATATCTGTTTCTTTTTGATAAAGATTATCTATCTCCTGATATAATGATTGGTTTTTTTGACTCCGTTTCGTATTTGAGGATGGTTGATTATAGTACTTTTCCATTCTACTAGCCATATTATCACCTATATCAATAATACCATATTTTTTACATTTTAAAAATTTTTTCTATCTCCCCAAAACTTTTATATTTTAGAATCTTTCCTAAATCTGTTATTTTTCTATTGTTTATATTATTTTTATATATTAAAAAATTGACACATATTGACATTCTGATAAGCTCTTTTTTATCAATTGATTATAAAATATGATACTATATAAATAAGATAGGAAGTGGGTTTATGTTTAAAAATATCGTTTTAATATGTATTGCAGTTATACCAATCATCTTTTTGTTGAAATACACTTTTGATAAAGATAAGATAGAAAAGGAACCATTATTATTACTACTGAGACTTTTTGTATCTGGAATGTTTGCTTCTGTTATTGTCTTAATTGTATCTCTATCTTTAGAAATGCTTATTGATGATGGTAATAAATTTTATAATTCCTTTGTAAAAGTGGGTTTAGTAGAAGAAATATGTAAATGGATTAGTATATATGTCATTACTTGGAAACATAAAGAATTTAATTATAAATTTGATGCAATTGTATATTGTATATTTGTTTCACTTGGTTTTGCTCTTGTTGAAAATATTGGTTATTCATTCCATTATGGAATAGGAACAGCTCTTCTTCGTTCTATCATTTCTGTTCCAGGGCATGCATTTTTTGCTATATATATGGGTTACTATCTAGGAAGGGCGAAATTGAGTTATAGTAAAAAAAATCTAAAAAGTGGAAATTGGTTTATAGTTTATAGCGTTTTAATTCCTACTCTACTTCATGGAATTTATAATTATTGTTTAATCAGTCAAAATGATGGAATTTATATTATATTTATTATGTTTATTATTTCTTTATATATTTTATCATTTAAAACGATTAACATTTCTTCTAAGTTAGATATAGCATTTGATAATAAATAAAGTTTATATTATATAAAAAAACACATTACTCGAGGTAATGTGTTTTTTTAGTCTACTATTTAGCAATGGTGTATTCTACAATATATTCAGTCTCTGTATTTGATTTTATTTCTTTATTAGCAGTAATATCTTTTCCAAAATAAGTATTTAAATCTTGAATACTATTTAATGTATTACTCTCATTTTTTCCTGTAATATTAATAATTAATTGGTTATTTGCGGTATTATTAAATGCTATTGTGATTCCTGCATCGATTGGGATTTGTTTAATCGTAAATCTTGTATTAAGACCTGTAGAATATATTTTAATAATTAAATAGCGATCATCATTTTCATGAATGAAATAATCAGTGTAAGTCTTCTTAGGAGATGTTAAATTACCATTTCCATCATCTACTAATGCGTTAGTTTGAATAGAATTTAAAATATCTTGCCTATTAAAAATCTGTTGTAAAATAGTTTCAGGTACCCATGGATAATTATCTTGTAATGCTTTTTTAAATTTTCCTTCCATAGATAAAGCTGATCCAAACTGAATACTGGATGGAGTATCTGTTGGTTTATGAAATCTATTAGAATAATTTTGGTAACTCTCTGAGTAGGAATATTTTCCATAAGTAAATGTTTCCTGTTTTTGTTTTTCGGTTCCTGGATTAATAGTAATAGTTTCATTGACATTTGCTATAAAATTTAAATTAACATTACTATTTACAGCACAAGTCATAGATACTGCTATCGTTCTTGATGCTCTATTGTTAAATGTAATAGTATGGGTGTGTGAAGTTTTATCAATATTAGATGATTGGTTATCTATTTTTATATCATCAAAAGTACAAGTATTTGGTATCACAATTTGATATGTGTCAATCTCATTTCCTAATACTGCTTTATCCTCTGTAAAGGAAAAACTGAATTTTGCGTTATTTATATCACTATTTCTATTATCTAATACTAATGAAGCTTCATTATACAAATTATATAACTGCGCCTTATGAACTAAGGTAGAAGCGCTTTCTTCTAAAAAACGTGAATATGTTTTCGGAATACTAAATATTCCAATACTACCTAAGACTAATAATAAACAAATTGATATTTTCATCTTGCTTTTATTGTTTTTCATTTTTATCACACCCCTTCTATTTTATTTGTGTAGCTGAATAACCAATCGTTAGAACATCATAAACATTTTTCTCATCAAATGCATAAATAGGATTCTTGTTTGATTGATTTTGGTCCTTAGCAACTTGATTTATGTCGTACACAACTGTAACTTTATATTTTATCAAATTTTGGGTTCCAGCTATAACCGTTTTTTTTATACTATTCTCACTAATAAAATTGACTGCATTATCGTTTCCAATTTCCTTTATTTCCTTTATTTTAAAATGGCTATCTATATTAGCAGTTAAAACTAAATTAACATCTACTTCTAAATTACTTGTATCTACTATAAAATAGTATACCATTTCATCAAAAGGTCGATATTTCTTTACAGTAGAATTTTCTGTTTTAGGATCCAAACAATCCTCATCATCACAGTATTTGAGGTTAATATTAAATTTTGAAACTCTTGCTTCATCTGCGTTATCCATCATACTTGAAATATATTTTGAATAGGTTACTACAGTTGTAAAAAGCCCCATACATAATACATACATAAATATCCATTTACCTAAATTTTTTTTAAATCGTTTACTCTGTAATAATCCTTTCATAATATTCACCTACTTATTCTTTTTCTTTCCTAAATATTCTTTAAATTCTTGATACTCTTGTTCTTCCTCATTTAAAATGATATTCCCATGGCGATCAATACTTGCAAATACACAGACTAAAATTCCATTTACCAAAATTAAAATTGTAATTATCGGACTTTTTAAAGCATTTAAAACTTTTTGACCTTTGGGTATCTTCAATACATATTTACCAACTATTTTATTCGTATTGGTTGGGTCATCTTTTGCATTATTATTATCTCCCTTGGTGACCATTTTTTTATTTTTAATTGAAACAATTCTATGAGTTACAAATGATCCTTCAGAGTCATAAAATGTTACAATATCTCCCTTTTTATAATTCTTTATCTTTGTATCAATAATGATAAGATCTCCTATTTGGAGAGTTGGTTCCATAGAACCTGATACTACTCCTAATGTAACATATCCATTGATAGGAACCATATCTTTTTTTAAAATTTTTGTACAAATAAATTTATAAACATTATAACTGAGTAATAATATTAAAAATATAGAAATAATTATTAATACTATTCTTTTAATTATTTTCATGAAATCTCACAGCTTTACTTTTTACAAGCTTTCAATTCTTTAGTGAAATCAATACCAATAGAAAGACTATACTTATCATTTAAAGTGTCATCACTAGCTGCTTCTGCAGATTGATTTCCTATTAATGTGTCTAACTCATCATTTTTTTCTTCCCATTTCCAGAAAATTGAAATAATAATTTCCTCTCCTGGTTTCATATCTATTTTTTCATTATCTTTAAACTTTATTTTAGTTTGAAAACTTTGATCTGATAATTGTTCTGTTCCTGGATTAGAATGTAAAACCCAATATTCATCATTTTTATTTCCATAATAATATGTCCAGTCATTTGATTCACTAGGAGAATATTTAATGATATATCCCATATTTAGGCATCCTTTATTTTTAATACAAATAGTATTTTCTTTTAATGTGAGTCCTGTAATAGTTATCTTTTCAGAACTTTCATTTTTAAAGTTCATTTTATATATTCCTTTTGCTCCTGGATATATAATTTTATCTTTTTTGTATTTTTGATAATACTCTTCATTATGAAACAACTCTGCATTTTTTGACCAAAGAGTTTTTGTTAAATCCTCTTCTTTTAATTCTTCTCCTGTTGTCTCATAAATTGCATAAAGTGTTAAATCACTATCTAAATTTTGAATAATATTTTTAGTATCTCTATCATACTCAATCGTTCCATCTGTTGTCTTACTATACCCTTTAAATTTATATGATTTACATTCTTCATCATTAATTTTAATAGGTTCATCGTATTTCGACAAATCAATTTTTTCTCCTGGGGCCAATTGAAATTCATATTCTTTTGTAAATTCATTGAACATTCCGCCATTCGCATCAATTGTAACAATGTACTTTGCCTCCGCATTGATTGTGATATTGAATTCAGCGATTTTTTTACCAGAGGCGGTTCCTGAGACATGTATCGTTGATTTTCCTTCAGCTCCTGCTTTTATTTTGAAAGGCAGTGAAGAAGGTTCTGAATTACTTCCTATATATTCTAATTCAATATTTCCACCATCATGATTACTATCGACAGTAAGAGTTACACAATTTACTTTATCTTTCGTACAAATTTGAAGCTCTTTTTTATTGTCTGAAGAATTTATAACAGTATTTTGATTAGCAAATAAATTTGTATATAAAATAATGTTTCTTTCTCCATGACCATTTATAAAACTCATATTATATTTTTCTTTTGGTGTAGATAGTTTATAATCCCCTTTGCTAGGACTAGGAGGATTTGTTCCTGAATTAGTACCACTGTTTCCAGAAGAACCACCATTTCCACTACCACTTGGTTTTTGATTTCCTCCACTGTTATTACCACTATTACTTGGTTTTTTGTTCGTTTCCTTATTAATAACACTTAAATTATAGGTAGCAGTATATTTCACTCCTTTATAAGTCATAGAAAGGGTAATGGTTGTACTGCCTGCCTTTGATGCGGTCATAATCAATTGTCCATTACTAGCAACTGCGGTTGCTACAGAAGGATTGCTCGAAGTTACACTAATATCTCCTGTTAATCCAACTAAACTATAAGAGACAATTTTTTGATTTCCATCTTTTAAATTAATAATTCCACCTTTGCTAGATAGTTGTATAAATTTAACAGAATCTGTAACAGTTACCTTAGCTGTTGCTTCATAGATTTTCCCATTTGTTGTCGTTTGTAGAATAACAGTTACTGTTCCAACGGCTTTTGGTTTAATAACAACATAGCCATCTTTTACATAACAAGTAGCAATACTTGCATCACTAGTTGAACAAGTAAATTTTTTAGGATTTATATTTTCATAACTATAACTTATTTTGGCATCTTCATCACTTAAAGACATCTCTAAATGGGTTGTATCAAATTTTAATTGTTTATTTGTAATTGTTTCTTTATCATTTGTATCATCATCTATATTATAATCTTCTTCATTTTTAAATAAACTATTAATACTATCTGATAGTGAATCTCCTAATTTCCCAAAAAATTTAGACGTACAACTACAACTAGTAATTAATAAAAGAAGTATAATAATTAGTATAATGAATATAATTATTTTTTTTCCTTGATCTTTTTCTTCATTATTTTTATAGTCTTCCACGTCCATTACCCCTTTCTTGTCTACAATTTAGTTTCCAAATAAGCCTACGAAATTCATAGGCTTATTTGGAAGTTAAATCAACTTCCTTTTACTAAGCTGTAGCTTTATCTTGTGTTTGTTCAGCTCTGATATTGATTTTTAAATTAATTTTATGACTTGTTGCATCTTTTACAATTTCATTTCCTAATTTTGTATCTAATAAGTTGCTTCTGTCATCTTTATCTTCTGATGTTCCAAAATCCCATTTCCAATAAATTGTATATGATGCACTATCTACTTTTCCTGGTGCGTATACTTTATTGTCTGTTCCAGAATATAATTTATTTAATTCTTCTTTTAATTTATCAAAATTATAGAATTTTGATTCTGCTATATCTTCTATTGTTGTGATTCCTTCTCCATCTTTTGCTACATAGAATTTTATTGGATCATAAGTTCCTGTTTCATCTGTTGTTGTTACTGTGTTTGTTCCTGTTGCTGTTACTTTAATTTTGTAGTTTGTTTCAATATCTCCTGTTAATGCAAATGTATATTGTCCATTTGTTCCTGGTGCTACTACTTTTTTATCATCTAGTGAACTTACTACTGTTCCATTTGTTCCATATGTATATGATTTTTTGAATAAATCTAATGTTTCCATTGATTCTTCATTCATTCCTATTTTCCATTTTGCTACTCTTGCTTCATCTTCAATATCGATTTCTGATACATATTTTGCATATGTTCCACTTACTGAATATCCAGTTATTACTACTGCCATCAATAATGTTCCTAATACTGCTATTTTTTTCTTCATTTTTCTTTCCCCTCTCTCGTATTAATTATCTATGTAAATCTCCCTTTATTTGAGAATTTACCTTGGTTATTAATTACTTTATCATATCTAAGCTGTAGCTTTATCTTGTGTTTGTTCAGCTCTGATATTGATTTTTAAATTAATTTTATGACTTGTTGCATCTTTTACAATTTCATTTCCTAATTTTGTATCTAATAAGTTGCTTCTGTCATCTTTATCTTCTGATGTTCCAAAATCCCATTTCCAATAAATTGTATATGATGCACTATCTACTTTTCCTGGTGCGTATACTTTATTGTCTGTTCCAGAATATAATTTATTTAATTCTTCTTTTAATTTATCAAAATTATAGAATTTTGATTCTGCTATATCTTCTATTGTTGTGATTCCTTCTCCATCTTTTGCTACATAGAATTTTATTGGATCATAAGTTCCTGTTTCATCTGTTGTTGTTACTGTGTTTGTTCCTGTTGCTGTTACTTTAATTTTGTAGTTTGTTTCAATATCTCCTGTTAATGCAAATGTATATTGTCCATTTGTTCCTGGTGCTACTACTTTTTTATCATCTAGTGAACTTACTACTGTTCCATTTGTTCCATATGTATATGATTTTTTGAATAAATCTAATGTTTCCATTGATTCTTCATTCATTCCTATTTTCCATTTTGCTACTCTTGCTTCATCTTCAATATCGATTTCTGATACATATTTTGCATATGTTCCACTTACTGAATATCCAGTTATTACTACTGCCATCAATAATGTTCCTAATACTGCTATTTTTTTCTTCATTTTTCTTTCCCCTCTCTCGTATTAATTATCTATGTAAATCTCCCTTTATTTGAGAATTTACCTAAAATTTAAATATATCGTCAAAATCATCATGCTTCTCTTTTTGTTTCTGTCTTTCTTGATACTCTTTCATCATCTTATATTCTAAGAATTCTTTTCTTTCTAGTTTCTTTTCTCTATTCATTGAAATAACAAAACCTATAACAAATATTACTGTAATCATAAGAGATAATGCTAGTATAGTCGTTGGTTCTGCTAAGCTATTCATCATAGCACCGAAACCAGAAATTTGAGTTACATATATTCCTTCCACATCACTTAAACTAACTAGGTTTCGATCTTGAGTAGTGTTATTATCACCTTTTGTAATAAATTGGGTTTCCCCATTATCTTCTACTATATCGATTATTCTGTGTGTTGTAACTGTATTTTCAGCATCTCTAAATGCAATAATGTCATTTACTTTTAATGTGGTTGGATCAACAATTTTTGTTATTATTAAGTCCCCTTTATGAATTTTTCCTTCCATCGATCCTGATAGAACAATAAAAGGTTTGTATCCTAATATGTCTGGGACTTTATTTTTGTCAGTCTGAGACTGAAAAATAATGAATATGTTGGCTAATAATATTGGTATCAATATGATACAGGCAATTATTATCAACCAATTACTAAATGATTTATACCACTTCTTCTTTTTCCCCTTTTTCATCTTTTATCACTCTCACTTAATTTCCATTGATTCTATCTTGTCTTAACAAATGTTTTTGATTTGGTTTTTGTTCCTTGTAATTGATTATATTCTTCTACTGTTAATGTTTTTCCACATTCACATTCATACCAAACTTTATCGTTCCAATCGTTTTCTTGTCTAAAATACTCGTGTTCTGATTTTGCACCCTTTTTTTCTTCACCACAAGACTCACAGATAGCTATAAGTTGATGATACATTTTGTCTATTGGATCATATGTATAGATCCAATCATGTTCACATGGTTTTGGCGTTTCTGTTGGTTTTGCCGTTGGTGTCGGTGTTGGTTTTTCTGTTGGTTTTGCCGTTGGTGTCGGTGTTGGTTTTTCTGTTGGTTTTGCCGT
>CANOTJ010000002.1 GCA_947570175.1 uncultured Mycoplasmatota bacterium | reverse complement strand
TCTCTTTTTATATTTTCATATAAGTAGTTTTTATAATCTTAAGATTTATTATATGACCTTTTAATAAATTTTTTATTCTTTGAAATTCTGAATTTGGTAAGAATATTTTTCTTTTCCTAAGAGTGTAGTTTGATACAATGAATTTAAAATAATAAATTTTAACAAACAAAACATTCCTTTATATTGAAGGAATGTTTAAATGGCTTATTTATTTTCTTCATAGTATTCCTGTTCTGTGTTGACATCCCAAATATCTTTCTTATCTGTTTTAGGATTTAAAATGTGTTCTGCAGTTTTTATTCCTGTTAACATAGAGTGATCCATATTATTATATCTATGTTGTCCATTTCTTCCAATACAGTATAAATTATCAATTTGATTTAAGTAATCAATAACTTGATCTATCTGGTTGTATACACCAAAGTAAGCGGGATAAGCTTTTGGAATTTTAATACGAATAGATGCTTCTACTGTATTAGGATTAATTAATCCAATTTTAATAGCTTCTTCTTCTGCAAATTTAATAAATTCATCGTCTGACATATTCCAATATTCATCATTTTCAGAGCAAAAATATTCTAATGAAATGAATGCTTTGGATTGTATCTCTTTTTTGTTTTTAAACAGATAAGCAGACCAGTTATTAAACACTTGTAAACGCCCCATTTTAACATCTGGTTCTTGAACATAGATCCAAGAATCAGGAATCATATCCATAAATGTTTTTACTTTTGTTGTATTCTTTAATTTCAATTGATCAACAATGAGTCCAACTGACATAAATTCTCTATAAGGCAAATTAGTTGAAATATCTGTAATTTCTTTAGGTGCTTTTTCTTTAGAGAATGAATGAACCAAATCTTTAATTGGCATAGAGGAAATACAAATATCAGTATCTAAATCATATTTCTTTTTCTGTTGCATATATGTTATTTTTTCTACTAGTTGTTTATTGATTCTAATGTCTACTACTTGAGCATTCATAATAATTTTTCCGCCCATTTTTTCAATTTCTTTTGCCATTTCTTCATATACTTGTCCTGAACCTAATTTGGGGTAAATAAATTGCTCGATTAACGATGTTTCTGTATTATGATTGTTTTTCTTATGAAATATTTTTTTAAACATATCTTTGATGACAGCAGAAATGGATACACCTTTTACCCTTTGAGCGCCCCAATCGGCTGATATTTTACTAGGATGCATTCCCCAAACTTTTTCTGTATAGCTTTCAAAAAACATAGAATATAGAACTTTTCCGAAACGGTTGATATAAAAATTTTCTAACGAATTTTCTGGCTTTTTAATAATACATGCTTTTAGGTAACTACCCCCAGCTTTTATAAGAGTAAAAAATCCCATATTTTTGATAGTTGTCATATTTAAATTCACAGGATAATCATAAAATTTTCTTCCATAAAAAATTCTAGTGATACGTTCCTTGATTAGCATGGACTTTTCATCTTTTTCGGGATTGGATCCTTTTTCCGGAAAATTCTTTTGTTTATTTAATAATATATCATCAAAGGCAGGCTTTGATTGGATAGGAAGAAGTTCTTCCCAAATTTTTTCTACTTGCTCATTTTTGGTAAAGAAACGGTGAATTCCAGTATCCATTCTATATCCATTAAATTCTATCGTTTTAGAAATTCCACCAATAATATTTTCTTGTTCTAAAATGATAACCTCATAATCTTTACTATTATTTTTTAAAAGAGAATAGGCTGCAGTTAGCCCTGCAGGACCTGCTCCAATAATTACAACTTTCTTCATACAATTACTTCCTTTCTGATATTTCTATAATTTCAAAAGTTACTAAATCTAAGAAATAAAATTCATCCATCAAGTCTTTTTCTTTGGGTACATATAAATATTTTACTTGATACTTTTTACTTATTTTACTCATATCTACACCATAATTTTTGGTAACAACAGGATTTAGTAAATAAATATGAGAATAAGATTTCTTTAATTTTTCTATTGCGTTTATTACATCATTTGCTGTGGTATATTTTAAAATTTCCTCATCCCATACATTAAATGTTCGAAATTCATCTGCATGAATTAAATAAAATAAGTAATCTTCCTTTTTTAAATAAGCCGCTAAAATTTGATGAAAATCGCTATAGGTATTAATAAATACAGAACCTTTTGGAATATTTTCTTTAATAAATTCTGCTGTTTCACTGCCACCAGATGCCTTTTTTTGAATATCTTGAACAACGCATTTATATGTTCCAGGAATAGATATTATAATTAGTAATATTAAGGCAACAGTGGTCCAACTATTTTTTTTCTTTTCATAATAATCCATCCATACCCAGAACATTAATGTATAAATAATAATAAAAATACGAATTGGTAGGGAAAACCAAACCATACAATGTACTAAAATCATAAAGATGATTTGTATCCAGAAGATGATTGCTTGTTTGATGTTATTTTTGCTCCCAATGATACAAAGAAGGGTGATGCCTGCTAATAAGAAAATATAATAGTTTGGGACTACCTCTCCGCCATAAAAAGTAGAAGAAATACTATGTAATGTGTAACTTGCCCAGTAGGGAATATAGGTAGTTACTTCTGTATATCTTGAAATATCTGTAGCAATTTTACAATAAAAATATCCATATACAGCAATGATGAAATAAATCAAAATAATCGAAATAACAAGGATGAAACTTTTTATTAACTTTCCTTTTTCTTCTTTAGAAATCTTTTTTCTTTTTAATAATAATTCATTCAACCAAAATGTAATAACTAGTAAACCAACGGTTGGGAGCATCACTAAATGAGTATGAGCAAGCAGTCCAACTAAGATAGCGTATAAGTATGGTCGTTCCTTTCTTTTTTGATATACAGTTGCAATTGCAACTAATAAAAAAGGAATCATACAATAAGGTCTAGCAAAGGAACTATAGTAATAAATCATTCCTGAACTAAAAGTGATAAGAAATTTTAATAGTTTAGAAAAAGGGGCATGTTTCCAAAGAATATAGATTGTTGCGGTAGAAAAACAAATAGGGAGTATTTTTTGGACATAAATGGGCAGTCCTAATTTAGCAAATGGAAGAAGTAAGTAATGCCATAAAAAGGAGTGACCTTCCCATTTCATTTGTTTAATGATATCAATTGGGTTTAAGTCTCTAGCAATTAGCCAACTTTGTGTTTCATCTTGAGTGAATTCATGATGAAGAGAAATGTAGGTTATTAGTATTATATAAATACTTAAAATAATCCAACAAATAGCTTGGTCGCTTTTTAGGATTTGTTTTATTTTTTGTCTCATTCAAGCATACTCCTAACTAAATAGTGTCTTTATTATACTAGAATTTAGACGAATAAGCAATATATGAAAGAGGAACTTTTTTTTTTTTTTGAAATCATATATAATATAATATATAGCCAAGGTGATATTATGATATTTCAGATAATTAGTTATATAGTATTATGCTTTTTTTCTTTTTTATATACAACTCATCATTACAGTAGTATATGGGATATGATTGGTTGTGGATTTATTATTATTTTTTTATATGGATTTTTATTCTATCATTATTCTTTTTCCTGGCAATCTTTTTCCAAGAAAAATTATAAAAAAATTATAAAAGTTGTGATTTTTTCCATTGTTTGTTCCTTTTTTACTTTTGGACAAATTGGATATTCTTATAAGAATCAAACAATTGAAATTCAAAATCTATCCAATCAAGCAGTTGTGATTGAGGCAATCTATAAGGATGGAAGTAAACAAAAAACCCATCATCGCTATCAACAAAAATATGATTTTATTAATCAGGGGGCATTAAATACTGAGTATCAAAGATATAATAAGACGGATGAAAAATATAAAGCAACATTAAATCCATCAGAAAGTTATACAATTGATGTTCGTAAATCTGAAAACATTCGAATTGAATTTCAAAGAAAAAAAGAAGGTTATGATTTACTTATTAATCAAAAATTAGTTACTGTAGATCCTAATCTTTCTGAATTAAATCCTAAGGCAGCCAAAATTTTTCATTCCTCCTATGATTTTGAATATCATAATATCGATAAACAAGTTCCTATTTGGAAAATGATTTGTATTTCTGTTTTATCATTATTTATATATTTTAATATTTTTACACGTGTTATTGATCATAAGAATGGAATTTTAATTGTTCTATTTTCTTTATTAACAGAATGGAATCCATTTGTTCAAATTCATACAATTACAAAATGTATTTTACTAGTTTTATATTTCTTATTTCTACTTCGTTATAATCAAGTGTGGAAGTTTAAAAATAGAAGACAGAAATTACTGGTTTTGATTAGTAGTCTTTATCTTAGTTTTTCTTTTTTTGGTGATCATCTGATCCAAAAGGGATACAATGTTAAAGTTTTATTAGTTTTTTTCTTATTTTGGATATGGATATATTTATTATTTCCTTATATATTAAACTTTTTACATCATATTAAAGTAAGAACCCAAAATAAAGAAAGAAGTCGTTTTCATATTTGGAAACATCGTTTTATTGTTTTTTTCATTGTTGTACTGATTGGGATTTTTTATCAATTTGTGTTTCAACCTTATATAGTACCACCAGATGGATATATGCAGATAACGGATATTCAAGCAAATCTTCTATCTGATTGGCATCCTTATTTACATACATTATTTATGAAATTATTTGATATTTTATTTGGAGATGTCAAGTATTTCATTACATTTCGAATTTTAGTTTATTCGGCAATTTTAACCAATATTTTATTTTATTTTTATCATCGTAATTTGTCTTTAAAAAAAATTTATATAATTGCAATTTCTTTTACTCTTCTTCCTGTTACAGGAATTCTACTTGTGACTATGTGGAAAGATATTGATTTTTCTTTAGCCCTTTTATATTTGACATTTCTTCTATTTTTGATGATTAAAGATTTTTCATATTTTCATCATAATAAGTTCAATTATCTCTTTTTAACACTCTCTTTAATTGGGATAGGGGCGTTTCGTCATAATGGTTTCATTGTTATTATTTTTGTTATTATTTTGTTATTCATACTAGCTATTAAACAAAAAAAATGGTTGATTTTGGTTAGTATTATCATAACGATTTCTGTTATGGCCATTATAAAATATCCTTTATATAAGAGGTTAAATGTTATACCAGGCCCTAAAAACGTTGAAATTTCTACAATTCTTCATGGCTTTGATCGTCTGATTTATTTAGAGAGTAATAAAATCGATCAAGAAGCCTATGATTATTTACTATTACAGATGCCTTTACAAAAGTGGAAAGAGAGTTATGATCCTTATAATATTGATTTACTTCTACATTATACAGATTATGATATAAGAGATATGGATATCGATCACAAAAAAGTAATTCTATTTTATTTAAAACAATTTACAAAAACACCAATAGAACTTTTAAAGGATCGTTTATATGGAATTGATTTAATTTGGAATGTTGGAGAAAAAGATCATGTTATGGCTTATAAATATCAAATTTATCATGATGAATTTGAAACCAATTATGCGGAAGGAATTGGAATTGAAGAAAAACAGAATCCTTGTATGAAATTTATCAATAATTTGTTGGTTGGAATTTCTAATAATGAGATACTCAATATTTTATTCTTTAGAGTAGGGATTTATATAGATATTTTAATCATCCTAGTAACATATATTTTACTTACTAAAAGGAAAAATATTTTACTAATTTTATTACCACTTGTTTTAAATCTTGGTACTTTATTCCTTGTGATGCACCATTATGAATATCGTTATGTATGGAATATTGAATTGATTATATTATTTTTTATATTGGTATTTATTTATGATACCCAAAATAAATCTAAAAGATTGGAGATTCAAAATGAAACTAGAAGAAAACATGTCAAGTCACGAAAAAAATCTATTCGAAAAAGCAAGTCTTAGTAAAGGTGCTATTCGATTAAAAAAAGAAAAAGAAGACATTCGCCCTGCCTATTTTCATGATATCGATCGTATTATATATAGCCTTGCTTATACTAGATATATTGACAAAACCCAAGTGTTTAGTTTGAAAGAAAATGACCATATTAGTAAAAGAATCATTCATGTTCAATTTGTTAGTAAAATTGCTAAAACGATTGGACGTGCTTTGGGACTTAATGAAGATTTAATTGAAGCTATTTCATTAGGACATGATTTAGGACATGTTCCTTTTGGACATGTTGGAGAGGCCATTTTAAATGAAATTAGTCTTCAGTATGATCATACTTATTTCAATCATAATGTTCAAAGTGTAAGACAACTTATGAATATTGAAAATCATGGGGATGGTCTTAATATTTCTGTTCAAGTATTGGATGGAATTTTATGTCATAATGGAGAATTTTTACAGGGAAAGTATTTTCCTAAACAAAAAACAGTTTCTGATTTTTTAGCAGATTATGAAAATACTTATTATGATAAAAAGGGATGTTCTCATTTAGTTCCTATGACTTTAGAAGGTTGTGTTGTTAGAATTTGTGATATCGTTGGTTATATTGGTCGAGATATTGAAGATGCTATTCTTTTAAATGTTATAAAGGAAGATCGAATTCCTAAAAAAATAGTAAGTGTTTTAGGAAATACCAATCGTGATATTATTAATACTATTGTTCATGATATCATTCAAAATAGTTTTAGCAAGCCTTATATTTGTTTGTCTTCTCCAGTTTATCAAGCAATTAAAGATTTAAAACAATTTAATTATGATTATATTTACTCTAAAGCAAACTCAAAAGAACAGATTGTTCATTACAAAGAGATGTTTTATCTTGTCTTTGAAACATTTTTACAAGATTTGAAAGAACAGAATAAAGATAGTTCCATTTATCTTGATTTCTTGAATTCCATGAATTTAGAGTACCAAAAGAAAAATAATCTTTATCGTATTGTAATCGATTATATTTCTGGCATGACAGATGATTATTTTGTAAAACAGTATAACATGTGTAAAAAAGTTGATAAAAAGAAAAATAAATGATACAATAAAAATGTATTCATAAAGTAGGTGATAACATGGATATAACAAAAACTTATAACACTGAAGAATTTAATCAGGCATATATTTTAAGTGTTCTCCAGGAAGTTTCTGTAATTTTAAATGAGAAGGGATATAATTCTATTAATCAAATTGTTGGATATTTGATGAGTGGAGATCCAGGCTACATTACAAGTTATAAGGATGCTCGTACAAAGTTATTGTCGATTGAGCGAGCAAAAATTATAGAAGCTTTAGTGAAGGAAAATGTTTCATTTTGAGATACTTAGGACTTGATTTGGGAAGTAGGACACTTGGGACTGCTATTAGTGATATGACGAGAACAATTGCAAGTAGTCTTCAAACTTTTCGTTTTGAAGAAGATGATTATGATAGTCTTATTCCTATTGTGAATGATTTGATTTGTGAGTATCATGTTATAAAAATTGTATTAGGATTTCCCAAAAATATGAATAATTCAGTGGGGGAAAGAGGACAAATCGCTTTAGATTTCAAAAAAAAAATTGAGAAAAAAATAGGAATTGAAGTCGTTATGCAGGATGAAAGATTATCTACTGTCGAAGCAACCAGTTATATGCTTGCTGCCGATATTTCTCGTCAAAAAAGAAAAAAGAAAGTAGATAGCTTAGCCGCTAGTATTATACTTCAAACTTATTTAGATAAAGAAAGGAAGAATGAAAATGATGGAAGAAAAAATGACATTTAAAATTACAAATGATGAAGGAAAAGAGGTAGAGTGTGAGGTATTATTCACATTTGAATCTGATGAAACAGGTAAAAATTATATGGTGTATACAGATAATACAACTGATGAAGAGGGAAATACAAAAGTATATGCATCTATTTATAATCCAGAGAAGGAAGATCAAGTATTACAACCAATTGAAACCGATAAAGAATGGACAATCATAGAGACTGTTTTAAATGAATTACAAGAAGAAGCAAAAAAAGAAGGAAACGAGCAAGAATAAGCTCGTTTTTGATGAAAAATGAAAAGAAGATTAAAGCCTAAGGTGAAATTTTTCTTAATTTTTTTTACTATTATTTTCATTTTTATAGTAGTAGTATTTTTAGGATATCGTGTTTTTTTTGCGCCTGTTAGTAAAAATAGTGAAAAAGTAGATATTACAATAGAAAAAGGCGCCACCTTTTTATCGATTGCTGATCAATTAAAACAGGAAAAGTTAATTCGTTCTAAACTTTTTTATAAACTTTATATTAAATTTAGTAAAGAAAGTGGTTTGCATGAGGGAATGTATACTTTAGATCGAAGTATGAATGTAAGAGAAATCGTTTCTGTTTTAAAGGAAAAATCAACCAGGAATCCGAATGCTGTTGTAATTACATTTAAAGAAGGAATTCATATGCGAAAAATTGCCTCTTTAATTGAGGAAAAAACAGATCATACCAAAGAAGAGGTTTTTGCTTTGTTAAAGAATACTACCTATTTAGATTCTATTATCCAAAAGTACTGGTTTGTAACAGAGGATATTAAAAATGCTGATATTTATTATTCACTAGAAGGGTATTTATTCCCAAATACCTATGAATTTTCAGGAAGAGATGTTCCTATTGAAGATATTTTTGAGAAAATGTTGGATAATATGGAACAAAAATTACAACCATACCAAAGGCAAATGAAGGAAAGTGCTTATTCTATTCATCAACTTCTTACTCTAGCTTCTATTGTAGAATTAGAAGCAGCTCAAAGTGATGATCGAAGTGGAGTAGCAGGAGTTTTTTATAATCGTTTAAAAGCAGGTTGGCCTTTAGGTAGTGATGTAACTACTTATTATGCAATTGGAATTGATATGAGTGAACGAGATTTGTATCAGTTTGAATTACAGGAATATAATTCTTATAATACAAGGAGTTCTAAAATGGCTGGCAAATTACCAATTGGTCCAATTTGTATCCCAAGTATTGAATCTATTGAGGCAGCTATCATGCCAAAACAACATAATTATTTATATTTTGTAGCTGATAAGAATAAGAAAACATATTTTAGTAGAACAGATATGGAACATAATAAGATAATTGCTCAGTTAAAGAGGGATAAACTATGGTACGAATATTAGAAATAGAGAGATATGCAAAAGAACATAATATTCCAATTATGGAAAAAGAAGGAATTGAATATTTAACAAATTATATTCAAGAACATAATATCCGTTCTATTTTGGAGATTGGAAGTGCAATTGGGTATTCTGCTATTCAAATGGCAAGAATATCCAAAGATATTCATATTACAACTATCGAACGAGATGAAGAAAGATATAAAGAGGCTATTCAAAATATTCAAGATTTCAAATTAAATCACCAAATTGATATTCTTTTTTCAGACGCTTTTGATGTTGAATTAGAACAAGAATATGATTTGATTTTTATTGATGCTGCGAAAAGTCAATATATTAAATTTTTTGAAAAATTTAAACATAATTTAAAAAAAACAGGGGTTATTTTTAGTGATAATTTAAAGTTTCATGGGTTAGTAGAGGGAACCAATCAAAATCTTAGTAGAAACGTAAAAGGAATTGTTAGAAAGTTAAGAAACTATATTACCTTTTTAAAAGAGAATCAAGAGTTTGAAACAATTTTTTTAGATATTGGAGATGGAATTAGTATTAGTTGGTATCGATAGTTTTTAACTGATAGGAGATAAAAGTTGACAAATTTGGAAAATAGCATATAATATCTTTCATCGGAGGTTTTATATGTTTTTTAATTTAGAGGATCTTTATATTGGGAAAATTTATGCATTCAATTATTTAGAACCAACTCAAATTGGTGATGATTATGCTATTTTTTATAAAACACATGATGAGGAAAAAGGCGATATTTATATGTTGCTGAATCGTGGTAAAAGAAATCGCTTGAATTCTCATTTTCATTATGGAACTATTTTTCAGGAAATTAATGATATTGATATTCTTACAGAAGATGATCTTTCTTTTTATTATGTAAAGATGATTGAGCCTTTATCAAGAAAAATAGGGATAGATGAAGTAAAACCTATTTTAAACTTATTAGATATTGCTTTCTTAATTCGAAAAATTAATAAAAAAGAAAGAGCCAAAATAAAGAAACTAGGAAAATTAAATAGATAAAGATAAACCGATTAGTAATCAAAACATCAATCAAGATGTTTTTTTTCGACAAGAAATAACTGAGATATTTACTATAATAAGTATGGTGAGAATATGAAAAAAAATATCCTATTAATTTTGATTTCTATTGGAATTGGATTCTATTTAGGATTCACGATATTTCAAAGTTATAAGAAAGAAGAAACAAAGCCAGTATCTCTTAGTTCTAAAGTAGAAAGATTTTATTTTGTTCAACTTGGCGTATACTCTGATTTAAATAAAATGAAAGAAAATTTGAGTGATTTAAAATATTATATTTATACTAATGAAAATGGGTTATACTATGTGTATGTTGGAATTACAAAAGATAAAGAAAATACGGAAAAATTAAAGGAGTATTTTAAAAAACTGGGGTATGATATATATGTAAAAGAACTTGAAATTAATAATCCAGAATTTAATGAAGCTTTAGTCCAATATGATACCTTATTAAAGGAAACAAAAGATGAACAGGCAATTATGGAAATCTGTAATCAGGTTCTTAATCAGTACGAGGAGTTAGTTATTCATGTTGAAAGTGAAACAGATACCAAAAAATGAAAGGCCTTATGAAAGATTAATTCAATATGGGAAAGAGTTTTTAAGTACAGAAGAATTACTTGCTATATTGATCAAATCGGGGTATAAGAATAATAATTCAAAAATGCTTGCTGGTGAAGTCTTATCTCAAATAGGTAGTCTTGGTAATTTAAAAAGTATTAAATATGAAGATTTAATCCATATTAAAGGAATTGGACAGGCGAAAGCTTGTAATATTTTAGCGGCAATTGAATTAGGGAAGAGAATGAATCATACTCAGGTTCAAAAGGAAGAATATCAGATTCATAGTGCAGAGGATGTTTATTATTATATAAAGGACTATTTTGATGATAAAGAACAAGAGTATTTTTATTGTCTATATTTAGATACAAAAAAAAGAATAAAAAGAACAAAATTATTATTTATAGGAACTATTAATTACAGTATTGTTCATCCAAGAGAAATATTTAAGGAAGCTTATTTAAGTGGGGCAAATTCTATCATTATGATTCATAATCATCCAACAGGAGATGTCAGTCCTAGTAAGCAAGATATAGAAACGACTGATAAAATGTTAGAAGTTGGACAAGTTTTAGGAATTCAAATGGATGATCATGTGATTATTGGACATAATAATTATTATAGTTTCTTTGAAAATAATCAGTTAGGCTAGCCAAATAAAAGAATATATATTATAATTAAATAGGTGATACTATGTATAGAAAAAAACGACTTGAAAAACGATATGTGGTAATAATTATTTTAATTATTATTATGATTGTTTTTAGTATTTTTGCTTTTGGAATTCGAGATGGCCGTAATCTTTCTATTTTTGAGAAAGCAATGAAAGATTCTGGCTTATTTATCGAAAAGATTGTGAGTGCTCCTATTGATTTTGTTGCAAACAAAATGAAAGAGTCAAAAGAAAAAAAGGATATTTATAAAAAATATAAAGATATGAA
Organism: uncultured Mycoplasmatota bacterium; assembly: GCA_947570175.1. Lineage (GTDB taxonomy): Bacteria > Bacillota_I > Bacilli_A > RF39 > UBA660 > UMGS1271. Next base: position 106,305 of record CANOTJ010000002.1, on the reverse strand, counting down.
ACAAAAATATGAAAAAACAAAATTATTAGAAGCAAGGTATAAAGAGGTCAATAAAGAATTAGAAGAACTAGAAGATACTTTAAAAATTAATAGTAGTTTATCTAAAAATTCATATTTAAATGCTACTGTGGTTAATCGTGATATTGGCTATTGGTATAATACAATTACGATTAATAAAGGAAGTAAAAATGGAATTGAAAAAGATATGGCAGTTATTACTAGTAAAGGATTGATTGGAAAAATTACCAATGTTAGTAATTTTAACAGTACTGTTAAGTTACTAACGAATGAGGATATTAATAATAAAATCTCTGTTAAAATTGAAATAGGAAATCATTATGTTTATGGTATTTTAACGGGTTATGATAGTTCTACCAATTGCTTCCAGATTGAAGGAATCTCTGAAAATACAGAAATTCCTACTGAATCTATGGTAACAACAACAGGAATGGGGGATATTTTTCCAAGTGGAGTTTTAATTGGTCGAGTAAAAAGAGTAAGTACAGATAACTTTGATTTAGCTCGTACTGTAGAAATTGAACCATATGTAAATTTTGATGATATCAATTACGTAACAGTTTTAAAGAGGGAGCAATCATGAGTTTTTCTATTATTATTGTTATTATTTCTTTTCTTTTAGAGGGAATTGTCTCCAAATATATTGCGATGAATTCTTTAATTGTAGAATCTTTATTTACTTTGATATCTCTTATTATTATTTATCCATATTTTCATAATAGAGAACATCAATATTTTGGTATCGCTCTTTTTACAGGATTACTATATGATATTATCTATACGAATACACTATGTTTTAATGCTATTGTTTTTTTTATAATTGCTATTATTATTCAAAAAATTAATACTGTTATTTCTAATAATAGTATTAATGTCGCAATTATCAGTTTTATGACTATTATTTTATATCGTATCCTCGTTTATTTTGTTTTATGTTTATTAAATTACCTACCTTTTAATGCCAGAGATTTGTTGTATTCTATTGCTTCTTCTTTAGTATTAAATATGATTTATAGTATTTTATTATATATTATTACGGATTATATTAGTAGAAAAAAACATATTTCAAAAATTGATTAAGTTTCTTTCTAAGAGATAGAAAGTGTAATATATTTTGGAAAAAATAATTCATTTTGATAGAAAGAAAATCATAAAAAATATTGTTATAATATTTCTTATGACTTTTTTTGTTTTCGATATTATTTATCATAACCATTTTTTTATTATGAATAAAATGATGAAATTTGTTGTTAAACTTTCTTATAAATAAAACAAAAAATTTTTTCTTTTACATATAATGAATTGGTGATAATATGAATCCTAATATTGAAGAAATAAGAAATCAAATAAAAAACAAACAAAAGAAAAACTATAAGAAAAGCAATTTTTCAAAAATTTTAAATAAATTTTTAATTACAATTATTTTAACATTAATTACATTAATTACATTAAGAAGTAATAAATCTTTGAAAACAAAATTTTATCAATATATTTATGAAAAAAATATTTCTTTCGCATCCATTAATGCTTGGTATGAAAAACAATTTGGTTCTTCTATTCCTTTTAAAGATATAGCAAAAAAGCAAACAAAAGAGGTCTTTGATGAAAAATTAATATATCAATCTTCTAAAAAATATAAAGATGGAGTAGAATTAACTGTTAACTCTAATTATTTAGTTCCTATTTTAGAAAGTGGAATGGTAGTATATATTGGAGAGAAAGAAGGCTATGGGAAGACAGTTATTATTCAACAAGTAGATGGAACAGATGTGTGGTATGGGAATCTCAATACTGAAAGTGTTAAGTTATATGATTACGTTGAAAAAGGAAAACTACTAGGAGAGGTAAAGGATAAGAAATTATATTTGGTCTTTAAAAAAGATGGAAAGGCCCTATCTTATGAAGAGCATATTTAAGATTCATCCATTATTTTATTTAGTCGCTTTATTAACTGTTTTGACTGGAAATTTTAGGGATTTTATTTTGGTATTTTTAATTGTTATGATCCATGAACTAGGTCATATTACAGTTGCTTTATATTACCGATGGAATATCTCTAAGGTAGTCATTCTTCCTTTTGGAGGGATGACAATTTTTGAAGAATATTTAAATCGTCCATGGAAAGAGGAGTTTCTAATTGCTATAGCAGGTCCTATTTATCAAATTATTTTTTATCAACTTCTTTGTATATTTCATTTCAATACAGAATTATTTCAATTTTATCATTATGCACTTCTATTTTTTAATCTTCTTCCAATGATTCCATTAGATGGATCAAAAATTTTAAATCTATTGTTTCAAAAGAGAATCCCTTATCAGAAATCTAATTTTCTAATGGGGTGGATTTCCATTGTAGTGATAGGTCTCTTGTTCTTTTTTCTTTATTATTATCGAAATTTTATTATGTTTATTTTTCTATTTTTTTTATTGATTCAAATCATAAAACAAATGAAAGAACAAAGATATTTATTTCATAAATTTATATTAGAGAGATATACTAATTCCTTTTCCTTTTTTAAAATAAAAATGATAAAAGGAGTTCAAATTCATTTAATGATGCGGGAATGTAATCATTATTTTTTAGAAAACAATCATTATTTTTCTGAAAAGGAAATTCTTTATAGAAAATTTCATTCGACTTCATTTAAAGCTTAAATGCTTGAAATGATTGACAATAATGTGTTGTTATGATAAAATTTATAAATGTGTAGAGCCTCACTCTACAACCACACAGAAAAGGTTTAAACGGGTAGTACCTTAATGGTGAGTCTTAGAATTTATAAGGAGGTAAAAATATGACAAAAGCAGTTATTGAAACAGGTGGAAAACAATATTCTGTAGAAAAAGGTAAGATTCTTTACGTAGAAAAATTAGATGCGAATGCAGGTGATACGGTTGTTTTTGATAAAGTTTTAATGGTCGATGGGAATGTTGGTAGACCTTATATCGAAAATGCTAAAGTTACCGCTAAAGTTGTAAAAAACGGTAAACAAAAAAAGATTATTATTTTTAAATATAATCCAAAGAAAAAATATCGTAAAAGACAAGGTCATCGTCAACCTTATACAAAAGTTGAAATCCAAAAGATTGAAGCATAATTATGATCAAAATCAATTATAATTCTAATCAAATATCTATTCAAGGACATTCGGGTTATGATGTTATTGGGAAAGATATTGTTTGTGCGAGTGTAAGTTCTATCGTAATTACTTCAATAAATGCAATTATGAGGGTAGATCAATATGCTATCTCTTATGAACAAGCTGAGGGCTTTATTGAAATTCATATTTTAAGACATTCTACTACTGTAGATTTGTTAATTCAAAACATGATGGACTTATTAAAGGAACTCGAAACACAATATAAAAAATACTTAAAAATAATATAAGGAGGTGCGTAAAGTGAAATTATTAGCTTTAGATATTCAATTATTTGCCCATAAAAAGGGACAAGGATCTACTAAAAACGGACGTGACTCTATTTCAAAACGTCTTGGAGCAAAAGCTGCTGATGGACAATATGTAACAGCTGGGTCTATTTTATATCGTCAAAGAGGAACTAAAATATATCCAGGGAAAAATGTAGGAATTGGTAGTGATGATACAGTTTATGCAAAAATAGATGGTTATGTAAAATTTGAAAGAGTTGGAAGAGATAAAAAACAAGTAAGTGTTTATACAGAAAGAGCATAAGCTCTTTTTATTTGTCTTTTTATCTTTATTACGATATAATACTAAAAGAAATGAGTGTGACAGAAATGTTTATAGATGAAGTAATTGTAGAACTTTATGCTGGAGATGGTGGAAATGGATGTATGGCATTTCGACGTGAGAAATATGTTCCAATGGGGGGTCCCTTTGGAGGAAATGGTGGAAGAGGCAGCAATATTATTTTTGAAGTAGATGAAGGTTTAAATACTTTAGTGGATTTACGCTATAATCGAATTATTAAAGGAAAAAAGGGAACCAATGGAGAAGGAAAAGCAAAACACGGGAAAAAAGCAGAAGATATTATTATCAAAGTTCCAGTTGGAACTGTTATAACAGATGTTGAAACCAATTTAATTGTTGCTGATTTAACAAAACAAGGTGATCAAGTAACTGTTGCATATGGTGGACGTGGTGGAAGAGGAAATATGGCTTTTGCAACTCGTACTAATCCTGCTCCCAGTTTTGCAGAAAACGGAGAACCTGGAGAGTATAAAAAAGTAAAGATAGAATTAAAGTTACTTGCCGACGTAGGACTAGTAGGTCTTCCAAGTGTTGGTAAATCTACAATTATTTCCAAAATTTCGGCATCTAAACCCAAAATAGCAGCCTATCATTTTACAACATTAACTCCTAACTTGGGCGTTGTTCGAGTAGGAAAGAATAAATCTTTTGTTGTTGCAGATCTTCCTGGTTTAATAAAAGGAGCTTCCCTAGGCGAAGGGTTAGGAGACAAATTTTTAAAACATATTGAAAGAACTCGAATAATTGCTCATGTGATTGATATGAGCGGATTTGAAGGACGTGATCCTTATGAAGATTATCTGTTAATTAACAAAGAATTAGAGGACTTTAATTCAGATTTATTAAAAAAGCCACAAATTATTTTGGCTAATAAAATGGATTTAGAAATGTCTAAAAATAATATAGAAGAATTTAAAAAGAAGGTAACGAATATTCCAATATTTGAAATTTCTGCTATGAATAACCAAGGAATGAAAGAAGTATTAATAAAACTTTCTACCATGTTAGATACCACTAAGAAAACGCCTCTTTATGAGGAGGAGAAATTTGAAAGTCACATTTTATATCAATTTAAAAAAGAGCACCCCTTCCATATTCATAAAGATGGAAATGTTTGGGTTGTAACAGGGGAAAAAGTAGAGAAACTTCTTAAAATGACTCGTTTTACTACCGAAGAAGCAGTCAAAAGATTTGCAAATAAATTAAGAAGAATGGGAATTGATGATCAATTAAAAGAACTTGGTGCAGTTGATGGAGATTATGTTCGAATTATTGATTTAGAATTTGAATTTAGAGAGTAATTATTTTATGAGTCAAAACAAAAAATGTCATCAAGACATTTTTATTTTATTATAAATTTCATCGATTGGTACAATTTTTTGTTTTTGGTTATAAAAAGGTTTTAAATGTAAGTGATAATGTTTAATCTCTTGAACATCTCCATTATTTTGTATGAAAGTAAGACCATCAATATTTAACTTCTCCTCTAATAAGGTTTTAATTTTACGTGCTACTTGCATAATGTGTATTAGTGTTTGGTCATCTATATCCATGATATCTGTAAAATGTTTTTTGGGAATAATTAATGTATGTCCATTGCTATCTGGGCTGATATCTAAATAGGAAATGATAACATCATCCTCATAAATGATTTTTGCAGGTATTTCTTTCCTTGCGATTTTACAAAAAATACAATCCATTTTTATCATCCTTTCTCTATTAGTATATCATGTATAATAAAAAAAATAAAACACAAAATAAATTAGAGTGTGATTTTATGAACTTACCTTTATATATATTTATTTTTATATCTAAAATTATTGAAATTGCGATTGGTACTTTAAGAGTTATTATGATTGCAGGAGGTAAAAAAATACTTGGTGCTATTTTACAATTAGTAATAGCACTTATCTGGGTATTATCAACAGGAGCTGTTGTTGTCAATATTACCAAAGATCCTTTTAAAATTTTATTTTTTTGCCTTGGATCTTTAGTAGGATCCTATTTGGGAAGTTTTATAGAAGAGAAAATTGCTCTTGGGTCTAATATGATTACTTGTATCACAGATAAGAAAAATCATCTAACAGATTATATTCGGGATCAAGGATACGCGGTTACAAGTGTATCAGGGAAAGGCAAGGATACAGAAAAAGAGATTTTATTTATTATGATTAAACGAAAAGAGGTTTATAAAATGACAAGATTACTTCAAAGGAAAGATCATCATTCTATGATTATATCCGAGGTTGCTACAACAATTTGTGGTGGTTATAAGGACTCATAAACAATTCATATGCTTTGTCAGTAATAATGTAGTCTTTTTCTTTGATATCTTTTAATTGTCTTGCTTCATTAATAGTCCAAATGAAAATTTCTTGAACTCCTTCATATTTTTTATAAAAATCTAGTGGCATTAATAAAAAAGGAAATTTTGTGATATCTTTATTTCTATTTAAAACCTTTCCAATCAATAAGCCAGAATTTTCATATATTTTTTGTATACTAGAGATTAATTTATAATTAAAGCTCACTAGATAGATATTTAAATTTGAGTAATTATTTAATAGGCGAATGAGTTTTTTCTTTTGATATAAAGAATAATCTATTTCTTCTTTGATTTCAATAATAATGATTTTTTGATTATTAATTTCTTTTAAAACTTCTTTTAATGTAGCTAGTTTATATTTTTTCTTTCGTTTTTCAAATTCAACTTTTTTTAATTGTCTTAATGTCATATTTTTAATAAGGCCAGATTTTTTGCTATCCAAAATGGTAGCATTGTGATGAATTATAAAGTGATTATCTTTGGTAATTCGAATATCAAATTCAACTCCATCTATATAAGGTTTGGATAAAGCATTTAAAATGGCTTCTTTTGTATTCTCTAAAAACCCATCATCATTTCCACGATGAGCAATGAATCGAAACATAGAAATCACCAATATAGTATATTATAGATAAGAGAAACTATTACTTGAATAGTTGTTTTTTGATCATTCATAAAAAAGAACTATTTGGAAATAGTCTTTTGATTTGTTGGTATTATATTTTCTTGATTTGGAAGGTTATTTAATACTTGCATATTAGAAGTTGCGATTGTAAGTAAATCTTTTCCATTATTGGATTGTTCTAACACTCCTAGTCTAGATGCTACTTTAATAAAAGTAAGGACTTCTTTTAATTGAAAGACCTCTTCTAATTCATATTCCCCACTGGAAAGTACTTCAGATATTTCCATAAATGTTTGGGGAGTACGCATCATAGAATTATAAGAATTCATTAATAATTTTAATTCAGATAAATCTATCATTTCTGATTCTAATAGTATTCTAGATAAATGACAAACCAAATCATAAGATGATTGGATATGAGAATAAATCGTTGAATTTGTAGATACTATCGTTTCCCTGTAATAATACTCTTCTAAATTTTTATTTAAAATATTTTGAATACTGCGTTTTAATTTTGCCTTATCAAAAGTAACCGAATACTTTGATATTGTTTGTTCATCACAAACGTATAGAACTTTCATCATAAAAGTTTCTCCTTTCTAATGTGGACTTGATTATTTTAGCATTCTATTTTTTCTATGTCAAATTGATTGTGGAATAAGAAAAATAATGATATAATCAAAAAGGTGATAATATGGTATATTTAGATTATTCAGCAACAACTCCAGTAGATGAAGAAGTTTTAAAAAGTTTTCAAAAAACTTGTCTTGAATTTATAGGAAATCCAAACTCTTTACATAAACTAGGGATAAAATCAAAACAATTAGAAGAAAGTGCGACCAATCAAATAGCGGATTTAATGGGTGTTAAACCCGAAGAGATTATTTATACAAGCGGTGCATCAGAGTCCAATAATTTAGCGATTAAAGGAATCGCTTTAAAATATTTAAATCGTGGGAAAAAGATTATTACTACGAATTTAGAGCATTCTTCTATTTACGGTCCAATTGGTTATTTGCAAAAATTAGGATTTGAAGTAGAGTTTGTGCATACAAATGAACACGGAATTGTAGATTTGGAACACTTAGAAACATTAATTGATGATGATACAATTTTGGTTACGATTGCTTCTGTTAATAGTGAGACAGGTCTTGTACAACCTATTGAACGTATCGCAGAGATGTTGCAAAATGAAAAATGTTTTTTTCATGTGGATGCTACACAAAGTGTTGGAAAAGTGAAAATGAATTTAAAAAAAGTCGATTTGGTTAGTTTTTCTGCTCATAAATTTTATGGAATGAAAGGATTTGGTTGTCTTATAAAAAAGGATTACATTAGTCTAGAACCAATCATTCATGGGGGAAAAAGTACTACCAAATTTCGTAGTGGAACTCCTGCCTTACCACTAATAGCTTCTATGGCAAAGGCTTTACGTTTAATAGATTCTAATATTCAGGATTATTACAATCATGTTAAATTTTTAAAAACTAAATTGATTGAAAAACTGAGTACTTATAAGGAGGTTACTATTAATAGTAATGAGTATTGTCTTCCTCATATTTTAAACATTAGTGTCTTATTCGCAAAACCAGAAACTTTTTTACATGCCTTAGAAGAATACCATGTTTATATTTCTACTCAAAGTGCTTGTTCAAACAGTACTACTAGTCGGGCTGTATTGGAATTAACAAAAAATGAAGATTGTGCAGAACATAGTCTTCGAATTAGTCTATCTGGTTTAACAACCAATGAAGAGATAGAAGTATTTTTAAAAGCATTCGATGAATGCTATTACCAATTAAAATTAAAGTAGGAGGAGTTCTATGAAATTCATTAGAATTAGTGCTTTATGGTGTTCTAGTTGTATTTTGACATTACCAATTTGGGAAGAAATAAAAAAAGAATATCCTACTTTTTTATTTGAGGAATTGGATTATGATATGGATGAGACCCAAGTAGAAAAATATCAAATAGGGAAAATAATCCCCGTGATTATTATCTTGAATGAGAAGAATATCGAAATTGGTCGAATTGTAGGAGAAAAAACTAAAAAAGAAATGGTAGAGTATATAGAACAATTAAGGAGTAGTATATGAAGCAATTAAAGAAACTTTTGGTGATTGGAATTTTATGTTTATTTCCTATTTTTGTACAAGCTAAAGAGGTAAATCTATATTTATTTCATGGAGATGGATGTCCCCATTGTGCGAAAGAGCGAGAATATTTAGAACAATTAAAAGATAAGTATCCTAACTTGCGAGTTCATTTGTATGAAGTCTGGTATAAAGAAGAGAACCAAGAATTATTGAAAAAAGTGAAATCTGCTTTCAATTCCAATAGCAATTATGTTCCTTTTACGGTTATTGGAGATCACTATATGGTGGGATTTAATGAAAATACTAAAACTACAATTGAAAAAAATATAACTACCTGTTTAGAAGAAGGTTGTGAAGATATTGTAAAAGAAGTGATAGATGGAAAAACGATTTCTAAAAAAGAACCTTCTGTTAAAAAACCGGAAGAAAAAAAGGAAGACACAATGAAAGATGTTCCTATATTAGGAAAAGTTGATGTGAAAAAAGTTTCTCTTCCGATTATTGCAACCGTAATGGGACTTGTAGATGGTTTTAACCCTTGTGCTATGTGGGTATTATTATTTTTGATTAGTATGTTAATTGGAACAAAAAATCGAAAGAGAATGTGGATTTTAGGACTGACATTTTTATTTTCTTCGGCTATAATTTATTTGCTCTTTATGGTTGCTTGGCTAAATATAGCTGTTAAAATGAATACCATTATATGGTTAAGAACAGTGATTGCTTTAATTGCCTTAGTTGGAGCAGGTTTCAATTTAAGAAGTTATTATAAAGCAATAAAAAATGATATTGGATGTGAAGTGGTAGACTCTAAAAAAAGAAAAAATATAATAGAAAAAATAAAAAAGTTTACTCTAGAAAAAAGTCTTATTCTTGCTTTAATAGGAGTGATAACTTTAGCTATTTCTGTTAATTTTATTGAACTTTCATGTTCGGCAGGGCTTCCTTTATTATTTACTCAAATTCTTTCTCTTAGCAATTTAAATACCCTTCATTATATGCTATATATCTTTATTTATATTGTCTTTTTTCTAATAGATGATATTATTATTTTTGTTATTGCTATGGTAACTTTAAAGGTAACTGGAATTTCAAATAAGTATAGTAAATATTCTCATTTAATTGGAGGAATTATTATGTTACTAATTGGAATTTTAATGTTGATTAAACCAGAATGGTTAATGTTAAATTTTTAATTTATTTTATAAAAAAGATAGTACTACTGAAATGTTATATCATTTAGTAGTATTTTTATTTACATGTTTTTTTGAATATGTTATATTATTAAAACAGTGGGTGGGAATATGAATAACCGGTTAATAATTTTTGAATTAAATCGAAAAAAAGTTTCTTTAGAGAAATTGAAAAAATCACTATCGATAGATGATGATAATGTATTAATTAAGAAACTCTTATTTTTATTAGAACAAGGAATTGATCAGTTGAAGTTAACATCTATATTGTCTAACAATACATATATATTAAGAATTATATATTATTTAAACTTTTATCCAAAAGAAAAAATAACTTCATCTTATGAGTTGATTTCTGAAAAATTGAAAAAGAAAATTGAAAATACAAATTATAGGTATAAAGATTATTATCAATTTTTACAGAAAATTCTTCGACAATTAGAATATAATTTTATTGAAAAAAATGATGAAATTCCACTACAAAAAAATATAACTAAACCAAAAGAAAAATTAGAAATTCCCTCCTTTTATAAAGAAGATAACTATAATGATTTTTTTAATTTATTGATGATATATATTATGAATCTGAATTCTTTATCTTCTTTTTTTCCTGTAATTAAAATAGGGAAAAAAGCAAAACACTTTATTGATATAAATTATGATTTGGCTTGTTTAAATGATTTAGAAAAGATTCTTCATACAATGATTCAGTTAATTCATCAAAAGCAAGAAAAACATTTTAATCCTGATTATGATCAGTATCTTATCTGTTTAAAACAGGAAATAGAAAAGAATCATCATTTAACAATTGATAAACAACAATCGGTTCAATTAAGTTTACAGGAAAAGTATCGCAAATTGGTATTATATCAGAATTATTTAAAGGAATGTAAAAAGCGATGTAAAAATGTTCCTATTGATATTCCACAAATGATAATAGATCCTAAAAAAGAAGAGGAACCAGGGTATATTATCACTATTGACGATAAGAAAACCAAGGATATTGATGATGCTATTTCTATATCAAAAAATGGATATGGAACAACCATTCATGTTTATATATCAGATGTTCGAGATTATTTCACAAAGGCTATTGATGAAAAAGCGTTTGATCAAGCATCTAGCATCTATTTAAGAGATTATACTTATCATATGTTACCACAAACCATTGCTGAAAATTATGCATCATTAATGGCTGGTGAATCTAGAAAGGTGTTAAAATATAGTTTTTATATTGATTTATTAGGTAATATATCATATCAATGTAGCCAAGCTGTAATTAATGTATCAGAAAGACTTAGCTATGATATGGTCAATCAAATATTAGACAATTCATGTGATAATCCTAAAAAAGAGGAAGTATTAAATCTACTTTATCAAACAATTTCTTCATTGACTTATCCATTAGATTATCCTTTTACTCAAAAATCAATTACATCGAAATCAAGACAACTTGTAAGTACTTATTCTATTTTAACAAATCATTTTGTTGCCAAGGATTGCTTAGAAAACAACTATCCATTGATTTATCGTAATTATAGTGATAAGGAACATTATTATAGTTTAACAAACTATGAAAAAATTCCTTACTGTAAAATTACATCTCCTATTCGTAGATATTCCGATGCCTTAAATGAAAGACTTTATGGTTATTTTAAATTTCATTCCAATATTGATGATTGTATTTATGACCAAATAGAAGAAAAATTAAATTTGATGCTTCCTAAACTTACAGAAAGAGAACGATTAAATGACGATATAGTAAAGATTATAAATCAAAAGAAGAAAATATTAAAACTAAATAAGAAGTAGTGAATCGAATGTTAATTTTTATAAATTATTCTATACAATTAGATAAGATTATGATATTATAAATAAGCAGAAGAAAATAGAAAAGGATGACGGAGATGTTGGATGTAAGATTGTTACAAGAAGAAGATATTGATGAAACGATTTCTTTAATTAATAGATGTTTTCATATCAAAAATCCTAGTCAATTGTATAAAAATATGCATCAATATAGTTGTAATGGGAAGTCTTTAGTTGCTTTATATAATCAGAAAATAGTTGGGCATATTTTTTTCGAGGAAAAATATAGTTATGAAGATGATCAGGTTTATTATTGGCTTAGTTATTTTTGTATTGATCAGGACTTTAGAAGAAAAAAACTTGCCACCAAAATGTTGAACAAAGTAGAAGAAATTGCTTATCAAAATCAAATTGCTTTTTTAAAGTTCTATTCTTTTAATTATAGAAAAGCTGCCCATGCATGCTATCAAAAGCTTGGATATCAAAAGGTGGATACTACTGTATTTCAAAAAAATATTTGTATAGATCATGAATTTTAGAAAACACTATTATTGGTGGTATTATGAAAAAAATTCTTTTTACTGGTGCTAGAAGTGGAATTGCAAGTGCTGTAATCGATCAGCTAATTTCTAAAAAATTCTTTATTTATGTTACTGTTCATAACGATAAACAATTGGAAATGGTTTATAAGAAATATGAGAATTTTGATAATGTAGAGTGTTTTAAATTGGATATAACAAATGCGAAAGATCGAGAAAAATTAGAACATTTAGATATTGATATTTTTGTAAACAATGCTGCGATTGGATATGGGGGATCAATGAGTGAAATTCCTATTTCCAAGATTCGAAAAAACTTTGAAACCAATGTATTTTCTTATTTAGAAGTAGAACAGCTTATTTTAAAAACGATGATGAAAAAAAATAAGGGTAGAATTATTAATATTGCTTCTTTAGCAGGAATAATTCCCCTATCTTTTTTAGGAAGTTATTGTGCTACAAAAGCTAGTATTATTAAAATGACCGAGTGTTTAAGAAAAGAATTAAAATTGTTAGACAGTAAAGTGGAAGTTTGTTTAGTTGAACCTGGACTTTATTATACAGGTTTTAATCAAGTAATGTTAGAAAATAAATATGAATGGATGGATGTAGATTCTTACTTTAATTATTTACTTGATTCCATTCGAACACGGGAGACTTTTTTCTTTCGTTTGATGGAAAAAAAGGAATTAAAATCGATTGTAAAAAAGATTCTAAAAGCCATTTGTTCTAAACATCCAGATTTTATTTATCGCGCACCATTTTCTCAAGTACTCTTAGCAAAAGGTTATCAATTATGGAAGAGCTAAAGCTCTTTTTTCTATTGATAAAACAAACAGACTATGTTACTATAATTATAGTTGAGGTGGATTATGAAAAATACAGACGCTTTTACACTCATAGAATTATTAGCTGTTTTGATTGTACTTGCAGTTATTGCAATGATTACTGTTCCTATGGTTACAAAGAAAATGGATGAATCAGAAAAAAAACTATGTGTTACTCAATATCAAAATATATTAAAAGCTGCTCGTTCTTATGGTGCAGAACATAATACAGAACTTGGAGATGGAAAAATGATTACCTTACAGGACCTAGTAAAGGGAGGCTATTTAGACTCCAAAGAGATTAAAGATCCTGTTACAAATGAGAAAATACCATCAGATTTTCAAATTCAAATAAAAAAGAAGACAGGAGCCTATTCTAATTATGAATATGGTTTTCCTGATACTTCTAAGACAGGGTGTTCTGACCAATTGAGTCAATAAAGATGAGTGTGTAATATTACTGAATTTAAAGAATTAACTTATTAATATATTAGTAAGTTAAAATATATGTTATGATATTAATCATTTATTTAAGTTAGGGGGAAGTAGTAAGATGGAAGAAGAATACATAGGATCGCTTTATATGGATCATATACGAGAAATTATTGAGTTTGGCAATATCTCCGATATTCTGGGATATTTTAATAATTTAGAGGAATGGGGAGTAGAAGGACTAGACTTCATTAAATTAGAGGCTATTTTTGTATTGATACAAAAGAGAATGATTGAAGCAGCAAAGGAATATCTTCAATTATTTTTTCCAAATTTTCAAACTGAATTTGAATCAGATAAGAAAGAAGAAAATAGTTTTCAAGATTTAAGAGAAAAACAATTAATATACAATATAAAAAAAGGTTTAAAAGAGAGCTTATAAAGTTTTCCTTTTTTTTGAAAACATGGTATAATAACCATATTTAATTCAGGTGATTTTATGAGGGAAAAAGGATCTATTATTAATAAAATTAAAACATTTCTAAATATTCTAAGAAAGCGTAAAAAGAAAAAACAAGAAGAGTTAGAGGAGAAAAAGAAAAAAGAGATTCAAAAATATAGTCGATTAAAAATTATTTCACTTACAATTTTAGGACTTTTTTTAGGCTTATTAGAATCTAAAAAGAAAAAAGAACAGAAAATAAAAAAAATCGAAAAAGAATTGATTCAAGTTTCTAAACAATTAGATTCAGTAGTGGAAAAGGAAGCTCTATCTACTATCAAAAAAAGAGTAATAAATATTAAAAAAGAAGTTTCCCAAATTCCTATTCTTGATCCTAAAAAAAAGAAAGAAACTAAAAAAATGATTCAAATAATTGATCAAAAAATAAACCAAAAGCAAACAGAAATGGAGAAACAAGATTACCAAAAAGAAGAAACAAAAGAGATTTTAAAAGAAAAAAAAGGAGTAGTTAGGAAAGAAAAACAGGAAAAATCAGAAGAAAAACAGAAAAAATCTTCTTCCTTAAAAAAGAAAATAAAAACAGGCGTGAAAATGCTTGGGGGATTATCATTACATGCAGTTGGATCTGCAACAACGAAAATCGTAGAAGATATTTATTTTAAAAAAGATAGTGTTTTATCCATTAAAAAGGAAGATAGTCCATTGCACACTACTACAAAAGGAAAGAATTCTAATTCTAATTTTACGCCTAAAAATGATGATAATTATTCTAATTTAGAGTCCCAAGAAGATATTATGAATACTATTTCAAAGAAGAATTCTCTAATCAAAAATGGTGTAAATTCAGTTGCTATAAAACAAGGAATAGAAAGTTCACCTTTAAAAAAATCTTTATTTAAAGTAGTAGAAAAGAACAAAGAAAAAACAGTAATGCCATCCCAAAAGCAAGAAAGTGAAAAAGAAAAAAAAGATGAAGAGAAAAAAGAAGAACAAATAAATAAGGAAATAAAAATGGATGCTACTAACTGTCTTTCTTTAGTCGATCGCTATCTTTTAAAGCAAAATGATGAAATTCAACGTTTTCAAAGAGAAATGGAATATTTAAATATGATACCAAAACAACAAAAAATATTAACTAAGATAAAATTAATGATTACAACCATTATTCGTCTTACTATTTCTCTTGTTCCAGTAAAATTATTCAAAAATAAATTTTTTGGTTGTTTCACATCTGCCATCTTAATCAATATTCAAATAAAAAAGATGAAAAAAATTATTCAGATGGACTCTACTAAAATACAAATAGAAAACTACAAAAAAATTATTGAAGAAGTAGAAAAAAAGCAGGATATGTTATGGAAAGCGAAAGAAATTAACGTGAATTCTTTACTAGAAGTTAATGAAATAGAACAAGAATTATTAGAAAGATATGCTATGTATTATAATGAAACAGTCAGCAATCTTTTAAAACAAATACAAGAGATGAAAGAAAGATTAGTACTTCAAAATATAGAGATAGAAGAAAAAATAGAAGATTCAAAACAAATGCAGGCAGTACAAAAGCAAAAAATAAAAGAAGTAACTTCTACATAGAAAAAATTTATAGAGGAGATGATTTTCAATGGAATTAATGATGCTAGGAACAGGTTCTGCTAGTTCCATTCAATTTTATAACGCATGTTCTACTCTTAAAAAAAATCAAGAATATATGTTGATTGATGGTGGGAAAATAAAGCATAAGTAATGTGTTGTAGTAAATAGTGTTCTATATAGTTTGATAATAACTACAGTACCCAAGGTACCCAAGCGAAAGCATTTTCCTTAATTTATCTCTATAAATTGATGATTAAAAAGGACTTTTATAGTATAATGAATATGTTAGAAACTTTAGGAAAGTAAGTGATATTAATGAATAATAGTAAAAATCAGACTGAAAAAGAAATACAAGAAAAAATAAAAAAAATTGATGGTGCAATGGCACAAGAAGGAATGCCTTTAACTAAAGAAATAAAACAAAAGCTTTATAATTGTATAATTGGAAAGTCAACAACTGAAATAGAAAGAAAAAAAGTTTTAGAAAAATATAGGAGAATCTATGGATAATAAATACAAATATACTTATGAAAAAACCGCTGATTACTGTTATAAAGATACTGACATTTTAATAAATAAATTGAATATAACAAATGATGAAGATTTATTTAATGCTGAAAGAGAACTTGTATCTTTAAGGACCTATGAATTAAATGAAAAACCATTAAAAGGAAATTTTGATTTTAAGTATTTAAAAGATATTCATAAATATTTGTTTCAAGATATTTATAGATGGGCAGGAGATATAAGAAATTGTAATATTGCTAAACAAGATTTATTTTGCTTAACAGAACATATAGAATCATTTGGTACTGATGTATTTAATAAATTAAAAAAAGAAAAATACTTTGTAGATTATGATAATGAAACAACATTAGATAAATTAGTGGAATTATTTGCAGATATTAATGCTTTACACCCTTTTCGTGAAGGTAATGGTAGAAGTCAAAGAATATTTATAGAGTCACTTGCTAAAATAAATGGGATAAACTTGGATTTAACAAATGTATCTAAAATGAATATGATTGTTGCCAGTCATGAAAGCATTAATGGTGATTATAAAAAGTTAAAAAATATGTTTAAAAATAATAGTTGTGATTTAAGTGAAAAAGAAAGAATTGAGTATATGAATTTTTATTGTTCTGATGAATTAAAACATGAGTTAGAGGGTTAATAAATATGAAAGGAAATTGAAAATGAAATTAAAAGTGTTGGAAGATAATAATACCTTTATTGATGAATATTATTTGGGAGAACCAGGAGTCTCTTATTATATTGAAGATGGTGATGATAAAATATTATTTGATACAGGGTATTCCAATACTTTTTTAGAAAATGCAGGTAAAATGAGTATTGACTTAAATAGTGTAAATAAATTAGTAATATCTCATGGGCATGATGATCACACAGGCGGTTTAAAATATTTTTTTGAGAATAAAAGAAATACCCAATTAATTGCCCATCCGGATTGTTTTGATTATAAAGAAGATTCAAAAGGATTATATATTGGGAGCCCTTTATCTAAGGAAGAACTTTTTAAAGTTTGCCGACTAAATTTATCTAAAGAACCAGTTCAAATTAGTGAACATATTACATATTTAGGGGAGATTCCTACTTTGAATGATTTTGAACAAAGATATTCAATTGGAAAAAGTATTGTTAATGGAGAAAAAATCGATGATACAATAAACGATGATTCGGCAATCGTTTATAAAAGCAATAATGGTTTATTTGTTATAACTGGATGCTCCCATAGCGGTATTTGTAATATTTTAGAATATGCTAAAAAAGTTTGCAACGATGATAGAATATATGGAGTTATCGGTGGTTTTCATTTGTTTGATATAAATGAGAGACTAGAAAAAACTATAAAATATTTAGAAGAAAATAATATCAAATTATTATATCCTTGTCACTGCGTTTCACTAAAAGCAAAAATAGAAATGGCAAAAAAATTAGATATAATGGAAGTGGGAGTTGGATTAGAAATAAATATTTAAAAATAAAAAATAAAAGAAGTAACTTCTACATAGAAAAAATTTATAGAGGAGATGATTTTCAATGGAATTAATGATGCTAGGAACAGGTTCTGCTAGTTCCATTCAATTTTATAACGCATGTTTTGCTCTTAAAAAAAATCAAGAATATATGCTAGTTGATGGCGGGGGGGGAATCCATATTTTAGAGCAGTTAAGAAAGGCAGAAATTCCTCCTAGCTCTATCCATAATATCTTTGTTACACATAATCATATTGATCATATTATAGGGATTATATGGTTGATTCGAAAGATAGCGCTTGCAATGATGTCTGGCGAATATAAAGAGGATGTTCACATTTATGCATCAAGTATCACAACAGATGCAATTCGCACAATTGCCAAATTGATTTTAAATAAAAGACAAAGTGATTATTTGGATGATAAAATTCAACTTATTTCTGTTGAAAATAGAGAACAAGTTTCTATATTAGGAGAAAATTTTATTTTTTATGATGTTTATGCTAAAAAAGAAGTACAATATGGATTTTATTTAAAAACACTTAGTGGACAAATTTTAGTATGTAATGGAGATGAACCCTTAGATGAGAAGAATTATGATTTAGTAGAAAATGCTGATTTTTTAATCCATGAAGCCTTTTGTTTGGATAGTGAAAAAGATGTAAAAAGACCTTATGAAAAAGGTCATATAACTGCAAAAGATGTTTGTGAAATGGCTACTAAATTGAATGTAAAAAATTTGATTTTATACCATATAAAAGATGAAGATCTTAATCATAGAGAAGACCGATATTTACAAGAAAATAAGCCTTATTTTTCTGGAAATTTATATGTTCCAAATGATTTAGATAGTATTTCATTAGAATGTAAAGTGAAAACGAAGTAAAAGATATGGTGTCATAGATAGGAATGAATAATATGAAGATAGAAATGTTATACGAAATTCTAACAAGTGAAAAGCCAAGTCAATCTATTTTAGAACATGAAAGTTTTGTATTTTCACTTATTCCAGAATTAAAAAAATGTAGGGGATTTCATCAAAATAATCCATGGCATATTTATGATGTATATGAACATATTCTTCATGTTGTTGACCATGTCCCATCCAACTTAATTCTTCGTTTAGCTGCATTATTTCATGATATTGGTAAACCTCAAGTATATAAAGAGGATGAAAAAGGAATTGGTCATTTTTATGGGCACTGGATAGAATCACAAAAGATTTTTCTTAACTTTGCTAATCATTATAAATTAGATGAGAATATAAAAAATTCTGTTTCTAAATTAATCTTTTATCATGATATTCAAATAGATAAGATGGAAGAAACTGTTAAAAAAGAATTTATAGATATGTTAGATAGAGAAGAAATTATTTGGTTATTTGCACTAAAAAGAAGTGATTTACTGGCTCAAAATTCTAAATATCATGATTTATTAAAAACGTATTCTCTACAGGAAAAAGAAATATTGGATGAATATTCTAAACTACAAAAAATGATTAGTCCAAAAAGGATTGAACAATATAAAAAGTGGTTTGATAATTTATCATTTTTCCAAGGAAACTCTTTTGTAATAGATACAATAGAGGATTTATACAATTTAACAAATTATATAAGAAGAACATATGATCATTTTTATAACAATACAGATTTTCATGATATTTCTTATACGATCATTAGTAAAGAAGAAACTATTCATTTATCTCAAACCTTTTTTAATCACCATCATATTCCCATTAATATCGAGGAACTTATTCAAAAGAAAATTTTAATGTTAAAGGAGAAAGATGAAAAAAGAAAAGATCATTTTTATCGTACAATCCAAGATGGCATTTCTTTCTATGATAATCATCACAATAAAAGATTGACTATTTTTTTAGAAGGGACATTATTAGATAGTATAGTACTGATTCATGAACTGCTGCACTATATCAATCAACCCAAAGACAAGAGGAATGTTGTTAGTGATTTATTAACAGAAGCGTTATCTTATGGAGGGGAACTTATTTTTTGTGAAGAGCTAGATGGTTCATATTTAGAAGATCAAAAGAAGCACTTTCAAAATCTTGGAAGTTTACTATTTCTTTATGCTTCTAAGTTATATTATATATATAAAATTATTTTACTATATAAGAAGAAGGGCGATATTAATCCAGAATTATATAATGAACTTTTTGATGATCATAATTATATGATGACCATGGATATATTTGAACACTATACTATTCAACAAAAAGCAATTTTTAAGGATACATGGTATATAGTGGGAATTCCAATAGCTATTTATATTTTAGAGGAGTATAAAAAAGATGATAGATTTTTTGAAAGATTAAAGAAATTTAATACTAGTCTTAATGATTGCACAATATGGGAATGTCTTAAGATTTTGAATTTGAATGATAAACAAGAATTTATTGATAAAATTAAAAATTCTAATGAATCTTTTACAGAAGATTTTGTTGAATGACAAGACAATTATAAACAAATAATTAAGTAAGGTAATATAATATATTAAGATTAAAGACTGGAGACTTGCAATCTTTTGGAAAATATGATAGCATACTGACTAATAAAAAAGGGGGAAAATTTTATGGAGAAATCTACGTTTATTAAAAGACTCGAGTTTTTTTTATTGATATCAATTGCCACTTTAAGCTGTTTTATCTTATTTTATAGTTTTAAAGTAAATGCTCAACCAGAAGATAACATAAGAAAAAACGAGAATAGTTATTAGAATACTAAAAATGCGCCAGTTTTTTATGGGGCTACCAAAATAACATTTACCATAGGGAGTGTAAAAGAATTTGATGTTAAGGATGCAAGATTTAGAATTTTCGCAAAAGACTTTGAAGATGGAGATTTAACTCCTTATATTACTCATACTGGAGAGGTAAATGTAAATAAGATTGGAACTTATAACATTACTTATAAGGTTACAGATTCGCATGGAAATAAATCTTCTATTGTTGTTCCTGTTATAGTAAAAGGACCAGAAGAACAAAAAATAGTAGAACAAAAACAGTCAACAGAAGTAGAAAATTTAGAAAAACGAGAAAAAGTAGATAATTTAGATAATTCTTTATTATCTTCTAATCAGGAGAATAATATACAAAAGGAGTCAAATAAAGAAATAGATGAAATACCAGAGGGAACAACGCAACTTAATGATGTAAATGATCTAAAAGAAAATGACTTGACAATTGAAGAGGTGGAGGATTCTGTTGAAGAAACTTCGAATATTTCTAATGATCAAATAGTAGAAGAACAAGATGTTATAAATCCTCAAACTCTAGATGTAGCTAATTCTTTAAATGAGAAAAAAGAAGAAATTCAGGATACAACAAATGAAATAGAACCTAATTTAGAATCTAAAATTAATGTAGAGAGAACACTTTATACCATTCCATCTACTTGGAATATGAATTTAGCGGGGTTCTCTAGATGCAATAGTGGAGACCGTCAAATCCTTGGTGTTTATTTGGCAGCAGGACAAAATATAAAAGCGCGCATATTATCAGCAGATAATCAAATTAGTGTTGGTTTTATGGCTAATGATTCATGGAAAGAAGGCTCTATGAATATACCAAATAATGGAGAATGGATAACGCTTTCAAATTCCAAAAATGGGGTAAATTATGATTCTGTACCAGTTTTAACTTCAACTATATTGAAAAGAAACGATATTAATATTCATAAAACTTTTAAAATAGAATTGGAATATGACGGGACTATACAACCATTAAATTACTATCATTACAAAGATGATGAAGGAGAGTTTAGACAAAAATGGAAGACCTCTAAAAATACATATGGGGTAGTAGAAAACGAAGTGTTAACTATTATAACCCCGTTTGCGGATATTGACAAAATGGTAAACCATAATTTATATGGAAATAGTTTTAAAACATTTGATCAATTTTTGGAATATTATCAAAAAGTGGTAGACAAAATGGATGAATATGTTGGATTAGATTTAAATCCTGAAAAATTAACTGATCAGAATGTTAGGACCAAATACTTAGTGAAGGCGAATGCGCATGGAGCAGGGGCAGCTTATTACGCTGGACACCATGTTGGTATCAATAACTCTTCTATCTCTTCATTTTTTCAAATGAACTGGGGAGGATTACATGAATTAGCTCATGGATATCAAGGAAATCTTGGTAAAGGAACTATGGGATTAGGAGAAACCGGGAATAATATTATTGGTCATTATATTCAAGTTGATAAGGATATTTATTTCTATCCAGGAGATTGGTTAGGAAATTTAAGTACAACTGAAAATAATCGAAATGCTAATAGAGAAAATGGTGGTACTTGGAATTCTAATGAAGTTGGTACTAGATTATATATGATTGTAAATTTATTTGATACATTTGAAGGGGGAACCACTTATTCAAAGATATTTAGTTGGTATCGAGAACACTTAAATAATCATACTTTGTTAGTGGATGCTAATTCTAATCAAAATATTTACGCTTTAGCTCTTGCTGATATATATCATGTAAATATTATTCCATATATGGAAGCATGGGGACTTGATATTGCCAATAATGTAAAAGATGAAATATATTCAAAGGATTATCCTATGTTAAGTATTTTAAAAGATACTGTAAATGATTCGTCATTAGAACAAATATTAGAAGGAGAAAATATTAATAGAAAGTATTCATTAGTTACGAATGATATTTTAGAAAAATATAATGTTACTGGAAATCTGTCAATTCATATTGAAATTAAGAATTTTTCTGATATCAAAGGAAAAATTCTTCGAATAAAATCAGGAAACAATATTATAAAACAAATAGAAATTACATCTCCAAATGTGGAGATAGAAGATCTACCAGTAGGAAATTATTATATCCAAATGCCAATTAATAACGAATATAATCAAGATCATTTTCCTGTTTATATAAAAGAAGGGGTCAAAAATAGTTATACGTATTCTTATAAGATAATAGATGATGTTCAATATGATAATTATTTACGAATGGATATTTTATCCTATTATTTTAATACAATCGGTTGTCGTTTAACATTTAAAGATGCCTATACAAAGGTTAGAATTGAATATCCAAATGGTGCCTCTATGCATGGTGGTGAGTATGTAAGAATTTATGATCAAGATGGAAAACTTATCTCTGATGATTCTGTAAATGGTACATATTTCGATTATAATCAAGGTGCTCATGATGTAGAAATTAAACCAGGATATGTCGTTGAGGTTTATTATCCAGATAGATATGCAAGCAAAGTAAAATTTTATAGTACTTTGACTGGTAAGGAAGTTACAACATTACGTGCGCCAAATAAGAAAACACAATATATTGTCATGTCTAATGGATTAAGAGTTGATGGTATGAGTGAAGCAGAAGTAGATGAATTATCTTATCAAAATTTGAAAGCAAAATTGATTGAAATCATTGAAGCCTATAAAAATCAAGTAATAGATGAAGAATTAAATAATAGGATTAAAAATTTTAAAGTAAAATCGGATGTACTTGCCGCTTATAACAGTTTAAGAGAAGAAGACCAAAAGCCATACTTTGAATTTGTTTATAGAATAAAACGAGGTGGTTTACCATATATTATTTCTTCTAGTGAGACTTACGAGTATTCTATAGGTTCTAATATCGATTTATATTCTTTAATAGAAGTTAATGATAATGAAGATGGAAAATTGAAAATTAGCAAAAGTAATACAAAGATTCATACAAATTTAAATGTTTATAAATCTGGAAATTACCCTGTTACTTATAGTGTTATGGATTCAGATAAAAATGTATCCATGCATAAGATACAGATTGTGATTAAGGATGATTCTAAAAAAGATAATTCATCAGAGGATCATATGAATAAAAATCAGAGTAAAAAAGAGAATACTAGAAAGCATACGGTATCTATAACTAAAAAAGATAGATCAAAAGAGTCTACTAAAGAAAATAATAAAATGAGTACTTTACAAAAAAATTCTAATGTTGTTAAAAAAGAAAAACAAAGAAAAAGGAAAACAAATAATGTAAAACAAACAAAAAAGGCTCATAAATTAGATGTAGATTCTAAGAAGAATAGCAAAGAAATGAAAAATGTGGTAGATTATTGGCTAGATGGAGAATACAATGCTTTTGAAGTTGTTATTGTACTATTTTGTATGGTAGGAATGTCTAGTATTTTGGCATATTTGAGATCTAAAAGATAAGTAAAATATGAAAAATTTATTTGTATTTTAACAGCATCGATTTATCGGTGTTGTTTTTTAATCAGAATTTTAATATTATTTCTTTTATATATAGATATAAATATGGTACAATAGTATAAGTTAATTTATGGAGATGAAAAAATTATGGATTTAGAAAATTTTCATTTAGCTCCATTTTATGATCTTGATCAAAAATGGGCAATAGTAACAGCTGGAACAAAAGATAAATTTAATGCTATGACGATTAGTTGGGGAGGCTTTGGAACAATTTGGAATAAACCTGTAGCTACTATTTACATCAAACCCAATCGTTATACTTATGAATTTTTAGAAACTAATGAATATTATACTATTAGTTTTTATGATTTAAAATATAAAAAAGATTTAGCTATATTGGGAAGTAAATCTGGAAGGGATAGTAATAAGCTTTCTCTTATTAAACTAACCCCTAACTTTCTTGAAAATGGGATTTCGTTTCAAGAGGCTAAACTAACAATTGTATGTAGAAAGATTTATTTTCAAGATATGGATATTGAAAATATTGATAATCATAGTATCCCACAAAGTGAGATTGATCGATTTTATAAGAAGGAACCTATTCATCGAATGTACATAGGGGAAGTAATAAATATTATAGATAATAGAAAATAAATATTAGTTTTATATAGAGGGAGTATAGACTATGGCAAAAATATTATGGGATAGTGTAGAAGAAAAGTTATTGAAATTAGATCGAAGTATAATATCTTATGAAAGTGAAAAGGGAATTGTAAATATCTTGATAGATAAAGAGATAACAAATAATCAAGAAGCAGTAACTTGTGCTATTAGTATAAATGGGAATGTCCTTTTAGAAAAATGCTTTGGATATAATAATGATACTAAAAGCTCTTGGAATTATGAAACTTTTACCTTTGATGATTTTGAAATTAGAAATATACCAGGTCATTCCCAAGCAGCATGTTATTCCATAGATGGTTATGACTTTGTGGATGGAGTTCTTTACAACCAAAGGTTTAAACAATGTGGAACGGTTCTTTGTGGTAATAGAATTATTACAAAAATTAATGAGAATGTAGGGGTTTATTTTGATAGCAAAAAGAATGAAAAAGGAATATTAATAGGAAAGATGGAGCAAAGAATTGATTCATTTGATGAAGAAAATTCAGATTATGTAGAACAAGTAGAAAATGCGTTAACTTTATATAATCAAAAAATTCAAACTATAGTACAAACTTTGATGTCCCAATTTGAAAAATCCATTAAAATTCAAAATCTCATAGAATTAACAGGAGAAAAATATGAAACTATTAGAAATTTTATTTGTAATAGTCTATCTTTACAGTTAAATCTAGCTACTAAGCTTGATATGATTATGGCTATAGAGGATATTCAAAAAAGATATGTAATATATCAGGAAGTATTGAAACGTAGAGATATTTTGAATGAACAAATTAAAGAAATAAATACTATATTAGAAGAGTGTCTCAACTATCATTTTGGAAAAGAAAAAAGGAAATCCATTTATGCTGATCAGAATGAGAATTAATCATTTAATTGGGTAATACAGTTTAGATAAATCGTCATATTACTTAATAGTTAGTGTTTTTCTTTGCTTTAAAATGATAATCTTTATAGAAAATGGTAAGTATAGTATAATGATAATAGGTTTCATAATACTAGTATAAGAAGTTATGATAGGGTAGTTTAAACACTTAAAAGAATAGGGATGATGTTTTGGTAGAAAGAATACTCAAGTTATCTAAAGGTAATACAGAAATGCCCGAAATTTTGATATTAGAAAAGGAGATCATTCATAGTAATAATCCTAGATATATGTTTTTATATACCTATTATTTTCCTAATCAAAATTTAAATGATATAAGTAAAGCTATATTAAGAACAAATGATAAACGTTATATAAATTTTTTCTTTATACAAATTCATCATATTGATTTAGATATTTTTTTTTTAAAAATACTAGAATATGATAATCAGACAATATTTTATACTTTATATGATAGAAAAAATTTAGATGATATTTTTTTTATAAAGGGAATCAGTAGAATGTTAGAGAATGGAGAAGATAAATATTTATATCTTATATTTTATTACTATTTTTTGGTGTTAAATAGATTTCATGAAGATATTTTTCATTTATTATTGAAATTAGAGAATACCCTTAATGAAAAAAATTATAAACAGTATCTTGTAAATCTACGACATAGTATTAGGGAAGAACCTAGATATTATGACTATTATAGCCCAAATAAATATCATGGTCATCATGGTTGTATTCCTGATATGATTGTATGTCATATTAGTTTTGATTATGGAAAAATGATCAAAAATTTTTATACAAATACGTTAGAAGTCTCAAGCCATTTTGCTATATCTGAAAGTGGTGATTATACTCAATTTGTTAGTTTAGAAGATAGTGCTTGGGCAAATGGAACATCTTTAAATGATTCTAGTGATGTATATTATAAATTTGCAAAAAACAATATTGTAAGAAATAGAAAAATAAATGCAAATTATTATACATATTCCATTGAAAACGAGTCTATAGATGGGTCTTTAACGAAGAAGCAATATCAAACCACTTTAAAATTGATGTGCGAAATCATTGATTATGTAGAACATACCTATCATATTAATTTTAAGATAGATGAAGAGCATATTGTTGGACATCAGGATATTAATCCGCTTGTTAGAACTTCGTGCCCTGGTACTAAATTTCCTTTAAAAAGTTTGATATTCGATTTGAATAAGATTTATAAAAGAATATAAAATGGGAATGTTTTTCAATAGAAACAATCTATTCCAATAAAAATTTTAAATTATTAAAGAATAAGTGATCAATGGGATAAGAAGGAGAAATTTTATGAATTATGAAATGAAAAAGGCAACGAAAAAGGATGTCTCTAGATTAATTAATTATAAATTGAAAACGGTTTTTGAGTATACTGGAAAATTATCGAATGAAGAAATTGATAGAATAGAGAAGTATGTAAAAAATCATGTTCCTCTACAGTTAAATAATTATCAAATAATCTATATAAATGATCATCAGATAGGGTGTTTGTTAGTGGAAGATAGGGAGGATGGAATCTTAATAGATGAGATATATTTAGAAAAAGAGTATAGAAATTTAGGAATCGGTACGAGTATAATAAAAGAATTAATATTAGCAAATAAGATAATTTATCTTTGGGTTTATCAGCAAAACAAAAAGGCAATCAAATTATATATAAAATTAGGGTTTCAAATAATTGAGAAAACGGAAACTAGATATTATATGAAATACAAAGATGGGAAGGTTAAAAAAATAGGAAAATATTGAAATGAAAACGTTACATTATTTATAATTTTAAAAGGGATTTGGGACATCAATCTCTTTTTATAATCAAATTATATTAGATTCCATCTCAAATGAAGTAATTTTGTTATGTTTAAAAAGAAATATTATATCCATATTAATAGTGGTCTTTCTTTGCTCTAATGACACATTATTATTTCCATTAAATTTAGCTGTATTTTCACTTAAGTTTTTTTTAAATTCAGCTCCTGTTTTTAAGATAAATCTAATTATCTTATTATTGTGTGTACCATCTTCTTCTATTTCACCAATGATTATTCTTTCTATAATATTATCAAAGACTTCTCGTTCAAATTCTTTTAGTTTTAATGGGGTATCTAAAACTTTTTCTATATCTTTTAATTGTTTTGCTATTTTGTGATTTTCATTTTCTAGATTTTTATATTCTTCTTTTTGTTCTAAGATATTGTTTAATTGATTTTGTAGTTCTTTTTCTTTTTCAATGTATGCCTCTTTATCAATAATGTTTTCTAGTTTTAAATCAATTAAATTAGATATTTTTGTACGAATATTATTTTCTTGTAGTTCTAATTTATCTAGTTTAGTCTTTGCATGGTTTTCTTCTATAACAGATTTTATTGCTCCTAATAATTTATCTTTTGTTTTATGTTTATTATCTATTATGGAGTTATAAATTTGAATAAATAAATTTTCAAGTATTTCTTCTTTTATATAGATAGATTCTTCACATTCGTTTTTATCTATTCTTCCCATACAAGCCCAATAAATATTTTGTTTTCCATTTTTATTTTTGCCACTTGATCTTCTAGAATAATTTGCTCCACAAAAGCCACAAACAATTTTACTACTAAAAGCATATCGCATACTATATCTTTCTTGATGCTTTTTGCCATTTAACATAGGTTTACCATTTCTTTTTTTCAAAATATCGTGTACCTTATCCCAAAGTTCTCTTGAAATAATTGCCTCGTGTCTATCTTTTGAATAATATCTTTCTTTTTCTCCATAGTTTTTAATTTTTTTATGAGAAAGAGGACTAATTGTATAAACCTTTTGCCCCATTAAATCTCCAATATATTTTTCTTGATCTAACATTGTCCTTACATATTGTTGCGACCATTTTTTACCACCAGGAGAAATAATACCTTGTTTATTTAATATCATTGATATTGTTTTACAACCTATACCATCAGCATACCAATTAAATATCATTCTAACAACTTCTGCCTCTTTTTCATTTATAGATAATTCTTGTGTATCTTTATTCCAATCATATCCATAAGGATTAGGTCTTCCAACATATTCACCACGTTTCATTTTGGCTTTTAAACCCATTTTTACATTTTGTGAAGTTGATTCACTTTCAGCTTGAGCAAATGCACTATAAAGAGTTAAAAACATCTCACTATCTAATTCTAAAGTATGGATATTTTCTTTTTCAAAATAAACATCAACATTATGTTCTCTTAATTTCCTAACTGTATTTAAAGTATCAACAGTATTTCTTGCAAACCTAGATATTGATTTTGCTATAATAATATCTATTTTACCATTTAAAGCATCATCTATCATTCTTTGAAATTCTGTTCTATGTTTAACTTGAGTACCACTAATACCCTCATCAGCATATATTCCTACAAACTTCCAATCAGGATTTGATTTAATCATATTAGAATAATGTTTAATTTGTGAATTATAACTTGTCTGTTGTTCCTCACTATCTGTACTTACTCTTGCATAAGCACACACTTTTTTTAATACTTTTTTAATGGAATTTTTAATATTAGTTTTGAGATTAGCTGCAATAATCTCAACTTGTGCCATTTAATACCTCACTTTCATTTTTAGTTTTTTACGAACTGCAGTCGTGTTCTTATAACCATTATATAATATTTTTTATGGAATCTGTATCCCTTTAATAGAAATTCTTTATTTTTTCTTTAAGTGTATAAAACTCTTTATTTGTAATTAAATTTAATTCTAATAATTTTGATAAAATTGATAGGTTAATTGTTTCATCAATTAGATTATCAATTTCTATTTGTGTTAATTTCTTTTCATCAGCCAATAAAATTCCCCCTTTCGTTTAATTTTTAATCATAATTTTTCATAGCTAATCTCATTCCTTTCCATTATTTTAAATATTTAAACAAACAAGTTTTAAGAAACAACAAAAAAAACTGTATTATCTACAAGTCATACTTCTAAAATTAGACAGAGTTATCCTAGAGGCATTATTTTAAATCTTCGCCCCTAAGATTATATTGTTTGAAATAACACATACTATTTTTTAAATTTTATTTGTTCTTTGAATTATGTCTTACTTCAAACTAGATTCATTCTATTACTAGAATAGGTACTAACATAAGCCTTTCATCTTACTGTACCTTACTTAACTACGTTCCTATAAACTTTTTAGTTAAGTGTTATGGTGTACATTCCTGTTGCATACTCTTGATATGCTAGATATTTTAATTGTTCTAATATATCTAAACTCTTTTTCAAACCCTTATTTTTTATTTTAATGGTCTGTTGTATTTCTCCTATATTTATATCTGTGATTATTCTATCGAATCCTTTTGTATAAATATAAGAGTAAATATATTTTGTTTCTTTTGGAATTCTTTTATCTTTCCAAATCTTCTGTGGTATTTGAAACTTCCTTATAAGCATTCCTCCTTTCTTGTTGATGATTTTTACATCAAAACTGATACTACTATAACATTATAAAATGAGTTTGTCAACAGAATGATTACAATGTTGTTGATTATTACAGCAATATGTGCTATACTTAATTCAAGAAACGAAAAAGAGGTGTATTAAAATGTTAAAGAAAAACACTACTGAACTTGGTAAAACTATAAGTGAAGCAAGAGAAAAACTAGGAATATCACAAAGAGAACTTGCTCGTAAATCAAATATGGATTGTGCCGAAGTATCAAGGATTGAGGCAGGTAAAAGATTAAAACCAAACATTTTATATTTAAAAGGTATTGCTGAAACTTTAGGTTTAAGTTTAGTTAAACTTATGAAACTTGCTGGATATGATGATGTTGATATAAATTTGGGAAAAGATTTATTAAGTAAAAGATCTACTACTGATTATCAAGAACAAATTAAATCTTACGAACAATTTTATTTTGATGTTTTAGAAGAATTTGAAACAAGAAGAAAAACTGACTTCGCTATTAAAGGTGGAATCGCTGATTTAATTGATAAATTAGAACTAGTAAAAATAGAAAATAAAGAAATTTCAAATGATGAGATATTAGATAGACTAAAAGAGTTAATACCTATGATTAGACCTAATCTAGAAAAATTAGATAAATCAAAATATCCTAAATTTGATAGAGGGGTATTTCCTAAAACAAAAATAAAATCTACAACAAAATTAAATACTCTTACAGGAGATTTTATAGATGAAGAAAAATAAAATTACGAACACGTTTTGCTAAAAATTTATTTTTAGTGAAAGTGGGAAAAGTAATTTTATTTATTCATACTTTTGATTTATCAAAAGAAAAAAATAACCTTTTTGCTTTAGTCGTTAGACTTTAGCATTAAGGTTATTTCTTTTTATGAAACGATAGTGTAATAAAAAGGCAACAATATTACATTGTGAAACTTTGTAATATGTTGCTTAATGGGGTTTCAAAAGGGGTATTTATCCCTTTGCCCACCTAAGTTGGTTTACCGACTTAGTAGTGGGTTACTATAATGGAATTATAGTTTTTAAAAACAGAAATTCATAAGTTACAAAGTTTCTTTTGAATTTCTGTTTTATTTTTATCTTTTTAGTGAACTTTTTTCTATTATTTCAGGGTCATTGTTAAACATCATTTTTTTCTTTTCTGATTCAGACATTGCCCATTCTGGCTTTAAAAAACCATTGTCATCAAATGCATTACGAATATAATTTAAAGCTGAATGTAATCTTGACAAATCTTTTTTTAATAAATCTCCTTCTAATCTAAATCTAATTTCATCTTTTGTTGTTTTAATATCTGTTACTGTGGCATCTGACAAAATCCCATTTAATTTTATTAAATTTTCTAAACCAAGTTCCATTGTATTGCTTGCTTGATAATAAAACAGAAAATATCTTTCCCAAGTTTGCAAGTCAATATGGTTTACTTGAATGTTTTTTTGAATGTTTTCTAAAACTTCAGCAATAGTAACATTATCTTTTGGCATAATATAACTCCTCCTTGTGTATTTATTATACCATATTTTAGCCATTTTTGCAAAACCATTTATTTTGATTTATAAACCTATTTCAAAATCATCTTTGTCATTATCTTTATAAGATTTCTTGCTAGTCTTCAAATAACTAGGAATATCAGCATAATCAAATAACTCATCTTCTTTTGTAGTATTTTCAGCTATTTCGTAAATATCGTTAGAATTAAAATCTTGATTATCATAATAGTCTTTTATTTCAGTTGTAGTGGCTTCTTTTGTAGGTTCATTATCAATTTGTAATAGT
Source organism: uncultured Mycoplasmatota bacterium (assembly GCA_947570175.1). Lineage (GTDB taxonomy): Bacteria > Bacillota_I > Bacilli_A > RF39 > UBA660 > UMGS1271. The sequence goes on along the minus strand of CANOTJ010000002.1, from coordinate 74,632 downwards.
TTTCTAAAAAACTTCTTAATAACCTCTAAAATAGTATCAATATAAGCTCTTAACTTATTATTTTCTTGTAATAGATTACTATTTTTAGTTTTTAATGATTTAATTTCTCTTTGATATTTTTGATTATCCTTTTCTAAAGAATTATAACTATCAGCATAGTTATTTATCTCATTAAATATTTCATTTATTTTAGGCTGTAATTCCATAACTTTTTTAGATTCATTTATAGCTTTATGCATAATATCAAAAGTATCTTTTTCTACTACAATGTGTTTTTTATCAAATGGAATTGTTTTAGTAGTTTCCATTCGTTTATCTAATTCATTCATTATTTTATCAAGTCTATCATTTCTAGTATTTAAGTTCTGTTCTAATTTTCTATTTATCTTTTTGTAATCTTTGATTTTAATATGTTTTCTATCACTACCTTTAATACCTCTTTCTAAATCATAACCTTTGTCAGTTAATCTTTTATGGTATTTATCTTGTAATTCAGATAAATGTATTTTATCTCTAATATATTGTTTTTTAGAAATAGTATATCTTTCTGTATTTGTTCTTTTATCAAACTTTTTAACAAGTGGTACAACTACACAATGAATATGTGGTGTTGCCTCATCTAAATGGATGACACTATGTAAAACTTGTTCTTTAGTATAACCTAAATCCTCATAAACAAAATCCATACAAGTATTAGCCCAGTCAAGTATATCTTTTTCTGTCATATTTTTAAAAAATTTATTTGTGGCAGTAAATAATAGTTCATCTGCAATAACATTTTTAGATTTATCTAACATTTGATTAAAAGTTCTTTTTCTATCATCTCGCTCTGTTTTCATTCTTTCGTTATGTTCCTTTTCATAATCTTTTACAAGTATTTTAAAACCCTTAACATATTTTTCTGTTAAGGGTTTTAACTCTATATTATTTTTACTTAATTCTACCTTAATATCAGGATTAGAATTATAAGCCTGTTTTTCACGTTTGTTATGTGATCCTATTTGTGCCAAATCGTTAATTGTATAAATAGGTTCACTTCTAAATATTGCATAATTTAAATTCATATATCATTCCTCCAATCTTTAAATTTATACAAAATTAAAAAGATATGATTTTTCACATACCTTTTGCAACTCTCTCAAAACTAATTTAACTATTTTTACTATTTATAAATCTTTATATCAATAATTTTTAAGAACACAACTAATTTTATTTATTTTATTACTGATACAACTATTTTTAAGTTTTCATCATCTACTTTTTCATTTTTTATAGATTCTAATTTTATATTGTAATCTTCAATAATTCCTTTAAAATAAAGTAAATCTTGTATTTTGTTATTTTGTGTCATTATATCAAGGAAAGAGGGAGGTATTTTATGACACAAAAAGAATTAGATTATGTAGAAGATGCTGTCGGACATGAAAATAATTTGGAATCAATTATTAAGGAATCTATGAAATTATTAGAAAATCAGGAGCTTGTATCATTTATGGAAAAACAATTAGAGAATCACAATTCATTGCAAAAGAGATTAATGAGTTTATTGGAGGACCAAGCAAATGAATGATCAATTGATTATGGACAATTATTTGTTGGTTCTTAAAAGTACTGTAGAAGTATTTGTACATGGAACATTAGAAAGCTCTAATCCTGATGTAAGAAAATTGTTAAAGGAAGGATTAGATGTAATTATGCAAGCTCAAGCAGATACTTATGATACAATGACTAAATATGGTTGGTATACTATAAACAATGTACAAACAAATGTCATTAATCAAACAATATGCAATATTCAAAGTGGAAATTAAGGTAAACATCATTGTTTACTTTTTTCTTTTGTTTAGGAATTATGTTATAATTATATGGATAAACATTTCAAAAAAAGAAAACAATTAAGATAAACAAAAATATGGTAATTGTCAGTGATTTACTTATCGCCATGTGCTTGTTGCTAATAGAAATTATTGATTATGATAACGTTAAAAATGAAAGAGGTGTAAATAATGATTGGATTTGATCAAATAAAATATGAAAGAGTTGATTTTGATCAAACAAAATTAACTTTAGAAAGTTTAATCAACCGATTGAAAGAGTTGGATGATTTTAAAGTATATCTATCTATAGTAAAGGATATTAACAACATTCAAAACCATATTGAAGAGATGTTTGATTACGCAGACATAAGAAATATGCGAAATTTAAATGATGAATATTATAAAGATGAAATAGAATATTGGAATTCTTTAAAGCCTAAATTTGATTTATTATTTTTACCTTTTTATGATGAAATGAATCATTCAAGGTTTAAGGATTTATTATTGAAGAGTATGCCTAATAATTTCTTTAAAATAATTGAATATCAAATAAGGATAACATCTGATAAAAATATTGAATTGTTGAAAAAAGAAAATGAGTTAAAAACTCAATATAGAAATTTAAACAAGACTAAAGTATTATATGATGGAGAAGAAAAAACAATAGGAACTATTAGTAGTTTTTTCAGTAACAAAAATAGAAACTTTAGAAAAAAAGCCCATGATACAGTAAATGATTTTTATTATAAACATAAAGATGAATATACTAGTATATTATATGAACTTATAATGATAAGAAATCAGATTGCTAAAAATTTAGGCTTTAATAATTATGTAGAATACAGTTTATATAAACTAAAAAGATTTGGTTATGATTATAGTGATATCAGTAAATTTAGAAATAATATTATTGAAAGTATAGTTCCGTTATGTATAAAACTAGGTGAATGGCAAAAAGAAGAATTAGGATTAACAAAACTAGAATATTTTGATACCGTTTTCTTTGAAGAAATGCCTAAATTAAAAGTATATGGTAATGATTTATTAAATGAACTTAGAAAATCATTTAGAGAAGTAGATGAAGATTTATCAAATTTATTTAATAATATGCTTGAAAATAATTATATTGATTTTATTCAAAGAGATGATAAAGTAAATTTTTCGATTACAAATTATTTAACAGAAACAGGATTACCTGTAATCACAGGTAATTATAAAAATTCGTATTTAGATGTACAAACAACTACACATGAGATTGGACATTCTTATCAAAAATACTGCGCTTCTATAAAAGATAAAGAATACATTATTTCACCACTATTAAAATATCCAACCATGGAAATAGCCGAAATATTTTCTTATAGTATGGAATTAATCATGATGAATCATGTTAGTAATTTATTCGAGGAAGATGATTACAAAAAATATTGTTTTATGAAAATATATAATTTGGTGGCCAATTTACCATATATATGTTTAGTTGATGAATTTCAACAAACGATTTATTCTAAAAAAGATTTAAGAATTGAGGATATAAAAAATACCTGGTTAGAACTAGTTAACAAGTATCATTTAGAAAAAAGCAATAGTGGGCATATCAATCTAGATAATGGTGGATACTTTTATAGACAATCTCATATTTATTTAGATCCATTCTATTATATTGATTATGCATTATCTTATTTCGGGGCTTTTGCTATATGGAGTAATTGTGAAAGTAGTATAGAATTATTTAAAGAAATAGGGGAAGTAGCGTCATATTACTCATTTAGTGATTTAATAGATAAATATAATATGCCTAATCCATTTAATAAGAGTACAGTCAAAGATATAACTACAAAATTGGAAAACGAGTTAAAAAGGAAAAAATTGGTAATGAATCATTTATTATAGAGGTAAGGAATCCTTATATATTTAAAGTGAATGGGAAATTAGTTAGAATATGTTTTCAGATACAGATGAAAATGTTGGATATTGTTTGATTAATGTTTTAAAAAATTTATATAAATAGGAGTTATGATAAAATGAAATATGAATTAAAAGAGTTAAATATGAATATGGGGATTATTGAATATGAAATGTATCAAGATATCCCACTAAAAGAATCAGGGTCAACTAATTTATGTAATGGTTTGTCTTATGATGTATTTAAAGCCTATTTAGAAACTCAACTTGCAAGAAAATATCAGAATATTAGTGAGTATGATACACCAACTGTCACTTATATTATGTATGTTAATGATATCCCAGTAGGATATATTGCTCTAAGAACTAAAATAGATGATCAATGGAAAAAATGGTCAGGAAATTTTTATTATGCAATTAGGATATCTGAAAGAAAAAAAGGATATGGTACTAAAATATTAAAATTAGTATTAGATGAATTTAACAAATTAGGTTTTAAGGAAATTTATGGGCAATCTTCTGCAGGTAATATTGCTTCTGCAAAAGTTATAGAAAATAATGGTGGAATACTATTAGAAGAAATTGATGGAACAAGATATTATAAAATAGAATTACAGTGAGAAAGTGATTAAAAATGGAGAATCGACAAGATGGTGAAAATATAAACTGGTTAATTACGATTTAATTAAGAACATCATCAAACTCTTATAAATAAAGAAAATTCTTCCATTTAGATTTTGCATATTTTCATTTGAAAAATGGTTAAAAACACTAAAAACTCGTAAAAACATAGTAATTTTGTTGTTATTTATAATAGAAATTATAAAGGTGATTAAGACATTTAAGAATATAGAAAAGAGGTGTTATATTTGAACAACAAATTAGAAACAATATCAAATTTATTTGATGGTAAAGAAATAAGAAGCATTTGGGATAGTGAAAAAGAAGAATATTATTTTAGCGTTGTCGATGTAATAAGTGCATTAACTGAAGCAAAAATCCCAAGAAATTATTGGAGCGATTTAAAAAGAAGATTAATTGATGAAGGAAGTGAACTGCACGAAGAAATCGTGCAGTTGAAAATGAAGGCTCAGGATGGTAAAAATCGTATAACTGATGCTTTAGATACAAAGGGAATATTAAGATTAATTGAATCAGTTTCTAGCCCTAAGGCCGAACCATTTAAAGTTTGGTTAGCTAATTTAGGTAGTGAGAGGATTGATGAAGTATTTGATCCTGAAATTGCAATAAATCGTGCAGTAAATTATTATCGTAACAAAGGATATTCTGATGAATGGATTAAGGCTAGACTAACAGGAATTGTAGATAGATTTAAACTTACAGATATTTGGAAAGAAGGAGGCATAACCAAGCCGATGGAATATGCCTTACTTACAAACGAAATTTATAAAGGTTGGTCTGGAATGAAAGCAAGTGAGTATAAAGAGTTAAAAGGACTTAGAAAAGAATCTTTAAGAGATAATATGACTGATATAGAAGTTGCGCTAACTAATATTAGTGAAATTGCTGCTCGCGATATTGCAACTTCTGAACATCCACAGGGTTTAAAGGAAAATATGAATGTTGCAAAGCGAGGCGGAAAAGTTGCAAATGATGCAAGGCTTTCCTATGAAAAAGAGACAAATAAATCTGCAATATCTAAAGAAAATGCACTTAATTATCAATATGTTGATGAGCAACCAAAAATAGAAAGTACCATTAATGAATAGATAAAAATTAAAATTGCACATTTAACAATAATTATGATTAACTATATAATTTAGTTGGAGTGTGATTTTATGAATAAATATAATATTGAAGAATTAAGAGAAAAATTAGAACGTTGCAGAAATGTAAATCTTGATGATGTAAAATTAGAAAATGTAGATGAGATAACTTCTATAAAAATAGATAGAAGAAAACCTAGTGAGGAAAGAATATTAGATTTTATTATGAAGACAAAAAATCCTTATGTATTTAAGGTAAATGGAAGATTAGTTAGAATACGTTTTTCTGATACAGATAAAACAGCAGAAGATTGTCTTACTAATGTTTTAAAAAATTTATATAGATAGTTTGGAAGTGATTCTAGTGAATGAAAGATTTATGAAAATAGCGATTGAAGAGTCAAAAAATGCTAATTGTGCAAAGGGAAAAGTTGGAGCTGTTATTTTTTTAAAGGGAAAAGTATTAGGAAAAGGAAATAATTCTGTACCTAATGGGTGTATACCATGTACAATAGATACTTGTTTAAGAAAGAACTATAATTTAAAAAGTGGTGAAAGGCAAGAGTTATGCAGAGTTGTTCACGCAGAACAAAACGCAATATTAAACTCCTTGAAGAAAGGGTATGATTTAAATAATTCAACAATTTATGTAACAAAGTCTCCTTGTATGATTTGTGCAAAGCTTATAATAAATGTTGGAATTAAAAAAGTTATTTATGCTAATAAATATCCTGATGAAGAAGCTTTTAAAATTTTGAATGAAGCTGGAGTGAAAACTCAATATTTTGAAATAAGCAAAATAAAGGAAGTGAAATAAATGGAAAATAATCGACAAAATACGACTATCAACTGGTTGATTACGATTTATTGCAACCCCCTAGCAAACCCTTATAAATAAAGGCTTTCTTTGATTTTAGATCTTGCACATTTTAATGTAAAAAGTGGTAAAATTACTAAAAATTGATAAAAACATAGTGATTTTAATGATATTTATGATGAGAATTAGAAAGGTGATTACGACATTGCAACCCCCTATAAATTGTCGATAAATTCATTTAAAAAGTAGAACACACATTTTTATTTTAATACCAATTCATATTATACTATATTTATGAATGGAAGTGTAATTTTTATGAAAAAAATAAAACTTAAAGTAAATTATAATGAATATAGAATAATTATAGATGAATTAGTAGAGTTTAGAAACAAACTGATTAAAGATAATGAAGATACTTATTATATTGATAAATTGCTATTAAAGTTGGCAAATAAAAGATAATTTTATAAACATACTTTGAACTGGTTAGAAATAGTCAGTTCTTTTTTTATGCCCATACATAGCCATTTTATTTTTATAGAGTGGCTAGAGTTTAAAGAAAGGAGGAAAATGTATATGTCGCAATGCAAAGTTATTGCAGTGGCTAATCAGAAAGGTGGAGTGGGCAAGACCACCACAACTTTTAGTCTAGGTGTTGCTTTAGCAAAGGAAGGCAAAAAAGTATTAGTAGTTGATACAGATCCACAGGGAAGTCTTACGATTTCTATGGGTTGGCGAGAACTTGATAAAATACCGATAACTATTGCTAATTTAATGGAACAGTCAATGAATGATGAAAATATCCAGACAAGTGAATCTATATTACACCATCAAGAAAATATAGATTTAATTCCATCTAATTTAAGATTATCAGTATTAGAAATGTCATTGTTTAGTGCTATGAGTAGGGAGTACACTATGAGAAACTGTTTATCTAAAGTAAAAGAAAATTATGATTATATTCTTATAGACTGTCAGCCATCTTTAGGAATACTAACAGTTAATGCGTTAGCAAGTGCCGATAGTGTTATAATCCCAATGCAAAGTCAATATCTTTCTGCTATGGGAATGACCGAACTATTAAAGACTGTTAGTAAAGTAAGAAATCAAATCAATCCTAAATTAAAAGTAGATGGCGTTTTAATTACTCTAGTAGATAAGAGAACTAACTTATCAAAAGAAATGAGAACACAACTACAAGAAAATTATGGAAGTGCAGTTAAGTTTTATGATACGCAAATACCTTTTGCAATAAAGACAGCAGAAGCAACTTCTACTGGAAATAGTATTTTTGAGTATGACAAAAATAGCAAAGTGGCAGACGCATATTCTTCATTTGCAAAGGAGGTGCTTGAAAGTGGCAAAGACCGATATAAAAATGCCGTTGCCAAAGTTAGATGATTTATTTACAACAGAACAAGAACGACAAGATAGAAATTCAGAAAAAGTTGTTGATATAGCACTAACAGATATTCAAGACTTCCCAAATCACCCATTTAAGGTAATTGTGAATGAAGAAATGCAAGAAATGGCACAAAGCATAAGTGAGTATGGTGTATTGTTACCTGTACTTGTTAGACCACTTCCAAATGGTAAATATCAAATTATTTCTGGACATAGAAGAAAAAAAGCAAGTGAAATTGCTAATAAAGGAACTATGCCGTGTATAGTTAGAAACCTTACAGATGATGAAGCCACTATAATAATGGTAGATAGTAACTTACAAAGAGAACATATCTTACCTAGTGAACGAGCCTATGCTTATAAAATGAAGTTGGAAGCAATGACACATCAAGGACAAAGAAATGATTTAACTTGTTCCCAAGTCGGTAACAAGTTGTCTGGGAAAAAATCTCTTGAGATATTAGCAGAAGAAGTGGGCGAAAGTAAATCTAATGTTCATAGATTTATAAGACTTACTGAACTGATAAAACCATTACTTGATATGGTAGATAATGATTCGCTTAATATTTCACCAAGTATAGCATTAAGCCCAGCGTATGAAATATCATTCCTTACTAAACAAGAACAAGAATGGCTTTTAAATAGTATGGAATGTAATGTTGCTTCACCAACAGTATCTCAAGCCCAAGAAATGAAAGAATTGAGTAAGAGTGGGAAGTTAGATGAAGATAAGATTGAAGAAATAATGAGCCGTGAAAAACCTAATCAAGTAGAAAAACTAAAATTAGATTTTAAAGACTTACAACCTAAAATGCCTAGAGGTATGCCAACAACTGAATGGGTAAAGCATATTTACAAAGCATTAGACTATTACAATAGGGCTATGGAAAGACAGAAACAACAGGGTGCTAGATAGTGGGAGTTACTATTCCATTGTTCCCCTTCCTACAACCTACCCCTAGTATATATACTAACTGTTATTACTAACTGAAAAAAATATATATTAGAAATTTACACAAATGCAATTAAAAATATTTTAGTTTATACTAATTTCAACAAATCAAGAAAGGGATGATTTTGTATGAAAAAAATATTGATTTTGATAAGCATTTTAATTTCATTGACAGGAGGTACAGTTTTCTATTTGCAGAATAAACAAGAAGAACAGCCAAAACTAGAACAGGTTAATGTTAGCGAGAAAATCGTAGAAGAAAAAGTGGCAGAAGAATCTAAAAGCGAAGAAAACAAAGTAACAGAAAGTGAAAAAATACCAGAGCAAAAAGTTGTGGAAGTAAAAGAAACAAAGGAAGAAGTTAAGTCAGATCCTAAACCAGAAAACAACAATGTTTCTTCGGCTAGTAAAAATGAAGTGAAACAAGAAAATAAACAAAATAATTCTGTTTCAAAAGAAATTCCAAAGGATACTCCAAAAGAAACGCAAAAACCAAAAGAAAATAATAATCCAACCTCAAGTCAAAAGCCAAGTAGTCAGCCACAAAATGGTGGAGCAACTACAAAACTTTATGATTCAATAACTGGTGGTAAAAAAGAGTTTGCAACCGATAGTGAAGCAAATGCTCGAGGTGCAGAGATTAAAAGTAAAGAACTGGATTATGTTTTAGATTATAACGAACAACACCCAGAAGCACCGATAAAACCAGACATAAGGTATTATAGGGTATATCCGGTAATTGATGATGAGGGAACAGGTTATTATTTACACTTCTTTTGTGAAAGTGGCGAGGGAAATGACGCAAAATTAAAAAGTATGTATTAGTGGCTCTTAAAACAAGAGTCATTTTTTATGCCCTAATTTTAGGAGCAAGAAAGGAGAAAATTAAAAATGAAAAAAATTGGAATGTGCCTAGTTTTAACACTAGGTATTTTACTTGGCTTTACTGTTAATGCTCAAGCAGTAAATGCAGCAACTTTAACAAAAACAAAATCCGGTTATTACTATGACCGAGCAAGAGCAGATGGAACAGACCATCATTCGTGGTATTTTATGCAATATGAAATGGATGGCGAAGTATCATATTGTATAGAGCCAAATATACCAGAGGGAACTACTTATAATCCCGGAAGTTGGGAAGCAACAGGACTTCCAAATGAAATAAAAGAAAGGCTATTGTTAATCGGCTACTACGGTTATACTTATCCCGGACACCAGACACTACAATATCGTGCAGCAACACAAGGTATGATATGGGACATTATCATTGGTCAAGGAGCAAATACAACTTTCTCAACAGAAAGATGGGGAGCAGGTACTAACTTTGATGTGTCAGCAGAAAAAGCAGAAATCAATAGACTAATCGAACACCACTATGATAGACCAAGTTTTGATGGTGGTGTGTATAAAGCACAAGTAGGAGAAACAATAACTCTTACAGATACTAACAATGTACTTGGAAATTATAGTGTAAGTGTTAGTGGTGCAGAATATAGTGTTAATGGAAATACACTAACAATTAAGCCTACTAGAAATGGGAAAATTGATTTAACTTTAACAAAGAATATGCCTTATGCTAGTGGCTATAAGTTATTCGTAGGAAACGAAATTCAAAATATGTTTGTACCCGGAACTACTGATCCAGTTATGGCTAGAGTTAGAGTAAATAGTTATACAACACCAGTAGAGGGCTATAAACAAGATGTTGAAACTGGAACTGCACAGGGTCAAGCAACTTTAAAAGGAGCAGAGTATGGTATATACGAAACTGCTACTGGAAGATTAGTGACAACAGTTGTTACAGATGAAAACGGATATTTTAAAAGTGACGCAGTATTAGACTGGAACGACTACTATTTACAAGAAATCAAACCAAGTGAGGGTTATGAATTAGATAAAACTCGCTACAATATTGATGTAAAAGGAAAAGACTCTGCAAGAGTAGATGTTGTAGAAAAAGTAATTAAAAACTATGTAAGCATTTTAAAACAATACGAACACGTTGAGGGAGAAACAAAATTCTTAAATGCTGAAAAAGGCATTACTTTTGAAATCTATTTTCCAAATGGAAATAAGTTTGATGAAATTACAACTGACAAGAACGGTTATGCTTCTATCAATTTACCTTATGGAGTTTGGAAATTCCATCAAGTAAATACTACAACAGGTTATGAGAAGATTTATGACTTCTATATCACAGTAAGTGAAACAAGTGAGAAAGAACAATATTACAATGTTTTGAATAACTCTTTGACTGCTTATTTACAAGTAAGAAAAGTAGATGAAGAAACAGGTAAGACTATTGCTATTAAAGATACTACTTTCAAAATCTATAATGAAGATACAAAACAATATGTATCACAATTCGTAGGTGGTAAAGTAATTAGTGAATTTAAGACTGATGAGAATGGTATTTTAGTAACACCTTTAAAATTAGTCGCAGGAAATTACAAACTAATTGAAGTATCTGCTCCAAGTGGATATATAAAAGATAAAAATGGCTTAAAATTCACTATTGGAAATGATACACATTACAATTACACAACTTATGGAGCATTTATCACAGTAACTTATAAGAACACACCTATTAAAGGTCAATTAGAAATTTACAAAGTCGGCGAAGATTTAGTTATTAAAGATGGCGAATATGTTTATGCCAAGAAAAAATTGAGTGGTGTTACTTTTGAAATCTATGCAGAAGAAGATATTAAGTCTGCTGATGGAAACCATTTATACTATAATAAAGGCGACAAAGTAGATACTATCGTTACTGATGAAAACGGCTATGCCAAAACAAAGAAACTTCCACTAGGAAAATACTATCTAATTGAAGTAAAAACACAAGATGACTATATTCTTGATGGAAATAAACACTATTTCACATTAAAACAAGTTGATGATGAAACTCCAGTTGTTTATGAATCATATAGTGCTTTAAATTATCTTAAAAAGGCTACTATTGAATTTACTAAAACTGATTTAGTAAATGGAGATGTTATTCCAGATACTATCGTTGAAATCTATACAGAAAATGATGAACTAATCTTTACTGGTAAAACAGATCAAGATGGAAAAATCGTTATTACTGATTTAAAGGTTGGAAAATACTATATCGTAGAAAAAGAGCCAAGCACAGGCTATGTAATAACTGATGAGAAAGTTTATTTTGAATTAAAAGAAAACGGAGAAATCGTTAAGGCTGAAATGAAAAATAAACCAGTAACAGGAACTCTTGAATTTACTAAAACTGATGTATCAACAGGAGAGCCACTACCAAATACTTTAATCGAAATCTACAATGATAAAGATGAGTTGATTTTTAGTGGAAGAACTGATGACAATGGAAAAATCACTATTCCAGAAATTCGCTATGGAAAATACTATATTTTAGAAAAGGAAGCACCAGAGGGCTATACTTTAAACCCAGAGAGAATGTATTTTGAGATTCTTGAAGATGGCGAAATTGTAAAAGCAACAATGACTGATGAAAAAGTAATCGTTGAAGTGCCAAGCACAGGTATTACTGAATCACATTTCATTGAAATTGTTGGAACAATGTTTATTCTAGGAGGAATAGGAGCGATTATCTATGTTAAAAAGAAAAAACAAAATCAAGAATAATAAAAATAGTAAGGGTCAACTAATCGTAGTTGGCTCTTTACTTATTATTTTAGGTACTTTAATTATCGGTGGTAAGTATTTATATAATTATCTCGAAACAAAAAACGAAGAACAGTTAATTGATACTTTCTTTGAAGAACAAAAAGAAATTACAGAAGATACTACTCCAGAAGTACCAGAAGAAAAAGTAGAAACTGAAAAGCCACAACCTACTAAAACAAAAATAGATTATTTTGCAGTAATTAAGATACCTAAAATTGGGTTAGAAAAAGGTCTAGCAAATAAAGGTAGTTATTATAACAATGTTAATAGAAATATACTTGTTGTCAAAGAATCTGATATGCCAGATAAAGACAAAGGTAATGTGATTTTAGCAGGACATTCTGGAAATGGAAGAACTGCTTATTTCAAAAATCTTCATAAACTCGAAAGAGATGATGAAGTAAGTATTTTCTATAATGGTAGCGAGTACAAGTACAAAGTCGTTAATCAATACGACATTGAGAAAACAGGAACTGCTAATATTGTTAGAAATGCCGAAAAAAGCACACTAACTTTAATCACTTGCAGACACAATACGAATAAGCAAATTATCTATATATGCGAATTAGTAGAGAAAGTCTAGGAGGGATTTATTTGGAAACTAAATATAATATAGGTCAAATTACAAAGACTTTAGAAAAACTATTTGAAGCAGGATTCAATACTGATAAAAAAATACTTGCTTTAAAATTGGAAGATTTAACGAAAATACCAAATCTACAAAATAATGAAACTATGATTATCATTGAATTTAAAAATGCCGTTAAGAATAAGCAAATCATTGCTTTTTTAAGTGGCTATAAAGAAAATAGAAAGGATGGTTAATTATGCCATATCAAAAAAGAATACCACCAGTTAAGGTGGATTTAAGTATAGAAAAATTTAATTATTTAATTGAAATGCTTACCAGATATACGACTTCTAATAATGAAAAAATAAGCGAAACTGCTACTAAACTGAAAGAAAAATTGTTGAGATATAGTATCCCACGAGTTACTGAAGAACAAGAAACTTTTGTTGATGTTCGTTTCTATCCTAACGAAGCAAGTGAAATTATCTATATGTTACTTGTTAATACCGAAGATATAGAAATAGAAACTAACTATTATGAAGTTTTAGTAAATGCTAGAGAAAGTCTTAAACAAGATAACTCTAACAATGAGTAGTAAAAGAAAAATAAAGATAAGGAGGTGAGATAAGTGGCTAATAAATTAAGAAATATAATAGAATTATATTCGGAAACATTAAAAGATTTAAGTACAAATCAAAGTGAATGGCTATCATTTTTAGAGTGTGCTGCAATGAATTATAAGTATCCATTTTCCGATCAAGTTTTAATTTATGCACAAAAGCCTTATGCAAGTGCTTGTGCTGAAATAGAAACTTGGAATAAATCTTTAAAAAGATGGGTTAATAAAGGAGCAACTGGAATAGCACTTCTTGCAGAAAATAATGGAAATACTTATTTAAGATATGTATTTGATGTAAGTGATACGAATAGTAAGCACGGTAAAAATGTTATACTATGGTCTGTTACGAAACCTTATGAAGAATATGTTATCGAAGCCCTAGAAAATAGATATGGAGAATTAGAAGATAACTCTACCATAGCAAGTGCTATTATTTCTAGTGCTAAAAATATGGTAGAAGATAACTTGCCAGACTATTTATCAAATCTAATGTATTTTAAAGATAATAGTTTTTTAGAAGAACTTGATGAGTTGTATATAAAAACTATTTATAAGAAAGTATTAGAGAATAGTGTTGCTTATGTTATGTTAAAGCGTTGTGGAATAAATCCTAATGATTACTTTGATAAGGAAGATTTTAGAGAGTTATTAAATTTCAATACTTATGATACGATAACAAGACTAGGTATGGCAACAAGTGATATTGCCGAGTCTGGACTTCGTGAAATATATAGCACAATAAAAAATGTGCGAATAAGTGAAATTGATAAGATTCACACATTTGATAATAATAAGCAAAACGAGTATGATTTAGATGATGGCAAGAATAATGCCGAGAGGAGTGATTTAGATGAAAGAAATAAGTTACAAAATGGTGGGCGATTATCAAATACCAGACCTAGTACCACCACAAGAAGAACAAGTAAATGGGAAATACGCATTGATGAGATTAAGCCACTTGAAGAAGAACGACAAGCCTCTATACACGACACTTCTAATGCAGGGCAAATTACCAGAACACTTGATGGAAGTTCAAACGACAGCCGAAACGAGAGTGGAACAAATGATAGAGGAAATGGCGAAGAAAGAGAATATAACAGAAGAATTGAAAGCCAAAGACCAGATGAAGTGGATAGGCTTAATGAACAACTTGAAAGCGAGAGCAGAGGAAATAGTAACGAGAGAACTAATCTACAATTAGATTTTTGGAACGAGGATAGTGGAACACATTGTCCGTATGTTGTTACAGATGATAAAATAAATCAAATACTTGCTTATGCACATTTAAAAATACCCAAAGTAGAAGTAAAAAGATATTTTGAACTAGAAAAAGAGCCTTTAAAAAGAGCCGAGTTCATTAAAAATTCTTTTGAAAATGTATATGTGGGTATTTTTGTTGGAACGCAAATGTATGGTTACAAAGCCTTTGAAAATGGTTTATTACTATGGAAAGGTAATTTTTTATCACGAGATACAGAAAGTTTTGTATCTTGGGAAGATTTAACATATCATTATGATTCAATGATTTTACTTCATCAATTAAATGATAGAGAAAAATATTTGCCATCTGAAAAAGAGCAGATGACTTTATTAGATGAAGAAAATAGCAAAGAAATACCAGAGTTAGAGTTTTCGCAAGAGTTTATAGATAAGTATTTTCAAACACGACATACTGAAACAAAGTATGCAATATATAGACAACTTCAAAGTAGTTTATCTGCTATTGAAAATATTAACTATATAAAAAATATGTATGGTTTAAGTGGTAGTTCATATACTATTCGTGGATCTGGCGTAGGATATAATGCTGATAGTAAAGGACTTACTTTATATCGTGGATATTTTGATAATGAAATAAAGACATTACTTAAATGGAATTATGTTGAAAAGAGAATAAAAGAACTAATTAGCCTTGATAGATACCTTAATCCAAAAGAATTAAGAGAGTATCCTGCTTGGTTAGAAAAAGATCAACAACGCATAGATGAATTGAATCAAGAAGATACTTTTACTGAAGAACAAGAAGATAGCCTAGCAAAACGATTAAATGATTTTATCAAAGAATATGATTTACAGGGGTATGAAGCAAATCTTGAAAATGGCGAAACAGAAGAAGATGTTATTAGAGATATAGATAATCAAATTCATAATCCAAGTGAATTAAGAGGCTTTATAGAGTATATTCAAAATCTAGGGAATGATTTAGAAAGTGATGATGAAGATAAAAAGATAATAGAAAACTTTATCAAAGAATTAAATGAAACTTTCCCAGACTACGATTATCAAGTAGGCGACAAAGTCTATATAGGTGCAGATAAATTTGAAATACTTTCATTAGATAATGACATTGTTAGATTATACGACTATCAATACCCATTATTTAATCAAGAATTTTCCTTTGATGAGTTTGATAAGAAAGTAAAAGAAAATCCGTGTAACGACCATTTGAAAATCAAAGTTACTGAAAATGGAGAATTAGAAAAGCATAATGAGTATGGAGAATATGATGATGAAGTAGATTTAGTAGAGCATATCCTATCACTTTATGATATGAGCGATATTAAGGTAAACTTCGATTCTAACGAGAATATCGTTATTTACTCTGATGACATTGATTTAGAGGGACTAGAAGTTTATGATTTTTTATTAAATGAACTATTTGATTATAACGAAGATGGCACAGTAGATAAAGTTAATAATCACGATTTAGAAAGACTAAAAAAATATCGTAAAAAGTATGAAACAAAGGTCGCTGATCGTGAAAAATTAGAAGAAGATTTAATCGGTAAAAATATAACTATTGGCGATAGAGAATATACCATTGATAGTATTGATAATGATGTCGTTTCATTACAAGATATTACTTTCCAAAATGGTGTAGGTTTTCCTATTTTTCGTAATGAAGAATTAAGCAAAGTATTATCTTTACTTGCTGAAAAAGAAGCAGAACAGAAAAAAGAAACAATTATACCTAATATTGCTAAAAAGCGAAGAAAACGAGTTACCACTTTTGATATACACCCAGAAATCAAAAACGAAGATAGAAATAACTTTCATATTACTGATGACTTATTAGGTGTTGGAAGTGATAGAGAAAAGTTCAATCGTAATCTAGCAGCAATTAAAGTGTTGAAACAATGTGAAGAAGAAAATCGCTTTGCAACTCCAGAAGAACAAAAAGTTTTATCTCAATATGTTGGATGGGGTAGCTTATCACAAGCCTTTGAAGAAAATAATTCTTCTTGGGCAGATGAGCATTTAAAACTTAAAAATATATTAGATGAAGAAGAATATAGGTCAGCAATGAGTTCTACAAGAACTTCTTTCTATACACCACCAGTAGTCATTCGTACGATGTATAAAGCATTAGAAAGTATGGGTATGAAAGATGGAAACATACTAGAGCCTAGTTGTGGAGTTGGTAATTTTCTAGGTATGATACCAGATACCTTAAAAGACTGTAAGTTATATGGTATAGAAGTTGATTCGATAAGTGGTAGAATTGCTAGACAACTATATCAAAAGAGTTCTATTGCAGTACAAGGCTATGAAAATACAGAACTTCCAGATTCTTTCTTTGATGGAGCAATAGGTAATGTTCCATTTGATAGTCTTAAATTATTGGATAAGAGATATGATAAGCATAATTTTCTTATTCACGACTACTTTTTCGCAAAAACTCTCGACAAAGTAAGACCAGGTGGAATTGTTGCTTTCATAACAAGTAAAGGTACTTTAGATAAGGAAAATCCTAGTGTTAGAAAGTATATAGCACAACGAGCCGACTTGTTAGGAGCAATAAGACTTCCAAACAATACCTTTAAAGATAATGCAGGTACGAAAGTTACTTCTGATATTATCTTCTTACAAAAGCGAGATTCAATAACTGATATAGAGCCAGACTGGGTATATTTAGATACTGATGAAAATGGTATTAAAATGAATAAATACTTTGTAGATAACCCAGATATGATATGTGGTAATATGAAAATGGAATCTACTAGATATGGTATGGACTCTACTTGTGAAGCAAGAGAAGATATATCACTAGAAGAACAACTTAACAATGCTATTTCTAATATACACGCCGAAATAAAAGAATATGAGATAGATGATATAGGGGAAGATGAAGAAGATTTATCTATTCCTGCTGACTATAATGTTAAAAACTTCTCATATACCATAGTAGATAATAAAGTCTATTATCGTGAGAATAGTAGAATGTACCCACAAGAATTGCCACTTACTACTGAAAATCGTATTAGAGGCTTAATTGAAATAAGAGAGTGTGTAAGAAATCTATTAGAATTACAAACAGAGGACTTTCCAGATGAAGATATAAAACAAGAACAAGTAAAACTTAATAAACTATATGACAGTTTTACTAAAAAATATGGACTTATCAATAGCAGAGCAAATACCTCTGCTTTTTCTAATGACAATAGTTTTTATTTACTATGTTCTTTAGAGATACTTGATGAGAACAAAGAACTTCTTAAAAAAGCAGATATGTTTACTAAAAGAACAATACTTCCACATAAGGAAGTAACAGGTGTAGATACTGCAAATGAAGCCTTAATTGTTTCAATATCTGAAAAGGCTAGAGTTGATTTAGAGTTTATGCAAAAACTATGTGGACTTGATATGGACAAAATGATAACTGACCTAGAGGGTGTCATATTTAATGTACCAGAATATGGGGATCCTAATATATGGGTAACTGCTGATGAGTACCTATCTGGTAATATTCGTGAGAAATTAAAGATAGCCAAAGAGTTTGCCGAAGATGACCCTAGATTCAATATAAATGTAAAATGTCTTGAAGAAGTAATGCCGAAAGATTTAGAGCCACAAGAGATAAGTGTTAGACTTGGTGCTACTTGGCTTCCAACAGATGTTATAGATGATTTTATAGATTATCTATTATTGCCATCTTATAATATTAGAGATAGAATACAAGTGCATTTTATGGAGAGTACAGCCCAATGGAATGTTGAGGGTAAAAACTATGATAGGGGAAATGTAAAAGCATATTCTACTTATGGAACAGGAAGAATAAATGCTTACAAAATTATAGAAGAAACACTTAATTTAAAAGATGTTAGAATATATGACTATATTGAGAAAGATGGTAAAAAAGTACCAGAGTTAAATAAAAAAGAAACTGCTATCGCACAGGCAAAACAAGAGCAAATTAAAACTGCTTTTGATGAGTGGATATGGAGCGATATAGACCGTAGAGAAAGATTAAGTAAAATCTATAACGAGAAGTTTAATTCTAATCGTCCTCGTGAGTATGATGGCTCTCATATCAATTTTCACGGTATGAATCCAGAGATAACTTTGCGACCACACCAAGTTAATGCCATAGCCAGAGTTTTATATGGAAATACAAACACACTACTAGCCCACGAAGTAGGAGCAGGAAAGACTTTTGAAATGGTCGCTGCTGCTATGGAATCTAAGAGACTAGGACTATGTAATAAGAGTATGTTCGTAGTACCTAATCATATCGTAGAACAATTTAGTTCAGAATTTCTGCAACTTTACCCAAGTGCTAATATTCTCGTTACTACGAAGAAAGACTTTGAAACTGCTAATCGTAAAAAGTTCTGTTCTCGTATAGCAACAGGAGATTATGATGCAGTTATCATTTCTCATAGCCAGTTTGAGAAGATACCAATGTCTGCTGAAAGACAAAGAATTATCTTACAAAATCAAATTGATGATATAAGTATCGGAGTACAAGATTTAAAAGACCATAATGGAGAAAACTTTACTATAAAACAATTAGTAAGACTACAAAAAAGTCTTGAAGCAAAATTAGCAAAGTTAAATGATACGAGCCGAAAAGATGATGTTGTTACTTTTGAAGAATTAGGTATTGATAGAATATTCGTAGATGAAGCCCATTACTTTAAAAATTTATTCCTTTATACCAAAATGCGAAATGTTGGTGGTATAGCACAAACAGAAGCACAAAAGTCGAGTGACTTATTTATGAAATGTAGGTATTTAGATGAATTAACTGGTGGTCGAGGAGTTGTTTTTGCAACTGGTACTCCAGTATCAAACAGTATGGTAGAACTTTATACAATGCAAAGATATTTGCAATATGCAGAGTTAGAAAAAAGAAATCTACAACACTTTGACGCTTGGGCTTCAACATTCGGTGAAACAGTAACGGCTATTGAACTTGCTCCAGAGGGAACAGGTTACAGAGCAAAGACTAGATTTGCAAAGTTTTATAACTTACCAGAATTGATGGCAATGTTTAAAGAAGTAGCTGATATTCAAACAGCAGATATGCTAAAACTTCCAGTCCCAGAAGCCCACTACGAAACGATAGTAGCAAAGCCTACTGAAATACAAAAAGAAATGGTAAAAGAACTTTCTAATAGGGCAGATATGGTTAGAAATAAAAAGGTTGACCCATCAACTGATAATATGTTAAAAATAACAAATGATGGTAGAAAACTTGCACTTGACCAAAGACTTATGAATGATATGTTGCCAGATGATCCGAATAGTAAAGTGTCTTTATGTGCGAATAATATTTATAGAATATGGCAAGAGCATAAAGAAGAACACTTAACACAATTAGTATTCTGTGATTTATCTACACCAAGTGAAGATAAATTTAATGTCTATGATGAATTAAAAAGAAAGTTGCAAGAATTAGGTGTTCCCGAAGATGAAGTCGAGTTTATTCATAATGCAAATACAGATATACAAAAGAAAACTTTGTTTTCACAAGTAAGAAGTGGTATAAAAAGAATATTGTTTGGTAGCACTTCCAAAATGGGTGCAGGAACAAACTGCCAAGATAAACTAATTGCAATTCATAACCTAGACTGTCCGTGGCGACCTGCTGACCTTACCCAAAGAATAGGAAGAATATTAAGACAGGGTAACAAAAATAAAGAAGTTTATATCTATAACTATGTTACAGAGGGAACTTTTGACGCATATCTTTATCAATTAGTAGAGAATAAACAACGATTCATTTCACAGATAATGACTTCTAAAACTCCTGTGAGATTTGCTGAAGATATAGATGAAGCAGCACTTAATTATGCACAGATTAAAGCACTTGCTGCCGGTAATCCTTTGATAATGGAAAAGACTGATTTAGACACACAGGTTGCTAAATTAAAACTCTTAAAACAAAATCATTTAAGCCAAATATATGCTATGGAAGATAAAGTGGCAAAGTATTATCCTAGTGAAATAAAAAGGCTAGAATCACGAATAGAAGGCTTTAAAAAAGATATAGAATTAGTCGAAAAAAATACTCCAAATAGTGATGATAAATTTCAAAGTATGACTATAAAAGGTGTTACTTATACCGATAAAAAACAAGCAGGAGATAAGATACTTGAGTTATGTAAGAACATTGAAAAAACTGAAAAACAAGAGATAGGAAGTTATAGAGGTTTTAAGATGGAACTTGATTATGAGTATGGTAGTTTTCATATATATTTGAAAAATGAGTTATCACATTCAGTAATGCTTGGTAATGATAATTTAGGTAATATTACTCGTATCAATAATGAAATAGATGGTTTCTCTTTTGATTTAAAGCAAGAACAAACAGAGTTAGAAAATACCAAAATTCAATTTGAAAATGCCAAAGAAGAATGTAAAAGACCATTTAAACAAGAACAAGAATTAAAAGAAAAATCTAAACGATTAGATGAAGTAAATGTCTTACTTAATATGAATGAAAAGGACAAAGAAGTTATAGATTTTGATGATAGTGTTGAAGTAGAAAGTCAAAGGTGTAATAAGGAATATGCAAGGTAATTTACACATTAGCATTTAAAATATCCACGATATAAAATAGTCGCAGGAGGTGTGAAAAGGTGGATAATTTTGATGAAACATTTATCAAAGACTATTGTGATGATAATTTTGCAGAATATCTTTCTGATATGCTAGTTCGCTTGAAAAAGAGTAACCCTGAATATGATTCACTCTTAAAAAAGCAAAGTAATCTAATGAATAAAAATGATAGATTAGCAGATGTACTTGAAAATCATTGCTTGTTTTCTTTATCAAAGTATGAAGTAAAGGTACTTAAAAATTATTTATCATTAAAAGAAGATAGCAGAGAAATTGAAGAAAAAGAAATATTCATACAAGGTATGAGAGAATGTTATTTCTTATTAAGAAAGTTAGATTTACTAAAGTAATTATTGAAAAATTACAAGTCGTTAGGAGGGCAAGAAGTGGATTTCAATAAAATGTTTGACCAAGAGTGTGAAGAAAATTATTGGGATATTGTAAATTTTGTATCATCTTATCTTATGGGAACGAATAAAGAATATAAAGATTCTGCTTATAAGTGTTCTGATATTATAGACAAATATCCTAATTTAAAGAAAGTATTAGAAGATGATATTCCAGTAGCATTGACTAAAAAAGAAGTGTCTGGCTTGATAGAATATATAATAATTTCTTCTGATAGAAACACATTAGAGAAGAAACAACTTGTTTGTGCAGGTTGTAGAAGTGCATACTTTCTTTTAAAGAAAATGGGACTTTTAAAAGAACAAAATGATGGCGATTAAGTTTTATCTTGATCGCTTTTATCATTGTGTCAAGTGTAAAAATTAAAAAATTGCACATTGGTTTTTTATTTTTTCATCTTTTATAATGTGTGACAGAAAGGACACATTATGAATGAATAAAGAAGATTTGGAAATGATGACTAATTTAGCCAAAAATGTTGCAATTTATAGAACAAAAGCACATTTAACTGCTAAAAAGTTATCACGAATGATAGGTAAGCCTCCAGACTTTATTGATAAATTAGAACGGCTGAAATTGAAAAGAGTACCGGCTTTGTATGTTATTATAGCGATAAGTTTTGTATTAGATGTCGGACTAAATGATTTAACAAATGAAGATTATATCAAAAGTTTATTAGAGGAGGATTAGTGGAAAGAGAAGATAAAACACTTCGTGATATTGTTATTTCAAATATTAAATATTATAGAGAACAGGCGAAGATGAGCCAAGAAGATTTATCTTTAAGACTTGGCAGAAAAAAAGATTTTATCGAAAAACTAGAAGATAAAGGAATGTATAAAAGATTGGTAACTATTGTCTTACTTGATGACATAGCAAAGATTCTTAATGTTCCAACTGCTAGATTTTTTGATAATACTTTATAATAACGAGCAATTTTTTAGTATTAAAAACTAGAGTTGCTCTTTTTTCATTTTAAAAGAAAGGTAGGTAAGATTATGAATAATGAAATGAAAATTAGACAAGAAGTTTATAATAAAATGGAGCAAGAATATAATAATTTTATTGAAAATTTAAAGTCTAAAACTCCAGATGAAATAATACAAAGTTCTTATGAAAAAGTAATGAAAGAAGAAATACTTGGAGATTTTTACCCAGAGTATGAGCATTATGATATGGAAAAAATAAGAGCATTAAATAAATGTAAAGATCCACTTGAAGAATTATATCAAGGGTGGATGAACTGTGACGCAGGTATTCATCAAGCACTAGAAGATAGCACTTATGATACCCTAGATAATTTGGTAGAAGAACAAAAAGAAAAGAAAAAATCACGAGAAAGGTAGGTAATATTATGGCATATTATCCTCCAGAAGTGATAAAAAGAGCAAAGCAAATGGACTTATTAACTTATCTAAAAAACTATGAGCCAGATGAGTTAGTTCATTTTAGCAGAGATACTTATATGACTAGAACGCACGATAGTTTGAAAATATCAAATGGTATGTGGTACTGGTTTTCACAAAGTATAGGTGGTAAAAGTGCAATAGATTATTTAATGAAAGTAAGAGATTATACCTTTTTACAAGCCGTAGAAACTATTGTAGGAAGTGTTGTTGCAGCACCACCTAAAATATATAAAACAGTCAAAAAGACGATACCAGATAGACTAATGTTGCCAAAGAAAGCACCTAATAATGATAGGGTAAAATCTTATCTTATGGGTAGGGGAATTGATGAAGATATTATACAAGAATGTATAGATAATGACTTAATTTATCAACAATTTCCTAATAACAATGCAGTATTTATAGGTTACGATCAGAATAAAATAGCCAGATATGCAATGTATAGGGGAACAAATGAAAGTAATTTCAAAGGTGAAGCAAATGGAAGTCATAAGGCATTTTCTTTTCAGTTAGAAGCACTAGAAAAAAATGATAGAGTACACTTATTTGAGAGTGCAATAGACTTACTTTCTTATGCAACTTTAATGAAATTAAATGATAAAGAGTGGTACAATGAATCGCTACTTTCACTTGCAGGAGTTTATAAACCGGCAGAGAATATAGAAGATAGCAAAGTGCCACTTGCATTAAATTATTATTTGAATCAACACCCAAATATTAAAAAAATCTACTTGCATTTAGATAACGATAAGGCAGGTAGAGAATCAACTGAAGCAATAAAATATTTATTAAAAGATAGATACGAAGTCATTGATAATCCAGTTCCAATAGGTAAGGATGTCAATGATTTTTTATGTACTAAATTAGGAATTAAAAATAAAAATACGAAAGAAAGAGAGAGATAAATTATGAGATTTAATTATTATTTGTTGGGGGAAATTTTGAAAGAAAGAAGAATAGAGAAAGGACTTTCTAAAAATAAATTAGCTCAATATGTTGGTATAAGTCAGCCAGAAGTAACAAGAATTGAGAATGGAATAAGGACTATTCCAAACATAGTAACGCTTATATATTTATGTGAAGTTTTAGATTTAGACTTTATAGAATTATTAAAAGTTACTGGTTTTGTAGATGGAAAAAATTCAATTATGAAAGGAAATTTTGATATGAAAAAATATAAAGTTAATGCAAAAAAAGATAAAGAATTAGAGTTTATTGTTTATGCAGATAGTGAAGAAAATGCAATGGAAATTGTGCAAGATATATTTGATGAAGTTGATTTATTTGATAAAAAAATTAACCCAAGTATAGATGAATTTATAGAAATAGAAGCAGTAGAAATCGAAGAAGATGAAGAAGAAATTGAAGAAAAAAGTGATAAAAGTATATGTGAAACTTGCGAATATTTCTGTTCAAAATGTTGTAGATGTACTTTAGAACACTAGCATTATACTAGGACACTATGTCCTAGCCAGCACTGAAAACCTACTCCCGTAAGTTTTCGCTTGTGGGGAAATCCCCAAACCCCTTATGAAGAATAAAGAAAATAAAATGATTAAAAGATTAGTGCAATATTGTACTAATCTTTTATGACTTTAGAAAGGAAAGATTAAAGATGAAAGAATTATTATTTTTTATATTAGGTATGATAGTTGGTGGTCTTGCAATGACTACTTTAATGTGTTGCTTACAAATCAATAGAATAAATGAAATGGAAGCAAGATGTTTGAAATTAGAGAATGAAAAGTCGGAGGTGCAAGATGAGAACTAGAAGTATAAAAAAACAAGTTTGGCTTAATAGAGAAGAAGCAACTCTTTTAAAAAAGAAAGCCAAGAAAGTTGGACTTAATGAATCGGAATTACTACGAAATTTAATTGTAGGATTTGAGCCTAGAGAAAAACCGGATGAAAGATTTTACGAAGCATTAAATCAAATGAGAGCCATAGGTAATAATCTTAATCAAATTGCAAGAAAAGCAAACTCACTTAATTTAATTGATTATCCTTTATATCAAAAAGAATCAGATAAGTGGAATCAATTTATGTTGAAGATAAAAAAAGAATTTTTACTTCCAAAGGAAAAAGAGTAAAGATGGATAAGAAAGTAAAAGTTGTCTATAACAAATTAGAAAACTTATCATTTAATGATAAAGGATATATTGATTTAAGTGAATCAAAAATTAAAAAGAAAAATGATTTAGTTAATGTATGTAATATCTTCAGAGATCCACGATATGAAACATTTAGAATTTTTTATATGAAGAAGGACAAAATCATAGGGCAAGAAGCAATTACAAGTAAAATTCCAAATGCAGTAGTAGTTTTCTCTCGTGGGAAAGATACTATCAATAATCCTGTTAGGAGTTTTGAAAGAATGAATAATAGAATTAAAAGACTTGGTGCAGACGGTTATTATTTAGCACATAATCATATTTCTGAATCGGCTATTCCATCAATGCAAGATTTAGATATTACTCGTGAATTTGCTGCTAATGTTGATGGCTTTTTAGGACATATTGTTTTAGGTAATTCTAATAGATACTCGATTATAGAAGAAGATTCAAAAGGTAGAATTTTAATGCCTAAAGAAAAAACATTAGAAAGTTCTATAATAAATGAAGTAAAAGAGAATAGTTTATATGATGTTAGAATTTTAAATCGAGATGAATTAGTAGCCATATTAAAACAAATACAGAATGAAAAGGAATATTCAACGGCAATATTAACTGATTGTAAATGTAATATACGAATGGTACTAGATATTCCAAATAAAATGTTTAATCAAGAGTTAGAGAACTTAAATGGCTTTTTTAAAAATATTGCAAGAAATAGTGGCTCTACTAGAGTTTTTATAGGAACGAAAGACAAAGATACCTATAACAAAGTTTTAAAACATATCGAGTATGGAACTATTAAAGATATGGTTTGCGTTGATAATAAAGGCGATTTAATCGTAGATGATGAAATAATGTGTACTTGTGATTTATTTGATAAAGAAAAATCTCAAAAACTGCGACAGAGTAAAGAAGTAAGATAATTAAAATATTGAAAGGAGTAAAAAATGAGTAAAAAATATTTTGAAGATAACAATGATCCAGAGTTTTTATATCAAATGTTAAGTAGGCTTGAATCGGACTGTAAATATTTTTTAGGCAATGGCTACGAAAAACATTTGTGGGCTTTATCTATAACAGAACAAATATCTGCTATGAAAGAAATCTATAATAAATTAGATGAAAAACCGGAGTGGCTAACTATGGAGCAGATAAATGAATATGAAAATAAAATGATATTAAAACTAACTGAAAAAAATAATAAAAAAGTTTTCTATGAGAGATAGATTATTTAATTGTAAAATGATATAATTATCTCACAGATAAATAGTAATTTATAGGGGAGATTATTTTTATAATTTCTCTTTTTACTATTGACAAAACTAATTTAATTAGTTAAAATCATATTACAATTAGTTACGGAGGGCAATATGTCAAAAAATAACATTAGCGATGAACTTATTATTGAGACTTCTGCTTGTATTGCAAATAGAGTTGGGTTAGATAATTTATCACTCAAACTAATTGCTGAAGAATTAAATATTAAATCGCCATCTTTGTATAATCATATAAGAAGTCTTGATGAAATAAAATCTAGACTTATGGTGTATGGTTGGAAGCAAATGGAAGAGAGTATGATTGATTCTGCTGTTGGAGTATCAGGATATGAGGCTTTAAAGAATATGTGTTATGCTTTTTATGATTATGCTACTAATAATAAAGGCGTTTTTACTGCTATGCTTTGGTATAACAAATATGAAAATGCCCAAAAAGAAAATGCTACTACAAGACTATTTAATATGTTATTTAAAGTAATGAAGTCTTTAGATATTAGTGAAGATAATATAAATCACATTATAAGAACATTAAGAGGTTTTTTAGAGGGGTTTTCTTTGCTCGTAAATAATAATGCTTTTGGGAATCCAATATCAATTAAAGAAAGTTTTGACTTATCACTAGAAATAATTATGAATGGTATAAAATCATTAGAAGGAGTAGAATAAAATGAATGAATATGTAAATTTAACATTAGAAAATATTGATGATGAGCATATCTGTTGTGCGATTGGAGATAAAAAACATCAAATAGGTGTTAATAGCAAAAAACAATGGATTAAAAGTAAATTAGAAGATGGACACATTTTTAGAAAACTAAATGCTAGAGGAAAGGTATTTATTGAATATGAACCAATAGAAACTGCTTGGGTGCCAATAAGTGGTAAGAATTATGAATATATTTATTGTTTATGGGTAGCAGGAAGTTTTAAAGGAAATGGTATCGCGAAAGAACTACTTGAATATGCAATAAATGATTCGAAAGAAAAAGGTATGAGTGGGATATGTACTTTAACTTCAAAAAAGAAAAAGCCTTTTATTGGAGAAAAGGAGTTTTATCTTCATTATGGCTTTAAAGTTGTAGATGAAATAGGTGATTATGAATTATTAGCACTTCAATTTGATGATTGCGAAACACCTAAATTTAATGATAATGCAAGAACAATGAAAATAGATAATCAAGATTTTACGATTTATTATAGTAATGAGTGTCCTTATGTAGAATATGAAGTAAAAGAATTAACTGAATATGCCAAAGAGAATAATGTTAAGATTAACTTCATCAAAATTGATTCTTTGGAAAAAGCCAAAAATGCACCTTGTATATTTAATAACTGGGCTAACTTCTATAAAGGCGAGTTTATATCAAATACTATATTGAATGCTAATTCTTTTGAAAAGTTGATTAGTAAATAAAATGGAATTTATAAAAGCGAAAACAATACTTTCCAAAGTAAAATATGGGTCGGAGTGGTATGGTATTGATTATAATATGAATCTTTATAGAGGATGTTCTCATAGATGTATTTACTGTGATTCACGAAGTAATTGTTATCATATTGATAATTTTGATATTGTTCGTGGAAAAGAAAATGCTTTATCTATTTTAGAACAAGAACTATTAAAAAAAAGAGAAAAAGGTGTTGTTGGGATTGGATCAATGTCCGATACTTATAATCCGTTAGAGAAACAATATGAACAAACAAGAGGAGCATTAAAACTTATATCGAAGTATGGTTTTGGTGTTTCTATTGATACGAAAAGTGACTTAATTTTAAGAGATATTGATTTGTTAAAAGAAATAAATTCAAAAAACAATGTAATTATTAAATTTACAATCACTACTCCAAATGATGAATTATCAAGAATAATCGAGCAAAATGTTTGTGTATCTTCTAAAAGATTTCAAGCGATTAGACAATTAAGCGACAATGGTATCTTCGTAGGTATTATGCTGAATCCTGTTTTACCATTTATAACAGATAATGAAGAAGATATAAAAGAGTTAGTTAGACTTGCATATAAAAATGGTGCTAAATTTATTAATACCTTTATGGGAATGACTTTAAGAGAAAATCAAAGAGATTATTATTTTAACAAACTAGATCAAGACTTCAATGGTTTAAAAGAAAAATATATTAAATATTATGATAACAGATATAATTGTATAGTACCGAATTATAAAAGATTATATAAGGTGTTTACTGATGAGTGTAATAAATATGGAATATTATATGATATGAAAGACATCATTAAGGCATATAAAAAGCAAATAAAAAGGAACGAGCAAATAACATTGTTTTAGAAAGACAAATTACAAGTTGAAAGTTAGGTGTATTTATGGAATATGACAAATTAGAATTTGAAACAACTTTTAAGAATGGGGATATGATTCCAGTAGAATATACTGGGTATGGAAAAAATATATCTCCAGAATTTAGAATTAAAAATTTATCAGATAAAGCAAAAAGTTTAGTAATAATTTTAGAAGATTTAAGTCATCCGATAAAGAACTTTACTCATTGGATTGCGTGGAATATAAAGGCAAATTCTGTAATTCCAGAAAATGTTGGAAATATGGATAATGTTATGCAAGGAATTGCCTATGGATTTCATAAATATGCAGGAGCAAAACCACCAATGTTTCAAAAACACAATTATAAATATACAATATATTCATTAGATAACACTTTAGAATTGTCATCTAATATTATGAAAAAGAAACTTTTGAAAGCAATGAATGGGCATATTTTACAAAAGGGAACTATTATAGGTTATTTTAAAAGATAAATTACAATAAGTAGGGCAGGTAATTAAGTTGAAAATTACTTGTCCTTTGTGATATAATTGGAACACAAGATAGTAATTTAGTGAGGTAAAGTAATGAAAGAGAAATGCTTATGTTGTGAATATAAAACATTACCCAAAAAAGTTAGTGAATGTGTAGGATTTATATGCCCTGTATGTTTTTGGGAAAATGATGTTTTTATGAATAATATGTATGACTTAAAAGAAAAAAGTGATTGTAATAGAAGTATGACATTAGAACAAGCAAGAAAAAACTATAAAAAATATGGTGCTTGTGATGAAGAATTTATAAATAATGTCAGAAAGCCAAATAAAGATGAAATGTAATGCACAAATTACAATTTATAGAGCAGATTGTATTTATGATTTGTTCTTTTTTTGATATAATTATAGAGAAAAAACAAATAGTAATTTGTCGAACAGATAGGAGTGGTAAATATGTCAAAATGGTTTAAAGAGCATAAAAAAACAATAGGATGGATAATAATCCTAATAGGTATAGTTGTTGCTTGTGCAATAAATTTATTGTGGTAAATTACAATTTAGCGATTAGATTTATGTGGGGCTTATCAGTAAAATGATAGGCTCTTTTTTTATTGGAAAGAAAGGAGAGAGCAATGGCTACGACAGGTATATGGAAAATTGAAAAAAGACTAGACCACGTTATAGACTATACTACTAATATAGAAAAAACTCTTAATAGTGACTATGGAAAAGAAGCATACAAAGAACTTCATAATGTTATAGAGTATGCTGAAGCAGATTTTAAAACTGAAAATCAATACTATGTTTCTTCTCTTAATTGTTCTGTTGAAAGTGCATACGAAGAAATGCTTATTACTAAACAGCAATATAATAAGACTGGTGGTATTTTAGGTTTTCACGCATTCCAGTCTTTTGCAGAGGGAGAAGTTACTCCAGAACAAGCACACGCTATTGGTGTTAGGTTGGCACAAGAAATGTGGGGCGACCGTTTTGAAGTAATCGTAAGTACCCATCTTAATACAAAGCATATTCATAATCACTTTGTTATCAATTCTGTGTCATTTAAAGATGGTAAGAGATATTATGATAAAAGGGAAACTTATGCTAGATTAAGACAACTATCGGATTCACTATGTGAAGAATATGGACTTTCTGTATTAGAAGAAAAGCCGTGTAGAAATAGTAAAATCAATTATGCTAATTACTATAAAGGCTATATTGAAAAAAATAACTATTATACAACGACTAAAGAAGATATAGACCGAGCCATT
This sequence comes from uncultured Mycoplasmatota bacterium, assembly GCA_947570175.1. Taxonomy (GTDB): domain Bacteria; phylum Bacillota_I; class Bacilli_A; order RF39; family UBA660; genus UMGS1271. The sequence continues at coordinate 44,042 of CANOTJ010000002.1, read as the reverse complement.
GCTCAAGCCTATTCATTTAGAGATTTTGAATGTTTAATGAAAGCAATGGACTACGACCTTATTTATCGTGGTAGTAGATTAAGTGTAGTAAGAGAGCCTTATAAAAAGCATATTCGTATTGAAAGAAGCTTTGGGTATGATTATAGTATTGATAGAATAAAAGAGAGAATAGAAATAGAACAAGCACCTAGAATACCTTTTATAGATGAATATGGCAATAAGAAAAGATCAAAGACTTACACACCATATAAGAAGCAAAAACACAAAGGCTTATATGCTTTATATTTACACTATTGCTATTTGCTGAAAGTATTTCCTACTGAATATCCTAATAAAAGATTATCTCCAGAGATTCGTGTAGAATTGAAAGAGTTAGATAAAATATCAAAACAAACTGATTTGCTCGTAAGTAATAAATTAGATACTTACGAGCAATTTTTTGCGTTTAAGACACAAAAAACAAAAGAATTAGACAGTTTATTAGATAAAAGAAGCAAGTTGTGGTACAGGCACAAGAAAGCCAAAAGTCAAAGTGAAAAGGAATCTGTTAGAAATGAAATAGACCTTTTAAATAAAGAAATTACACCGTTACGAGAGGAGGTGGTTTTATGTGATGGTATAGAAGAAAGAACTCCGAAGATGGAGCAAAATGTAAAAGATTTTGAAGAACAAAAAGATAGGGAGGTGAAAGATAATGAACACATCAGGTGACGCTGCTGAAACAATTTTCAAAATGTATTTAGAGGGTACAGAGTTTTTATTAAAAACTGGAGGATCATTAACTAAAAATTGTATCGCAGGACTTTATGCTTTATCAAAAGACCAAAAGAAGTCTAAAGGCAAAACAACATTAAATAAAATGTTAAAGTCTGGAAAAGAGTTAAAAATCTTTACTATTAGAAAAGAAGATTTAGAACTGTTCCAAAAAGAAGCCAAAAGATATGGTGTTTTATTTACTGCACTATTTGATAAGAAAAATCCAGATGGCAAAGTAGATATTATGTGTAGAGCAGAAGACGCTGCTAAAATCAATAGAATTGTTAATAGATTCAAGTTAGTTACTTATGATGAAGCCTCTATTAAGAGCGAAATTATGAAATCCCGTGATGGCAAAGAAGCAAATGACAAAGGTGTTGAAACAAAGAGCCTTGATGACTTGGTAGATGATTTAATGTCAAAGCCAGTTCAAAAGGAAGAAAATACAATGTCAAACCCGGAGTTAGCAAAGACTGCAAAAAGCCCTCAGTCCGAGCATTCATCAACGAGCAAAAACAAAACAGAGGTGGGTACTAATTCTGATAAAAAGCCATCTGTAAGAGAAGAAATTAAAAATATCAAAGAAGAACAGAAACAAAAAGCAGAATTAGAAAAATCTGATTTGAAAAAAGATGTTTCAAACAAAGAAACGAAACACGAGCAACCTAAAAACAAAAAGAAAAAATCTAAAGAAAGAGGGAAATAGAAAATGAATTTTGATGATATTATAAGTTCTAATAAACAAGAACAAAGTAATATGCCTTTCAATAAAGATGAATGGGCAAAGAAAAAACAAGTAGAAAGACAAGAGTTATATGATTTGGCAGATAAAACTGCTGAAGAAGTTAGAACAGATCCAGTAAAATTTAAACAATATCTTGATACTCAAGCAATATTTAATGTTTACTCTGTTAATAATGCTCTTTTAATTTCTGCTCAAATGCCAAATGCTACTCAAATAAAAGAGTATGATGACTGGAGAAAAGCAGGAGCATTTGTGCATAAGAATCCAGTCTTTATAAAAATACTAGAACCTAGCGAAAGTTACGATAAAGAAAGTGGAAAAACGAGAACTTTCTATAATCCAAAAAGAATGCTTGATATTTCACAAACTAACGCAAAGCCTAGAGAAAATACTAGAAACTATAATGACAGAGATTTATTAAAAGCATTTTTGTATGAATGTCCTGTTGATGTTTCTGGGAATAAAGAATTACCAGATGGAGTAGGAGCAGAGTGGAATAAGGAAGATAATGTACTATATATTCGCAAAGGACTTGAAGCACCTGCTATATTCAATGCTTTATCTGTGGAACTAGCAAAAGTTGGACTAGAAGAAAGTGGTAATCAAGAACTAGATAATTTTAAAAGTTATTGTGCTTCTTACTTAATATGTAAGAAACACGGTATTGATGTTTCATCATATAACTTTGATAATCTTCCAGAATCACTAAAAGATATGGAATCAAGCGAAGTTAAAAATATGCTTGGCGATATTAGAGGTGCTATGGAAGATATGAATAGTAGAATGAATACTTGTTTTGAAAAAATGGCTAAAGAACAAAAGAATAAAGCCTATGAAAGATAGGAGGAATACAAAGTGAAAGATACTATTATATTAGAGTTAAAAGAATATGAAAAAGGTATTATTGTTAATGCACTTAACGATAAAAGAAATGAACTAATAAGAAATAATGAAGATACAGAATTAGTTGATGACTTACTTATGAAAATCTTTGAAACCCCAGAAAAAAAAAGACCGTTTGTAAAGCGTTTAGCGAAAGATGAAAGAAGATACTGCTAGAACAGTAAAATGGCTTTCTATACTTGGTATTATTCCTACAATATGGTTGGCTCTTTTAATTGCTCCCTATGTAAGTGGTGGACTTTCTTTAATTATAAAAGAATTTCCTAATGCAATAAATGAGCCTTTTCATTTGTCTTGGTGTAGTGATAGTGTAAGAACAATACTAATTTTCATATTAGCATATATTATGGGAATTAGTATTTACCTATCTAGCCAAAAGAACTATCGTAGGCGTGAAGAACACGGCTCTGCAAAGTGGGGTATTGCAAGAGAAGTAAATAAAAAGTATAAGCAAATGCCTATATCAAATAACAAAATCTTAACACAAAATGTAGGACTAGGATTAAATGGTAAAAAACACCGAAGAAATTTGAATGTTTTGGTCTGTGGTGGTAGTGGAGCAGGAAAAACAAGATTTTATTGTAAGCCTAATATTATGCAGACGAATACTTCTTTTGTTGTTCTTGATCCGAAAGGCGAGATAGTCAGAGATTTAGGACACCTATTAGAAAAGTCTGGGTATGAAGTAAAGGTGCTAGACTTAATCAATATGGAAAAAAGTCATTGTTATAATCCGTTTGTTTACTTAAAATCAGACAATGATGTTCAAAAACTTGTGACAAACTTGTTTAAGGCAACAACACCGAAAGGCTCATCTAGTAATGACCCATTCTGGGACACGGCTGCAAGTATGCTACTTTTGGCACTTGTGTTTTATTTGAAGTATGAAGCACCAGAGGAAGAACAAAATTTCCCTATGGTTATGGAGTTACTTCGAGCAGGGGAAGTACACGAAGATGATGATAGTTATTTAAGCCCGTTAGATGTCTTATTTAACAAGTTAGAAAGTAGAGAGCCAGAACACATTGCAGTCAAGTATTATCGTGATTATAGAAGTGGCTCGGCTAAAACACTAAAATCAATACAAATTACACTTGCTTCAAGACTAGAAAAGTTTAACTTGGAAAGTTTGGCTTCTCTTACAATGGTAGATGAATTAGATTTACCATCACTAGGAGAAAAGAAAGTGGCATTATTTGCACTTATACCCGACAATGATACAAGTTTTAATTTTCTTGTAAGCATTTTATATACGCAACTGTTTCAGCAGTTGTTTTTTTTGGCAGACCATAAGTACGGTGGAAGTTTACCAGTACACGTCCATTTTGTAATGGACGAGTTCGCCAATGTATCTTTACCAGATGACTTCGACAAGATTCTTTCAGTAATGCGAAGTAGAGAAGTATCAGTAAGCATTATTTTACAAAATCTAGCCCAGTTAAAGGCTTTATTCGAGAAACAATGGGAGAGTATTGTTGGTAACTGTGATGAATTTCTATATCTTGGTGGAAACGAGCAAAGTACACACAAGTATGTTAGTGAGTTGCTCGGAAAAGAAACGATAGATTTAGATACACACGGTAAGAGTACCGGTCATTCTGGTAATTATTCTACTAACTATCAAATTAGTGGTAGAGAACTCTTAACACCAGATGAAGTAAGGCTTTTAGATAATCGTTACGCTTTGTTATTCATAAGGGGCGAAAGACCTATAATGGACTTTAAGTATGACATTTTAAAACACCCTAATGTAGCAAAGACCACAGATGGGAAAGAAAAGCCATATATTCACGGTGGAACAGAAAATGCAGTAGCCTCAATTTCAATTTTAGATGGTGTACCTAATATGCCAATTACAGAAATAGAAGAAATTGATGGAGATTATGAACTTTTATCTTCAGAGGAGATAGAAGAATATTTTAAGGAAAAGGAGAATAGGAAAAATGAAAAATAATAAATTAAAATTAGGAAAAAAAGGAAAGAAGTTATTTAAAGTATATGCTTTAGGAGTATGTGCATTTGCACTAACTATTGGAACAAGTATGACAGTTTTTGCAGCAGATGATCCTTTAGCAGTAGTAAACAATTTATCAAACTTTATATTTGGTTTGATTCGTGCTATCGGTATGATTTTACTAGGTTGGGGAATTGTGCAAGTGGGTCTTGCATTAAAGAGTCACGACCCTAGCCAAAGAGCAAATGGTTTCTTGACTGTTGCAGGTGGTATTATCATTACTTTTGCAAAAGAAATCCTAAATATGATTACAGGTAGTTAAGATGTTGAAGAAGCAGAGGGGTAAGAGAAAATCTTACTCCCTAATTTTATTTATAAGGAGGTGCATTAAATGTCTGGAAATTGGGTAGTACAAAATTTACAGAATGCTTTGGAAACTTGGAATAGTAAGTTATCGGAAATATGGGGACTTATTACACAGTCGCCAGAACAATTTAAGGGTGGCACAATTTGGAATGTTATTGTTAATATTCACGGAGCATTACAAGCAATAGGTTTAGCACTTTTAGTGTTATTTTTTGTTGTAGGTGTAATGAAAACTTGTGGCTCATTTGCAGAAGTAAAGAAGCCAGAACACGCACTAAAATTATTTATTAGATTTGCCATAGCAAAGATAGTTGTTACCTATGGACTTAATTTAATGTTATCTATATTTAAGATAGTACAGGGTGCAATATCAACAATTATGACAGCAGCAGGACTTGGTGGAGCAACACAAACAACACTTCCACAGGGGATTATAAATGCAATAGAAAGTTGTGGCTTTTTCGAGTCAATTCCATTATGGGCTGTCACTTTGATAGGTGGATTATTTATAACAGTCTTGTCTTTTATAATGATAATGACTGTGTATGGTAGATTCTTTAAATTGTATTTATATACTGCTATTGCTCCGATACCTTTAAGCACATTTGCCGGAGAGCCAGTACAAAATGTTGGAAAGAGTTTCTTAAAATCATATTGTTCTGTATGCCTAGAGGGAGCAATTATTGTTCTTGCTTGTATCATATTCTCACTATTTGCTTCTAGCCCACCAGTTGTGGATGCAAACGCAGCAGCCGTTACTCAAGTTTGGAAGTATATAGGCGAGTTGATTTTCAATATGTTAGTGTTAGTCGGAACAATAAAACTAGCCGATCGTGTAGTGCGAGAAATGATGGGATTATAGGAGAGTGATGATTTATGAAATATTTAGTAACTCATATTTTGAGTAATGAAGAAAGAAAAGAATATGAAAGTAAAGGACTTTATTGTTATGATTTACGAGATAGTGATTTTGGTAATGATATTGCCTCCATTGAAAAAAGCGTTTGTGTAAATAGAATAGGCTCAATGATAACTAATAAAGAGATAAAACTTGGCGATAAATATCCGAATGATTTTGTAGATTATAATACTTTTGTTTCAAAAAATAAGGCAGTTGATAAAATAGAAGATTTGTTAAAAAATAATAGAAACAAAGATAAGGAGGCGAGATAATGCCAACAGAAGATGTTATAAATTTTATTAAAAATAATATAGAAAACTCGATAAAAGAAGGTGAAGAACTATTTGGAACAAAAATAGATTATATTTTGATAAATCCAGATACTAATGACACTACAAGTATTATTAGTAATGGAGTAGATAAAATAGTAGAATTTACACCATTTACTAAAGAAATGAAAACGGGTTATGCTAAAGTACCAGAATGGGATTATAGTTTTGATAATTATTTATTTAAAGATTTAGAAAGTGTGTATCAAATTGGATATATCACTGCTGAAACTCATTATAATATATGGACTTCTATCGAAGAACTATATCCAGAAGATATAAACAATAAAGATGGAGTGCAATGGTACTTACAATTTTGTGCAAATAATGGAATTACTAAAGAATATTTAGATGAAAAAACAAATCTTGATACACCAAATATAATGAAATATTTTGATGGATTAGCATTTCAAGAAACTATGACTTATAAAGGTTATGTTATTGAAGCAGATGAAACTAATTATGATAACCCAAAAGAAAATCTAGTCACAATTTATAAAAGCCAACAGGACTATATAGATGGAAATTATGCAGAAAATGTATCTTTAAATACTGTTGGATTAAAACAAAATATAAAGGAATATATTGATGAAGTATATATTGATAAGACAGATTTAGAAAGCGAAAAGGCATATTTTACTTTTGTTTTAGGATATGACTTATTACACGATATGATAAATAAATATGGGGTTTTAGAATGTGATACTAATTATGATTTCTGTGATTACGTTGCAAATCAATTTTTAGATTCAAAAGAATATTCTAATTTTAATCGTTCTAGTTATGAAATGCTACAAGAATGGCTATCTAATAATAAAGAAAGAATAGAGAATGAATATAAAGAAACTATAGGCTTTGAAGAAAAAAATTATAATGGTAACTTAAAAATACTTGAAACAGGATTTAGAAAAGATGAGGCTATTGCATTAGTAGAGAAAGATGTTCCTAGTATGAATCGAAAAGAGTATATTGTTGCTTTTAATTATACCATTGATAAAGAAAAAAATAATTTGTCTTGGGGGTATGGCAGATATTATTATGATAAAAATTCTGGAGAAAAAGCATACGAAAAGGTAATAAACGGTGGTAATCTTGCCTTTCACGATAGAGAAGAAAGGTAGGCAACTATGAGTAGAGAACTTTTTAAAAGTATGACTTACAAAGATGGAAAAGTCTATACAAGACAATGTAGCAATAATGTTTACCCAAAAGATTATTATAGTGAAGAAAATATAGGTTTAACGAGAAGATATAAGGAACTAGGACAAATTGACTTTGAAAAATGGTTTATTACCAATGGACTTATGACAGGAAATATCGAAATATTAAGTGGTAGTAATAAGATATTACAAAAATTAAATTATATTGCTAATTTATTATGGGAAGATAAAGGTTTTAGAGAATTAAAAGATAAGGAAGATAAGGCTTTTATGAAATCTTTATCTTCTAAAACAGAAAGTGACAAAGAATTAGCAAGTAAAGAGAGTATAATGGTAAAAGAAGATATTTCAAAATATGTATCTTCTTTCTACGATACTCACAATATGAAATTCAAAAACAAAGAAAGGGAAAGGTAATTGTTTATGAAAAAATATGAGGAAATCATAAAAGGGCAAGATCCGTTTCAATGTGCATTGGCATTAGAATATTTGCTACGAAATGGTAGAGAAAATTTGCAAGATGATGTTTATTATCAAAACTTACAAGATAATATTAAAGATAATGATGATTCTAGGAGTGGCATTACAAATGGCTATGCTTTAGATTCTTTAAAAATTGCTAGAGATATGGCAAAGTTAGATACAAAAGAATTATGTGAGTATATCTATGATGAAGAAAAAGATAAAAAAGAACAAGAAAAAAAGTTAAAAAAACAAGAAAGGAGCAGATAATAAGTGGAAGTTAAAATAAATCGAGAGATTAGAAATTATACCGAAAGTATATTCTTTGGACTGTCTTTAAGACAGTTCATTTTTTCTGTCTTTGCTTGTGGAGTAGCAGTTTTACTTTACTTCTTATTAAAGGGCAAATTCGGAATAGAAACACTTTCTTGGGTGTGCATTTTGGGTGCTTCGCCATTTGCAGCACTAGGCTTTCTTACTTACAATGGTATGACAGCCGAGAAGTTTATATGGGCTTGGTTAAAATCAGAGTTTTTAGTGCCTAAACAATTAGCTTTCAAGCCCACTAATTTTTATTATGAATTATTAAAAGATGAAATCGAAAAAGGAGGAAAACAATGTTAGTTTTTAGAAAAGAGTTAATGTTAAAAAGACTAGAAAAAGAGAATTTACTTGATAAAGTAGATGATGAAGTAATGAAACTAATGAATGAACTTGATGGGAAAGAAGTTCATAAAAACGATTGGAAAGCACTCGTATTTGATGAGTTAGAATATATTGCTCGTGATAGTGAGGGAACAACTTATCCTATCAATAAATATGATGTAGAGGAAGTAGAAAGAATTTCTACTAAAAAAGATGATAGGGGGTGCAGATAATGAAAACCCTAAAAATGTTATTTAAAAATGATAAAGAAAAGTTTGTTGCTCCTAAAGGAGTACAGGACACCATACCAGTTCAACGAATCTGGGAAGATGGTGTCTTTTTAGTTGGCAAGAATAAATACTCTAAAACATTTAGATTTACAGATATAAATTATGCAGTAGCAAGTCGTAGTGATAAAGAAGCAATGTTTTTGGAATATTCAGAACTATTAAATAGTTTTGACTGTGGAGCAACTACTAAAATCACTATATCTAATCGTAGATTAAATAAAGTGGATTTTGAAAAGACTATATTACTTCCTATGAATGAAGATAGTCTTGATGAATATAGAAAAGAATATAATAAAATGCTTTTAGATCAAGCAACTGGAGCAAATGGAATTATACAAGAAAAATTTATTACTGTTTCAGTTAATAAAAAGAATATCGAAGAAGCAAGAAATTACTTTGCTCGTATCGGAGCAGATTTAAGTAATCACTTCTCACAATTAGGCTCAAAGTGTATCGAACTAGACGCAGTTGATAGACTTCGTATATGTCACGACTTTTATAGAGTAGGAGAAGAAACTTGTTTCAATTTTGATATGTTATCGAATATGAAAAAAGGACATAGTTTCAAAGATTATGTATGTCCAGATTCAATAGAATTTGAAAAAGACTATTTTAAAATGGGAAATCGCTATGGTAGAGTATTGTTCTTAAAAGAATATGCTAGTTATATTAAAGATACTATGGTAGCAGAACTAACAGACCTTAATAGAAATATTATGATGTCTATTGATGTAGTGCCTATCGCTATGGATGAAGCAGTACGAGAAGTAGAAAATAGGCGACTTGGTGTAGAAACAAATATCACGAATTGGCAACGCAGACAAAATGCAAATCAAAACTTTAGTGCTGTTATACCTTATGACCTAGAACAACAGAGAAATGAAAGCAAAGAGTTTTTAGATGATTTAACTACTCGTGACCAAAGAATGTTTTTATCAGTTCTTACAATGGTGCATACGGCAGATACAAAAGAGCAACTTGATAATGATACAGAGAGTTTACTTACAACGGCTAGAAAACACCTTTGTCAATTCGCAATTCTAAAATTTCAGCAAATGGACGGACTTAATACTGCTATGCCACACGGAGTTAGAAAAATAGATACTTTAAGAACACTTACGACCGAAAGTCTAGGTGTTTTTATTCCTTTTAGGGTGCAAGAGATAAATCACGAGAACGGTATTTACTACGGTCAAAATGTTATAAGCAAAAATATGATTATAGCAGATAGGCGACAACTTCTAAATGGAAATAGTTTTATTCTTGGAGTTAGTGGCTCTGGTAAGTCATTTACTGCTAAAAATGAAATAGTGTCAGTTATACTTCGTGATCCAAATGCAGATGTAATTGTAGTTGACCCAGAACGAGAAGAAAGTAGGCTTGTTAAAGCATTAGGGGGAGAAGTAATCCATATATCAGCAACGAGTGATAATCATATAAATGCTATGGATATGAATAGTGAATATGGAGATGGAGCAAACCCTGTTATTTTGAAGTCAGAGTTTATTTTATCTTTGTGTGAACAGTTGATAGGAGGAAATAATCTCGGACCAAAACAAAAATCAATAATTGATAGGTGTACTGCTCAAGTATATAGACATTATCAGCAAGGCAACTATCAGGGAACACCACCAACTTTACAAGATTTTAGAGAAGAACTATTAAAACAAACAGAGCCAGAAGCAAAAGAGATAGCACTTGCTATTGAATTATTTACAGATGGTAGTTTAAATACTTTCGCTAAACAAACGAATGTTGATACAAATAGTAGGTTAATATGTTATGACATTTTAGATTTAGGAAAACAACTACAACCTATCGGAATGTTAGTTGTGCTTGATAATATTTTAAATAGAATAACAATGAATAGGGCTAAAGGTAGAAATACCTTTATTTTTATTGATGAAATCTATCTTTTATTTCAACACGAATATTCAGCAAACTTCCTATTTACTTTATGGAAAAGAGTTCGTAAGTATGGTGCTTATGCTACTGGTATTACCCAAAATGTAGATGACCTTTTACAAAGCCATACTGCTAGAACAATGTTAGCGAATAGTGAGTTTATTGTAATGCTTAATCAAGCAAGTACCGATAGAGTAGAACTTGCAAAACTACTTAATATATCAGACTTGCAAATGAATTATATTACTAATGTTGGAGCAGGACAGGGGCTTTTAAAAGTAGGAAGTTCGCTTGTTCCTTTTATAAGCAAATTCCCTACGAATACAAAACTGTATAAACTAATGACAACAAAACCGGGCGAAAGTGATTAGTCTAGGAGGTGTCTATAATGGCAGATATAAAAGTAAAAGAAGTTGGTAAAAAAACGATAAAGACACTTGATAAGGGTATAATAGCAACCGAAAGACTAAAAGACACCATAGTTCATACAAAAGAAAAAGCAGAAAGTACACAGTCTAACGATAGTAATATTATAGAAGATGGTAGTAATAAAATTACTTTTGTTGCAAATAGAACAGTTGATGAAACAGTTTATCATTTCAATAAATATGGTAAAAAAGCAGTAGTAGATACAAAAGACAATGTTATTAAGACAAAAGTCAAAATTAAAAATATTAAAGATAAACTACTGGCTCAAAAAAATAAAAAAGTTGCAACTAAAGGAACAAAAACTGCAATAAAGACTGGTAAAAGTGTTGCAAAGAAAACAGAGAAAGTAGCGAAAGAATCTGTTAAGGCTTCACAACGAGCATTAAAACTCGCTAGAGAAACTGCGAAACAGACTGCTAGAGCAACAAAGATTGTAGTGAAAGCCACTATATCTGCGATAAAAGGGATAATTGCTGCAACAAAGGCTCTTATCTCTTTACTTCTTGCAGGTGGTTGGGTTGCTATGGTTGTAATCGTTATAATATGTCTAATAGGGCTACTTGTTGGCTCTATTTTTGGCATATTCTTCAGTAGTGAAAAAACTAGCCCTAATGCTATTACTATGAAAGATGTCATTGCAGAGTGTAATCAAGAATTTTCCGATAAATTACAAACAATACAAGACCAGAATCCTCACGACGATTATGTTCTTGACGGTAATATGGCTACTTGGAAAGATGTTCTTATTATCTATACCGTAAAACAAGCAAATGGCTTTGATGGTGGAGAAGTTATCACAATTGATGATACTAAAAAAGCATTAGTCAAGCAGATATTCTGGGAAATGAACAGTTTATCTTCAGAAGTAAAAACTGAAAAAGTAACAGAACAGGGTGTCAATACTGATGAAATGCCAAAAGAAGTAGAAAAACGAGTCTTGCATATAAAGATAACTTCTAAAAATGCAGAACAAATGAAGAATGATTATCATTTTAATTCTGCTCAAATAAGACAATATAACGAGTTATCTAGTAGTGAATATAATTCGCTCTGGGGTGGAGTTATTTATGGCTTAGATAATACTGGTGACTTCATTAACTGGCGACAAGCAGGACAAAGTTGGTCTAATATAAGAATAGGTAATACAAGTAGCACCATAGGAAATATTGGTTGTTTAGTGACTTCAATAGCAATTCTAATTGAAAAGTCTGGAGCAAATACAACTATCGTTCCATTTAATCCAGGTACTTTTGTCGAAGCCCTAAACAATAATGGTGGATTTGATGAAAAGGGAAATCTATATTATGCTCCTATAAATAAAGTAGTACCTAAATTTAGATATATAGGAAATGTGAATTTAAGAGATAAAACTAGAGCCGAGAAACTAGAATCAATAAAGCAATATCTTAATTTAGGCTTCCACATAACTATTGAAGTAAAAGGAGCAACACCCGGAAATCAACATTGGGTAGCAATACTTGGTGTTGATGGAAATAATGTAAATATCGTTGATCCTGCAAGTGATAAAACTGACTTGTGGAGTGCTTATGAATGGAGTAAGTCATCACAATTCAATTATTTTAAGGCAGAATAATGATATTAGCATTGGTAAAATTAAGTATAGGAATACTATTCTTATATTTGAAAATTAAAAAGGTTATTTCTAAAATAAGGAAATAGCCTTAACTACATAATTTTATATTAAAAATAATAGTGATATAGATAGAATGTTTATTAAGTGATATAATATGTTAGTAATTATTTTAAAAATCGAGGTGTTTTAACTTGAAAAAAATTTTAATTATTGAAGATGATGAGAGTATTCATAATGTTATAGAAGAATTGTTAAAAAAAGAAAATTATGATACTTATAATGCTTATTCTGGTACAGAAGCATTATTGTTACTTGAAAAAGAAAAATATGATTTAATATTGCTAGATTTAATGTTGCCGGGTTTGAAAGGAGAAGAAATTATCAAGAAAGTAAATAATGTTCCGATAATAGTTCTTTCAGCAAAAATTTCTAGTGATGACAAAGTAAATTGTTTACTATCGGGTGCTAGTGATTATATAACAAAGCCATTTGATAGTAAAGAATTACTAGCAAGAATAGAAGTTCAGTTAAGAAGTAATAATAAAAATAATGTGTTAGATAATATAAAGTATAAGGATTTGGAATTATTAAGTGATAAACATACATTACTTGTATGTAATAATAAAGTGAGTTTAACAAAGACAGAGTATGCAATATTAAAGCAATTATTATTAAATAAGCCACAAGTTATATCTAAAAATAAGTTGTTAGATTTAATAAGCATAGATACAGAAGATTGTGATGAAAACTCATTAAGAGTTCATATAAGTAATTTGCGAAGAAAGATTAAAGATTATACTGATAATGAATATATTGAGTCAATTTGGGGAATAGGTTTTAAAATAAAAGATTAAATCTTAACAAAATCTTAACAATTTCTTAACCATTTTCTTAACACTTTTCTATTAAAATGAATAGCAGAAAGGAGAAAGATTATGGAGATAGTTTTAGAAACGAATAATCTTGAAAAAAAATATAAGGACTTTAGAGCCTTAAATCATACCAATATTCATATTGAGAAAGGTGCAATTTATGGACTCATTGGTAAAAATGGTGCAGGAAAAACAACACTTATAAGAATTGTTTGTGGATTACAAGAGCCTACAAATGGAAGTTACATTATATACGGAAAAAGTAATAACAGTAATGATATTATAAGTGCTAGAAAAAGAATGGGAGCAATTATAGAAACTCCATCAATTTATGGAGAAATGACTGCTAGAGATAACTTAATTGAACAGTATAAATTAGTTGGAATGCCAAGTCTTGATGGTATTGATGACTTATTAAAATTAGTAGGATTAGAAGATACGGGGAAGAAAAAAGCAAAAAACTTTTCTTTAGGAATGAAACAAAGATTAGGAATTGCTATTGCTCTTGCTAATAATCCAGATTTCTTGATTTTAGACGAGCCTATCAACGGACTTGATCCACAAGGTATTATAGAAATTAGAGAGTTAATTTTAAAACTAAATAAAGAAAGAAGAATTACTATTTTAATATCTAGTCATTATTTAGATGAATTATCTAAAATAGCAACACACTATGGATTTTTAGATAGTGGCTCTATTATTCAAGAGATAACAAGTGAAGAACTAATGAAAAAGATGGAACACAAAATAATACTCACAGTAAATGATCCGAAAGAATTTGTTAAGTATTTTGAACAAAATAATATCTCTTATGAAGTAATGGATAGTAAAACTATAAATGTTTATGGAAAACACAATTTATCAAAATTAGTGAGTGGATTATCCAAGAAAAATTTAATAGCAGATGAGATTCACGAACAGGAAGAAACGCTCGAAAACTATTATATGAATTTAATTGGAGGTGGCAATAATGATTAAATTATTAAATGCAGCATTTACACGATTAAGAAAGAGTAAAATTTTTTGGATACTTTCTATATTTAGTATAGGATTTGCTTTAGTTATAATTAACGCACAATATGGTGATATGAGAGATTTAGGAGAATCAATTGAAATAGGGCAACTTGTACTTAGTTATCCAACTATAATCGGAATAGTTATTGCAATATTTATAAGCCTATTTTTAGGAGTAGAATATTCAGATGGGGGAGTTCGAAATAAAATTAGTATAGGACATAGAAGAAAAAATATTTATTTATCAAATTTAATTGTTTCTTCAGTTGTGAGTTTATTCTTTTATGCCATATTTCTTGTAATAATGATTGCGATCGGAATTCCATTGTTTGGAGCAGGAACAATTCCTATTTCGTTAATTTTAATGAAATTATTGGTTATGACTCTTGTAATTATTGCTTATTCTAGTATATTTACTTTTGTGGCTCTTATTTGTTCAAATAAGACAATTATATCAATTATAACAATTCTATTAGCATTTGGAATGACATTTTTCTCAACATACTGTTATAGTATGTTAACAGCACCAGAAACTATTCCAGAAGCATCAATGGAAAACGGAGAAACAAAAATAGAAGAAGTACCTAATCCTAAATATCCAAGTCCAGAAAAAAGAAAGATGTATCAAACACTACTTGATATAATTCCATCTGGGCAAACATTACAAATGCAAGAAAGAGATTCAAATTTCGAAATTTTGTTAGTTTACTCATTAGGTATTTTGGTAGTATTTACAGGTAGTGGATTAGTATTATTTAATAAAAAAGAATTGAAGTAGGTGATTTTTATGAGTATCTGGTTTTATTTATTTTTAATAGTATTATTTATAGCAATATTCTTTATTTTAAAAGTTTTAATAATGAAGCAGGAAATTAAGAATATTGGGAGTTGTTTAACAGATATAATAAACACAGATACTAATAATTTAATTACTATTAACACAAATGACAAAAAATTAAAAGAGTTAGCAAATCTTTTAAATGATAGTTTAAAAAACTTGCGAAAGTTAGAACTTGAATACAAAAATGGAAATAAAGAACTTAAAACTTCAATAACGAATATTTCACACGATTTAAGAACGCCTCTTACAGCAATAAGAGGTTATCTTGATTTAATGGATAACGATAATTTAAGTGAAAAACAGATTAAGTATTTAAAAATTATTGATAGTAAAGTAAAAGATTTAACTTTTCTTACAGAACAGCTTTTTGATTTTTCTAAAACTCTCGATATACACACTGAAATGAAACAAGAGAGTATAGTAATAAATGATATTTTAGAAGATTCTGTTGCCAGTTTTTATAGTCTATTTAAGGAACACAATATTACTCCCAATATAGATATATGTAGAGAAAAAGTAATTAGGGTATTAAATGAAAATATATTAAAAAGAATTTTTGAAAATATTATATCCAATGCGATTAAATATAGTAAAAAAGATTTTAATATAAAACTATATAATAACGGTATAATAGAATTTTCTAATCAAACAGATGGCTTGGATCAAGTGAGTTTAGAGCAATTATTTGATAGATACTATACTGTTAAAAGTGCAAAAAAATCAAATGGAATAGGACTTTCTATTGCCAAACAATTAGTAGATTTAAGCGGTGGAAAAATAGAAGCAAAATATAAGAATAATATTTTAAAAATAAAAATTGAATTTCTTATATAGGATAAAGTTTATCAGAAATGATAGACTTTTTTAATGTTTATTGACATAGAATGCAAAATGTAATATAATGTACTTATTAAACAAGTACATTAAGGAGGCAAAAATGGAGATTATCATTAGTAATAGTACAAGCAAACCTATATATGAACAGATTACAAGCCAAATTAAACAAATGATAATGTCTGGAGAATTAAAATCTGGAGAATCAATACCATCTATGCGATCGTTAGCGAAGTCTTTACATATAAGTGTTATAACGGTTCAGAAAGCCTATGAAGATTTACAAAAAGATGGTTTTATAGAAACGACAGTAGGTAGAGGTAGTTTTGTTCGTGCTGATAATAAAGAGTATATTCAAGAAGAAAAACAAAGAGAAATAGAATCTTGTTTACAAAAAGCAATAGAATTAAGCAAAGAAAATGGTATTTCTTTAAGTAAACTTATTGAACTCTTAAATATATTTTATGAGGAGGAAAAATAATATGTCAAATTATGCTTTAAAACTAACAAACATAACAAAAAAATATGATGATTTTATATTGGATAATGTTTCATTTAATGTTCCAAAGGGAAATATTGTTGGACTAATAGGAGAAAATGGAGCAGGAAAAAGTACAACACTTAATTCAATTCTTGATATAATCGAAAGAGATTCTGGAGATGTATTTATTCTTGATAGTGAAAAGAATAAAATAAGTAATGATATAAGGGAAAAAATCGGAGTTGTTTTTGATGGTAATAACTTCCCAGAAGATTTAACACCACAAAAATTAAATAATGTATTAAAAGCAATTTATAGTAATTGGGAAGAAAAGAAATTTTATGAATTATTAGAAAAGTTTTCTTTACCTAAAAATAAAAAGATTAAAAAGTTTTCTAAAGGAATGAAAATGAAATTATCTATAAGTGTTGCATTATCCCATAAAGCAGAGTTACTAATATTAGATGAAGCAACAAGTGGGCTTGATCCTGTTGTTAGAGATGATATTTTAGATATATTATTAGACTTTGTTCAAGAAGAAAATAATTCAATTTTAATGTCTAGCCATATTACAAGTGATTTAGAAAAAATTGCAGATTACATTGTTTTTATTCATAAAGGTAAAGTGATTTTTGAAGAAACAAAAGATAATCTCATATATAATTATGGAATTATGAAATGTAAATTAAAAGAATTTAATGATATTGAGAAAAAAGATATAATAAGGTACAGAAAAATGGATTATGGTTATGAAATATTGATAAAAAACAAAAAAGAACTAGAGAAAAAATATCCAAATGTTATTATGGACAATATAAAAATAGAAGATATAATGTTAATGTATGTAAAGGGGTGTGATTAATATGAAAGGTTTACTTTTAAAAGATTTTTATACGACAAAAGCGAATATTTTAGTAGCATTTCTTTCGTGCATAGTAATGGCTATTGGGCTATCTATTGTAATATCTCCATCAGTAGTTATTATACTTGTTGCGATACCACTTAGTATGACTGTTTCAAGTACAATAATATCTGATAAGAAGAATAAATGGACACAATTTGCTATAACTTTGCCAGTAACAAAAAAACAAATAATATCAAGTAAATATATCGCTTATTTATTTTGGACAGTATTAGGAATGTTAGTAGGCAGTTTAGTCTGTTATATTATACTCAAAGTAACAAATAGTACAGATGAATATATAAATATGTTTATGGGTTTTAGCATTATCATATCATTATTAAGTGGAAGTTTCATTATACCTTGTAATTTTATGTTACCTGAAGAAAATTCATTGATAGGGACAATACTTGCTTATTCTATGACTTCTGGAATTCTAGCATTATTTATATATGTAATAAAAAAAGTAATAGGTGTGTCTAATATGAATTTAACATTACTTATTATTTGTAGCATTAGTGTTATAGTTTATTTAATATCTTGGTATATATCACAAAAGAAAATTAAAAACTTTAATTAAAATAAAAATCAAAGAGAGATTATTTTTATAATTTCTCTTTTTAATATTGACAACTGTGTATAATCTGTATATAATATATATATACGAGTGAGGTGAGTTATGGAAATAATAATCAGTAATTCAAGTGGTGTTCCTATATATGAGCAAATTAGAGAACAAATAAAAGCAAAAATAGTATCTAATGAACTTAAATCTGGAGAATTATTGCCATCCATAAGAACACTTGCAAAAGATTTAAGATGTAGTGTAATAACAACAAAAAATGCTTATGAGGAATTAGTGCGTGATGGGTATGTTGTAACGATTCCTTCTAAAGGGTTTTATGTAGCAAAAGTAAATCTTGATGTTGCAAGAGAAGAACAATTAAATAAAATTGAAAGTTTGCTAGATACAGTAGTAACACTTGCAAAAACAAATAATATCGAAAAAAAGACTATAACAGAAATATTAGATATTTTATATGAGGAGGAGAAATAAATGGAAAACATTTTAGAAGTTAAAAAATTATCTAAAAAATATACTGGTTTTGAATTAAAGAATATTAGTTTTGAATTGCCGAAAGGTATGATTATGGGATTTATTGGAGAAAATGGTGCAGGAAAAACGACGACTATTAAATCTATTTTAAATATAATTGGAAATTACAAAGGAGAAGTAAAGATATTTGGGCTTGATAATAAAAAAAATGAAAGAGAAATAAAAGAAGATATAGGTGTAGTTTTAGATGATATGTTCTTTCCAGAAATACTTTTGCCAAAAGATATAAATACTATTATGAAAGATGTATATAAAAATTGGGATTCTGATTTATATTTTAAATATTTGAGGGATTTTAATTTACCGAAAGATAAACAAATAAAAACTTATTCAAAAGGAATGCGAAAAAAGTTAGAAATAGCAACAGCACTTTCACATCATCCGAAACTTTTAATTCTTGATGAGCCAACAAGTGGATTAGATCCGATTGCAAGAAATGAAGTAATAGACATTTTTCAAGATTTTATTCAAAATGAAGAATGTGGAGTGTTATTATCAAGTCATATTACAAGCGATTTAGAACATATTGCAGATTATATAACTTTTATCAATGATGGAGAAATCATACTATCAAAAACGAAAGATGAACTAATAGAACAATATGGAATTGTAAAATGCACCGAATCTGAATTTAAAAAAGTAGATAAGCAAGATTATATTAAGTATAAGAAAACAAAATATGAATGCGAGTTATTAGTTGAAAATAAAAATGAATTTAAGAAAAAATATAATGTAAATACAATAGATAAAATATCATTAGAAGATTTAATGGTATTGATGGTGAAAGGAGAAAAATAATGATCGGTTTAATTAAAAAAGATTTTTTAATGTTAAAAGGGAATTTTAAAACTTGGTTAATTTTATTATTTGTGTATATTGTTATGGCATTTCAAGAATCAATGAGTTTGGCTTTTTTACTTCCATTTATGTGTGTAGTAACAATGCTGTCAACATTTAGTTATGATAGTTATAATAAATGGGACGCTTATGTTTGTTCTTTACCAGATGGAAGAAAGAATAGTGTAAGAGCAAAGTACATAGCAACAATATTACTTATTCTAGTAACAGTGATAATAACAACAATTTTAACGATAATAATTGGTTATTATCGCACTAAAACTATAAATTTAGAAAGTATGGGAGAAACAATAATGGGAGCAATATTTGCAACTACTTTATTACAGAGCATTATGTATCCTGCTATTTATAAGTTTGGTGTAGAAAAAGCAAGAATTGCAATATTTATAGTTGTATTTGGATTTGCGTTAATTGGTGGTGTTTTATCAAAATATATTGATTTTGAATCCATTATACAGGGATTAGCATTTTTAGAAAACTATATGATGATTATTATTCCTATCATTATAGTTGTAATGTTATATATTTCCTACAAAATATCAGAGGCTATATATAATAGAAAAGAATACTAAAATTAGTAAGTTATAAAAAATTACAATTTTAGAGTGAGGTGAGTTTAATAAAAGATAAAATAAGGATAGCATTATGGATTTTTATAGTTTATGTTTTTTCTTTCTTGTGTTATACTCCAATGATGCTTAAAAAACTTGGAATAGAATTTCCAAATATGCTAACATATTTAAAATACTTTTTTGTTATTATGCCAGCATTAGTTTCTATTATATTTATACTTTGTGAGCAAAATTTAAAGAAATTTCTAATAGGCAACTTTAAGAAAGTATCGTTAAAAGAACTTTTTATATGTATGATTATTGCTTTAGTTGGTATTGTAACTACTTTCTTTTATTCATTTTTTGGAAAAATTGATTTATTTACAGATTCAATGGTGGTATTTTTAATAAATTGTGTATATTTATTTATAACTGCTTTGATTGAAGAAATTGCTTGGAGAGGCTTTCTGTTAAGAAATCTTTTTACTAAAAATAAAAAAATTAAAGTTATTATATTTGTTGGTGTTATTTGGACAATTTGGCATATTCCAATGTGGTTAATTAGAAATTCATTACCTATATTAGATATATTGTATCTTTCTATTTGGACTATGCTTATTTCGATAATTTTGGGAGTTCTATATTATGTTTATGAAAATATATTTTCTGTTGCACTATTGCATATGATTTTTAATGTATGTTTTTTAGCACCAGTGAAAAATAATAATATTGTTATAATGTTTTTTAGTATAGTGGCTATTATATTATTTAAAAACAAAAAGAAAATATCTAATAGTACCTAATAAATGATACATAGTGATGACAAATTATAAATTGAAAGTGAGTTGAAAAGATGAATATTAAATTAGTAAGACCAACAATAGAATTAAAAAGTGAAGCATTAGATTATAGACAAGAGCATTTTGACAATAACGAGTTAATTATAAATGGTAGCGAATTATTTGATAAAATTAATTCTTATGAAGAATGGTTAGAAAAAGTAAATAATAATTCTAAAATTGAAACAGTTGATCCAAACTGGGTTTTGACCGATACCTTTTTTGCAATTAGAGAAGAAGATAACAAAATTATAGGAATAATTGATTTAAGACATACTTTAAATGAATTTTTAAAAGACTTTGGTAATAGTGGTTATAGTGTTAGACCAAGTGAAAGAAAAAAAGGTTATGCTACTGAAATGTTAAGGTTGCTAATAAAATATGCAAAAGAAATTGGTTTAACAGAATTGCATTTATCAGTTGAAAGAGATAATACTCCTTCAATAAAAACTATTGTAAAAAACGGTGGAAAAATAGAGAAAAGTTTTGCATTTGAAGGTAAACTAGCAGACATTTATTTAATAAGACTATAATTAAAATTACACTTTGAAAGTGGGCAAATATATATAATATTAAAACAATCTAATTCTAATATTTAAAAAATTTACTTACAAAACTGTAATTTTTATTTAAAGATCCAAGCGATATAATATTGCTGAAAGGAGAATTAGATATGGAGGTTTTAAAACTACAAAATCTAAAAAAATATTATGGTATAAATACCAATATTACAAAGGCAGTAGATGGAATCTCATTTAATATAGATGAGGGAGAATTTGTTGCTATTATGGGAGCAAGTGGAAGTGGAAAAACAACACTTCTTAATTGCATTTCAACTATTGATATACCAACAAGTGGATTTATAACTATTGGTGGTATTGAAATAACAAAAATTAAGGAAGATGAATTAGCCGATTTTAGAAAAGATAATTTAGGCTTTATCTTTCAAGATTTTAATTTGCTAGACACAATGACTATCGAAGAAAACATAGCACTATCTTTAATTGTAAATAAAGAGGATATAAAAGATATTGATAAAAAAGTGGAATCAATAGCAGCGAGATTAGGAATAAGTGATATATTAAAAAAATTCCCTTATGAAGTATCTGGAGGGCAAAAGCAAAGATGTGCTTGTGCTAGGGCTTTAATCAATAATCCTAAAATTATTCTTGCAGATGAGCCTACTGGAGCATTAGATAGTAAATCTTCTAGGATGTTACTAGAAACTTTAGAACAAATGAACAAAGAATTAAAGGCAACAATTTTAATGGTTACACACGATTCTCTTTCTGCTAGTTTTTGTGAAAGAGTGCTATTCTTAAAAGATGGTAAGATTTTTAATGAAATAGTAAAAGGAGAAAAAACGAGAAAAGAATTTTTTAATGAAATTATTGATATGCTTACATTACTAGGAGGTGATGTAGGCAATGTTAGGTAAATTAGCAGTAAGAAATGTAAAAAGAAGTGCCAGAGATTATGTGATATATTTAATAACGATTATTATTTCATTTTCACTAATTTTTGCCCTTAATTTAATTTCAACTTCTGAAGCAGTAATGGAATTATCACAGGGATTAACTTATTTTCAATATATAATGTATGGTATAAATGTTATTGTTTTAGGAGTAATTTGTTTTTTGATTAACTACACAACAAAATTTATATTTGAAAAACGAAGTAAAGAGTTCGGAATGTACGCATTACTTGGAATTAAAAAAAGAAAAATAAATAAAATGTTTCTTTTAGAGAATTTACTCTTGGGGTTTGTGGCACTTCTCGTGTCTATGCCAATAGGATTTGCCATAAGTCAATTTCTATCTATTTTTATAGTGAGATTACTCGAATGGCCACAAGCAATATTTATTGAACTCAATCTAAAATCATTTATTTTACTTTTTATCTATTTTGCCCTTATTTATCTTCTTGTATTATGGCGTGCAAATAGAAGAATGAAAAAATCATCAATTCACGATTTGTTAAATTTAGAAAAACAAAATGAAAAGAAAATTACAAAGTCCAAAAAACATAGAAACATTATATTTTTATTAAGTATTACTTTGGGAATTATTGCTTTATTTTTGTGGAATTTGAAATTAAAGCCAGAAGTTCTACAAGATTCTAGCATTATGAATACAGTTTTAATATGCTTTGTCCTTTTGATTATCAGTATATATGGAGTAATGATTAGTGTAGGGGATTTTATACTATCTGTTGTCCTTAAAAATAAGAAAATAAAGTATAGTAAAGATAATCTATTTATAGCAAGAACTTTTAGTGCAAAAGCAAAGACACTTGGGTTTGTATTTGGAACTTTATCTATGCTTATTACTCTTTCAATACTATTTTTAAATATATCCAGTTTAAATAAAGGAGCATACGATTATAAAATAGAACTAGACTCACCCTATGATGTTTCAGTTTCTGATAAAAAAGAAAATCTAAATGATTATTTAAAAGTTATTAAAGAAGATTATACAATAAAAAATGACTTTATCTATGATGTGTATCAAGATAGGAATGCTAAATATTTAAAAGTATTTCCTGTGTATGAGTATAAAAGTGATGAGAAGAAATATGATGCAGTTATAAAATTAAGTGATTATAATAAGTTATTAGAATTAAGAGGAAAAGACAAAATAACTCTAAAAAATAATGAATATAGTGTAGTAGTATATTTTAAGCATAAAAATGATGAAAGTTTTAATGAAATAAACAAGATTACTTTATCAAATGGTATAGAATTAAATCGAAAAGAGATTATGACAAAAAACTTTTTTCCAAGATTATCTAATACAGACTATACTATTATTGTTCCAGATATGTCTGTAAACGGATTAGAAACAAATGAAAGCCATCTAGTAGTAAATACAGTAGAAAAGACAAAAACAGAATTAAAAGAAAAAATCAAAACAAAGTTAAAGGATCATCTAACTTATATAGATGAGGATGGAAAAACAGTAAATACAAGTTATAATGTAATGGTTAAAGGAGAACTTATCGAAGAAACAAATACTATGGTTATGATAATATCAACAATTTGTATTTATATGGCATTTATTTTTATAGCAAGTGTTGGAACTATTATTGCTATTCAATCATTAAGTGATTCTAATAAATATAAGTATAGATATAAAGTTTTGAGTAATTTAGGAGTAAGAGATGATAATCTTTATAAAACAGTACGAAAGCAATTGCTAATATTATTTGGTATTCCTATTATATATCCAATTATACTTAACTTTTGCTTAATCACATCAATAAACAATATCTATAAAATAATGCTTGACAGTAATACGATTTATTTGTCTTATTTTATAGGAACGCTTGTAGAGTTTTTAGTGATTTATGCAATATATTATATTGCCACATATTTTAGTTTTAAAAGAAATATAAAAGAAGTCTAACAGTTTAGAGGGAGGTTAATAATGCAAATAGCAATAATTGAAGATGATAGTAAAATCAGAGAAGAATTAGAAAAATTATTAAAGCGAAATAAGTATGAAGTGATACTTATAGAGAACTTTGAAAATGTTTGTGGGGAACTGAAAGATTGTAATCCAGATTTGATTTTGCTTGATATAAATCTCCCTTTTCAAAACGGATTTGAAATATGTAAACAAATTAAATTAGATAAAAATATTCCAGTAATATTTGTTACTAGCCGAGATACAACAAAAGATGAACTAATGAGCATTGAAGTTGGAGGAATAGACTTCATTACCAAACCTTATGACATTATGATTTTATTAGAGAAAATAAAAAGAGCCATTAACCTATCGAATCCTAAAAATTATAAAGAGATAAGTAAAAATGGTTATATACTTGATCTTCATTTATCGTTACTCAAAAAGGGAGATATGGAAGTAGAATTAACTCGAAATGAATTTAGAATTTTATATTATTTCTTTATGAATGATAAGCGAGTTATCACAAAGGAAGAATTACTAGATAAATTATGGAATGATAAGTATTATTTAGATGAAAATATTTTAATGGTAAATATAACTAGATTAAGAAAAAAAGCCAAAGAAATAGGAATAGATGATTTGATAAAAAATGTTAGAGGAAAGGGTTTTATTCTATGAAATTTGCAGCATTTTTAGAAGAAAAATTTTCCTTTATAATATTCCAAATAATCCTTATAGCAATAATTACTGGAATTTTATATTTAACAAATATTCCAATTTATTACATAATTCTAACAATTATACTGCTAATAACATTAGTTATAGCCTATTTATTTATAGTTTATATTTTTAATTTAAGAAAATATAAAAAGATTGTGTCATTAGTAGATAATTTAGAAGAAAAGCATTTAATAGCAGAAATATTAAAGAAGCCACTTAACTTGGAAAATAAAGCATACTATTATGCTTTGAAACAGGCTTGTAAAGGTATGCTTGATAAAATAAGCATAATAGAAAAAGATTTTTTAGATTATCAAGAATACATAGAGAGTTTTGTTCACGAGATAAAAACTCCGATTGCTGCATTATCTTTGACTTTTGATAATAATCAAGATTTTCAATTAAAAAGTGAAATAGATAAAATAAATGAACTAACAGAACAAATCCTTTTTTATGCTCGAAGCAACAATACTGAAAAAGATTATTTTGTTACAGAACTTAATTTGGAAGATGTAGTGCATAGAGTAGTTATGAAATATAGACATTACATTTTAAATAAAAAGATTAGATTAGATCTTCATAATTTAGATAATAAAATTTATGTAGATGAAAAATGGATAGTGTTCATATTATCACAAATTATTCAAAATAGTATTAAATATTTAGATAAGAAAGATAAATTGATAGAAATATCAAGTAAAAATAATAAAAACAATGTTATTTTGACAATAAGAGATAATGGGTGTGGTATTAGTAAATCAGACTTAATTAGAGTGTGTGAAAAAGGTTTTACTGGAGTTAATAGAAAAAAAGAATATGCAACAGGAATGGGACTTTATTTATCAAACAAATTATGTGAAAAACTAGGATTAAGTTTGAAAATTGATTCTATACAATATAAATATACTGAAGTAAAGATAATATTTCCTAAAAATAGCATAACAAAATTTTAGAGGAGGCGTAAAATTGTAATGAAAAAAATATATTTCGTAGGTGGTTCTCCCTGTGCTGGTAAAAGCACGGTATGTGAAATAATCGCAAAAAAGTATAATTTGTATTATTTTAAGGTTGATGACTATTTAGATAAATATATGAAAAAAGTTGCCTTAAATAAGGATACATTGTGTAAAAAAAATCTATCTATGACACCTGAAGAAATATGGATGAGAAATCCTGTAATACAAAAAGATGAAGAATTAGGTATATAAAAAGAAATATTTGATGATGTAATAAATGATTTAGAAAAGATAAGTTGTGATAACGATATTATAACAGAGGGATGTGCTTATTTACCAATATTGATAAAAGAATTAGGAATTACAGATAACAAGTATTTAGCAATAATTCCTACAAAGGAATTTCAAGTAACTCATTATCAAGAAAGGCAATTTGTTTCTTATGTACTTGACGGGTGTTCTAATAAAGAAAAAGCATTTGAAAATTGGATGGAAAGAGATTTTCTGTTTTCTAAAGAAATAGAAAGACAATGTGAGAGTAATAAATTAAAAATAATGATAAATGATGGTACAACTAATTTAGATGATATGGTAAATGAAGTTGTTACTCATTTTGGAATAGATTAGAGGAGTGAGTTTTTATGAAAAAAATATGGAATGGATGGCTTAAAGAATCAGTATTTATGTACTGTGTTATATACACAATAGCAACTTTAGTAAATAGTGTTCTTTATTTAATAAATGGAACATATTCAGATCCTAATGGGAATTGGCACGAAATAGATAGAGCATTGATAGTTCTAATAGGTGTTCTAGCCTATAAAATGGCGACAAAATTACCTATTAAGAATACACTTGTTAGAATGATAGTAACATATATTCCAACAATGTCGCTTACTTTCTTTTATATTTGGCTAACTGGTTTTAGAGAGCCACTTGCTTCATCAGCATATCAAGATATATTTATAAACTATACAGGATTATTTTTGATAATATCGGTTATAGCAATAGTCCTAGAAAAAGGCAAATCTAAAAAATTAAAAGGAAGATAATAATTATGAACAATGAATTAAAAAAAGCAATCTTAAAATTAAAAGAAATAAAAGATTTATTAGAAAAGTTTTCTAATAGAGATGAAGCAATAAAATTTCTTGCTGAAGAAACAGGAATTTCAAAAGAAGAATGTGCTACTGCCTATGATTTTTTGGTAAAAGTTAATTTAGATAAAAAATAGAAAGCAGGAATATTTAATGAAAGATTTAAAAGAATTAGTAAAATTATTTAAGGAAAATCCAATACTGAAGTTACAACATTAGTAGCAATGGTTATAGGAGCAATTTTAGGAGTTATAGCATTTTATAATGGTTGGTTAGGATAATCAAGAATAAAAATGGAGGTACAAATGGAGCAAAAGTTACAGTGGATTATATGTCCCGTTTGTGGAAATAAAACACGACTAAAAATGAGAAACGATACAATAATGAAAAACTTTCCTCTATATTGTCCGAAATGTAAAAGGGAAAGTTTGATTGAAGTTAAGAATATGCAAGTGAAAGTTATTAAGAAATTAAATCTATAAATTAAGGTCTATAAATATGTAATTATTATATTTATAGACTATTTTTTTATAAAATATGAATTGTACTACATAAAGCGACAAATTTTACAGAAATAATTTGATATAATTTTTAAAAATTATATTGTGATATTTTATAAGATATTAACAAGAGCCAGACGCATAGACGCAGAGCCAATAGACTATGATATTTATTCATAGTTTATTGGCTCTTTTTATATTTATTACAATTAGTTAAGGATAATAAAATAAGCAATGGCTATTCTGATATAGTAATAAATATGAGAAAGAAAGGTATGAAAAGATGTAAAAAGTAGTAATAGAAGTAATTTTAAGTAGTAAATGTTACTTTCAATTATTGGTATTACTATAAAAGTTTAAATGTAAAAAGTACATATACAATAAGTAGTATTCAAAAATATGCTCGTTTACATAGCGATTGCTTGTATAGGAGCAAACGATATTATGATTGTAGATGATGACGAATACTACGAATTAAATTTAATACAATTTGAAAATAAAGAAAAGAGAGCGAAATATACTCTATTTGCAATAGGGGGATTTTACTCTCTTTTTGTTTGCTTTAGATTAGAGAATTGCCGTAGCCCACCTTTATTCAATTTGATTTTAAAAAACAAATTGAATGGAGGAAAGAAAGATGGCAGATCGCCCAAAAAGAAGAAAATATAGGGATAATCCTTATATTTTAAGTTATTGTGAAGAAAAGAATCTTTACATAGTTACATTTAAAGATGTGACAGGAAAGATAAATAAAATAGAAGTACAAGAAGAAATATATAAGGCATTAGATAGATTCGAGTTAGATGATATTAAGGAAATGAACGAATATGATAGGCATATTGAGCATTCTGAAATATATGAAGATAATCTTTGTGCTAGAGCAATGGACAAGCCTACAGGATTAGAAGATTATATTATTCAGAAATCTACTTTTGAAGATTTAAAGAAAGCAATAGATATGCTTCCAGAAGTACAAAAAAGAAGAATAAAGAAATACTATTTTGAAGATAAAACAGAGCAACAAATAGCAGATGAAGAAAATGCAACACATCAGTCAGTACATATTATTTTGGAACGAGCAATAGAAAATTTGAAAAAAATATTAAAAAATTAAAATTTGGTGTCTGCAATTTGGCTCATAAGTGAGGAAACAGGTGAAAGGGAGTAATTCCTTTTCAACCTGTTTCTTTTTTGAAGCAGGAGATGTTCTTTGAAAATTTGATATTCATTCATCAAATACATTCCTGTTATTGAGAGCACTTTAGCAAGCACGCTTGTCGATAAATACTTGGCTATAAAATTAGGTAGCACCTAATCTGCAATGACAAATAATAGAATTAAAGATACTCCTGCCTAGCGACAGACTCAAGCAATCGGGGCAGTCTTGTGCGAACCACAAGAGGATGGAATTTCCGTGAGAATAATGTAGCACATTGTTCGTTTGATGAAATCCTATGGCTGAGGGTATTAAGACAAATATCAGTTCGAGCAAAAATAAAAATTAAAAAGTGAAATATAGAAGCCAGAGCATAATGTTCTGGCTTTTTTACATATAAGGAGGAAAAATTTTAATGAAAAGAAAAAAATATAAGGTAAGAATTAAATTGATATTTGAAACTTCCATGGATCACGAACAAGTAAATATGGAAAAAGCAAAACAAGATGTTGATAGAGTGCTAAAAGGTTATTTAAAGAATAGAAAACTTAATATACTTAATTTAGTTGATGATAAGCCACCACGCATTATATATAAGGTTGAAAAATATGATAAGTAATTATGAAATTAAAAAGGGCGATATTTACTATGCTATGCTTGACCCTGTAATTGGTAGTGAACAAGATGGAAAAAGACCAGTGGTGGTAATCCAAAATAATCTTGCAAATAAGCATAGTCCAACAGTAATTATTGCTCCTATAACGACAGTTATTAAAAAAACTTATTTACCTACACATATAGTAATATACAAAAATAACTTTCTGAAAAAAAATTCTACAATTTTGATAGAGCAGATTAGAGTTATAGATAAGTCAAGAATAACTGCTTATTTAGGTAAATTAACAGAGTTCCAAATACAAAAAATTGATAAGGCTTTAGTAAATGTTTTTGCAATAGATATTGAAAATATAGAAAGTGAGAACAAATAATGAAAATTTTTAATAGAAGAAAAAGATATGTAGTTGGTATTAGTAGTAACGATAAAATACAGTTTATAGAAGTTAAAGCCAGAAATGAAAAAGAGGCTTTAGGTATGGTGACAGATGTTTTACTTAAATGTAGTATATTTCCTTTTGTATCAGAAAATGAATTTGAATTAACTTGTAGGCGAATATAGAGTTTAAAAGTCAAATGTGAAAATTAAAAATTCGCACATTTCAATAATAAATTTATTTGTTTTAAAATGATTTTGTTAAGGAGGAATGAATAATGGAAAAATTAAGAGTTGCAATGTATTGTAGAGTCGCTAATAAGGAAACGACTAAAGAAGATTCAGCAATAGAAGTGCAGAAAAAAATGTTAAATGATTACTTAAAAAATAATGTTAAGGGAATAAAATTTAGAGAGTTTTATATTGATAATGGTTTTTCTGGAACAAATTATAATAGACCAGAATTTAGAAGAATGATTAAAGATATAGAAGAAAATAGGATAAATACTATTATAGTAAAAGATTTAGTAAGGTTTGGTAGAACAAATAATACTTTACAAAGAATTGATGGACTTAAAAAAAAGTACAATATAAATTTTATTTCAGTTGTAGATAATATTGATTCATTAAAAAATCAAGATGAATTTGAAAAATCTATTTTAATTAGCAATCTTATGAATGTGTGGTATAAAAACGATTTAAAGAAAAGGAGAGAAGTCCAAAGAAAACTGAAAGGAAGATAAATTTTGATTAAATTAGGAACATTGGCACTATTAGTAATGATAGTGTCTTTTTTATATGCAATATGTCGTGTTTCTAGTAATTGTTCTAGGCTAGAGGAAATGGAGGGTAAAAATGAATAAAAAGGACATTGAAGCATTATCAGAAAAACTAAAAAGATGTAGGGAGATACCTTTAGATGAGGTTAATCCAGATGATGTTGATGAAATAACAGATATAAAGATAGATAAAAGGAAGTCAAGCAACGAAAGAATACTTGATTTTTTAAATAAAGTAAAAAATCCTTATATTTTCAAAGTTAAAGGAAAATTAGTAAGGATTAGGTTTTCTGATACAGATAAAACAGCAGATGACTGTTTAACTAATGTACTGAAAAATTTGTATAGATAGTCAAGCCTACAAAATTAAAATTTCCACCTTCGTAAAAAAATGAAATTTGAATTATGATTTGGTCGTAATTTGAAAGGAGGAGGTGGAAATGGCTGGTCGTGGGAACAAAAAGCAAAGCCGAATAAATGATGAAAATAGAAAATGGTCATTTGGTGTTTATGGCAGAAGATCGTTTGATGATGGCGAAAATAGTGAGTCTTATACGATAAAAAATCAAAAGGCATTGATAGAGTCATATTTAGAAAATAAACCTAACATTGTAATTGAAGATTATTATGTTGATGATGGATATACTGGTACTAATTTTGAAAGACCGGGATTTAAAAGAATGCTACAAGATGTAGTCAATGGAAAAATAAATGGCATTATAGTAAAAGACTTATCAAGACTAGGTAGAAATCATAGAGAAGTAGGAAAGTATATAGAAGAAATATTCCCTATTTATGATATTCGTATTATTTCAGTAAACGATAATGTAGATTCTTATTTAGACCCAGAATCAATTAGTAGTTTAATAGTACCAGTTAAAAATCTTATGAATGAGAATTATTCAAGAGATTTATCTAAAAAGGTTGCTAGTGCTTATGAAACAATGGCTAAAAACGGTCAGTTTGTGGCAGGAACAACACCTTATGGTTATATGTTAGATCCAGATGATAAGCACCATTTAGTAATTGACCCTAACGAAGTTGATATTGTAAAAAAAATATTTGAAATGGCATTGTCTGGTAATGGTCGCCCAACGATTTGCCAATATCTTAATGATAATGGAATTTTATGTAGAAAAGAACTCCAAAGAAGAAAGAAAAGAAAATTAACACTAGACCCATTTGAAATAAGGTCACAATATTTATGGAGTACCTCTACTATTGGCAGAATGCTTCATAACGAATCATATATTGGGAATCTAGTGCAGTTAAAAACAACAAGAGCGACATTTGGTAGCAAAAAATTTATTACAAAAGAGAAAGAAGAATATGTCCGTTCGGAAAATACGCACGAAGCAATTATATCAAAAGAAGATTTTTATAAAATACAGAAAATAATAAAACAAAACGATAAAAAGAAAGTGCATAATTCTCCAGTTTCATATTCGATATTTAATGGAAAATTAAAGTGTGCTGACTGTGGTAGAGCAATGACAAAACAAGAAGATACCAGAGGTAAACGACAACTTTCTAATTATTTCTGTATGAGTTATTTGCAAGTAAGTAAGTCTTGCTCATCACATAAAATAAAGACAAGCGTATTGGAAGAATCAGTTTTGGAGGCAATTCAAGTACAAGTAAAATTAGTAATAGAGTTAGAAAAAAGTCTTTCTAAATTATATTTTAAGAATAATCAAGGCTCTATTGAAAATGAATATAAAAATAATGTAAAAATTGCTGAATTAAAAATATCAAATTTAAAAGAGCAGAAAAGAAAATATTATGAAGAATGGAAATTTAATAAGTTAGAAAAAAGCGAGTTTATGAAATTGTCTGAAGAAATAGAATCTAAAATTAAAAAGTTAGGTGAAGATATAGAGATATATACTTCGACATATAGAGAAAATGTTAAAAAAATAAGAAAAAATGATTATTGGATAGGTCATTATAAAAGAAATAGAAAGATTAAAAGTCTTTCAAAGGAAGTTTTAAATGAACTTATTGATGTTATTTATGTTAGAAAAGATGGTACTTTAGACATTAAATTTAAGTATCAAGATGAATATGAAAGTTTAGTTAATTATTTAAAGGAAGGAGCAAAAGAAAATGAAAAAGTGGACATTAGGAATATATCGCAGGCGTTCATTTGATGAAAAAGGAGAAGAAGAATCAAATAGTGTTGTTAATCAAAAGAAACTAATAGATGATTACCTAGTTGACAAGAATGATATAATTATCTATAAAGACTATGTTGATGATGGATATACTGGTACTGATTTTAATAGACCAGCATATAAAAGAATGCTAAATGATATAAAAAAGAAAAAAATAAATGGTATTATAGTAAAGGATTTATCAAGATTAGGAAGAAATTATATAGAGGTAGGAAATTTTATTGATGAAATAGTACCAGAATATGGTTTAAGATTTATTTCAGTAAATGATAATGTAGATTCTTTTAAAAATCCTAATGTAATGGATTCGCTAGAAATACCATTTAAAAATCTTATGAATGAAAGTTATTCTAAAGATTCATCAAAGAAAATGCGTTCATCACTTAAAGCAAGTAAAAAGTCCGGTAATTTCATCGGAAAAACTGCTCCTTTTGGTTATTTAAAAGATCCAGATAATGTTCATAAACTTATTATTGATAAGGACGCTGCTATTATTGTAAAAAGAATTTTTGACTTGGCTTTAAAGGGAAAGAGTAAACAAGAAATAGTAGAAGAATTAACAAATAACAATATTTTGACACCTAGTGTATATTTAAAGGAAAAGTATGACATAAAAGTTAGTAGAATTAGTTATAAATGGAATACAAAAATGCTTGATACAATATTACAAAATAAAACATATATTGGCTCACTTGTTCAATGTAAAAGGACTAGAATAAGTCATAAAACACATAATATGGTAAGAGTTGCAGAAGATGAGTGGGTCGTTTCAAAAGAAAGACACAATGCTATTATTAAAGAAGAAGTTTTTAATCAAGTGCAAAATATATTATATAATAGAAATGTTAGAGTAAATAAAAATGGTAAATTTTATAAATATACTGGCTTTTTAAAATGTTCCGAGTGTGGTGCAAATTTATATAGAAAAACAAAAATGAAAAATCACAGGCAAAAGGTATATTATTACTGTAGCACCTATTATAATACTAGAAAATGTAATAAGCATTATATTCAAGAAAAAGAACTTGATGAGGTTGTTTTAGAAACATTAAATCAACATATAGATTTGGTATGTGACATAGGAGCAAAGATAGACGACACAATATCATTTTCAAAAATTGAATATAATTCGGAATTAAAAGAAATTAGACTAAATGAAATAAATAAGGAATTAGAAAAATACAAAAGATTATTAGATGAATTAAAAAAAGATTATAAATGTGACTTTATTTCTGAAGAAGACTATGATGAATTTAAGCAAAAATATTTATATGAGATAAATAAACTAAATTTAGAAAAAGAGAATTTAAACAAAAGTAAAATAAATTCATATAATTTAGATTGGCTAAATCAATTCAAAAAAATTGGAAGAATAGAAGTGATTGATAGAAATATTGTAGATAGTTTTATTGAAAACATAATTGTTAATGATGAAAAAGGTGTAGATATAATATTTAGATATAACGATCAATATAAATTAGCAGAAAGGTATCTGAAAAGTCAAAATGATGTGGTATAATATATAAGGAAAAACACTTGAATTTTGTTATAAAAAAATGGTGTGAAAGGAGTAGATTTTAATGAATAATAATGAAACACAGGGGGGGTTGCATAAAAGTGTAATCAACTGGTATCCAGGACATATGGCTAAAACCAAACGATTAATTCGAGAACAGATTCATTTCATTGATATAGTTTATGAGGTAATTGATGCAAGAATTCCCTTTTCTTCTAAAATTATTGATATAGATGATTATATAAAAGATAAACCCCGCTTGATAATTATGACAAAATATGATTTATGCGACAAAAAGGAAACCCAAAAATGGATTCATTACTATGAAAAAAAAGAATATTCTGTTGTATGTGTGGATTTGATAAATGGAAATGATATAAAAAAGATTATCAATAAAACAGAGAATATAATGCAAAAAAAAGAAGAACAAAGACAAGAAAAAGGACTAAAAAAAAGAAGAACAAGAGTGTTAATAGTGGGAATTCCAAATGTAGGGAAATCCACGTTGATTAATCGATTGGTTGGGAAAAAGGTTACTCATGTAGGTAATCACCCAGGGGTGACAAAAAATTTAGAGTGGATAAGGATTAATAATGACTTGGAGCTTTTAGATACTCCTGGAATTTTGTGGCCTAAATTAGATCAAGAAACTATCGCCTATAACTTAGCAAGTTTAACTGCTATTAAAGAAGAAATATTACCAACACCAGAAGTTGCTTTCTACATTTTAAAAACATTAGAAAAATATTATCCTAATATTTTAAAAGAACGTTATGATTTAGATTGCATTGATGATGATTTTGAATTGGTTATAGAAACAATTGGTCGAAAGAGAGGTTGTTTAATTCGTGGCGGAGTTGTAGATGAGGAAAAAGTCTATACAATTATTATTAATGATGTGAAAGAAGGACATATTCATGAGATAACGTTTGATAGAATGAACTAAGTGATATAATAGATAGTAGTAAGGAAGATTATATGGAAAATATGAACGTTTTAGTACTGGCTTATTTAGGGGATGCTATATATGAATTATATATTCGGGAATATCTTGTGAAATATAAATATGATAAAGTAGGGATATTGCAGAATTGTGCTACTCATTATGTAAGTGCCAAAGCACAAAGTAAATTTTTATTAGATATGTTGCAACAGCAATTTTTAACAAAAGAAGAATGTGATATTGTTAGAAGAGCAAGAAATCATAAAAGTCATAAAGCCCCAAAAGGAACTAGTATAATTGTTTACAAAAATGCCACAGGATTAGAGGCTATGATTGGTTATCTTTATTTAAAACAACAGTATTCTAGAATTCGAGAAATGATAACATATATTATTGAAAAGGTAGGAAATTAATATGTATTTATATGGAAAGAATGTAGTAAAAGAATTACTAAATGAGAAAAAGAAGATACAGAAAGTGTATATTTATAAAAACTTTCATGATCAAAATTTAATTTCTGAATTAACAAAAAGAAATATTAAAATAAAATTTCTTGAAAAAAAGGAATTAGATCAACTTGTAAAAGGTGTTCATCAAGGTATAATTGTATCTGTTCCTGATTACAAATATGCGAACATGAAAGACTTTATTAAAAAAGATGATTCTTTTATTGTTATTTTGGACCATTTAGAAGATCCTCATAATTTTGGCGCTATTATTCGAACTTGTGAAGCTGCAGGGGTAGATGGTATTATTATTCCCAAAAATCGATCTGTTATGGTAAATGCCACAGTCGCCAAAGTAAGCGTTGGTGCATTAGAAAAAATTCCAATTGCTCAAGTAACAAATCTTTCACAGACAATTGAAAAATTGAAACAGGAGGGATTTTGGATAGTTGGAACTGATATGCAAGGAACTAGTTATGATGAAATTGATTATAGAGGAAAAATAGCTATTGTGGTTGGAAATGAAGGAACTGGAATGAGTAGAGTTGTAAAAGAGTCTTGTGATTTTATAGCAACGATTCCAATGATTGGAACTATTAATAGTCTAAATGCGTCCGTTTCGACTGGAATTGTAATCTATGAGGCAGTAAAATCAAGAAAGTAGGGATTTCTTTGAATTATAAAGAGTATAATGATAATGAACTATTATATTATGTTCATGAAAATAATGAAGATGCAGTAGAAATTGTATATAAAAAATATGAACCATTAATTTATAATCTAGCAAATAGAGTAATCAATTATTGTCAAAATAGTGGTGTTGAAATTAGTGATTTAATTCAAGAAGGAATGTTAGGGTTAAGTAAAGCAATCGAACAATATCAGGATATGAAAGAGGCTAGTTTTTATACATTTGCAAAGACTTGCATTGAAAGAAAAATGATTAGTGCAGCAATTGCGGCTAGGCGACAGAAACATAAAATTTTAAACGAATCACTTTCAATTGAAACAACTGATGAAGATGGAAATGCTATTTATGAAAATTTACTTAGTGATGAGACAAACAATCCAGAAAAAATGCTTTTAAATTTGGAAACAGAAAAGAATATTTTAAAAAAAGCTGAAGAAATTTTAACTGACTTTGAACTTCAGGTGTTTGAACTAAAATTGAATGATTTTAATTATAAAGAAATTGCAGAAATTTTAGACCGAGATGTGAAGGCTGTTGATAATGCTTTACAAAGAATAAAGTCGAAATTAAAAAAACAGATTAATCAAAATTCTATATAAAATTCTTGAAACATGATTTTTTATATGGTATAATACACTTGGCTTTTTCAAATACACACATTACGGATTTTTATGCCTAGTGCCAAAAAGGTGGTGTAGAAAGTAGATGTAATGGAGGAAATAACAAAAGGAGGAAGAAAATATGGCAGTTGTGTCAATGAGTTATCTATTAGAATCTGGTGTACATTTTGGTCACCAAACCAAAAGATGGAATCCTAAGATGAAGGAATATATTTTCACTGCAAGGGATGAAATCTATATTATTGATTTACAAAAAACAGCAAAAAAAATCGAGGAAGCTTATGCAGCATTAAAGAATATTGCAGCAAATGGTGGAAAGGTTTTATTTGTAGGAACTAGAAAACAAGCTAGTGAAGCAATTAAAGAAGAAGCGCTTCGTTCCAATTCTTATTATGTTTCAGAAAGATGGTTAGGTGGAACTTTAACAAATTTCAAAACTATTCGAAATAGAGTTAGAAGATTAGAAGCAATTGAAAAAATGGAAAAAGATGGTACTTTCGAAGCTTTACCTAAAAAAGAAGTAATCAAGTTGAAGAAGGAATATGATAAATTAAATAAAGTATTATGTGGTATTCGTGATATGAGAAGATTACCCCAAGCATTATATATCGTTGATCCATCAAAAGAGGAGATTGCTATTCGTGAAGCTAGAAAATTAAATATTCCAGTATTTGGAATTGTAGATACAAATTGTGATCCAGATATGGTTGATTATGTCATTCCAGGAAATGATGATGCTATTCGTGCTGTTAAATTAATTACTGGTGTTATGGCTAATGCAATTGTAGAAGCAAATGGTGGGAAAATGATTGATTACACCAAGGAAGATGGAAAAAATGATGAAAATATCATGGAAAGAGCTTTAGAAACTGTTAAGAGAAAAGAAGATCGAAGAAGATTTGATAGAAAATCAAATAGGAAATTTAATGATAGGAATCAAAACAATAGATTTAATAGAGAACAGAGAAATGAACAACCTAAGGAGAAAAAGGAAGAAATAAAAATTGTCAAAAAGGAAGAAGTAAAAGTAGAAAAAAGAGAAGAAAAAGCTAAAGATTTAACAAATTCTACTGTTGCGGAACTTCGTGAAATGGCAAAAGAAAAAGAAATAAAGGGTTATTCAACAATGAAAAAAGCAGAGCTTATAGAAGCTTTAAATAAATAAGATGATTTTATAAATCATCTTTCATTTTAATAAAAGGAGAGTTGAAAATGATAAGTGCTAGTTTAGTAAAAGAACTAAGAGATCAATCTGGCGCTGGAATGCTAGATTGCAAAAAAGCGTTAGAAGCAAATGATGGAAATATTGATGCTGCAATAGATTGGTTAAGAGAAAAAGGAATTTCAAAAGCAGCTAAAAAAGCTGATCGTATTGCTGCTGAGGGAATCGCTGCTATTTTAATAGAAGGGAATCAAGCAGTAGTAGTAGAAGTGAATTCAGAAACGGATTTTGTTGCGAAAAATGAGGAATTTAAAAATTTAGTAGATACTATTTTAAGAACACTTATTTCATCAGATGCAGCAACTGTTGATGAAGCATTGGAATTACCAATAAATGGAGAAACTTTAAATGACTTGATTGTTGCTAAGACAGCAAAGATTGGAGAAAAGCTTAGTTTAAGAAGATTTCAAAAAATTGAGAAAAGCGATTCAGAATCTTTTGGAGAATACATACATATGGGAGGAAAAATTGCTGTTTTAACATTAGTGGATAATGCTAGTGAAGAAGTTGCAAAAGATGTATCTATGCATGCAGCTGCAATGCGTCCGAAATATGTAAAACGTGAAAATGTTCCAGTTGACGAATTGGAAAAAGAAAGAGCAATTTTGAAGGAACAAGCAATAAATGAAGGAAAACCAGCTGAAATTGCGGAAAAAATGGTAGAAGGAAGAATTAATAAATATTACAAAGAAATTTGTTTAGAAGAACAACCTTTTGTAAAAGATAGCGATATAAATGTCAAAAAATTTGTTGAAAATAATGGTGGAAGTATCGTTAATATGATTCGTATTGAGGTTGGAGAAGGAATTGAAAAGAAAGAAGAGAATTTTGCTGAAGAAGTTGCAAAACAAATTCAAGGAAGCGAGGGACAATAAATTTGTCCTTTTTTGTTAAAAAATAAATATTTTGTTGAAATATGCTAGGTTTAATGTTATACTAGTAAATAGTTGAGAAGGGAGGGATTATCATGGCTACAGTATTTGTAAAAAATGGAGATGTAGATGGTGCCTTAAGAAATCTAAAAATTAAAAATGCAAAAGATGGTTCCTCAAAACAAATTCGTGAACGTGCAGAAGGGTATATGAAACCTGGAGTAAGAAGAAGAAAAGAAAAGGACGAGAACACAAAAAACAGTCGTAAAAATAATAGATATAATAGAGCCGCTTAGGCTTTTTTCTCTAGAAGGGAAGATGAAGATGAGAGAAAAAATTATCAATGATATGAAAGTTGCAATGAAAAATAAGGACAAAGAGACTTTAGCCGTGATTCGTATGGTAAAAGGAGCGATGCAACTAGAAGAATTGAATTTAAAAAGAGAATTAAGTGATGATGAAGTAATTGGAATTATTTCTAAACAAATTAAAATTAGAAAAGAATCTATTATAGAATTTGAGAAAGCAAAAAGAAATGATTTGATTGAAAAAAACAATCAGGAAATAGAAATTTTAAATCACTATATGCCTGAGCAATTATCGGAAAATGAGATTAATCAAAAAATAGAAAGTGCAATCAGTGAGATAAATGCAATCTCTATGAAAGATATGGGAAAAGTAATGTCCGTTTTAACACCTATATTGAAGGGACGTGCAGATATGGCTGAAGTGAGTAAAAAAATTCAAGAGAAACTAAACCATTAAAAAACAGTAAAATAATTACTGCTTTTTAAATTCTATGATTGAGATTATAATCAAAGAAGATTTGACTGTTTTTTCGTGTTACGTTAAAATATGCCTTAAAATATATAATTTTGAAAGGAAAAATATAGGAAAGAAGAAATCAAGAATGATTTCAAAAGATTTAGAGGAGAAATTAAATCAAATTGAAATAGAAGAAATATATAAAATAAAGAAGAATACAATATAATGAATGCTTGATTGACATTTTTGAGTATTCTGATATAATTAAATTTGTTAATGGCACATTATTCTAGTCAATATAATCTATTATGAAGATGGGGCTAAAAATCCATTAAATAGCACACCTATGAAGCTTTTGGTGCTTGCTTCTTACGCCCAGTTTGGGGTGAGTGCTGGAAGATAGAATCTTGGGCGACCGTAATGGCATACGATTATCGACCCAATTTTCGTGGAGACCCTCGCTTGTTATAAGCCTATACGTAATTTTACTGATGGACTTGTGACGACTTGGGATTAAACCTACTATGTGGGGTAACTTACGAGTAGAGTAGCTTGTCTTGAGTGAAAGTATTGGGATAGTTGACAGACTTGTAAAATTTGGCCAAATTTTATTGGTTATTGCACTTGAAATTGCTTTTGCAAAAAAGAATTAATAGTAGATTAGTTGGTGGGGAAATCTCCTAGAGTGAAAGTTAGTATAGGATTGCAGTGCGTACTAAGTGGTAATCAAGTCATATATTTGGCAACAATATATTCATTTCTTTAAAGGGGAACCGCTATACTGGTAACGGTAAGTAGAAATTGAGGGAAATCCTACTTGACCTTAAGACGTAAAGTTAACTATATTAATGGCCATTATCTTTTTTTTTGAAATAAAGAGGAGTATTATGAATAGAAAGAATATAGATGAGAAAAAAAGTTTAAGAACACAATTAAGAAGAACAAAAAAGAAAGAATTAATACAATATGGGTGGATTGTTAAGATTACATTCCTAGCTTTTTGTATTTCACTAATTTTTTCTACCACTTCTGAGTTACTAATTCCAAACGTCAATATTGTTATAGGGATTGTCTTAGTAATATTATTTATTGTAATAGGAATTTTATTTGATATGATTGGTGTAGCGGTTACCAGCGCGGATGAAAAGCCGTTTCATTCTATGAATTCCAGACGAGTAAAAGGATCAGATATTGCGGTTCTCTTTAAGAAGAATGCGGATAAAGTTTCTAGTTTTTGTAATGATGTCGTTGGAGATATTTGTGGAATTGTATCAGGATCTGCTGGGTCTATCATTGCTATTAGTATTGCCAAAAATTTACATATTGATACTTTTTTAATCACTTTATTAGTAACCGCCTGTATTGCATCTTTAACAATAGGAGGAAAGGCGATGGGAAAAAGTATAGCGATTAATAAAAGTAATGTTATTCTATATAAATTTTCTAAATTTGTTTCCTATTTTTATAAATTAAAAAAATAATCGACAAAATTTTCAAAAAACAGTTTTGAAAATTTTTTAATATGATATAATGAAATAGAGGAGTGGTAAGATGGAAGAACAAGAAAATGTTCAAAATGAAAATTCTGTTCCTGGGCTCCAACAACCAGGAAGGAAAAAAGTAGGGATTATTGTTGGAATAGTAGTTGCAATTATTGCAATTTTATGTATTATTTATTTTGTGGTATTGAATAGTCCAAAAAATGTATTTTTGAAAGCAATTAATCATGAATACCAAAGATTAGATAATAAACTTGCAAATTTATCTGACAATGATATTTTCCAAAAATCAAAAGATAAAACAGTTTCTACAAATTATAAGTTAGATTTTGATATGAATGTCAAAGATGATTTATTATCTGGAAGCGATTATGCAAAAATGATTGATGAAATTAATCAATTAAATCTAGAAATGAATGGGACTATGGATCGTAAAAATAAGACATTTGCTTATACTGTAGCGCTTAATCATGATAACGATCATTTAATTGATTTTGGAGTATATGCAAAGGAAAAAAGTATTTATTTAGAATTAAAAAATTTATTTAGTAAATATATTGAATTTCCAATTGAAGAGTACGATGAAATGTTTGAAAGTAATACTTCAACTAATGATTCTAGATATGTTTTAAAGACAATAAAAAATGCTTTTTTAGATAATTTAGATAAAAAAGATTTTGTTCAAACAAAAGAGAGAATAGAATTAAATGGTAAATCAATTCACACTAAGAAAATCACTTATTCATTTAATCAAAAGAAAGCTTTAGAAGTAACTCAAAAAGCACTAGAAGATTTAAAAGGAAATCATAAATTTATAAAAAAGGCAGCAACTATCACAGGAAAGAAAGAGTCAGAATACAAAGAAGAATTAAATGATTCTTTAAAAGAAGTTCAAACAGAATTAAAAAATACAACAGATGATAAAGAGACAATTGAAATTTCTGTTTACGCAACTGGTTTATTTCATAATGGTGTGAAATATGAAATAGCTATTAAGGAAGACAATGAAACGATGCTATTGTCTTACTCTAATTATAAAGATGTTATTCAAATAGATGCATTAGAGGATTCTAATAAAATTTTTACAGCTAAAGTAACAAAGGAAT
Organism: uncultured Mycoplasmatota bacterium; assembly: GCA_947570175.1. Lineage (GTDB taxonomy): Bacteria > Bacillota_I > Bacilli_A > RF39 > UBA660 > UMGS1271. The sequence goes on along the minus strand of CANOTJ010000002.1, from coordinate 1,835 downwards.
CTAAAAATCATTATAAAACTATTGCAACAATGAATACACTTCAATTTGAAATGACAAGTGTACTTTCAAAGGAGAAAAATACACATGACTATAAAATAGTAGAATCACAATCAGATATGACTATTTCTGGTGCTATTACAACTGAGAATAAAACAGTGAAAAGGAATAAAGAATATTCTGGTAATATCATCATAACTTGCAACATGGGAGTTCAAGATCAAAAAGATATTATAAAATTTAAAGTAAATGGTAAATCCAATACCAAGATTGGTGAGAAACTAACATTGCCAACAATTGATAAATCTGTTGAGTACAAAGAAATATCTGAAAATGATTATTATGAAATCATGAATAATTTATCTAAAAATGAAACATTAATGAATTTTATTGCAAATATTTCTGGTTCTATTTAAAAAATAGAGGTTCAAAAGGGCTTTGCCCTTTTTTGTATGCACAAAAAAAGTATCAATTGATACTTTCATTATTTTTTTCTTCTATATAATCTTCATTTACCTGATTATCTATCTCTTCTAGTACTTGATCGTCTACATCATCATCAATTTCGTCCCACGGTTCTTCATCTTCCTCAATGGTTATTTTCATTTTCGTCTCTCCAACAATTTCTACTCCTAATTCCTTTTCAATATCAAAATTAATATTTCCGTTATCATCAATATCGACTTTAATACAATTTGGTTGTTTTAAAGTTCTAACGATAATATCAGTATCACTGGATAGATCTGCATTATCTTTTACACGGACATTAAAAATATCGTTATAATCTATTTTTTTATTGACCACAGTTGTTTTTGAGTCTCCTTCATAAGAATACCAAATGTTTACATCATATGAACCATCTACTCCAACTTTATCACCCGATTTATATCCTTTAAATTGATGATTAATAACCCAACAACCAAGTACTGTAGTAGGAATATTTTCTGTAGTTATACTATAACTATCTTTAAAATATTTTTTTCCCTTTCCAATAACAGCTTTGGTCACGATTTCCTTAAATGATGCCATATTATCACCCCTCACTTTAATTTATGCTTTAATGATTGAAAAGTGCCAAAAAATTAATGAATAAGACTATTTAAGTTGACTAAATAAATACATTCTATTTTATCAAAATAATTTGTTATAAAAAATGCTGTCAACAAAAAATGGTTGACAGCATATAATGTTTTGTGATACTATGGTAGTAGTGAATGGAGGTGCTGACATGGCAGTTAAACTAAGATTAAAAAGAATGGGAGCTAAAAAAAGACCTTTTTACCGCATTGTAGCAGCTGATTCTAGAAGTCCAAGAGATGGAAGATTTATTGAAATTGTTGGGACTTATAATCCAATAACAACACCAGCAGAGGTAAAGGTAAACGAAGAGATTGCTTTAAAATGGTTAAATAATGGAGCTATTCCAACTGATACTGTTCGTGATTTACTTAGAAAACAAGGGATTATGGAAAAATTTCATAATAGTAAAATGAGTAAAAAAGGAGAATAGTTTATGCATTTAGTTGAATTAACTGAATATTTGATAAAAAGTTTAGTAAAAGATCCCGAAATGGTATCTGTTAAAAAATTTGATGATGAGGAAGATGTGACAACTATTCAGGTTTTAGTCAATCAAGATGATATGGGTGCTGTAATTGGACGTGGTGGAGTAACTGCAAATGCTATTCGAACCCTCATTCAAGCATCAGCCTATATTAACAAAGATAAGAAAGTTAAGATTAATATTGATTCTTTTTAGAGTGGCAAATGTCATTCTTTTTTATAATATAAAATAAGAAAAAAGGAAGAATAAAGAATATAATAAAAAATTATGAAAT
>CANOTJ010000001.1 GCA_947570175.1 uncultured Mycoplasmatota bacterium | reverse complement strand
CTTGGAGCCTTTATAAACAAAGTATCCCAGCCTTTCGACTGGGATTTCAGGGGGCAAACTTATATCACGTACTCTTTTATTTTTTATATCATTAAATCCTTTGTTTTCAAAGGGTTTTAATTTATAAAAGTTTAAATAAGTTTACAACTTTAAAATAAAAATCTCCTGTTTTGGTGGTTGATTGGGTGGTTAAAAAATTAAATCTTTTTTATCTTCTTCATATTAAACATTACTAATATAATTTTATCGAATATCATTTACTAATAATTTTTTATTCTTTTTAATTGAGTCATTTTAATAAAATTATAATTTAGAAATTATTTTCCTTTTAGTTTTTTTCTCTATACAATCATCCAATATACTTCTATATTTATTATATATATCATCTTCAGTTTCTATATTATGTTCTCTTACTATTGTTAAATCATAAGGATTATATAGTGTATAACAAAAATTTCTTAACACTTTTAACTCCTTTAATGTTAAATAATCTAGTTTATTGTATACTTTATAAAATAATTCTACATTATTAATATCATCTAATGAATTTATCTTTTCCTCTTCTTTTATTTCAAAACGATTTGCTATTAGAATCATTTTTTTCGATAAGCCATTTAAATTTTTCTCTCGTTCTTTAACTTTTTTATAAGAACAATAACTAGCAAGATGTAATGGACTTAATAATTCAGGTACAAATAAGACTAATAATTCACTAGCTATAGAAGAAATTGTTTCTTTTATTTTTGTTGTTTTTATATATCATCACCTATTAAAGTGTATGCTCGTTTTATCTAACTATTATTTAATTAAACTTTTTATTTTCAAAAAAGTTTTATGCATTTGTAATTATATGAGTAGTTATATTTTATATTAGTTTTACTTAATTATAGAATTTTAAATTTTTCAAAATACTCATTAAATATTTCCTCTTCTGATTCCATTATGCCTCATTTTTTACAAATATTTTAATAGTTCCTCAAATTCTGTATATCCAGATTCAGAATTAAGATGTCCACCATCTTTTATTACTACTTGATTATTTGTTATTGTATTAGCAAATTCTCTTTCTACATCATATTTAACATATGGATCATTTTCAGAATAATAACAAATAATATCATCACAATAATTTTTTATATCATGTAAATTATCCAAAAACATACTTTTATTAACAGCATCATAATCATCATCAATACCTAAAAAATTATTGAAACCACATACAAATACTAATCTCTTAACTTTAATCTTATTTTCTATTAAAAACTTACAAATAAATACAGGTGCAATTGAATGAGCAAATATAGTTGTATTTTCATTTAAAATTCCAGATGTTATATAAGTTTTTAACAACCTACTCCAATTTTCATAATTTTGATAACCTACTCCTGTTGGAAAGTCTGGAGTATACACTTCTAAATTTCTATTTTCAATTTCTTTTCTTAAATATGGAAGCCAATTAACAAATGGGTTTCCAAAACTCCCATGAATTAACAAATAATTATTTTTCATTTAAATCTTCCTCGCTATATAATTTACATTGTTCTTTAGACCACGCTGGAGAGCAAACAATTGCAAGTTTAAAATCACCATTCCAATAATATATATCTTTTTTATTTATAAAGATAATATCTCCTTTTTTAAAATCAATAGGTTTGCTATCTCTTTTATATATAGTTCCCTCTCCCTCTAAAATATAACATAGTTCTTCAACTTCTAAATTAGAACAATACCCTTCCATAGGATATCTTCCAGTAATTTTATTTGTACAAAAATCCATATTCTTTTCATTTAAAGCAATCCCATATTCTAAAACAGAACTAGTATCAGCGTATATGAATTTTTCTGCATTTTCTTCCTTTATTATCTTCATTTTTTTCCTCCTCAAACTTATTTAAAAAACTTTTCATCTATTAATGGAACAATATCTATTGCAGGTTCTTCATATGGGTGTATTTCTCTTAATTTTGTTATCACCTTTTTAACATTGTCAACATCACATACAACTTCTAATTTTTCTTCTTCTACAAACTCTAAATTGTTTTTTTCTCCAATATATGGATTAGCATTTTCATTTGGTTTAAAAGTTCCAATGGATTTTGTTGATGAAGTACAGTAAGCATACTCTCCAATTATTCCAGCTCCTGCATCACATACTGCATTTCTAACTTCTTCTACATTTTCTAATGGAATTGTTACAAAAATTTTTACTCTTTTTATATCTATATTCATATTCCTTTTTTCCTTTTTCTATTTCTTTTTACTATATACCTCTGATGCCAATGGATTTAAAAAATATATTAATGTATTATCAGTTTTAAATTCTACTGCATCCCATTCATCTCTTTTTATATAAGTAAATCTTTTATCTTTACCAACTTTATTAAGTAAAACATTTCTATCATCCACAACAAAATCAGCTGCTGCCTCCCAATCTAATCTACTTTCATCAAAATAACGAATTTTAATCCACTTTAATTTACCATATTTAGTATCTAAAGGTTTAGTTAAAGTATATATGTTTCCTCTTTCTGTTTTTATTTCTAAATTTGCTATACCCTCAATTTCATCTTCTAATTGTAGTTTATGTTTATCACTTGTTGGAAATATATCAATAAAATCAATATTTTTTAATCCCTCTATTTCTTTCAAATCTTGTTCAATCCTATTTAAATTTTTTTCAATTATATCAAAAAGCATATTAATCTTCCTCTATAATTTCCATTAAAATTCCATTTGGATCTTTAATAAAGAAATAAGGTTTTCCTAATCTTCCAACTTTTATTTCTATATCATTTGCAATTTCATTTTTAATTACAAATTCTTTCGCTTGTTCAATATTTTCTACTCCTAATGCAAAGTGTTTTGTTCCTAATACTGGTAAATCTGTCGCTGTTGTCTTTGCTGTTTCTGGTAATTTTGTGTATTCTTTATAACAAAATATTTCTAAAACTATACTATTTAACTTTAGCATATTTATTTTTATACTTTCATCTTCTGCTTTCCACGATTTAAACTCTTCAAATCCGAACTTTTTATAAAATTCTATGCTTTCTTCAGCATTTGTTACACTTATTGCAATATGATTAAAATTAAACATAATCTTTTCTCCTTTCACACTACTTTATTCTTCTATACCATTTAGAATTAAATCAATCAATTCCATACTTGATATAATACCTAATCTATTTTTGTTTTACAATCATCATGTAATGGACAATTAACACAATTTTTTCTATTACAAAAATCATTACCAATATTCCATAAATATTTATCTACCAAATTAGCATCAATTCCTATTTTTTCTCCACTTTCTATATACAAACTAGATAATTCTTCTATTTGTTTACTATTTAGCTTTTGGCTATCAATAATATTATTTAAATAGCTAATTTCAATATCATGTCTATCTAATGGAATATAACCTAATTTATCATTAAAATTACACACACCAGATTCATATATTAATCTGAGTAATAATCCACCTGTCTTTTGACCATAGCCTTTAATATTTCTTATAAACAAATTAAGTTCATTGAAATTGTTAAATTCTTTAATTTTATCTAACAAATTATCATATTTGGATAACTCTATTGACAAATTTAACCACTTATCTACTGCAACATTAGGATATCTTGGATGAATATTATTTTTCATTAGACTTAATAAATTTTCCTTATTATTAGTAAAATTTGCTATAACAGACTTTGGGTTAAATACCTGTGGATATATATGATAAGTATTTATTAAATTATTATGATAGTTTTGTGATCTCATCCCATAATCTAATAAACAAGAATAAAAAATATATATTAACCAATCATTGCTTTTATATTCTATTAAATTTGGAAAATCAACAGTTGCTAAAGTATTAGAGTCTTTACTACTATAGTATTCATGCATTTTTTTTACTAATTTGTCAATCTTCTTTTCACAAACTATCATATTTCCTTTTCTCCTTATATATTTAATTTACTATTACTATGACATTAATGACATTTGTTTTTACTATACCCCTAGCAGAATTTAATGTCATAATGTCATTTAATAATTATTGTTCATTAAACAATACTTTTCTTATATTACTATATCTTTCCTCTAAAAAATCTCTAGTTCTATCACTTAATTTATTATAATCTCTCTCCAATTTCTTTTTAACAAATTCTGTACCCTCATTTAAACTAAGATTAAGTTCTTTGAAAGCTAAACTAAATAAAGCTGGTATTGTATCAAAGTGTGCAATAACATCAGCATCTGCAATTATTTCCTCTTCAATTGTCTTTCGAGGTAAATCTTGACTCCCTCTATGATTTAAAACACACTGCTTTACTCTTTCTATTTTATCCTGTGGATAATTATATTTTGTTAATAACTCTTCTGCTATTTTTGCACCATAGATATGATGTTCTTCTCGTGGTCCAATATTAGATGGCATGGCTATATCATGAAGTAATGCTCCAAGTTCAACTATTTCAACATCTGCATCATATTCTTTTGCTAAAGTAACAGCATTCTCTACAACATATTTAATATGATCTTCCCAAAAATCAAATCCATCACTATCTTTTGACTCTTTGCATCTTTTTAATAATTCTTCTTTTATAAGTTCTGTAATATCCAATTTTATCAACTCCTCATATTAGTTAGTAATTATATTACTTATTATCTTCTAAAAAATAATTTACTAATTTTTCATAATTATCTTGACTATTTAAACAAGTATCTATTAAATAACTTTTTTCATTATTAGTTTGATATTCTTTAATACCCCTTATATAAAAATCCTTATTTCTGTCTTCAATAAAAAATGGCATTATATCATTATATAAACATTCTCTAAACATTATCATTCTTCCCACACGACCATTTCCATCTTGGAAAGGATGAATTTTCTCAAATCTAACATGAAATTCAATAATATCTTCAATAGTTTTATTGGATATTTTATCATACCACTCTAATAAATCTTTCATATCACTTTCCACATCATTAGGAAGTGATGTTGTAATATTACCAACAAAGTTCTTTTTCTTTTTATATTCTCCAACATTAAACCATTCTTTTTCACTATCTGTTAGAGTCCCATCTTTCAATATGAAATGAAATTTTTTTATCATAGTTTCAGAAAGTTTATCATCAATTGTATCTAACATATATTTAAATAAAGTAAAATGATTTTTTGTTTCAGTAGCATCTTTAAGTACAATAACTTTATCACCACTTGTTAAAATAGTTCCTGTATCATAAATACTTGCAGTTTCATCAGGTGTTATTGTAGAACCTTCAATATGATTGGTATTATATGAAAAATCTAATTGAGTTTTGTGATAAAGATTTCCAGATAAACCAATATTTTTTTGTTCAATTAAAGCCTTTTTTATTTTACTTATTTCCATTTTTCTTGCCTCCTTTTAATATTAATTCTACTTCTTTTGAAGTTCTATAAACAATTGCTAATGATAAAAAGTTCCATATAAATGCCATACTAAATAAGCCTAAAATTGTTCCAAATTGATACATAAAATCTTTAATCCATATATCAGCAATTACACAAATACATATAACTAAATAATATGCTACTACCATAAAGAATATAAATTCTGATGATTTTCTAGTTAAGTTTTTATCATAACTCTTATCTATTTTTCTATTTCCTGTTTTTCCCTCTTTAGACCATTTAGTAATAAACATTAAATATCCAAGCATATTTAATCCTAAAGATACCCAAAAGAAATTTGTACTATTATTTATACCACAACAAACTAAAATAAATGAAGCAACTAATAATATTAAACTAACAACCTGAATCTTATTTAATCTTTTTAAACTATTTACCATTTCTAAACTCCTTAATAGCAATACTATTTAATAGTTTCATAATTTCTTCATTTGTTTCATTTTGATATTCAAGATCTTCAATTGTTTCTAATAATACATTTTTCTTTTCTTCATCTGCACTTTCAGATGATTTTTTTAATGATTCAATAACTACTTTATTATTGGCAGTGGAACTTTCAATACTATCCATTGCTTCTTTCAATTCTTTTCCTCTTAATTTAGAGTAATGTTCAAGTAAATATGGATTAAGTGGACTAACCTGTGCTCCTAAACCAGAAGCATACATTAAATCATTATAATTAACACCAATATATTTACTTATCTTTCTTAATAATTTAGGATTAGGTACTTCACGTTCTCCAGATTCTATTCTAGATATATCAGAAGAACTAATATTTGCAAGTTCTGCAAGTTGACGCATTGACAAATTATTTTCCTCTCTACCTTGTTGAATTAACTCCCCAACTTTAGTTTTAGCCATGCTTTCACGTCCTTTCTTAATTGATTATAACACATATATTGCTTTTTCGCAACATTTTTAATTTATTTTTGCAAAAATAGTTGACATTTGCAATTTTGATGTTATAATGATGTTAAATTGCAACAGAAAAAGCAATTTGAAACAAAAATGAAATGAGGTGGTCAAATGAAGAAATAAAAAGTTTAAAATAGTTCTTTGAAAATTAAATAGAGCCAGAAATCGCCGATATGCTGACTCGTTAAATAAGTACAAGGCAAAGCCCCTATTGGTACGGGAGTTCTAGTTTAACTAAAAACTAAAATAAAAAATAGAAATGGAGGTCGAGATATGGAAGCACAAGAAACACTAAATTTAATATCAAAACAATGGTGTACACTTGAAGATTTAATGGCTTTAGGAGAATTTGGTAGAAACTCTGCTTTAAAAGTAAAAAGAGAAATTAAAAACAAATTAATAAATCAAGGATACAAAATTCCAAGTCATGTTATACCAATGAAAGAAGTTGTAGACTATTTAAATATTAATATTAATTATTTAGAATCAAGAGTTCAAGCAAGGAGGTAAAAATGAAAGCATTAGAAGAAATAAATACAAACATAAAAAAAGACAACATTATAGATAATATAATGAAGTCAAAAGGATTATATTGTTTAGTATCAAATGCTAAAGTTGGAAAGTCTATGTTGGCACTGCAACTTTCTAACTCACTCACATGTGGTAAACAATTTTTAGGGCACGATACAATGCCCTCTCCTGTTTTATATATTAGCACAGAATCAGATTCAGGTCAAATAATGGAGCGAATAAAAACACTGGGTCTAACATTCCCAAAAGATTCATTTTTTATCATTGATCGAGATGGTAAAGGAGAAGTTAGTATATTTGATTTTGAAGTTGATTTGTTAGAATTTTCTAAATATAAAAATGGAAGATTTGTAATTATAGATATGTTAAAAGATACGAATTTAGGTATTGATTACGATATAAATAGTTATCAAGATGTAGGTCAAAAACTACTACCTAAACTTAGAAGTATTTGTGAAAAATATAATGTAACAATTTTGTTTACTCATCACTTAAACAAACGAGGAACTACTCTTGGTAGTACAGCATTTGATGCAGTTGTTGATGGTAAATTAACATTAATAGAAAATAAAAACGATAAATCTCTAGTTAGACTAAATATTATCAACAGAGATTTTTCTGAATTAAATATTCAATTAAAGAAATCTAATAATCAAATATTTAATGTGATAAATTCTGTTGAAGATGATGAAATAGATTATAATTTAATTCAACTAATAAAATATGCAAGTAATCAAAAAGATTTTGAATTTACTTGTACAGATATAATTAATAAATTAAATTTGATTACTACTCCTAAAAGATTTGGAAGATTATTAAATTCAAATTTAGATTTATTAAAAAAAGAGGGACTCATAATTACGAAAGATAGACAAGGTAATTCTAGAAATTATATAGCACATTATGAGGAACCAATTGATGAAAATGAATAATTTTCATCAAAGTTAAGTAAAAAATGAACGAGGTACGTTATGAAATTACATAGTAATTTTGTAAGTAGCGATAGTGAATATTTTTACAATTATAAAAGGCACTATCCTTTTATAATTCATTAAATAATAAGTATCTGGTAGATAGTTATTATTTAATCTTGTTTATAAGCATTTGCCTTTACGATAAGTTTAGGCATCCCGCGTTTAAACAAGCAAGGGGTTATTAGGGATCACCCTAATCTCACGTGGGCTATGCCCTAGTGAGATAGGTCAATATTTGACCTTATTCTCTAAAGAAGCAAGAAAAAGGAGGTTTTAAATGTATGATGGCAATCAAGTATTAAGATTTGAAAATAAATTTAAATCAAGTGATTTAGTAGGACTTGGTAAAGAACTTACTGAAAGAAAAGGTACAGGTAATTATGACAAAGAAAGAACTAAATTCAATGCTAGTTATGTGCCATTAAATAGTCCTACACTTCAGTCTAAAGTTTACTCTACTCTAAATAAAAATAACATTTATTACAATACAGGAAAGAACGTAAATTTACTAAATGGAGCGATTATAACAAGTGGTCCAGAGTTCTTTAAAAGTCTAGGAATGAAATTTAAAGAATCAGATAGAGTTTATCAAGTTGGTAAGAAAAAAGGACAACCTGTATTAGTTCCTGATATAAAAACTACTGATGATATTCCAGATAAAGTTAAAAAGTTTTTTGATGAAGGATATACATTTTTAGAGCAACTTGTTGGTAAAGAAAATATAGTTTATGCAGAAGTTCATTATGATGAGGATACTCCACATATGCATTTCTACTTTCTTCCAGTTGTAAATGAGGTTAGAAGAAAAGTTTTTGAAACTGATAGTAATGGAATAATTATTAAGCATGACGTAGTTGGAAAAGATGGAATTACAAGATTAGTTTCTATTCAAAAGAAAGATGAAAATGGCAAAAATATGTACACCACTGAAAAAGGAAAATTCCTAAATTGTGATCAGTTTTGGAAAGATAAAGGTGGTAAAACATCCTATGCTAAAATCCAAGATAACTATAATAAATATATTACAGAAAAAGGTTTTAATTTATATCGTGGAAATATTGGAGATAATGTACAGCATAAAACTAAAGCACAGCAAGAAATTGATGAATTAAATGCTCAAATAAATGATATAAAACAAACAATAAGTAAGAATCAAAAACTTAATGAAGTAGAACTTGAAACACTTAATGATTTGAAAAGTATTGATGAAAATGAAATTTTAAATCCTGTAAAAAGGAAAATCATAGGATATAACGAAAATGATGTTGAGGAATTAATCAACTATTCTAAACAAATAAAAAAAGAAAATACTCAAGATAAGAGTAATTTGAAAAAGAAAGATATTCAAATTGAAGATTTAACCACTACTATTAAAAAATTAACTACTGAAAATAATAAGTTAAAAGATGGTCGCGCTATCAAAGAACGAGATACTAAAATTTATGAACAAGATCTTAAAATTAAAAATCAAAAGATGGTAATTAAGGAAAAAGACAATCTTATTGATACTCTTCAAAAACAAATAAATAATCTTCAAGAGAAATTTAATAGTTTCAAAGAAAAAATGTTTAACTTATGTGATAAATTATGCAAAGCACTTGCTCATAAACTTGGTGTACACGATTTAAAAGAAGAAGAAATTAACTACGATGAATTTGAATATCATGCAAATCAGATAAATAAAAAATATGATAAAGACAAAGATAAATCAGATGATTTTGATTTAGGTCTATAAGAAATCTATCAAAGTGCTCCAGATTCGTTTATAAAAGTTTTAGATCATGGTAAAATGAATTTGGAGTACGTGATAGTTTTGTAAGCAAAGGAGGTTAAGATAATATGGCTACAAGACTATTAGAAAAGTACAAATGGACTAAAGATGGTCGTAAATGGGTATTTTATACTTGGACTACATCTTTAGATGGTAAAAGAAAAAAATATACTTCTAAAGCATATCATACTAAAAAGGAAGCTCTAGAAGCAGAACGTGAATATGTTTCAAAATTAACTGTCTTTACTGAAGATAAAGGTATGACATTTAAAGACTTATATACTGCATATTATGAATATCAAGAAGATAAAGTAAAAATGACTACTTTAAAAACTTATAGAGATAGAATCAAATATATGCAATTACTAGATAAGGTAAAATTGAAAGATTTAAATGTTACACATTACGAACTATGGAGAAAAGAATTAGCAAAGGTAGATATTAAAACTAGCACTAAAAACGATATTCAAAAATTTATTAAAATTGTTCTTAATTGGGGAACTAAAATGTATGGATTTGATTTTAGGTTATTCTACAACAAAATAACTAAATTCGTTGATCATAATGAAATTGAAAAAGAAATGGATTTTTATACACTTGATGAATTCAAACAATTTATATCTAATGAAAATGATATAAAATTTAAATGTCTATATGAAACCCTATATTATTGTGGGCTTCGTAAAGGTGAAGCAAGAGCACTTACTTGGGAAGATATAGATTTTGAAGAAAAGGAGTTAAAGGTAAATAAAAATGTTGTATCAATAGGTAGTGAATCATCTAAATACTACTCTCTTACAACTCCAAAAACTAAATCTAGTATAAGAACTATACCAATACCAGATATACTCTTAAATGACCTTAAAACTCTATTAGAAAGTGATAAAAAGGTATATGGATTTAATACTAAATGGTTTCTATTTGGCAAAGATGATCCTATTACTAATTCAAAAGTTAGATGTCATAAAAATTCACTATGTAAAAAAGCAGGACTTAAACAAATAAGAATCCATGATTTTAGACATAGTTGTGCATCACTTTTAATAAATAATGGAGCAAACATTACAATAGTTGCTAAATATCTAGGTCATACTAAAATTGATGAAACATTAAACACATATTCACATATGTATAAAAATAAATTAAATGATATTGTAAATACCATAAATAATTTAACTTAAACTAAATTAAACCACCTTAAACTTTTCAAAAAATACTATTTTGGGTAGTTGAATGGTGGTTGAAACTAAATAAATTAAACTAGAGCCCTTTAAATCAAACAAAAATGAGCCCAAAATGGGCTCTTCAGGGGGTTTTGGTTACACTCTCATCTATAAAACCGTAAGAGTGTTGGCGTGAATATTATCACGCTATGATAATTATAAATTGTTTAATTTGAAAAGTCAATACAATTTATAAAACTTTACAATTACGCCTGTGTAATAAACCATGTAGATTCTATGTCAGTACTTCCACTAGATGGGGCAGGATTTGGCATATCCATCTTAACTAAAATAGGAAGCTTAAAAGCAGTCCCAAACACCATACAGGTTCCAGGCTGCAATATCTTAATCTGTTTTACTACATCCTCTGTAATATTAGGAATTAATTCCCTAATATATCGAATATCTGTTGGATGCAACATTTTAAAAATAATAAAATTATTACATTGTGACAAACAAGTTTCAGACAATTCAGATGGGCGTTGAGAAATTAATCCTAAAAGAACACCATATTTTCTTCCCTCTTTGCTAATTCTTTCAAAAATATTATATCCTAACAAAAATTTATCATTATCATTTTGAACATAACGATGAGCCTCCTCTAACATAATATGAAATGGCATAGAGGCTCTACGATCCATATTCTTTGAAAAATCAAATAACATTCTAGAAAATATTTTTGTAATATTCTTCGCTAAACGATCATCAATATAATTAATATTAAAATTAACAATTTGAGCCTTTTTCCCATTTTTAGCAGTTAGTAACAAACGAATATAATCTTCCTCTGTAATGTACTCTGGATAATCAAAGAAAACACTATAGTCGCTATTTAAAAGTGTATTTAAACGTACCTTTAAAATATTCATTTCATCATATACCTTATCACTATTTAAAATTCCTTCTGAAATTAAAGCAAAATCGAAAGCATCTTTTAAATCATTTAAAGTATAAGAAAAAGATCCATCTGGTAAAGACAACTCATAGTCATTCGTTAGAAACCTTCTCATAAAATTCATAACCAATTCCATCTCTCGAATTTTACCTGTAGAATCAATTAGTAAACATTGTTTTAAAGTGCGATCATATCCTGGTTGATGAATAATAGTATCCAAATTCAACTCATCTGTTCTATAATAGGATAACACGGAAAAAATTTGATCTCTAATTTGTGCGGGTTGCCCCCCTCTTGATAAAATATCCAAAATAGCACGTGCAATAATATCATTCTTAATTTTAATATGATCCACATCGTGTAAAGAAAAAACCGTAACTAATTTTAATGCCTTTTCAATTAAAGGCAGTTGAGTATGCTTTTCTGCTTCCAATAAAAGAGCAATATCGTCTGACTTTAATAGCCACAATGGAATTTTTAATGTCTCTATAGAAGAATTTTTTAAATCTGTTGTATAAGACTTAAAATTAATCTCAGGAACTTTTTTATTTAATTCTTTAAAAGCATTATGATACTCTCCATAGGCATCAAACATAAAAATACTAGCCTGATAAGGAATTTCTTTCTTCTTCCCAAATAATTTTTGAAAAATATTAGCCACTCCACATGACTTACCACTACCAGTTGAGCCAAAAATTGCTATATGTCCATTAAAAAAATGGTCAATATGAAATCCTACTGGAATTTTATCATAAATAAGACTTGTCCCTATATATAAATGCTTTCGTTCTTCGTAATTGGAAATTCCAATAATCTTTTTAGTCATTTCATCATCTAATAAAAATACTTTAGAAGAGAAAGAAGGCTTTTGAATAATTCCGAAAATAAATTCATCATCCTTTACCTCACCAAGTAAATTTATCAAAATGAAACTTTTTCGAACATTCATGATTTCCCCAATAATATTTCTGGTGCCACTTTCCATAGAGACATACTTCCCTATTAAATCCTCTAACTCATGAAATTCTAAATCTGTTGCCACCGCAACACGATTTGCTTCCATTTCTACAATTTTTCCTAGCATATTCAGCCTCCTATTTAATCTATTTATATTATACATGTTTTTGAAGTAAAAAAAAAGAATGAAATTTATATCAAACTTTTTCTTGTATAAACATCTACCAAATCCCTAATATATAATTTAATAACATCACTATTAGAAACTCGAATAAATCCTAATCCTGATATTACAATATCTTCTTGTGGTCTTACTCGAATGATATGTTCCTTTAAATGTAATAATTTGTTTTTCTTTTTAAAAGTTCTTTTCATAGATAATGAATTAGAAAAATAAAATGTAAAATTATTGCGATTGTTTACATCTATTCGAAGAATATCTTCAACAAATATTGTTTGTTTTTCTTTGATTTGATAAGTAATCGGTTTAATCTCTTTTTTAGGGAATATTTTTTTTAATAATTTAGCATCTACTAGATTAATAAAACTATTAGAATCAATAAGCCCTGGAGTATCAATAAAAGTAAGATCTTCTCTTAAAGGAATCTCTACAGAGTTCAGAGTAGTAGAGGGTAAAATACTCGTAGTAATAGTATCTTTTAAATCAGAATAATTATAAATAATTTTATTGATTAAAGTAGACTTTCCTGCATTTGTATAGCCAACTATATATACTTGATTACTTGTCTTATAGTACTCTATCTTATCCATCAACACATCTAATCCGTAATTCTTATAACTACTAACTACTAAACAATCTACAAACGGAATTCCTAAATTTTTAGCATAATCTATAAATTTTTGATCATTAATCGATTTTGGTAAAACATCTCTTTTTGTAAATACTAACAGAATATTTTGATTAAAATATTGAATAATAGATTTAAAATCCTTATTCATCATCATTAAATCCACAACAAAAACTACTAAATCATTAGTAGTTCCAATTTTTTTTAAGATTGGTTCAAAATCCGCATTACTTTTAAAAATTATTTTATAATCTCCATAATTACGAATACGAAAACATCTTT
Source organism: uncultured Mycoplasmatota bacterium (assembly GCA_947570175.1). Lineage (GTDB taxonomy): Bacteria > Bacillota_I > Bacilli_A > RF39 > UBA660 > UMGS1271. The sequence goes on along the minus strand of CANOTJ010000001.1, from coordinate 183,569 downwards.
CACATAATCTCTTAACATCATTATCTCCCTTTATATAGCCTTCCTCTTCCATATTTTTTGTTTGAAGAATAGCTCCACATCCTATACACTTACTCATAATATCTTCCTTGTACAAATAAATTCCGATTTCTTAATTTTTTTATTATAATTTTTTCCCTAAAGCGATTGAATTTTGTCCAAAACGCGTCATGAGTACTGATGGGGTTCACCAGTATTGTAGTAATTCCAATTCGGTTCCCACCAATAATATCTGTGAGTATTTGATCACCAATAATGGCAACTTGATTTTCATCTACTTTATATTCCGATAATATTTTTAAAAATCCAGTTTTCAATGGCTTTTTAGAACTTGCTGAGCAATCCACTTCCAAATAATTTTTAAATGGTTCTAATCTCGACTTCGGACTATTGGAAAAAATAACAACTTGAAATCCCTTCTCTTTTAAAAGTTCAAAAAGGTTTTTAATTTTTTCATTTGCTTCTTTCACATCAAAAGGAACCAATGTATTATCCAAATCAAATAATAAACATGTAATCCCCATTTTTTTTAATTTATCATAATCGATGGTATATATACTTTTTTGATAGATATCTGGTACATATTTCTCCATATCTGTTACTCCTTATCATACAGATATTTTAACATAGATCAAAAGGATTATCAACAATTTCCTAAATCCTAGACATTCACACACCTCCACTGGAATCCTTTGAATACAATAAACTAGGTGATTATTATGCCAAATAGATGGTGGTGTGGTCGAGGAAAATGGTGGATTTTATTATTTTCTTTTTCTATTTTACTTTTTTATCAGTTCATTATAACATTCATTATTATAACTAGATTTAATTTGTTTTTACTTTGGCTATTTGCTATACTTGTTTTATTCTTTATTTTTCGTATTATATGGTAACATTAATTTCTCTGTTTTATAAAGTAAATCAATCTCTCTACTAATATACTTACACATCTCATACTCGGATTGATTGAATTCTATTTTACTAGGAAGAGATACTAAGATAAAAAATAATTTTCTTTCTTCCTCCAAGAGTGGATAATGTGCTTCATATTTTCTTAATATAGTTTCAAATTCATAATCTACTCCATGTAATTTATATAGTTTATATAAGTCAAAAATAGGTAAATCAATTCTAGATTTATTCCAACTGATAAAATAAGAATTCTTATTTTTTAAAAAATGATCAAGTCCTAAATTATTATGAAGAACAACAAAACGTTGTTTTTTTTTATCTTTTACTAGTTCAAACCATCTGTCAATTTCTTCCTTACAAAAAGCTAACGCTGCAAAGATTTTAGAAATATTACGGGCAAGTAGGTACTCTGAGGGGCTCATATATACTTTACTATCAATGACTGTAATAAGATCATAATAATACGAATTCAAATATTCAATATTATTACTAACATCTTCATATATTTTTTTATAATCAGCCTCATCTACTTCCTGATAAAAAGTAGTTTTGCTGTGCAAAAGGGCTAAAAGTTCAATCATATCCACCATTTTTTGTTCCTCAGGCATCGGTATTTCCTCAATATACTCTGTAATCTCATAATCATCTAATTCACTACTAAGTATTTTAGGATAATATCCAAAGCTTCTAGATTCCAAATATTTATAGATATTTGTATTTTGATCCCTTACTTTTTCTTTTACAATATATTTATTTCCTTCATTTGTTCCAACTAAAACAGCCTTTCCCATTTTTTTATAAAAATTAGGCCGTAAATCATACTCTTTTAAAGTATCATTAATCTCCTTCATACTAAGATGGAATTATAATTTTGTCTCCACTTTTAATTTCTTTTAAGTCATTATACTCATCTAATTGTTCTTTCGATACTCCATATTTTTCTAATACTGTTTCTATACTATCACCATCTCGAACAATATATACTTTATAACTTTTATAAGTTTCCCCAAAAGACTCCATATTACTAAAAATAGTATTAGACGTCTCTTCTTCTTCAATACATCTTGGAGTTTCCTCCTCCTCAATTTGTAATGGTGGTATGACATCAATATTTTTTGTTTCCTCTTCCTCCATTACTTCTATAACATCTTCTTTTCGAACTTCTTCTTCCACTAATCTTTCCTCCAATTTCGTTACTAACACATCTATATTAACTGATAATACACTATCGTTAATAATCTCATAATAAAAATCATCAATATCAATTTCAACATGATCTAAAATATATTTATCATCCAAGTGAATATGAAATGGTAAATCATAAGAAAATGTTTCTACATTCTGACTAGTATCCGCAATTTTATATTCTCCACTTACCATGAAGTTGCCACTAATTTCATTATCTCCTACAGTATTTAAATTATGTTCTAAAGAAATGCTCGTTACTTCTGATAAATTTGTTTGAAAAATAATATCTTTTTTAAAAGGAATTATTTTATCCATTCTACTCTCTCCCTTCCTATCAATAAAAATATATTAAAAAAAAAGATAAATATACCTATCTTATCTTTTTTGTTAGCTCTTTTCGCTCTTTACGTATCCTATTTCCTACCATCATTCCGTTATGCAAATAATTTCTTACAATAGATTTCTTTCCTACTTTTACTAAACATTTACAATTTTCTAGGAAAATAGGATGTTTTGATAAATCTTTTAAATCATATAGAAAACGATTCACACTCCACATAGCCCATTCTGAAACCAAATCCTCTTCTTTACCTGTAATCGCTTTAGAAGTATAAGCATTAAAATAATATAAATCACTGAGGCAGGAATTCTTGGTAAGATTTTTATATCCATCAACAAACTTAATCAATTGGTAACTATAATTCAAATCATAAACCCCCGCCGTTCGAATACTTACCTGTTCAGCATAATAAAAATCTGAATCCAATTTAGGATTTATTGAATTACATTCTATAATGCATTCATTAATTAGGTTTCCAATACATACCTTATGTTCTAGATTAGAACGGTGATTAAAATCTCGAAATTGATTTAAATAATTTAAAAGTTTTGCTTTAATAGAAAAATCTATAAAACCATTTTGATTTCCCTTTATAATAAAGGATTTTAAAAAAATCAAGAAAAAGGGGGATAAATACAAATTTTGATTATGAATATTTCCATTCAACTCTATCACTTTATCATCTAAAAGCATATTCTCTATAATTAATTTTACTTTGTATTCTCGAAGTATATCTTCTGTTTTTTTCATACTTTCACCAAATCTTTCTTTTTTAAAAATCTCATAACATCTTTATAATTTTTTACTGAAATATATTCTATTTCCTCTTTCACCTCATCTGGAATATCTTCTAAATCTTTAACATTCTCTTGAGGAATAATAATAGTTCGAATTCCATTTCGATGAGCTCCTATCGATTTTTCCTTTAAACCACCAATTGGTAAAACTTTTCCTCGAAGAGTAATCTCTCCTGTCATAGCCATATCACTAGGAACTTTAAAACCCGTAAATAGGCTAATCATCGTTGTTACTAATGTAATTCCAGCGCTAGGGCCATCTTTAGGTATTGCCCCCTCTGGAACATGAATATGAATATCATTTTCTGTAATTAGTGAATAATCTACATGAAAATATTTACAATTAGATTTGATATAATTAAGGGCAATAATCGCACTTTCTTTCATAACGTCTCCCAGTGATCCAGTTAACACTAAATTCCCATTTCCTTTAAAATAATTGGCCTCAATTGGTAAAACATCTCCTCCAAATTTTGTATAGGCAAGCCCATTTACTACTCCAATCTCTGTCTGTTTATTACTTCCAATAAAACTGTACTTTTGTTTTCCTAGGTATTCTTCTATTTTTTTCTTGTCAATGATTACTTTATTTACCAAAACATGACTAAAAACGATCGATGTTACAATTTTTCGAATAATTGTTGATAAATTTCTTTCTAAATCACGAACCCCTGACTCCTTTGTATAATATCGAATAATGTAAAGTAACACCTCATCCTTTATGTCAATTCCCTTTACATTAACACCATGTTCTTTACAAATCTTTGGCAACAAATACTTTCTTGAAATATCCAATTTTTCATATTCTGTATATCCAGATAACATGACAATTTCCAGACGATCTTTTAATGCTTCTGGAATATCCTCTATATTATTGGCGGTCGCTATAAACATTACTTTAGATAAATCGAATTCCTCTTCTATATAATTATCACTAAAATATTGATTTTGTTCAGGATCTAAAATTTCTAACATAGTGCTTGCAGGATCTCCCCTATATCCATAAGTCATCTTATCAATTTCGTCAATTAAGAAAACAGGATTCATACTTTTGGCTTTTTTCATCGATTGAATAATTCTTCCTGGACTGGCTCCAATATAAGTTCGGCGATGTCCAATTAACTCAGCTTCATCTGTAATTCCTCCAACCGATATTTTAACAAAATTGCGATTCATTGCTTTCGCAATACTAAATGCTAAAGTTGTTTTTCCAACTCCTGGTGGACCAACCAGACAAATAATAGGAGAACGAAGGCTACTAGTCATTTGTTTTACTGCCAAATACTCTATAATTCTCGTCTTAACTTTCTCTAAGCCATCGTGTGAACCATCTAATTGTTTACGAACGTCTTCTAATTGATTATTATCTACTGTATATTTCCCCCATGGAAGATCTAATAGCCACTCTATATAAGTTCTAGCAGTGTTAATTTCTGGAGAAGTATTACTTAAAATTTCATAGCGTTTCAATTCATTTTTTAATTTATCTCTAATTTGTTCTGGGGCTTGAATTTTCTCTATACGTTCCTTAATTTGTTCAACCTCGATATCCTTTAAAGAAGTATCTCCTAATTCTTCTTTAATAGCTTTCATTTTTTCTCTTAAAAGATATTCCTTTTGATTATCTTCCATTTCTTTTCGAACTTTTGTATCTAATTTCTTTTCAATTTGAAACATCTCTTTTTCACGATAAATATCTTCTAATATCATCTCTAATCGTTTTAAAGAACTAGTTTGTCTTAGATACTCAATTGTTCTAAAATTATCAATCTGTAGATAAGGAACAATAATATCTGTCATTTTATTTAATGAAGTTACATTATGAATAAGTGATAATACACTATTACTAACATAAGGCAAATTTTTAATATAACTCTCCATTTCGCGATACAATTTTCTAGTAAAGGCTTCCTCTTCTTTTTCAGAAATAACATCGATTTCAGACTTAGAAATAATAGACTCTAAAATATCATCCTCTCGATTCTTATTCAAATATTCATGAACTTTTGCTCGATAAAGCCCAGTAATCGTTACTCTTACCTTTCCATTTGGTAGTTCCATTTTATGACTAATCTTAGATACTACTCCATATTTTTCTAATTGATTAATATTTGGTCTTTCTTCTAATAAATTAATTTGACTAACAACCAAAACATGATTGTCATGAAATAATTCTGATACATCTACAATACTTTTACTATCATCGTTTTCAAACTCTAAACGAATATCATTATTAGGAAGTAATATTATTCTTCTTAGAATAATCACTGGTAGATTTGTTTTCAAAATAACACCTCCCAAAATAATTGTTTTTTATTATAGTACAAAGAAATCGAAAAGTCTATGAAAAAATAAGAATTTATTATTTTTATTTCAATTGGGATAAAAACATTAAAAAAACAAGTTCAACTTGTTTCTTGATAATGCATACATACTTGATCCAAATCTTTTACAATATCTTCTACTAATTCAAAATTAGAAAGACGTACTCCACTAGCATATATGTGTCCTCCACCACCATATTGAGTAGCAACTTCATTAATAATAGGCCCTCTAGAACGAATAGAACCACGAATATTATGATTATTTTGATCTTCTGAAAAAACTCCCCAAGCTATAATTTCAGATATGTAATAAAAATCATTTACTATTTTTCCTGCTGTTGCAGCATCTACACGATACTCATCTAAAATAGATTGCGGAAGACAAATATAAGCAAATCCGTGTTCTGTAATAACTAGATTGTTTGCAATATAACCACTAAATTTTACCTCTTTAATGGGTTTTAAATATAATTTTTCATATAACTTTGTAAACTCAATATTAGTTTCCTTAATCAGTCTAGAGACTAAATCAAAAGTCTTTGGTGTTGTCCCTCGAAACAAATAACGATCTGTATCTGCAATTAATCCAATATATAATTTTTCAGCAGCTTCTTTTGTCATTTTTAATTTTGTTTGAAAGGTCAATTCCATAATTAATTGAGAAGCACTACTCGCAGTAGTATCAACAAGTTCTATACCATGAAAAGATTCAATAAAAGGATGATGATCTATTTTAATAATCTCTTTAAATTTGTCAACTTCTACTCCATCCACTCTTTTTTTATCTGGTGTATCTGTTACAATTAAAAGAGAATCTACATACATATCTTCTGTGAAATGATCAACTTCTCCTATATATTTAAACTTATTAGCAGGACATCCAACGACATAAACCTCTTTTTCTGGAAATGTATTTTGTATAATCTCTTTTAATCCTATACTACTGCCTAAAGCATCTGGATCCGGTCCAATATGCCTAGCAATAATAATCTTTTTATTATTTTTAATTTTTTTATATATTTTTTTATATATATTGTGAGACATGATATCACAACTTTCTACTAAATAAATGAATAAGCATCTCTTGCAATCATAACTTCTTCATTTGTTGGAATTACAAAACAAGGAACAGTAGAATCTTCTGTTGAAATAATTCCTTCTTTTCCAAAACGAATTTCATCATTTTTAGAACGGTCTACCTTAATTCCCAAACAATTTAATCTATCAATAACCATACGTCTTACATGAGGTGCATTTTCTCCAACGCCAGCTGTAAAACAAATAGCATCTACGCCCCCAAGTTCTACATAGTATTTAGCAATATATCCAACAATAGAATTTACATATAAATAATGAGCCATGATACTTTGTTTATCTTTCTCAGCTATTTTAGCATCGATATCTCGAAAGTCACTACTAACACCGCTAAGTCCTAACATTCCACTTTTTTTATTCAATTCTTGATCAATTTCATCGATAGATTTTCCGGTTTTTTTCATTAAATAAGGGATTATGCTATAATCAATATCACCAGAGCGAGATCCCATTACGATTCCTGCATTGGGAGTAAATCCCATTGTAGTATCAATACAACGACCATCGCGAACAGCACTAATAGAACCACCATTTCCTAAATGACATACAATAATATTACAAAATTCTTTATCTAGTAATTCCCTTGTATATTCGGATACATACTTATGACTCATTCCGTGAAATCCATATTTACGAATACCATATTTGGTATACCATTCATAAGGAACTGCATATAAAAATCTTTCCTCTTTCATTGTTTGATGAAATGCCGTATCAAAACATGCTACTTGAATAGCATTTGGAATAGCCTCTATAAAAGCACAAATTCCCATAACATTAGCAGGATTATGAAGTGGTGCCAAATCTGAAAATGATTTAATATCTTGAATGACTTCTTCTGTTATAACAACCGAACTAGCATATTTACTTGCCCCATGTACCACTCGGTGTCCAACTGCTTTAATTTCATCCAAATTATCAATTACCTGATTTTCTAAAAGTTCACGGATAAGGATTTGAACAGCTACCTCATGATTTGACAAATTACTTTCTTTTTTTATTTTATCTTCATTTATTTTAATTGTGTAAAAGCTATTTTCTAGTCCAATTCTTTCAAAAGTCCCAGAAATTAAAACTTTCTCCTCGGGCATCTCATACATTTGAAATTTTAAAGATGAACTACCTGCATTTACTGATAATACTTTCATTTATTTTCCTCTTTTCCTATAAATCATATTCTAATAAACAACAATTTGGAACATCAAACTTTAATAAATTTTCATCTTCGCTATACCCTATAATTTGAAAATGAAGTGCTCGAATAAGTGAACCATGTGAAACTACTAATACTGTTTTGTCTTCATATTTTTGGTAAATAGAATTTAAAAACTTTTCAGCTCTAATAAATAGATGAGCCATGGACTCTACTCCATTATTAGGCGAATAGGCAATACTAGTATTGGTGTTATACTTTGTTCCTTCATAAATCCCTAAGTTTTGCTCTATCAAAAGGGAATCTGTTATAATATTCATTTTATTTTCTGTAATAATTGCCGCTGTTTGAATAGCCCTCTTTAGAGGACTAGAAATACATACATCGATTTCTTTATTTCTTATTTGTTTTTTTAATAATAAGGCCTCAGACATTCCATATTGATTCAAAGGAATATCCGTATGTCCCTGATAAATTCCCTCTTCATTCCACTTCGTCTGACCATGTCTAACTAAATATAATCTCATGAATCTTTATGAATTGGTTTCATAGTAGGGAATAACACATTATCTCGAATATTAGGAGAATCGGTTAATACCTGAACAACTCGATCAATCCCCATTCCCCAACCAGAGATAGGTGGCATTCCATATTCCATAGCTTCAATATAATCATAATCCATAACCATTGCTTCATCATCACCATCCGCATTTAGTTTTGACTGTTCTTCAAGTCTCTTTTGTTGTTCGACAGGATCTACTAATTCAGAATACCCATTAATAATTTCTGCTCCATTAATAACTAATTGAAAACGATCTGTAATATTGGAATTTTCATCATTTGCACGTGCAAGTGGAGATAATTCAATTGGATGATCTACTAAAAAGACTGGTTCTATCATATATGGTCTAGCCACCTTTTTATATAGTAAGTCTACTAGTTTCCCATATCCAATAGTTTCAATACTTTCTTCACTTTCAAGTTCAATTTTTTGATTTTGAATTTCTGTTAATAATTTCTCTTTAGTGTTAAATACATTGATATCAATATCAATATATTTCAAAATCAATTCACGGAAAGATACTGTTTCCCAATGTTTTGAAAAATCAATTACATTTTCCCCGATTGAAATTTGTAAACTTCCATAAACATTTTCAATTACTGTTTTCAACATATTTTCAATGAAATTCATATTATCCTTATAATTATAATAACTTACATAACACTCTAGCATGGTAAAATCTTGTAGATGAGTTGTATCCATACCTTCATTTCTAAAACATCTTGCGAATTCAAAGACTTTGGTAAACCCTCCAACTACAGCCCTCTTTAGATATGTTTCTGGTGCAATACGAAGATATACATCCATATCTAATGCATTATGATGCGAAATAAATGGTTTAGCTAAAGCTCCACTTGGTTTATTAATAAGAACTGGTGTTTCTACTTCAATATAATTTTTATCTTCTAAGTATCTTCTAATTTCTTTTATAAATTTGTACTTTAATAAAAATCTTTGTCTCGTATCTTCATTCATAATTAAATCAATATAACGATTTCTATAACACGATTCTACATCTGTAAGTCCATGGAATTTTTCTGGAAGAGGTTTTAATGCCTTCCCTAAAAATTGAAACTGATCTACTCGAATTGTCTTTTCTCCTGTATGGGTTGTAAAAAGTTCTCCCTCCGCTCCAATGAAGTCCCCTAAATCAAAATTTTCTTTAAAAAATTTGTAATTCTCTTCACCAATCATATCTACTTTAATAGATAACTGAATAGAACCCTCTATATCACGAATAGTTAAAAAACTTAACTTTCCCATCTTGCGCATTAAAACAATACGACCAGCAACGCGAATATCCTTTGTACCATCTTCCAAATTTTTAACATCCTTTAATTCATAATTTGTTTCATATTTTTCAGGATAGGGATTTGTAATAGATCTAATATTTTCAATTTTTTGTCTACGAACTTGCTCTTGTTCTGTATATTCTTTCATTTTTTCACCTCTATTTTTTTACAACTTTTGTATTTGTTAAAATATCTTGTATTCCTCTTTTGTCCTTTCTATATATTATCATAAAAGCACTTGCAATTACTAGTCCTAGTTGAATAATTCCTAAAATACTTATCACATATAAATACATATTTTTTGGAACAAATAGTAATGCTAAAAAGGATAAAATTAAATAACCTAATCCATTTACAATTAAATTACGAACAATTAAACTAAATATAGATAATTTTTCTTTCTTAGATTCAATCTTAATTTTCATAATATATTTTCCGATAGTTTGACCTTGTAAAAGAAAAGGCACTATTACAAAATAAAGAAAGAGAGTAATAAAATTGATAATTGGAAAAATGACTTGTTCTTGATCTACATCATATATCAAATTAGAATAGTTTTGTAAATAATTTGATGTCTCTATTTGCCTATTTAAATATTCCTCATTTAAAACCGCTATATCTGTTTGTAAATCAGTAACTGCCTTGAGTTCTGGAATAAACTGATAAATAAATATAATAATTGAACCTAAGAAAAGTAGATCAATTAGATAAGCAAGTATTCTTTTTGTAAAATTAACACTCATAACAATTCTCCTTTATAAAATTTTGAATTAAATTCTTAAATTCCTGAGTTGTTTTCACTTTAAAAATTTCCTTTTTTAGTTCACTTGTACCAGGAATCCTTTTTAAATACCATGCTGCATGGCTACGCATTTCCAATACTACTATTTTCTCTTCCTTCCACATAGATAATTGATCCAAATGGTGTAAAATCATCTGTAATTTTTCTAAATCACTTACTGTTTTTGGTAAAATTCCCTCTGCAATATATTCTACACATTCCTTTATTAACCAGGGATTTCCTAAAACACCTCTTCCAATCATCACTGCATCACAACCAGTTTCTTCTAGCATTTTTTTAGCATCATAACAACTTCTTATATCCCCATTTCCAATTACAGAAATTGAAGTATTCTCCTTAACTTGTTTGATAATATTCCAATTCGCATTGCCACTATATCCCTGACTTCTGGTTCTGGGGTGAATCGTTACGGCTTGTGCTCCTGCTTTCTCTATCATTTTTGCAATCTCAACCGCATTGATGTGATTAGAATCCCAGCCACTTCTAATTTTCACTGTTACTGGAACAGATACAGATTCTACAATCGATTTTACTATTTCATAAACTTTGCTTGGTTCTTTTAGTAATGCACTCCCTGCTTGTGATTTTAGTGCAACTTTAGGAACTGGACACCCCATATTAATATCAATAAAAACATTTTTATATATCTCTGTAATAATTTGGGCAGCTTTTGATAAAACCTCTTTATTAGCTCCAAATATTTGGACCCCTACTGGTATTGTTAAAGTTTCTATTCCCTTTAACATATCAAAAGTTTTCTTGTTATTTCTAACAATTGCTTCCGCACTAATCAGTTCTGTATAGGCAAGTCCACATCCCATTTGAGTTACAATACCCATAAAAGATGGATTGGATATTCCTGCCATAGGAGCTAATACAACCTGGTTTTTCATTTCTATATTTCCAATTTTAAACAATTGAATCACCATTTTCATTATATTATAAATATCTATTTTTTTCAATCTAAAAAAGGATTAAATCCGTTTATCCAATCGAGATAACTCATTAATCCTTTTTAAAGCAATTATATAAACAAACAAAGCATAAACAATATAAATAATAGGATTATCAACAGTAGATAATAGATAATCACTCGTACCATGTAATACAATTGGAAATAATAGTGCTGTATAACGATAATACATTAAACGATTTTCATAACTATTCTTAGACTTGCTTAAATAATATCCCATAATTACTCCATAGGACATATGCATAGGAATTGTTAAAATACTTCTAAATAAACTAATAGCAACATCATTTCCCATTCCATATTCTAACCCCTCTACTAAGGCAAATCCCAAACTAATTGCAACAGAATATACAATCCCATCATACATATAGTCATAATTTCTATTGCGATAAATAATAATATTTAAAAGAAGATATTTTATCATCTCTTCTACAAAAGCAATTTCGCCATAACTAGTAAGAATTCGAGCATACCAATTTCGATTGGTTAATTCTTCCTCAATTTCTGGAAGTTTAGAAAGAATAAAATTCCAAATCTGTTTACTAAAATATACACTTGCCATTCCAAGTATCATCATAATAATAATTAAAAGAATTGGTTCTTTTTCAACGGTATCTCTTTGATTTACATAATACATCAGTAATAATACTGGTATTAAAACAAATAGTATAATTATTATATTTTGCATATTATCTTCCTTTTATAAAAGCTAATCAAATGATTAGCCTTCTTGTAATATTCCTGTTTTAATAATCTCTCTTTTACACATGTTTCCATCCAATGTATATCCTTCTGGACAACTATAAGTTACAGTCTTATCTTTCTCTGTATTTTTTATACAACGATTTCCGGCTTGGGTATACCCTTCTGGGCACCCATATTCTGTAGTTGCATTCACTGTAACTATTTGATCACATTTCGATGTTTTTGAATTATAAGTAGCATTTGGATATTGACTACAATCCCCTCCCATTTGAGGCTTTGCTATTTGTTTAATAATACATGCTCCATCTTTTTCTTCTCCAGCACATGAATTCTTTTGTAACTCTACTTTTGGTTTTTTAGTGATATTTTTTTCACATCGATTTGATTTAGCATTATATACATATCCATCATAGGCAGAATAAGTTGTACTACAACTATAAGTCTCAACCGGCTTAGAAGTTCTTGTTCGTTCACATTTTTTCTTTTGACTATTATATTTATATCCTTCTTTACAGGTATAACTAGTAAATGGTTTCTTTATATAATAACCTTTAAATCTACTGTAACCATTTTTGACCGTTTTTAAATTTTGCGTACTACCATCTGTACATGCAACAATTGCCCAATTATTCATTCCTGAAGATTTATAAGTAGTAAAAAGTCTTAAATAAGGAAACTTATTGTGAAAAGCATCAACACTTTCTACATTGGTCTTCTTCAATTTTCTTCCATTAGAACAACTAATTGTTGTTTTACCAAAAGTTGCTTGACTAGGAGTTAAAGTTGTAATACTTCCTTTGGACACTGTAACTGGTGAAACATTCGTTCCTGTTGAATTACCATTAAATTTTAAAGTTCCAGATAATTTATAACATTTTTCGCCTATTCCAACATAGCCATCTGAACATGCAGAATACACACATGAACCTTCTGTTGGACTACCTGGATGTCCATCATAACTACCAGGAGCATCACATTGATTTGGAACCGTAGTTGGAGCTATTGAATCTTTTTTCTCGCATAATTTTGTCGAACTATTATATTTATACCCCGACTCACAACTATTAACTTTAACAGCTTTCCTTGTTTTGAATTTTACACAAACTCCATCTTTTAAAGTATAGTCACCTTCACAAGTATAGATCGTATTTCTTGAGTACAATGGCTGTGAAACAGTTGTTTCACATTCATCCTTTTCTTTTTTATATGTGTATCCAGTAGGACATTGTTTAGATGAAGTAGCTTCCTTTTGAATAATTTGTTCACATCTACCAGCATTATTTTTATATCCATCTGGGCATTTATATTGAGTAGAAACTACAGTTTCCTCCTGTTTTTCACATTTTCCAGTACTAGAATTTAAATTAAACCCTGCTTCACAACTAGCTATACTGTTAGCTTCAATAGACTCTTCTTTAATACATTCAGTTCCTTTTTGTGCATATCCTTCTTCACACATGTATTGTGCTTCTAAATCCGCTAAACTATTTCCCATTATCTTTAAGAAACTAATACTATTTCTATTTATAATAACATAGATTAGCCCTACCACAAATACTAGTAAAACGAGCACTATTATAATTTTTTTATGTTGTTTTATTAAAAACTCTTTCATATGTTATTTGCTCCCTTTATTAATTTAACTTTGTAATTTTCTTTTTAATTATTATTATAGTTGTTAGTAATAAAACGATAGCAAATCCATATTGAATAAAGTTATCTCCAGTTGCTGGATTCTTTACAACTGTATTAGCGGATGTTTTTATTTGATTATTATTTTTCGTTGTTGTTTTATTTGTATCCACTGTAGTAGTTGTTTCAGATTTTTTATCCATAATCAATTGATATGATGTGGATTCACCATTACCATCTTTCTTAGAAACATAAATTAAAAATTCATTTTTTCCTTCTTCTAAAAACAAAGTACCATCAGCTATATGATTAATTCCTCCAAGTTCTATACCATATTTTCCGATATTAATGACAACACCCTCTTTTGCCATCGCACGAATTGTAACTGAATCTTTTTTAGTACTAATAGTAGCTACACCATTCAAAGAACCCAATTCTATTCCATCTATTTCTAAATACTTTAAACTTAAATCAGGATTTGATGGATTTTCAATCGCAACATGATCAGCAAATACTAATGAATGACTTCCTAACAAATTGGTATCTGAAGTACCACTTGTCCCTGAATTCTTCTGTAAATAAACAGCATTTTTAACCTCAAATGTATAATTTCCTGCTGTTGCCACTTGAAATTCAACTTCTCCAAGGGTTGTTTTTCCAGTCGTTTTAGAACTGTTTTCGTATGTCCAAGTTCCATTATTTAAGGAAGAAGTTGGGGCTACAAGTGTCCATCCTTCCTTTTCATTGGAAATAATATTTTCAATTTTTATCTGATTACTCAATTGATAGTCTATAGAAATTTTCTCTACTTCTGTAGAATCCGAATTTAATACCAATTGACAACGACGATATCCTATTTTCATATTTGTTGGACATTCTAATTTTAAACTAGATGCTCCAACACTTCCCATTGTCAAAAAACCAATAACTCCCACTATTGATAACAATAATCTCTTTTTCATAATCCGCTCCTATTCTATATTAGAATTCTAACATTATTAAAAAATAAATTCAACAAATTTCTACTATTTTTTCCTTTTTTTGACATTTTTATTACATTAAAAAATAAATTGTTTTCTATTAGCTAACGTAGCGTTTTTTTACATAAAAAAACTGCTTGATTTAATTCTCAAAACAGTTTTTATTTCATTAATTTCCATCAGTTCCCGAATCAACTGCTCCAACAATAACTGTACGCTTTAATGTTTTAGTAAATGAATCATAAGTAACATGGTAGGTAACAGTATATATTCCAGGAATAGTAGTATCCACACTATCTACTTCTTGACCTGTACTATCAGTAATAGTGGTTGTATATTTTGCTTTTGATGTGACATCGGTTCCATCTGAAGTTACAACAATACCACTTTCTACATATCTCTCATTTTGGGCAAGTTCTATTTGACTTTTCCCCCTTAAAGTAGCATCAATACTAGCTTTTACTCCAGACATAGAAACTTTTGTTTCTACCCCATCACTAGTAGCAGTTTTAAAAATCGAATAAGATGTTTTTACTACGTAAGTATCTGCCGAGGTGGTGTTAATATTGATAGATATTTTACTATCTGTAGTTGTATTAACTAAAGTTAAATTACCATTTTTCTTTGCATAAACTTCATATACTACATTTCCTATATGACTACTATTATAACTGTTTCTAGCACCAACTCCAACCCCTATATTGGAATATAAAGATTTTAATGATTCACTAATCCAAGCCTGATCTAAGGCCTTTGGTGTTTTAATAGCTGTCCAAGAAAGAGTCAATTGATTTCCACTCACAGTTCCTTTTAAATTTGTAACATTTTCTAATTTACTAAATCTTTCTGATACTTCAGTTGGTTCTGATCCTTTTTTAAATAACTCTGTTACTTTCAAATCATCTGGAGTATAAGCACTTGGTAATTTTGCTGGCCAGGTTTCTTGTTCAACAGTTACATCAATAACTCCAGCAGGTCTAGTCCAATTACTTCCTTTTTTGAAGATGCCCCCTGCGACAGTTTGAAACAATCTTCTATGGGCAATGGTATAAGAAGTATTTTGGTATTGTGAATTTGCTTTTTCATAACCATACCAAATAGAAATCGCATAATCTGGAGACACGGAGTTTACCCATAAATCATTAATTGCACTATCACGCATATTGTATTTTTTTAATGTTGCAGAATCATAGTTAGAAGTACCTGTTTTTGCTCCAAATACGGCACCACCAATATTTGCTTGTGCGCCAAGTCCTCCTTGAGCAGATGATTGAAGTAAACTAGTCATAATATAAGCCGTTTCCTCGCTCATAACACGATTTTTTTCTACTTTACGTTCCTCTTCTTCCTCATCCTCACGATAAACTATTTTAGTGTAACTATGTGGTTCAATATAATATCCACCATTTCCAAAAGCTGCATATGCCCCAGACATACTAAGTGGTGATTCGCCAGTATATCCTCCAATGGAGTGAGCCTCATGAAGTGCTCCATTACTAGCAACCTCTGGATGTAATCCCAAAGATTTGGCAAATTTTTTAATGTTAGAATTTTTGTTTCGTTGAAAAGCTTTTAAAGCCGGAATATTTCTAGATTGAGCAAGTGCTGTACGCATAGTCATATATCCATTATATTTACGATCCCAGTTATTAATTTCTGTTCCATCTGAATAACTATATTGCTCATCCACAAACGGAGTATAAGTAGACCAATTTTCATATTCAATTCCTGGAGCATAATCATAAATTGGTTTTGAAGTCGATCCAATTTGACGATTGATCATAGTAGCTGTATTAAATTGTTTTTCCCCACTTCTATTTCTTCCTGCTCCAATTGCTGTAATTTCTCCATTTTTAACATCTACAACTGAAATACCAGCATTAACCACATCATTTTCCCAAGAAAATGCTTCTCCATTCATAATAGAATTAAGATAGTCTTGTTTCTCTGGATCCATTGTTGAATAAATAATCATTGGAACAGTATAAGGATTATTCCCTGTAACATCCTCCACTTCTTCTGTTACTGTATCAATAAATCCTTGATATTTATTTTCTGAAGGAGCTCCAGCTGCTGTCTTATTCACAATCAAATCTTCTACTTTGGTTTTTTGGGCTTCCTTCTTTTCCTTTTCTGTAATATATCCATGACGAACCATTAAGCTTAAAACATTATTTCTTCTTTTTTCAGCTTGATCTGGATGATTTTTAGGATCATAAGCATTTGGGGCTTGGAATAATCCAGCAATTAAAGAGGCTTCTGCTAAATTAATATCACTAACCGATTTTCCAAAATAAGTTTGACAAGCCTGTTCTACACCATAGGCTCCTCCACCTAAATATGGAGCATTCACATAAAATTCCATAATTTCTTTTTTTGTATATTTTCTTTCAATTTGAAAAATGGATAAATAAATATCTGTAAATTTACGTTTTATTCCCTCAAATCCACTAGCAATAGTAGAAGTGTAGTGATTTTTAGAGACCTGCATTGTTAAAGTAGAAGCACCGCCTCCCCCTCCTGTTGTAACTTGGGCAATACTAGCTTTTAAAAATCTTGGTAAATCAAATCCATTATGTTTGAAAAATCTAGAATCTTCTGTTGCTACAATAGCATTAACCAATACTTTAGGTAGTTGATCATAAGTAACTTTTTCTCTCTTTTCTGATCCTAAACTAGCAATTTGTTTTCCATTCTTATCATAGATAATAGTAGCTTCCTTCTTATATAACTTATCAGGATCAAATTTTGGAGCAGTTACTGCAATATAAACCATAAAGGCAATTCCTACCAAAATAAAGAAAATAATAATACCAATAAAAATTAATAATATAATTTTTTTCTTACTCTTCTTCTTAGAATCTTGACCTTGTTTTTGATTTTTTGCCTTTCTTCTTGTATTTGGTTTCTTTTCTGTTTTTATTGAATCTACTTTTCTCTTCTTTTCTCTATTTTTGAATTTCTTCATTAAATCTGGCAAAAATAAGAAAAAATCGGCAAGGGCAATAATTAAGAAGGCAAGTAACGGGTGGATTGTTAAACAACCAATAATAAACGCTATCACACTTACTGTTAATATAGTAATATTTTCTTTATCGCTTAAAAACTTTTTCATAACACTTCTCCTTTAAAATATATTTGATCAACTATTTTTAAATAATCAATTCTTGGATTAAATTTCACTTTAATTCTATATCCTTTTTCATGAAAATATTCAAGTGGAATTGATTTTCTACTATTTGTTTTTAAAAATTCAAAAAAATCATGTCCATCTAAATAAAATATTTCATCTGTAGAGGTAAATCTTACAATCAAAAAAGCAATACCTCCATGTTGAATAATTTTTTTTAAATGTTCAATTTGATGTTGATGTATATTAGATAGTGGAAAACATTTTAATTTTGTTTCCTTAGCTTCAAAATCAATATATTTACCTCTGTATAATCCATTATAGTCTGTTGTAGAAGGGGTATTAAAGTAAGCTTCCTTAATAACCGCATCTTTTCTAGAGGGATAATCTACATGATTGATTGTTACTGGAGTTGGTTTTTTATAAATCACAGCAACATCATGTAATAAATAATACTCATTAGTAATATTTAAATCACTTTCCAAAACCATTCCACGATTCGCATGATTTTGAAAGCCACTATTTCTTCTAAACGTTTGACCTAAATGGCTCATACAATCACCAAAAATATTATACTATAAAAAAGTAGTTTTTTCTACCTCAAATTCACGAATTTTGTTTTACTTATATTGTCCTTCTTTTCAAACAATCTTGATAAGCTTGTTCTAGAAAATTTAAATGAAATTCTTTCAATTTATAATTCTTTCTTTTCTTTGCTAAAATCATAGAAACAATCTTTTTAAGTAAATCTGGATTGCGAATTAAAAGAGGTCCAATGGTATAAGTTCCTATAAAATTATGATACAATATTCCTTCCTTAAAAGAAGAACTTTCACTCTGAATTGTTAAAAAGAAATTTTTCTTATTGTTGTTAAAACTTCTCGTATTCATAAAACCTATAATTTTTTTATCAAAATACTTTGATTTTGCACTAACTTCTAAGACTTTTCTTTGTTCTAATTGTTTACTAGTAAAAGAGAAGATTCCTAGAGTTTCTATTTTTTGTTTTGGAAATCGAATAAATTTTCCAAATAATTCATAGGAATTTCCACTACATAACATACATTTACCACTTTCAATATATTTTTCAATATCTTTTTTATAAGGCTTCAAATGCTCATTTACAAGAATTAAGTTTTCCTCAATTCCCATCCCCATGTATACAAAGTCATAGTTTTTAAACTCTAAAGGATCTCCAATTGTTAAAAACTCAACTCTCACTTGAATTCCTTGCTCTTCTAAAACTTTTTTTAATATTCTTACATTTCCAACTTCCCCATATAAATTTAGTAAATCGTAATATAAATGTGCTATTGTTACTGTCATATTATCACCTATTTAATTGATTGATTCCTTCTATGAATTTCTGCTCTGTTCCCATATTTAAGACTGCATAAATATTGCCTTTTGTCTTGGGAAGAAGTTTTGCCACTTGTCCAATCTCCCTTTCCATTAAAATATTCTCTTCACCTATTCCTGTAATAGAGATTCTGCTAGCAATATCTGCAGCAAACGGTCCAATACAAATAAATTTATCTACATTTGTTAAAAATTCAAAGTCAATATCATATAGCCAAGAAATATCTTGATAAGGATATCTTTTACTAATATACTCAAACCCAAAGATAATTGTTTTCATTTCTTCCTTATTTTGAATATAATTCATTGCCTGATTATAAGAAATTGCATTCTCATTTTTTCCTGTTAATATTTGAACTTTTCTTTTTTTAAAATAAAATTCTTCAAATCTTTGGTTCAATAGTTCAATATTATTTAAACATTTTGTAATTTTCTTCTCTTCTATTCCCAGATAAGAACAACAAGAAAATGCGGCTAATATATTATAGAAAAAATATAACATTTGATAATTCGTTTGAATAGAAAATTTATGATTAATTTGAATTTTATTTTTTCCAAACTCTGTAATCTCATAATGCCGTTTTGGTCTTTCAAAATCGCAATTAGAACAATGATAAGCCCCTACATTACTAAATTGAACATAATCATAATCTAATTTACGGTTACACTTTGGACAATATACCATATCTAAACAATTGGAAACCAATCCATTATAGGACTCCTTATTTTTTGTCATTCCATAATATATATTTTCCCCAAGATGACCAAAAGATAACGTTGTCGCAATTGGATCATCTGCATTTACAATGAGTATTGCATCTTTTTCTACTGCACTTTCAATTACATGGTAAACCGTTTTATAATCTCCATGTCTTGGAGGTTGATCTCTCGTAATATTAGACAACACCACATGAGTAGGATGAACTTGATCAAATACTTGTTTTGTATATCTCTCATCTACTTCTAATACCATAGCGTCTAATTTATTTTTACCCAGAAATGTACAATGTTTTAAGAATAAAGAAATCACACCATCTAGCAAATTACTTCCTTTGCTGTTATTTGCAACTCTATACCCATTCTCTTTTAAAACTTGATAAATCATATAAGCGGTAGAAGTTTTCCCACTAGATCCTGTTACTGCAATCATCGTTTTTGGTCGATCTATTTTTTTTAAAATATTAGGATCTATTTTGCGTGCTATTTGTCCTGGTAAAGAAGTTCCTCTTCCTATTTTTTCTAAAATAAATAAACAAATTTTGGAAATAAAAATTGCGATATATTTCATAAAACCAACTCCTAAAAAAATCATCTAGTTTTGTCATTTTCCTTATTTTTTATATATTGTGTGCTACTATATTCACAGGTGATTTTATGAACAATGAAAAAATTTATCTACTAAATGATCAACTATACATAGAGATTAGTCGTAAAATTAATGAAGAATATCAAAAAAGAATTATTCAGAAAATTACAACAATTACTTCCCTATATAAATTATCCAGTATTATTGTTCATATTGAGGATGTAAAGACAAAACAGGAACTTATTCAAAAAATGAAACAGATTAATCCGTTTTTTACAATAAAAATTCTATAACTTATAATATCATAAATATGTTAGAAAAACAATGAAATTTAATTCTATTTTTGTCGAATTGATAGACGAAAATCAAACACTTTGATATGGTATCCATAAGAGGTGAAATATGAAAAGAAATAAAGATTTGAATTATATTTTTGATAGTATGATTGATGATATAAAATATATAAAGACTGCAACTTTTACTAGAAAGTTTCAAACAAGACAAAAGACTTAGAAATCCTAAGTCCTTTATTTTTCCAAATATAATTTTTCACCTTCATATAATTTAATATAATAATAATCTTCTTTTTCACAAGTAAAAATTAATTCTTTCTCCTGTACCTTTTCATTTGGAATAGATGGTGTATTATCGCTAGTTTTCTCTAAAATAGTATCTTGGTTTTCATTAGAATCTTGCACCGCAAGAGTTTCATCTATAAGAGATGCGTTTTCCTTTTCATCTAGTCCACTTTCTTGTTCTAAATAAGTTGTTTGAATCTCTCCAGTTGCAAACGCCCTAGGATCTATATAATTTCCACTTTGGTCTGTTACTTGTAGATGTACATGACTTCCATAAGTAACATCTTTTTTGCTTTTATTAGATAAAACTAGTCCAGTATTGCCTTGTTTACCAATTTCAGTATTAGAGTCAACAATATCGCCTTTTTTTACAGCAACACTATCTAAATGGGCAAAAAGAAAGATAAGTTTTTTATGATCTTGATAAGTTTTAATCCAAACTTGGTTTCCGCCTAATTCACTGTCATCCATAAGCAACTGTTTACCAGTAATAGAAATACAATTATAATAATCGCCTTTCTTCCAATTATCCTTATTATGAATAAAATCTGTATAAGGAATACTATCTTCGTGAGACTCAAAACGATTGATTACTTTTACGACCTTACCTGTTCCATTCATTTTTATGATCGATTGATGGTTTCCTGCGTAATCTTCTGCCGTTTTATGATTTTGAAATGAATTGGTAACAATTCTTTCACTTCCTAAATATATCATGATACCCTCTTAATCTCATTGGTTTTAGAAATGGAAATTTTATCAGAGATAGATGATGGTGTATAATTAATAATTTTTTGATTTTTTAATGCCTGATAAATACCAGATGCCCCGATAAAGCTAAACAAACCAACCCACAAACTATCTTCTAAAGATATATTATAAAATGTCATAGCAAAAGGAATTCCGATAAAAAAGGAAAATATTAAATTCAAAACCCAAACTTGCCAAGACTTACTAATAAAAGAAAGAGATTTCACTTTTTGAATAAAAGCCATTAAGATAATACCAAAAGTAATACTGATTACTAATAAATCTAGTAACTTTGTTGGAAAAAATTCCTCCATCTAACCACCCCCACATTCTGTATCAAGCGAAATATCTGATATATCCTCAATCATATCTTCAATCATCCCATTTCCACCTAAATTTTTATATTCCTGGTACAAATCATTGATAATCTCCCGATCAAAAATAGAGATACAACCTAATTTTTTATATTCTTGGTATCGTCTAACAATTTCTCCTTTTAATAATACTTTTACTCCATTTTTTGTATAATTCATGACTCGATAATGACGAATAATTTTTCTATATAGAAAAAAGATAGAACTTGCCATTACTCCAAAAAGGAATTGTGTCCAATATTTTAAAATAAATTCTAGCATAATACCACCTACTATGTTATATGAACAAACCTTTTATTTGAACATTAAAAAATACTATATTTTCTTATTTAGAATATAATGAATTGGTGATACAATGAAGAAATTAGGCATTATTTTCTTTACTATCTTACTGAGTATTGGATGCCAAAAAAAAGAAAATCAAAGTGTAAGAACAATTATTGAAGAAGAGCAAAATATATTAATAGGAATTAATTATCCAGTTACCAAAAGTAAAAAGTTAAATAAAATCATTCAAAAAGAAGTACATACACAGTATAATAGCTTTAAAGAAAAATATATGAATTTTAATTCGTTAAATCAAAAATCAGAACTGAACATCGATTATTCATTCGATAAAGTAAAAGAATATGATATAGTAACTATTCATACTTATTTAAATAGTTCAAAGTTTTATCAACCCCAAAACTATATTAAAACATATGTATATCATAAGAAAAAGAAACGACTAATTTCTTTAAAAGATGTCATTCCAAAAGAGGATCTTTCTTACATTACAAAATATGTCAAACATATATTACAACAAAAATATAATATCTCTAACAAAAATATTCAAAAATATATCAAAAATAATCACTCCGCTTATTCTAATTTTACTTTTGATCAAGATTATTTATATTTATATTTTGATCAATTTCAAAATATAAAAAATATAATTAAAATTCAAATACCATTAGAAAATCTAAACCCCAAAATAGACACTGAACAACAGATTATTAAAACAGCAAATACAAAAGTTAAAATTCCAAATAAAATATTAGATCCTAACAAAAAATTTATTGCATTAACCTTTGATGATGGCCCTAGTATCTATACGAAAGAGGTTATTAATATTTTAAAAAAATATAATTGTAACGCAACCTTCTTCGTATTAGGAAATAAGGTAGAAATATATCAAGAGACGATTCGTGAAAGTTTAAAAAATGGAAATGAACTTGGCAATCATTCCTATAGTCATAAATGGTTAATTAAGTTAGATGAAGAAAGTTTAAAGGAGCAAATTGATAAAACACAAGATATCATTCAAGAAACAACAGGATATACGCCAAAACTATTAAGACCAACTTATGGATCAGTTAATCAAAAAATTAGAAATTTAGATCAATTTGAGATTATTCTTTGGAATGTAGATACTTTAGATTGGAAATATAAAAGCATAGATCGTATTGTGAGTAGAGCTACAAAGAACCCAAAAGATGGTAATATTATTTTAATGCATGATATTCATCAAAGGACAGTAAAAGCTTTAGATAAAATTATTCCAATTCTACAAAATCAAGGATTTGAATTAATTACCATTAGTGAAATGAAAGAAATTCAATTATTAAGAGATAAAATGAAAACAGACTAAATCTGTTTTTATTTTGTAAATATATACTAAATTCCTATTAACTCTTTTAATTCATCTACTTCCATTTTAGATAAATTAATAATAGAACGATTGTCCCCTTCAATAATTTGATTACTTAAATTTTGTTTTCTCTTTTGAAGATCAATAATTTTTTCTTCAATCGTTCCTTTGGCAATTAATTTAATTACTTCTACTACCTTTTTTTGACCGATTCTATGTGTTCGATCAGTAGCTTGATTTTCCACCTGTGGATTCCACCAAGGATCCAAATGAATCACAATATCCGCACTGGTTAAGTTTAATCCAGTTCCTCCCGCCTTTAAAGAAATAAGAAAAACGTTGGTATCATCTCGATTAAACTTTTCTACCATTTCCATTCTCTGTTTACTTTTAGTCCCACCATCTAAATAATAATAATGAATATTATTCTTTTCAAGATCTGGTATCAGTAATTTTAAAGCAGAAGGAAACGCAGAAAATAATAATACTTTATGATGTTTTTTTACCTGTTTTAAAATTTCTAATACCGTAGTAAGCTTACTACTTTCAAAATCTCCTTCAAATAATAATCTAGGGTCAATGCATAATTGTCTTAATTTTGTTAGTAATGATAAAATTAAAATACTAGATTTTTTTACATCGCCATTTCGAATAATAAAATCAATTTCTTCCTTTGTTTTTTCTAGTTGTCCTAGATATAATTTTTTTTGTTCTTCATTTAACTCTACAACGATATTATTCTCTATTTTCTCTGGTAAATCTTTTAAAACTTCTATTTTTCTTCTTCGAAGAATAAATGGGGTAATCATTTTATTGAGATGAGTCAAAAGTTCTGCGTCTTCTTCCATATTTTTAATGTTATACATCTGTTTAAAAATAGATAAAGAAGGTAAATAACCTGGCATAATAAAATCAAAAATACTCCAAAGTTCTAAAATAGAATTCTCAATTGGTGTTCCTGTTAAGGCAAATTTTGTCCTAGCTTTTATCCTCTTAACAACTCCTGTTGTATCAGATGATATATTTTTTATATTTTGAGCTTCATCGATCATACAATAATCAAACGAATACTGTAAATAACTTTCAATATCGTTTCTAAGAAGACCATAGGTTGTAATTACAACATCATATTTGAAAATATTTTGAAAAGCCTTCTTACGTTCTACGGGATTTCCATTCATAATAAAATAGGATAGGCCCTGTCCAAACTTTTGAAACTCATTTTCCCAATTATAAATGAGCGAAGTAGGAACTACAATTAACGTTTTACTACTAGGATTACTCTTTATAAATTCAATTGTTTGAATTGATTTTCCGAGTCCCATTTCATCAGCTAGAATACCACCAAATCCACATTTAGAAATAATATTCATCCATTTTACCCCAGTAACTTGATAATCCCTAAGAATATGCAAATCCTCCTCAGGAATATTAGGCTCTATATTTTTATACTGCTGAAACTGGTCTATAAAATTATGAAACTCTTGATTTACTTGAATCGAAGAATTTCTTTCATCATGAAGAAATTGATTAATATAAATACTTTGATAAACAGGAAGTGGGATCTGTTCTTTTAATAAATCTTGCCTTTGAATATTTAAATGAATGAAAAGTTGATTCATATTTTCTAGTTGTCCATTTTCTAATGTAATATAATCACCGCTTTTTAATCGATGATATTTTTTCTTTTGAACATAACTATTTAATAAATCTAAAATTTCCTCTTTTGGAATATCTTTACTATAAAATTCATAACTCAAGATTTGATCTTTCCCAATTTTAAAGGTATTTACCATATCTGTTTTTTTAATCACATTCGCATTTTTAACTTTAGAAGAAATATAAGTTTCATACTGATTACTAATCTCTTGTAAATGATTTTCTAAAAATTCAGGAATAGCATCCCCCATTAAATAATATACCTTTTTTCTATTATCTAACATAAATCCACAATCCGTAATTACTTTCTTATAATGTCCTTCTTCTTTAAAATCTCTTTTAATCCATACACCATCTATCATACTTTTATTCTCTAAAATATTGATATTCTGATGATTCGTATGAAGTTTAATAGTACAAATTAATTGATCATGGTCGTAATCAAAATAAAATTTTAAGATAGCAGGTTCTATAGTAAATTCCTTCCTTAAATCTTCTTCTATCTCCATTTCTTGATCTAATTTCTTTAAAATTGGATAGATATAATTAGAAAACATACCGATTTCTTTTTTTTGAAAGATTAGTTGTTTCTTTTTATTTTCATTTAAAATTTTTAAAAAGTCTCTGTCACCTTTATTTAAATAATACATATTTTGATTATCTACAACATAACTATAATCATTTAGTAGCGGGATAAAATCATCTTTTTGTATTTGAACTTGGACTTGTTCATCTTGTTTAAAAATTCGAACATTTAACTTCATATTTTTAATTCCATGAAATAGATAAAGATGATTTTGATAATCTACATAAAAATCTTTTTGATCTAATAATTTCAAAAAACTCTTTAAGCTTTTATTGGTTAAACGAATCATAGAAATATTTTGATAATAGCTATAATATCCAGTTCGGGGAATTTGGCTATCCAAATAAATATTTAAAAATTCAATAATCCTATTATCAACTTCATTAAAATAATGAATTTTAGGATTATAGATAAAGTTCTTTCCAAATTCTAGATCTCCCTTTTGGGAATTATAGACTTCATAAAACTCCTTTATATAACGTTTTAAGACATATGTTTTATTCTCACCGATTTTTACTTGAAGTTCATATTCATTTTCACTATAATCTAATAGTTTTAAAATCACCTCTAATTTAAGGGGAATTCTATTTGGGTTTTGATAAGACAATTTTTGAAACAATAATGTATTAAATTCTGCATCATACTCATAACTTATCTTTTCTAGTTCCTTTGAAATGATAGAATTAGAAAACAGAAAAATTAGACAGACTGCCATATGTTTACAGTAAGAATCTTGATGTTCACAATCACATATTAATCGTTTAATTTGTTCTTTCCTATCTATTGAAATTTCAATATGATAATTCTTATATTGAAATTGAAAGATAACCTCATTATTTTGCCTTTTTGCCTTCTTATAACACACATCTTCTTGATTTAAAGATAGAGCATCTATATAATTTTTTAAGCCTACAATTTCGGTAATATCTTCAATTCTAACGATTTTCCCCATATCATCACCCATTCTTACATTGTATTATAGTTTTAAAATTGCTAGTCTAAACTAGACGCCCGATCCATTAAATTTTTATATTTTACTTGTTCTTCTTTTGGCAAAGAAGGAAGCTTTTTCAGAAATTCAAAACTATCTTCCTTGGCTTTTACTAGAATATGAAAATCTTGTTTTAAATCAGCCATTTTAAAAACCATATCTCCACTTTGTCGAAGTCCAAAAATATCTCCACTTCCACGTAGTAGAAAGTCTTCTTCACTAATCTTAAAACCATCACAAGTTTGTGTAAGAATACGCAGACGTTCCTTCTCATAATTACTAATTAAAATACAATAAGATTGTAATTCATTTCGTCCAACTCTTCCACGTAATTGATGGAGAGCAGATAATCCAAAACGTTCAGCGTCAAATATCACTATCATAGTGGCATTTTTTACATCCACTCCAACCTCAATAACAGTAGTACTAATTAAAATCTGAATTTCATTATTTTGAAATTTCTGCATTACTTCATCTTTTTCTTTCGATTTCATTTTCCCATGTAAAATACCAATTTGATATAGTTTACCAAATGCTTTATTAAATTTTTCCTCTAAATCATAAATATTTTGTAAATCAATTTTATCACTTTCTTCAATCAAGGGCGCAATCACATAAATTTGATGATTCTTTTTTAGTTCTTCATACATACTAGTTAAAACATCTTTCATTTCTTTTTCTGTTTTTAAAGTGGTAATAATATCCTTTTTTCCACTAGGAAGAGTTTTAATATTAGAAACATCCATATCTCCATATAAAGTAAGGGCGTAGGTTCTAGGAATAGGCGTCGCACTCATATACAAAATATCTGGAGTAAACCCTTTATTTTTTAAATTACTTCGTTGATTTACTCCAAATCTATGTTGCTCATCCGTAATTACAAGGCCCAAATTTTTATAAACTAAATCATCTGTAAATAAAGCATGTGTCCCAATAATAAAATCAACTTCTCCTGATTTTATTTTTTCATAGATTTCTCGTTTCTCCTTTGCTTTTAATTTTCCTGTTAATAAAGTGATTTGAATAGGATAATCTTTGAATAGAACTTGAATATTTTGATAATGTTGTATTGCCAAAATTTCTGTTGGTGCCATTAAAGCGCTTTGATATCCTGAAAGGTAATTCATATACATACTGATAAAGGCAACAATTGTTTTTCCACTTCCTACATCACCTTGTAATAAACGGTTCATCTTAATCGAACTAGTAAGATCATGGTAAATCTCTTTAATACTATTTCGTTGATCTTTTGTTAACTCAAATGGAAGGGTTTCTATAAAATGATTTATTAGATTAAAATCAATCTTTCTTTCTAATCCTGGGTGATTTTTTTTATTATTTTTCAAATAGTTCATCTTTAACATATAAATAAATAACTCTTCATATTTTGTTCTTTGAATACTTCGTTTTAATCTCTCTTCATTCATAGGATTATGAAGACACAAAGTGGCAGTTTCTTTATCTAATAAATGGTATTTATCAAGAAACTCATTTGGAATATAATCTTCTAAATGGTATCCCAAAGAAATAGCTTGCGAAATATATTTTCGAATCTGCTTATTACTTAATCCCGATACTTTATGATAAATAGGTTCTATTCTTTTTTCGGTCATAAGTCCAAAGTAAAGATTAGAGACTATAATAATTTGTCTTTTCTTATCCAATTTTCCACTAACGGTAATCTTCGTTCCAATAGATAATTTATTTTTTAGAAAACCTCGGTTGAAAATAATAATTTGAAATATTCTTTCTCCTGTATGAATACGAAATGTCATCCGCTCCATTTTTTTATTGAAATAAAAAATATTTGGTTCTTTTTCTATAATGCCATCTATTATGATTTTTCCTTGATCTTCTACCTTAGAGAAATCACTTCTCTCGATAATATCATAACGAAATGGATAATAAGTAAGTAGACTATTCATATCATAAATTCCAAGTCTATTTAGTTTTTCGATTGTCTTAGATCCAAGCCCCTTTATACTATCTAATTTCATATTACCACCAACTATTACTAATTTTATCATACACAACAAACGATTGTTCGTCAATTGTTTTATAAGAAGTTTTAAAATTTCAAAATCTGATAGGAAATTACATTTTTTTACAAATTAATAAAAAAAAGCTTGACTTTTCAAACTTTTCAGGTTAGTATATAAAGCACCAGTTCGGTAATCCGGATTGGTGCTAGTATCACACTAGCCAACCCCTTTTTATTCTTTTATGAAACTGTTCTCAGGGGGACAGTTTCTTTTTTTATTCTTTTATGTCTGTTCTCCATTACGAACCATACTAACCTGTGATAAAAGTATAGCATAGAAAAAAAAACATGAATACATGTTTTTTTGCTATTTTAATGAACTTTACACAATTTGACTACTTTATCAAATAGGATTTATCTTTCACTCAACATTTTATAATATTCAAATCGTTCTTTAGCAAATGTTTTATTTTCTTCTAGTAATAAATTGGCCTGAGTTGGGTTTACTTTTTTCAACATTCGATATCTAGTTTGATTCATTAAAAATTCTTCATATAAATCAAAATCAGGATTTTTACTATCCAAATAGAATTTATTTTCTAATGGATGATAATGAAAGATTGGAAAATATCCGCATTTAGAGGCCAGTATTTCCATTTCTAAACTATGGTTCATTCCACCTTTTATTCCATGAGAAATACAAGGTGTATAAGCAATAATAATAGAAGGTCCCTGATATTCATTTGCCTCTTTGAATACTCTTACAAGTTGATTCATATTAGAGGCTAAATTTACTTGAGCAACATAAACGTGTGGATAAGATAGACAAATTCGAGCCAAATCTTTGGCATTAGACCTTTTTCCACTAGTTGTAAAGGAAGCTAAAGATCCTTTTTGGCTAGCTTTTGAAGACTGTCCCCCAGTATTGGAATAAACTTCTGTGTTTAAAACTAATATATTAACATTATCATTACTAGCTAATACATGATCAATTCCACTAAAGCCAATATCATAGGCCCAGCCATCTCCTCCAACCATCCAAATATTTTTTGGAAGAATATAATTTTTAATCTCAAGAAGCTCTTTAGGAAGTGTATGGTCATCTAAATTTTCATAAACAAATTGAGCAGTTTTAAAATCATCTGGATTTTTTAACCATTCTTGAAATAATTGATTATTTGAATTATCCATATTTTCCATCATAATTTTACGAATACGATTTTTCATTGTTTGATTGGCTAAAACAATCCCATAACCATATTCTGCATTATCTTCAAAAAGGGATGATGCCCAAGGAAGATGATATGGCAAATCTGGAATACTTCCCCCATAAATAGATGAACAACCAGTGGCATTCGCAATGATCATATTTTCTCCACAAATTTGCGTTAACACCTTAATATAAGCTGGTTGCCCACACCCGAGGCAGGCTCCTGGAAATTCTATTTTCGGTTTTCTAAATTGGCTCTTTATTACCTCATTTGGAATCGAAATATCTTTATCAGAAATATGCTGTTCTAAATAATTAAAAATATCCTGTTCCTCTTTTTGTTTGTGAATATCCTCTATAATTAAAGCTTTTTGTTGCTTAAAGCCTGGACAAGTATTAAAACATAACCCACACCCTGTACAATTTTGAATGGATATACTAACAATAAAATAATATTCCATTAAGTTTTTATCAAGTGGCCTAATACATCTTTCCTTTATCTTTTTTGGAAGTTGTAAATATTCTTCTTCATTGATTAAAAATGTTCTAATCACGCTATGCGGACAAACAAAGGAACACCGATTACAACGGATACAATGACTAGAAATCCATTTTGGGACGGTATCACTAATAGCATGTTTTGAAATTTTTTCTGGATAAAATGTTCCATCTTTATGCTCTAAGAAAGAGGATACTGGAAGTTGATTTCCCTTTCTTTTTTGTAACATTTCATAAAAGGTTTCATCTTCTGGATTAAAATTTAAATCACTATTATTTATTTCTATTTCTTGGATAATCTCTATTGATCGGCGGATAGCTTCCTGATTATTTTTGACAACACTAATTCCTTTTTTTTCAAATTTTTTGGTTACGTATTCATTTAATTTTTCCTTTGCCTTTTCAAAATCCATAAAATCTGTTAAATTTAAAATAATGGTTTCCATAATCATACTAATTTTATTATCTAAACCTGTTTGTCTGGCTAAAAGATATGCATTCGCTGTATAAATTCGAATATTTTTTTCTCTTAAATCCTTCTTATTTTTTTCATTGATTACCTCATTTAATTCTTGTTGATTAAAAATAGTATTAATAATACAAATTCCATTTTCCTTCATATTAGAAAATAATTCAAACTCTTTTAAATAACTTTCTTTAGAAACTACTACAATTTTAGGATTTTCTACATAATAAGGTTTTCTTATTTTTTTATTAGAAAAACGAAGATGACTGACTGTTACTCCACCCGATTTTTTAGAGTCGTATTCAAAATACCCTTGCACATATTTATTAGTAGAGTTTCCAATTAATTGAATGAGCGATTTAGAAGCACTAACCATTCCATCACTGCCATAGCCATAAATTAACATCTCATCGGTATCAGCCATTTGAAAGTTTGGAATTTCTAAACTTAAATGAGTAATATCATCTTCGATTCCAATTGTAAAATTTTCTTTTGGGTGATCCAACATATCATATACAGCCTTAATTTGAGCTGGAGTTGTATTCTTACTAGCAAGCCCATAACGTCCACCAACAACCTGAGTAGAACGATCCTTTAAAGCATTGACTACATCTAAATATAGGGGTTCTCTGCTTCCTGCTTCCTTTGTGCGATCTAACACTGCTATTTTTTCCACTGTATTAGGTAATACATTGTTTAAATATTTCGCACTAAAAGGGCGATATAAATGCACTTCAATCAAGCCAATTTCTTCATCAGTACCATCAATATACTCTTTTATAGTATCTGTTACAGACCCCATAGCAACAATTACCTTTTTAGCATGACTCTTACCATAATAATTAAATGGTTTATAATCTGTTCCAGCTATTTTGTTTAGTTTCTCCATATAGGAATTCACAATATCTGGAAGTTGATCATATTCTAAATTTCTAGCTTCCATATTTTGAAAGTAGGTATCATCATTTTGATTGACTCCTCTAGTAAAAGGATTTAGTAGATTTAAAGCTCTATTTCTAAATCTTTTTAGAGCTTCCGCATTTAATAACTTCTTAAAATCCTCTTTTTCCAACACTTCTATTTTATTAATTTCATGGCTAGTACGAAAACCATCAAAAAAATGTAAAAAGGGTATGCTAGAATCAACTGCGGATAAATGGGCAATTCCAGATAAATAAGCAGCATCTTGAACAGAGGAAGAAGCAAGCAAGGCAAAACCTGTCATACGAGTTGCATAAATATCTTGATGATCTCCTAAAATAGATAAAGCATGAGTAGAAAGACTTCTTGCTGCAACATGGATGACTCCAGGTAACATTTCTCCTGCTATTTTATACATATTTGGCAACATTAAAAGTAATCCTTGACTAGCTGTAAATGTGGTGGTTAAAAGACCGGCTTGCAAAGAACCATGAACCATTCCTGCTGCTCCAAGTTCACTTTGCATCTCCACCACTTTTACCTCATCTTGGAAAAGATTTAAACGGTGTTGATTACTCCACTCATCAATATGTTCTGCCATAGGACTGGAAGGGGTAATAGGGTAAATACCAGCAACCTCCGTAAACATATAAGCAGTATAACTACAAGCTTCATTTCCATCTACCGTTATTATTTTTTTCATAGAATCATCCTTTTCCTTATAAGCTATTACTAGTATATAGGATTTTTTTTGTTTTATAAAGTATTTAGTATAAAATTCACATTTTTTACCAAAATAATTAAAAACACTTGATTTTAAAAAGTATTTTTGATATCATTATATTGCTTTATGGCGAGATAGCTCAGTTGGCTAGAGCAATCGGTTCATACCCGATAGGTCGAGGGTTCAAATCCCCCTCTCGCTACCATTAAGATTAATTCTCGCACACCTGAAATATGGTTTGCGAGTTTTTTATTTTTTATAGCTCATTGTATTTGATATTATGGGATTTTTTCATTACTTAAAGGAGAGATTAAATTATATGAAAACAACCATAGAAAATTTAAAATTCCCTTGTGAATTTAAGAAAAACTTAAAATGAAAGTCAGTTTTGGTAATTTGAATATTCAATTTATAAATGGATATATTATTAAATTTAATAAAACAAATTTAAGTATTGTGGAAGCATATTAGCTCTTCCAATATCGTAGTGGGTTACTCTATTGTCTACATTAAATAGTCTTCTATTAGGTACATACTCCCATCTATAGGATTAATTTCTACATTCACTCCAATAGGAATAATAGAATTTCCATGTTCATGACCAAAATCATTAGTTTTAACTATAGGAATATCTGGATTTAGAGTTTTTAATTCATCTAAAATACTGTACCTATTTTTTTCAACATATTGTAACTGATATATATAACCAAATACAACCGCTTTATTTAGTATTCCCATTTGATTACATTGTTCTAGCATTGTATTCCACCTTACAATATTAGATCTATAATTTTCAAGAAATAGTATTGCATCCTTTAATTCTGGCATATATGGTGTTCCAGCTAGTTTTAATAAACCTTCTATATTAGTTCCATATATTTTACCCTTAATTACTTGGTTTTTAAAGTTTATAAATTTCCTTTTTTTATAGGGTTTTATAATTTTATTACACTGGAATAATCTATCTATTATCTCGTCTTTATCGTACTTAGTCACTTCTTCTTTCCCAAACCAGATATAATCTTGACAATGAAAAGTTACTAATCCTGTCATTTTATTGATTGCACAAAGTAATAGAGTATTATCACTCATTCCCAGAAAAATTTTAGGATTGTTTTGAATGATATCGAAATCAATAAATGGTAAAATTCCATTTGCCATCTCTCCACCTTTTACAGTAAAAATTGCTTTTACATCTTTATCTTTAAACATATTATTTAAGTCTTCTGCTCTTTCCTTTGGAGTACCTGCACAGTAATTATCATCTGAAAATAAATATCTTCCATATTTAATATTTAATCCTATGCTTTCAAAGTATTTAGTTGATTTTTCTAAATTTATTCTATCATAACTTTTTAATGCTTTATCAGGAGCTATTACACCTATTGTATCGCCAATTCTTAATCTATTTGCTAACATATATTTATTCCTCCTGTGTTTCATTATATCATAGTGGTGCTAGTATAGATATATAGACACAAAAAACTTTAGTAATAGTATTCTAGAGATGCCAAGAAGAAGAAAGTATCTATAAAACAGGAACATAAAAGTTACTTGCACAATTCCTTGTTAATATGGGCTTTGCCAAAAATATTTCATTAAAAATGATAGATGTTATCAAGAATTTTTAATTAGAAACAATGAATATAGAGATATTTTTACAAATTAAACATAATTTAATTAAAAATGTTATAATAACAAAAAACATAAAGAAATCAAATTCTTAATCTTGAAATCTTTATGTTTAAGATTATATATGTTATAATAATACTCACTTGAGTGATTGTTTGGGGGTATATTATGAATATTTCAAAAAAAATGGAAAAAGAGTATTTTATGAATTACAATGTAATGGCATGAATACTGCATATGACAAATCAAAAAAATTAGTTGAATATTTTAATCTTAATAAACCCGTATATTATGTTTTTGACGGAATAATTTTTGATACTGTTGTAAATATTTCATCATTATTTGCTAATATTATATTTAAAAATTGTACATTTACTATAGGTATTAGATGTTTCATTGCAGATAATATTACTTTTGAAAATAATAAGTATAATTGTTGGACTGAATCTAAAGATTATGGAAATGCATTTTTATATGGAAAAATAAATAATTTAAGAATTGAACATGATCAATTTGTCAATAATTCTAATTTTCATAGTTTTGATAATAATTTTGGTATTAATGTAGAAACTAATAAAATAGCTATAATATGTTCTAATATTCAAGCTGGAAATAATGGTCAAATTAATATCAGAGCAAATGAAACAGTTTCCCAGTATTCTAATATAATTGCTCCTGAAATTTATTTAGATTCAGATAGTATATTTTTTGGTAATAGTCTATTAAAAGCTGAAAATGGTATTATAATAGAAAATGAAAATTGTGAATGTGACACAGAAGTTGGATTCTATAATGTAGATTCTCCTTATACAATTTATAATGGCACTGAAATAATAACCAATTATGAAGCTTTTAAAGAAGAGGAAATAAAAGAAAAAAGACTAGCACTTGTTAATGTGTTAACAAACATTATAAACAAATGTAATCAAAATACCTTAGTTAAATCAGCAAGTGTGAAAAAAACTAAAGAAATATTTTGAAAAATTTTAATTATCTGAATATTATGAAAAGAGGACTATATCATGTTTATTCAAATTATCAATAAATTAAAAAAGAAAAAACAAAAATTACAAAATTTAAATAATATATCCATTGAAGAAAAAACTAATTTTGATATTACAATCGCTAAAGAAAATAATATATATAAAATGGAAATTAGTGATTATATATCAATAGTTGACTATGTTAAAAAAACTAGATAAAAATTTAAAATCCCTTTTTGATCGTGTAGAAAAAGAAGAACCAGAAAAACCATCAAAAATATATTATCGATTAAAAAATGACTATTATAATACAAATTATATAAAAAACATATCATCTAATGAATTTATGATTGACTATAATATGGCTTTAGAAAAACTCGATGATATTGCTAAAATGGTGATGCAATTATCATTTGATGCGAATGGATATCGTGGTCTTTCAAACAGAGAAATTGCAGATTATTTGGGAATTGATGTCAAAAAAATTTCTACTATTAGAAGAAGAGCAATGAAAGTACTTAGAAAAGATAAAAAGCTTAGGACTTACTTATAAACCCTCAGCGTCTAAAAATTCAATTAATCACGATATAGAAAATAAGGAGGAAAGATTTCTATGACGGAATTAGAAAATAAGTATATTGATTTATTATTAAAAAGATGTGTTAATTTTAATCATTCCAAATCTTTGTTGATTAGTTATCAACCTGAAAATATTGCTTTTATTAATAAACTTGTAAATAGAGCAAAAGAATATGGTATCAGCGATATCTATCTTTATGATGAAAGTATTTATGAAAAGCACGAAATATTAAAAAAAATTTCAGTTAACGAAATTGAAAAGCACTCATTTTTTAACAAAAAGATATGGGATGAATACGCTCTAAAAGGAGCATCATTCTTAATTTTAGAATCAGAGTATCCTGGCTTAATGGATGATATTAGTCCAGAAAAATTAGCTAAAGCTCGATATATTGATAGAATAACAAGACCTATTTATAAAAAACTTCAATTAGAATTTAAAATTCCATGGTGCATAGCTGTATTGCCATCCAAAACTTGGGCAATAAAACTTTTCCCAAATTTAGAAGAAAATGATGCATACAATAAATTATTTGATTTAATTTGTGAAATGTGCATGGTAAAAACAGTCAATCCAATTGAAAGTTGGAACAACTTCTTAAAAGAACAAGAAGTTGTTAAAGAAAAACTTAATTCTTTAAAAATTTCGAAATTGCATTATAAAAACAATCTTGGCACAGATCTTAGATTGGAGATTACACCTAATACTATATGGCATAGTGCTGGAAGCTTAGGAGAAGATATGTTAGTAAATTTACCAACATATGAGATTTTTACTAATCCTGATTTTCGTAAAACAAATGGTATTGTATATAGTTCAAAACCACTATGTTATAATGGAATGTTTATAAGAGATTTCTATTTAGAATTTAAAGATGGAAAAGTAATTAATTACGGGGCAAAGGAAGGAAAAGAATTACTAAAAGGTATCATTGAAAGTGACTATTATTCATCATACTTAGGGGAAATTGCTTTAATTCCAGATGATTCTCCTATATCCAATACTAATATAGTTTATGGAAATACAACTTTTGATGAAAATGCATCATGCCATCTTGCTTTAGGAAATGGTTTTCCAGAATGTATTGTAAATAATAAACAATTAAGTGAAGAAGAATTATTGAATATTGGTGTGAATCCCTCAAAAAACCATGTTGATTTTATGATAGGCACTAACGATTTACAAATAGAAGCAGAAACATGTAAAGGAAAAAAATTGATATTTAAAAAAGGAAACTATAATATCTAATGTATTTGTAAAAATATACAAAAAATTAAAATGAAAATTTAAAATATGTATTGTAAATAACTAACTTTTACGGTATGATTTATACATCAAATGCAAATGAGCGGTTTAATACTCGGTATGTATAACCCTATTCATAATAGTACCAGATTGATAGGAAACTAGAACTTTTCGAGTAGAATATAGAGGACTTGCCAAAAGTCCTTTTTTATATTGTAGTGAATATGTCAAGGTGAATAAGTTATAATAAATTAGACAAAAAATAAGGACATGATAAGATAAAAATAGAAAGAAGGAATATCATGAGTTCATTACGATCTATTATTCTTGTTTTCCTCGGAATTAGTTTAATAGGAACAGTCTTACAAAATAAAATAAGAGTATGGGAAAACTCCCAAAATATGTTTTTTGGTTGTATAGGCGCATTGATTGCCTATGCTTTTCAATTATCAATCATATGGATTATCATCCTATGGATATTATGTATGATTATCTCTTACATTGTATTCCAACATATAAAAACAGATATTTTTGATACCAAGTCTAATGTATTAATTAAAATAGCAAATCTAGTGGGCATAATTATTATATTACTTGGATCTTATCTATTAATATTCTCACAATTTAATATTCCGATATTCAATAAGAATATTGGGCTACATATATTGATTGTTTCTGTACTATGGATACTTTTTTCAGATATTCGTTCTATTCCTTTATTCATAAATGTAACAAAAACCTATAATCCTGATGAATTTTCTGACGAAGATACTGTCTATATTTATAAATCTTTTTGGCACTTTCATAATTATGATTATCAATATTATAACAACAAAAAAATAAATATAGTAAATTTAAAGCAAATCATTAATAAAAAATGTATAGTTTATCAAAACAAATCCTTACTATACATTCATATTGGTAATAAAGAATATCTAATAAAAGAATTGAATAACCAAGAAATTCAAGAGGGAGATACCGTAAAAATATCAAAAGAAAATTTAAAAAAGGGAGTTATAAAACCTGATGATATTGTCATAATAGAAAAAATACAAAGTACAAATACATCTACTACAACAGATAACCATAATATAACAAATCATTTTTCTACTCCAATCAGGAACCACAGATTTCCTATTATAATGGTTATTTTTATTCTATTGGGTATATTTATCATCGGATTAGGATTTTATAAACAATACAAAAATACTCAATTTTTTAAAAATGCAAAAATAACTACTGCTAATGTTATAGATATTGAAAGAATTGATAATACTAGCGGAGAAAACGATACAATATCTTATTTTTGTGATGTAGAATATACCATAGATGAAAAAATATATAAATCCAATATAGATATCACACCACTTATGGATTATGAACAATATGAACAATTCCAAAAAGGAAAAAAGTTCATAATTAAAATATACTATAATTTAAACAATTATCTAGACATCAAGCTACCAATAGACAAAAACGATTATTCCATTATTATCATTGGAATTTTATGGACTATTATTTGTCTTATCTTTGGATACATTTTTAAAAAACAGTGTTAATTTATAAAGATTCTCTTTTTGAAAGAAGTTTTGGTTAGTTTTCTAGATACATAGTCCCCCTATAAATATCAAAATTACTAATTTATTCTACCAATTCTCTCACAGTCTAATATTTTCTCTTCTTTTTGAATCCATTTAGAATACCATTTTTTGAAATGTGTCAATCTGTTATTAAAAGTAATCTTGAAATTTTCTTATCATTTATGATATCTTATAAATAGAAAAGGAAAAATCTATGAAAAAAGTAAGTAATCAAATTCAAAAATTTATGAAAAAGTTCAAAATCCCAATTTTCACTTTCTTACTAATAATGATAATAACTTTATTAGGAGTTTGGATATATCAATCTAGTTATAAGCCAGACTACATAGAATACGCATCACTTTCAAAAGAATACAACTCATCCATAACTTTATCAAATAATCAAAATATAATTTCTCAAAAATTTAATACTCCTTATTCCATTTTAACTGGTATAAATTTCTTTACAGATAGCAAAATAGCTAGTGAATATAAAATAGAGATAATAAACCAATCAACAAAGAAAACATTAATAAAACAAACATTTGATAAAAATAATAAGATCAATAATACCGTCTATATCCACTTTCACAAAGCTATAAAGGTTCCGAAAAATAATACCTTATTGATTCAAATTATAAAAGATGATTCATCCAATAACATATTAAATATCTCCTCCAATCAACATGGAAAAATACCTTTAACAATCAATAATGTTAAAATTTCTCAAACACTCAACATAGATATATATGGAGGTAGTTCAAAGGGATTCTGGACCATATTTCCAATTACTATATCATTTATAATAATTTTCATTTTAACTTATATATATATTCTACTTTTAAAAGGAAAAAATCCTTTTCAAAATTCCAAAGTTCAAGCATTTTTACTAGGAATTCTGATATTCCTTCTTCTATATATATTTCAATATGGTTATGTATTTTGGGATGAAACAGATTATATGTTAAGTGGACTATATATGGCACAAGGAAAGACTTTATACATGGATTATATAACACAACACATGCCTTTCCCCTCTATTTTAATAGCTATTTTTAATAAAATATTTAACGCATTTGCGATAAATCAACTTAGACTATGCTGGTATCTTATGTTATCTAGTACTTATACATTTATATATTTTAGATATCATCGAACTATTGGAAAATTAAAAACATTCTTAATCCCATTCGTCCATATATTTATATCGTTTAGTCTATCTCATATTAATTCCTCATTTTTCTTAGCTGATACCATTCAATTACTAGGAATGACCATTCTACTTTTAGAATTTTTAAATTATTGGAAAGATGGGGAAATAACCAACCAACGAATGATCTTAATTAGTATTTGTATTTTTACTAGTTTTACTTCTATATTTGCCAGTATTTTCAATATCCTCGTAATATTCATTGGCTTTTTAATAAAAGAAATACAAATGCGAAAAAAAATTAGAATAAGACGATATATAAAATTACTTTGGATTTTTATTCCTTTTATCCTCTTTTTAATCTATTTAATAATGACAGAATCTCTATTTCCTTTCATTGATCAAACTTATACATTCAATAGAAAAATCTATCCTTATTATAATGTATATATGACTACGAAGAATTATGGTCAAAATATCTTTGCTCCATTTTATTTAGGTATCTGGAATATGTTAAAACTAATTCCTAAAGCAATTGAAATGATTGGCTATGAGAAATTAACAAGTCAATACCTAATCATGTTGATATTGATATTCTCATTTATTTATACTTCCATTAGGCATTTTAAGAATGAAAAAGTAAAAACAATTATTCTCTTCTTTTTTATCAGCTTTCTATTTCAAAGAACAAATAATGAATTCCATGCGACGCCTGGTTATGCATTGATTACTACTATCTTAATTTATAATCTTGATTTAAAATTATTTTTAAAAAATCAGATTACTATAATGGCAATGATCATTACAATCCTTCTACTAATTCTTCCATATGGGATTCACTTTAAATATGTATATATTGAAAAAGAAGATAGAATCTCTGAAATAGACAAAGAAATCATAGAACAAACAAAAGAAGGAGAAAATATATATATGGATTTATATTCTAATCCTTCACTATATCCTACTTATAAAAACCGAAATATTATAAATAAAGAATTATTTGTACTGCCCTGGTATATGGAAAAATACCAACAAGATCAAATAGAAGAGTTAACTAAGTACCGACCTAAAATTGTTGTTTATGAGGAAAAATACGCTAAAAATGGTGTATGGGGAGCCAAAAACTATAATATACCATTACAAGAATATTTCCATAATTACTATGAAAAAATAAATGATCTTCCTATCTATAAACGAAAAACATCTTAGGATGTTTTTTTAACATATGAATACTTTATATTTGAAATCATTCATGCTATAATATAAATAGAAAATAAGGAGGTATCCATGAAAGAACCTACTTTATATCGAATCACTCGTCCACTTATCAAAACTTTATTTCATATTTTATATCGCCCCACATATATTGGATTAGAGAATATTCCTATGGACAAACCATGTGTACTAGCAGGAAATCATACTAACTACTTAGATTGCTTATTATTAATTTCATCAACAAAAAGAACAATTCATTTCCTAGCGAAAGATGATTTAATAAAAGGTAGTAAGAAAATCATTTTTAAAAATATGGGAATTATTCCTGTTAATCGAAAAAAACATGATGGATCTTCTTTAACAATAGCAAAGCAACAATTGCAAAAAAATAAATTAATCGGTATATTTCCAGAGGGAACTATCAACCGAACGAAAGATACTATTATGCCATTTAAAATAGGAGCTGTAAAAATGACAAGTGAAACAAATTCCTATTTAATTCCCTTTTCTATTAAAGGAAAATACAAAATTTTTAAAAAAGGTGTTGTTCTCGAAGTATATAAACCTTACTTAGTAACGAAAGATTTAGAAAAAGAAAATCAAAAATTAATGAAAAAAATAAGATTAGAACTAGAAAAGAAGGTTAAAAATGAGCCTATTTAATATGAAATTTTTCCGTTTCTTTGGATTTAAACAAAAGCCAAATGCCCCTTGGAGCAAATACTATAATAAAAATGATATAGACCTGCAAATTCCAAATACTTCTCTTTATCAATATTTTATAGATAATATGCAGAAATACCCAAATAAAAATGCCATCGACTACTATGGGACTAAACTAACATATAAACAACTATCTGAAAAGATTGATGAATGTGCGAATGCATTCTTAAGTTATGGAATTCGAAAAAATGATGTTGTAACAATCTGTATGCCAAATACCCCAGAGGGAATTATTTCCTTTTTTGCATTAAATAAGATTGGGGCCATTTCTAATATGTTTCATCCACTATCTAGTGAAAATGAAATAAAACAGACATTAATGGAAACCTCTAGTGTCATGCTTGTATTAATCGATATCGATTATATCAAAATAAAAAATATTATTGATGAGACAAATGTTTATAAAATTATCATCGTAAGGCCAAATAACTCTATGCCTTTCTGGATGAATTTAGGATATACAGTAACAATGGGATACAAAACTGAACTTCCAAAAAATGATAAAAAATACATTCTTTGGAATCATTTCATTTCTGATGGAAAAAGTTATAACAAAAAGAATTATAACTATATTGGCAAAAAGAATACACCTGCTGTTATGCTCCATAGTGGTGGATCTACAGGTAATCCAAAGGCAATTGTTCTATCAAATGGAAACTTTATTACTTTGGTTGAACAGGCTAAAATTGTTTTTGATGAACTAGAAATAGGTGATAAATGTTTATCCATTATGCCTATCTTTCATGGATTTGGATTAGGTGTCTGTATCTACACTCCTTTATGTGTAGGCGCTCAGTGCATTATCCTTCCACAATT
Source organism: uncultured Mycoplasmatota bacterium (assembly GCA_947570175.1). GTDB lineage: Bacteria > Bacillota_I > Bacilli_A > RF39 > UBA660 > UMGS1271. Next base: position 140,706 of record CANOTJ010000001.1, on the reverse strand, counting down.
TAAGCCAAATGAATTTGGAAAATTACTAAATAAGTATAAACCAGAATTTGTAATTGGAGTTCCCACCTTATTTGAAGCTCTATTGAAAACTGAGAAATCTGAAAAAATGAAATTAAACTATTTAAAATATGCCATTTCTGGTGGAGATACACTAAAAATTACGATGGAAAGAAAAGTCAACCAGTTTCTAATGGATCATGGTTCTAATACCAGAATCATCCAAGGATATGGAATGAGTGAATCCCTTGCGGCAGTCGCCTTAGGATTTAAAAATACACCTAAAAAGGGATATATAGGGATTCCTTTTCCTGGATGTTATATCGGTATATTCTCACCCGATGATAAAGAGGTCCCCTATGGAGAAGAAGGAGAAATTTGTATCAGTGGTCCCAATGTAATGTTAGGATATTACAATAACGAAAAAGAAACCAATTTAGCTCTTCATATTCATGATGATGGAAATATTTGGTTGCACTCTGGAGATTTAGGAGTGATGGATAGTAATGGTTTTATCAAATATACAAGTCGCTTAAAACGTCTAATCATTTCCTCTGGATACAATGTTTATCCCAATCAAATAGAAGCCTTATTGGAAACACATCCAGCCATCATGCTATGTAGTGTGGTAGGAATTGCTCACCCTTATAAAATGGAAGTCCCAAAGGCCTTTATCGTTTTAAACAAAGGATATAAAAAAAGTGAAGAATTAATGAATGAATTAAAAGAGATGTGTAAAAAAAATTTGCCAAAATATGCTCAGGTATATGAATACGAGTTTAGAAGATCACTTCCTCGCACAATGGTGGGAAAAGTAGACTTTAGACGTTTACAAAAAGAAAATATGGAAAAAAGATTGAAGGAAAAAAATGAAAAAATTTAAAGGTGAATTTGGATATCAACTGTTAACTCCTATTATGCGATTACTCTTTCATATTTATTATCACCCCACGATTATTCATAAAGACTATATTCCAAAGGAAGGTCCAATCTTAATTGTTGGGAATCATAAACATATTTATGATCAATGCTTAACTATTCTGGCAACGAAAAGAGCTATTCATTATATGGCAAAAAAAGAGTACTTTGAAGGAAAAATGGCTTGGTTTTTCAAATTTGTTGGTTGTATCTGTGTCAATCGAAATGGAAATGACGAAACAGCAAAGAACTATGCCATAGATATCCTAAATCACAAAGGAGCAATTGGTCTTTTTCCTGAAGGTACTAGAAACAAAACAGAAGAACTACTTCTTCCTTTCAAATTTGGTACTGTAGCAATGGCTAAAAAAACAAATGCAACTATTATTCCTTTTGGAATTAGTGGTGATTACAAATTTAAAAATAAAAATCTGACCATTCGATATGGGAAACCCTTTAAAGTTGGAAATATGACTTTAGAAGAGGCAAACCAAAAACTATTTCATGAAGTTGAAAGTTTAATTTTAACAAATTTGAAAGAGTCTTGACTAAAGACTTTTTTATATAAAAATATTAGTTTTCACTACTAGCCCTTTATCTTAAACAATGTATGAATGATTTAATATCTATTTTACTACTAATTTACTACTTTATATAAAATTTTCATACCATTAATTATATATATATATAAAAACATAAATTTTCTAATATGAATTTTTGACAAGAATTAAAAAATATGTTACTATGAATATGTCAAGGAAACTTGCATAAAATAAAAGAGGAATACCTAGTTTTGCTAAGTTAGGTACTATTCCAAAATAATTTTGTCTAGTACCGACTTATACAGTTGGTACTATTTTTATTAAAATGACTAAAATCACAATAATAAGGAGTATTATGATAGTACAAAGATATTCGTCTTTCTTTCTCATAATTTCACCTCCTTCCACTTTTAAAAGTAAAGGAGAATAGTACCCAAACTAACTAAATATTCCTAAAAATATCATACTATTAGTAATAGATAAAAACAAGCGAACATGCTAATTTTATAAACTTATCTAGTCGCCTATTACAATTATTATTAGAGATGAGTTAATGAATGTGAATAAAGAATTAAAAAGGTATATTGAACAAAATATATTTTCACAATATAAATTAAATGATAAAGGACATCAAATAGAGCATGTTAAATATGTTATTAGCAGATGTTATAAATTAATGTTGACATTAACATGCTATATGCAATAGCAGCATATCATGATATAGGTTACCATATAGATTATAAAAATCATGAAAAAGTTTCTGCACAAATTATGTATAATGATACGAACTTAAATAAATTTTTTAGTGATGATAATTTAATAATAATGAAAGAAGCAATAGAAGATCACAGAGCCTCATTAGCTAGAGAACCTAGAAGTATTTATGGAAAAATATTATCGTCTGCAGATAGAAATATTGATGTTGATGATTCACTAAAAAGAATTTATCTTTATAGCATTACACATTTTGATAAAGTTAGTGAAGAAGAAACAATTGAGGAATGTTATAAACATACACTAGAAAAATTCGGAAATGGTGGTTATGCCACTAGTCCCGCTCATAAGAGACATATTTTGATACTATGCAATGTTGATATTATTTCTTAATAATAAAAAATAATATGCTATAAAACATATTATTTGATTTCTATCATTCTTTTTGATTCTTCCTCTGTTTTCTTAGGAACCGATATTTTTAAAATTCCATTTTCAAAAGAAGCTTCTACATGGTTCTCATCAACATCTCCCAAATAAAATGATCTTTGATATTTCCCATAAAATTTTCTTTCACGACGTAAATACTTTTTATCATCACTTTCTTCTTCTTTCTTTTCTGCAGAAATTACTAAGTTTCCTTTATTTATTTCAATATTAATATCTTCTTTTTTAAACCCTGGGATATCCATCTCAATATGAATAGTATCCTCTTTTTCATAAATATCACATTGCATTTTTTTATCATTATCTATATTATCTAAAAAATTATTAAAAAATATTTCACTTGGTAACATATAATCTTCCTTTCTATTTTGATATTAAATCACATACTAAATTGGATATTTCAGTTGGATTATCAATAGATAGTCCCTCTATTAATTTAGCTTGTGCATAAATAATTTTTGTATACTCTTTTAATTGTTCTTGATCGTTTTTATATAGTTCTTCTATTTTTTTAGCAAGTGGGTGTTTTTGATTGATTTCAAGAATAGTTTTTGCTTTTACCTTATCATCTGTTGGCATAGCATTCATTACTTTTTCCATTTCAACAGAAATTTCTCCTTCATTTGTTAAACAAACTGGATGATTCTTTAATCGATCAGTATACCGAATTTCCTCTACTTCTGAAATTGTTTCTTTCATAAAATCAAACATTTTTTTAGATTTGTCATTAATCTTTTTTAATTTTTTCTTTTCTTCCTCAGTTGTTAAATCTAAATCTTTAGAACATATATTCATAAATTCTTTATCGGAATAATTCATAAGCGTTTTCATTACAAATTCATCAATGTAGTCTGTCAAGTATAAGATATCATATCCTTTATCTTTTACTAATTCTACTTGTGGAAGTAAATCAATTTTATCAATGGTTTCTCCACATGCATAGTAAATATTTTTTTGATCCTCTCCCATATTTTCTACATATTCTTGTAATGTAATTATTTTATTCTCTTTTGAAGAATGGAACAATAATAAATCCTTCAATTTATCTTTATTCATTCCATAATTATCATATACGCCAAATTTTATTTGTCGTCCAAATATATTAAAGAATTTTTCATATTCTTCTCGATTATTCTTTAACATTTTTTCTAACTCGCTCTTTATTTTGCTTTCAATATTTTTAGCAATCATACTAACATTCTTATCTTGTTGTAATAATTCTCTTGAAATATTTAAAGATAAATCTTGACTATTGACTACCCCTTTCACAAAATTGAAATAATCTGGCAATAATTCAGAACATTTATCTTGAATCAAAACATCATTTGCATACAATTGTAATCCTTTTTCATATTCTTTAGAATATAAGTCATAAGGAGCATGACTAGGAATGTATAAAATGGCATGATAACTACATAATCCCTCTACAGATGTATGGATAACTTTCATTGGTTTTTCATAATCATAAAAGCGCTCCATATAGAAATTATTATATTCTTCTTCTGTAATTTTACTTTTATTTTTCTTCCAAAGTGGTAACATACTATTTAAAGTTGCATCTTCTATAACTGTTTCGTATTCGTCTTGACTATCCTTTTTTAATACTCTGTTTTCAACTTTCATGATAATTGGATAACGAATATAATCGGAATACTTTTTAATAATACTTCTTATTTTATATTCCTCTAAATAGTCACTATATCGTACATCCTCACTATCTTCTTTTAAATATAAAGTAATTTTAGTTCCGATTTGCTCTTTTGCAGACTCCTCTAAAGTATATCCTTCTTCTCCACTAGATTTCCATAAATAAGCTTTATTTCCTATCTTTTTTGATAATACTTCTACTTTATCACTAACCATAAAAGCGGAATAAAAACCAACTCCGAATTGACCAATGATATCTACATCCTTTTGATTGGCATTCTCCTCTTTGAATGATAAAGATCCACTTTTCGCTATTGTCCCCAAATTTGTTTCTAATTCTTCCTCATCCATTCCACAACCATTATCAGATATCGTTAAAGTTCTATTATCTTTGTCTACATCAATTCGAATTTGTAACTCATTCTGATCGATATTTGTTTTTTTATCTGTTAAAGATTGGTAGTATAATTTATCAATCGCGTCACTGGCATTTGATATTAATTCTCTTAAGAAAATATCTTTATTGGTATAAATAGAATTTACCATCAAGTTTAGCAGCTTCTTTGATTCTGCTTTAAATTGTTTTTTCTTCATTTTGATCCTCCTTACAATTATAGTTATATCACATTATTTAGCACTTGTCAAGAATGAGTGCTAAATAATGTGTAACAAAATTAAAAAGATGAATATCATCTTTTTGATTCACTGATCGATAAACAAAAAGTAGACCCATGTCTACTCTAAAAAATTAATAATTGGTTATCTTTTCTTCAAAATAAGCTTTTGGATGTGCACATACTGGACATACTTCAGGTGCACTTTCACCAAAATGAATGTGTCCACAATTACGACAAATCCACATTACTGGGGTCTCTCTATGAAATACTTTATCTGCTTTTAAGTTATCTAACAACTTACGATATCTCTCTTCATGTTCTTTTTCAATTTTTCCAACACTTTCAAATAAAAATGCAATATGGTCAAAACCTTCTTCTTTAGCTACCTTAGCAAAACGATCATACATATCTGTCCATTCAGAGTTTTCTCCCTCAGCTGCTTCAAGTAGATTTTCTTCAGTAGATTTAATTTCACCACCGTTTAATAATTTAAACCATATTTTGGCATGTTCTTTCTCATTATCAGCAGTCTCTAGAAAAATTTCACTATATTGTTCTAATCCTTCTTTTTTAGCTTTACTTGCAAAATAAGTATATTTATTTCTTGCCTGACTCTCCCCTGCAAAAGCAGTCATTAAGTTTTTCTCTGTTTCTGTTCCTGGTAAATTTTCTAAATTCATCTTCATACCTCTTTTCTATATCCATTATTAGTTTAGTCCATTTTTAACATAAAGTCAATTATCTCAAACCTTAATTTTTTGATTTCGCATTTCAATATGTATTCTTTGAACAATCGCAAGAGAAACGATTAACGCAATCGTAAAAGATCCTCCATAGCTCAAAAAAGGAAGAGGTACGCCTGTAAGAGGCATTACCCCAAATAACCCTCCTAGATTAATTAAAATATGTAAAAAAATATATACAGCAACACCAAATGCGATATATCTTCCTCGAACAGTATTCGCATTCGCACTAATTTTTAAGATGCGATATAAAATAATAATATAAGCAAAAAAGATAAAAGAGGATACTATAAATCCATATTCCTCAGCAATAATGGCAAATACACTATCTGTATGAGATTCTGGGATATAAGAAATCTGTTTACTATTCCCAATGCCCACTCCAAAAAGTCCTCCATCATTAATAGCAATAAAACCATTACAAATTTGGTATCCTCCTTCTTCATAATCTGAACATGGATCAAAAAAGTCAAACCGACTTAATTGGGTTTTTGTTAATAGAGATCCATTTCTAGAAATAATAATACCACACGCCACTATTAATAGCACAATACATAAACCAATCGTCTTTAGTTTATCAATTCTAAGAATAGGGCTAGCTAAAAACATCATTCCAAAAATTAAAAATAAAATGATAGTTGTCCCCAAATCTTTTTGAAAAAAAACAATGGCCGGGAAAAGACAACCGACAAAAAGGATAATTCCAATAAAATCGTAATGATTCAATTTCTTATTACGCAATCTAGATAGGAAACGTTCAAATAAAAAAGATAAACATACAATCATAATTGGTTTCGAAAACTCACTTGGTTGTAGTGAAAATACTCCCAAATCGATCCAGTTATTGGATCCTTTATGAACAGTTCCATACAACGACAAATATACCAACATCAAAGTGACTCCAATAAAAGCAATTGGACTCCAAGCATAATATTTCTTACTTGGTATATGGATAATAAAGAGAGTGAGAATAAGTCCAACGATTAAAAAAACACCTTGCTTATAAAAATAAATATATAATGAAGTGTTATATCGTAAAACGACTGCTTTTGAAGAAGCATTCACAATATTTAACAACCCAAAAACAAATAGTAAAATACTTACTATCAACAAAGGTTTATCCATATCTCTTATATCCTTTTTTAGTTTTTTGATCATTTCATCACCTTAAATAAAATTTATCATATACTATACTAGTTATATCATATCATATATTTTTATATCGCTCAAATAAATTCAAGTTTTTTTAAAAATTAGGTTTTTTATATTAACCAAAATAAGATTGGATAATAAAATATATTAGACCTAGATAGGAGGGTGTTTATGTATTACTATGGTGGATACCAAGGATATGGTAATGGATGCTGCTGCAATACTGGAAATGGCGGAGGATACGGCTATGGAGCTGGATACGGTGCTGCTATTATTCTAGTTCTATTTATTTTATTAGTAATCATAATAGGCGCTAGAGCTTGGAATGTATAACGCATCCAAAAAAGAGTTGTAAAAAACTCTTTTTTTTTATGCAAAATATTCTTGAATAATTTCCACAATATGTTGAAACTCTTGTTCTAATTCCAAATAATGTTCTTGAATAAAATCTAAATTATCTGCCTTACTCTTTAACTCATGATTGAATGCAATATCTGCAAGTTTATGAAATCCTAAATATTTCGAATCACTTTTTAAAGAATGAACTTCTATTGCATAATTTTTCATATCTTTTTTTTCTAAATAATTTTTTAATAATTCTAGTCGGTGGTTCTTATTTTTTAAGAAATCTTTTAAGCTATCTTCATACATTGGAATATCACCAAGTAATTCTATTGCCTGATCAACATCGATTTCATGATCCTTTAAAAACTGTATATCTTTCTTTTCTTTAGTTATAAAAACTGACGAAAATTGCTGATTAGACTTCCTTTTTAATTTTGAAGGTTCTTCTTTTATTTCAATTTGGTCAAGGGAATGACTCATATCAAATAATTCTTTTGGAATATCTTCATCCAAATGAGATGGTTCTATATCGGTATTTAATAAGCGATTTAAGATCTCATTTAGAAGCTTTTTATTAATAGGTTTTGAAATATAATCATCAAATCCTTCCAATAAATATTTTTCTCTTGCTCCTTCAATTGCATCAGCAGTTAAAACAACTACTTTAGAATGGAAATTAGAATCTTCTTTTAATTTGTGAAAAGTTTGTACCCCATCCATCCCAGGCATCATAATATCCATTAAAATTAAATCATATTCTTTATCTTTTACTTTTTCCAAACATTCAAAGCCACTTAATGCCTCATCAATTTGTAATTCATATGGTTTTAAAAATTTACTAGCGATTCTAATATTCATTTTGTTATCGTCCACAATTAATACCTGCTTAGAAGAAAAATTACTATATGCAATTTCCTTAGTATCTAAAGAAGATTCCTCTTTTACAGTAGAATTATTTGATATTTCTTGAGGATTTTCCTGCATAGAATCCTTTGTAGTAATATAATTATTAAGAACTTCTAATAACTTATCTTTTTCAATAGGTTTACCGAGATAATCTGTAAAACCTGCTTCTAAATACTTTTCTCTAATTCCTTGCATAACATTAGCAGTAAGAGCGATAACAGGTGTATGAAAATTTTTTCGTTTTCTTAATTTGTTTAATGTCTCTGTTCCACTCATTTTAGGCATCATATCATCCATTAAGATTAAATCATACTCTTTTGTCTTTGTTTTATCTAAACATTCCTTTCCACTACTCGCACTATCTACTTCTGGATTATATTTAGAGAGTAACTTTGTTGTTACTTTAATATTCATATGATTATCATCCACAATTAAAATCTTTTTCCCTAATAAATCCAATTCCATTTTAGGCTGTTCTATTGTAGTAGGAGCAACATCTACCAAACTTATTCTTTGATTGAGGGCAGCAATAAATTCTGAACCTTCCCCATAAGTACTTTTGATACTAATTTTTCCATTCATCATTTCAATTAATTGTTTGGTGATAGCAAGTCCCAACCCAGTTCCTTCAATTGTTGTATTTTTGACCTCATCCAAACGTTGAAATTTTGTAAATAGCTTATCAACTTGATCTGCTTTTATTCCACGGCCAGAATCCTTAACCGAAATAAATAAACGACATATATTTTCTTTGGTTACACAATGAACATTTAAACGAACATATCCATGATCTGTATATTTTACTGCATTTGTAAGTAAATTAATCAATATTTTCTTTATACTGAAATGATCTCCATATAATGTATTTGGAATATCCTCTGCAATATTTACTTGAAAATCAAGTTCTTTAAGTCCAATCCTTCCCTGAATTAAACGTTCTACTTCTTTAAATAATTGTGTAGTATTATAATCAGATTCAACTAATTCCAATTTCCCTGCTTCAATTTTTGAAATATCTAAAATGCCATTTACAATCTCCAGTAATGTTTCACTTGCACTAATAACGTCATCTGCATTCTCTTTAGCTTCTTCTAAGGTTTCTGAACTCTTAATGCATTCTGAAAACCCCATGATAGCATTTAAAGGTGTTCTAATTTCATGTGACATACTAGATAAAAAATCTGATTTTGCACGATTAGCTTTTTCAGCGGATATTTTTGCTATTTCCAAATGCTTAATCAATTTTAAATCTGGATTTTCAACCGTAAAATACATAATCATATTAATATACGTAATAATAGCGGTTGTAAGAAGTACTTCTGGATTTAAACTTCTTGCGGCAAAAGCTATAATAATCAATATAATAAAAACTAATAATGGCAAATACTTTTTGTTCTTTATATGTTTTATATTAGCAAAAACAGAAATCAATATAATTATACAATAAAAAACTACTGCTATATATAGTGATATAATTGCAGGACCATAAGAATACATAATAGTGTCTTGATTAAATAAATAAACAGGAAGAATAAAGATAGAAAGAATTGCTATAACATTTAATACAATACTATATTTAATAAATTTATTTTTAAACTCTTCAAATTCCTTAGTTCCAGTAAGTGATATAAAAACTATATAAACTGCAAAAAGAGTTATCCAAAGCAAAATATAAATTAAATAAAATTTATTTAAAACATAGGCCATAATGTGAAAAGGATTTACATAACCAATATAAACTAAAACAATGTCTAAAATAATCCCTATAAGATTAATAATAGATAATGAAACAAATATCTTTGTTTCAGAATTTACAACTCTTTTTTTTGAAAAATAAACCGCTAATACTAGTATCATTCCAAATAAACTAGCAATCTGAAAATGTAAATTCATCACTATAACCACCTCGCTACTATCCCATCAAATTATACCATAAGTGAAAGATATTGTAAATTAGTTTATCTATAATACATATATAATAAAAATCAAAAATCAAATCATTTAATCTTTGTTTTTACTCGATTCTCATTTTCTTTTATTTCTAATAATAATTGTAATATTTCATTTTTCAATCTTTGATTAGCATCTGTTAAGGAATCAGTAGGATGTACATATAGTTCATCGCCAATATTAACAAATAAATGTCCACCTCTAAAATGATAATCATTATTCAATGCACAAGGTATAATAGGTGCCCCTGTAATTTGAGCAATCGCTACAGTTCCATACCTAAAAGGAAGTAATAAATTTTGGGTTTTATTTCTAGTCCCTTCAGGAAATGTCATTATATTATTACCATGTAATAATGTTTTTATCAATTCATTACGAGCAATTTCGCCACTAAATTGGTCATCCTTATCTACAAATATAGAATTAATGTATTCAAACAGTCTTCCAATTTTCTGTTGCTGCAACTCTTGCTTAGCTAAAAGTCTAAAATCGGCAACCCCATTACTCATTAATACTAATGGATCAAAAGCATGCAAATGATTTGCTGCAAATATAACTCCATGGTAATCAGATAATTTTTTAGAATTTAAATTAATTGGGTTATATACAAAGTTAAATATAGCTTGTAATCGTTTGATTAAACGCAGTTCGTTCTTCTTTTTTTCTTCAGCCAATAAATCATCATAAGGAAGGTTTAAATAATAATCCCTTAAATTTTTATAGTAAGAAAGCATTTCATTAGTATTCAAATTAGCCCGTTGTTTAGAATTTAATACAACAAACGAGTTATTTACCCTTTGTTTAATTTCATTTACTTTTACATATATCTCATCATAGTTATTAACCCGATAAATATTTTTACCTGTACATTCTTGATTATTTTTAGTAGCAAAGCATAGTGTCGGTATTATTTTAGAAATCTCTTGAATGTTTTCTTTTTTATCTTCCACCATTATATCAATTTCATACTTCCTACAAATATTAAATTTATCAGTAGAACTATTTTCAACAGAACAAAAAATAATTTCATCGTAAATAATATTATTCTGTTTTAGCCAATGAATAACCAATTTTCTCATAAGCAATCCTAAAATACTATTTTCAGAAGTTTTTGCTCGTGAAGAAATTATAAAAATTTGATTATCCTCCTTATGTAATTTTTTTATTGTAGTATCTGTATTTATCCTCGGTTTTACAGTATTCATATATTTGAATGTATTCTTTATCCAAAATTTGATTTCTTGTTGATTTGTACAATTAAAAACTTCTTTAATTCCATAACCATTAACATCATAGACATCTCGATTATATTTCTTTTTAAAAAACTTACTGCCATATTCTAATTGGAATTTTTCAATATCTGTTAAAACTCCATCAATATCAAATGCTATTTTCATTATAGTTCTCCTTTTCGTACTGTTTATCATAACATTAAGTAAAAGTAGAGTCAAATCTATTTTTACAAAACTTCTATAATTTACTTATTAAACAAGACGTGTTAAAATAATATGTGTGGTGATGAGTTTATGTTTAAAAAACTAAATATTTTAGATGAAAAAGACAAGAGACTAAGAAAAATTAGTAAAGATGCTACATTCCCCTTGGCAAAAGAGGAAAAACAATTAATTCAGGATATGATTAAACATCTTACTTATAGTCAAATAGAAGAATATGAAAAGAAGTATGATTTACGCCCAGGAATGGGACTTGCTTTCCCACAACTTGGAATTAATAAAAGAATTATCGTAATTGTAGACGAATATGATGAAGGAAAATTTGATAATTATGTTGTCATTAATCCTGTTATCGTAAGCAATTCCAAAGAAATAATTGCGGCAGACGCAGGAGAAGGATGCTTAAGTGTTAATAGAGAAGTAGAGGGTCATGTCCCTCGTTATGCGAGAGTAACGGTAGAAGGCTTTGATGAAGAGGGAAATAAAATTCGAATCCGGGCTCGTGAAGATTTATCAATTGCTTTCCAACACGAAATTGATCATTTAAATGGAATTTTATTTTTTGACCATATTAATAAAAAAAGACCTTTCTTTCATGAAAATGAAATTAGACTGATATAGGAGGAATTTATGAGAAATATAATTTTAAAGTATACATTAAAAATTGGTTTACTTGTCGCAATCGCAATTATTTCCTTAATTTTAATCTACTATAAAGTTACGAGTAACAAGGAAGTAACCATAAAAGAGGATATTTTAATCCATCAAAATAAGTTAGAAGAAAAATTTTTAAATAAAACAGATTATTCCTTTGAGGATCCTAAAGTCATTTTAAATCCATATGAGATTTCTCCTCTGACAGCTTTAATTATTTTCGAAACAAAGGATTCTGCAACCATTACAATTACAGTAAAAGGAAAAGATGAGAATACAGATATCACCAATACTTTTACACCTGCCAAAAAACATATTATCCCAGTTTATGGATTATATGCAGATACGAATAATGAAATAATCATTCAAAATGGAAAAAAGAAAAAAACAATTCATATTCAAACAGGTAAACTACCACAGGATCTTGTTTTACCAACAGAAATAGAAAAAAATGAAGAAGAATTAAACGATGATTTATATTTTGTTACTCCATCCTCTACTGGATACACTACTGCATATGATCAAAACGGAGATGTTAGATGGTATCTAACAGAAAATTTTATTTGGGATATTAAACGATTAGCTAACGGAAATTTATTATTAAGTACAAACCGTCTTGTAAATCCCCCATACTATATGACTGGATTATCAGAAATGAATTTACTAGGTAAAATATACTATGAATACTCTCTTCCTGGAGGATATCATCATGATGTATTTGAAATGGAAAATGGAAATCTTTTAGTAGCTAGTGATCACTTTGAAGATGAAACCGTAGAAGATTATATTGTAGAAATCGATCGAAAAAATGGGGAAATTATCAAAGAAATTGATTTAAAGAAAATTTTACCAATCGATAGCGGAAATAACATCTATACTACTGATTATGATTGGTTTCATAATAATTCTATTTGGTATGATAAAAATACCAATTCTATTACTTTATCAGGACGTCATAAAGATGCTGTTATTAATATTAATTATGATACCTTGGAATTAAACTGGATTTTAGGAGATAAATCTGGGTGGGATAAAAAATATCATAAATACTTCTTTGAAAAAGAAAACGATGAAACTGAGTGGCAATGGGCACAACATGCCGCTATGGTTTTACCAAATGGAAATATATTTTTATTTGATAATGGAAATAATCGCTCTAAAACAGAAAAAGGGGCAGTACCAGCAAAAAATAATTACAGTCGTGGCGTTATCTATAACATGAATACCGATTCAATGAAAATAAACCAAGTATGGCAATACGGAAAAGAGCTAGGAAGTGATTTCTATTCACCATATATTTCAGATGTAGATTATTTAGAAGATAATCATTATATCATTCATTCAGGGGGTACTTCCTATAAAAATAATGAAGTACAAAACGAGCCAGCCGGTCTTACAAAAGTAGATGAACTAAAGAGTACAACTGTTGAGATAAAAGATAATGAAGAGATATTTAAACTGACACTTCCAACAAACACTTATCGTGTCGAGAAAATGTCCTTATATGCAGATGATGAATTTAAAACTGGAAAAGGGGTAAGATTTGGAGATTTAGGCAGTACACAACCAACTACAAATCACTCTATTTTACTATTTACTAAAAAAATAGATAGAGAATATAAGAAACATGATATTAAAGTTACTAAGGAATTTGATCGCTTAGTAGTAAATGGAACTTTTAAAAAATCAGATAAAGTAGAAATTATACTAGATAATGTGTTCGATAAAAAAACTTACAATATGATTATTAGTAAAAAGCCATACACTGCCCTGTGTGTAGATTTATTTAACGAAGAGGAGAAAAAGAATGGAATTAATGTAACCAAGTATATTAATGATAAGGGGTTAAATGGAAGGTATTATATTTATATAAAAATTAATAAAAAAATCTACAATACAAAACAGTATGTAGAATTTAGGTAAAAAAGAAGCTTTGCTTCTTTTTTTTATCATTTCCATGTTGCAAATACATCACAATTACTACTTTGCGGTTCTGGATTTGGTCGATCCATTTTAATAACCATAGGAATTTTAAAGGCTTTCCCAAAAGCTACACAAGTACCAGGTTGTAAACTCTTTTGTTTTTCAACAATTTCGGCATTAATATTTGGTAACATTTTCTTAATATAATCCAAGTCTCTTGGATGATTCATCTTAAAAATTAAAAAATTACTACATTGTGAAATAACTGTTTCTGATATTTCAACAGGACGTTGAGAAATTAAATTAAATACCAACCCATATTTTCTTCCTTCCTTTGCAACACGTTCAAAAATATTATATCCAATCATATATCGATCAGTATCATTTTGCACATAGCGATGAGCCTCCTCAAGTAAAATATGAAACGGAATAGAAGCTCTTACTTTTAATTTTTTAGTAAACTCGAAAAGCATTTTTGTATAAATTTTGGTAATAACTTTAGCAATTGTATCATCAATATCTTCCAAATTAAAATTGATAATTTGAGCCTTTTTATTATTCTCACAACTAACTAAACTAGAAATGTAATTATCCAAAGTAATATACTTATCATAAGTAAAAAATCTAGCATTCTCGCTAATGGCTAAAGAATGAAGTCGAACTTTAATCGTAATGGCATCCGCATAAGTTTTTTCATTCCTTAAAAGTCCCTCTGAAATTAAAGTAAAATTTAAAGCCTTTTCTAAATCATCCAATGTGAAATAATTATCTTGATCAGATTCATATTTATCTAAAGAATCATCAATAAAACCAGAAATATACTCTGTTACAAGAATGCCATCTGTAAAGGACCCATCTTTATCAATTGTAAAACATTCTCTAAATTTTCGAACATAACCAAGTCCTTGAATTGGCGCTTCAGAATTAAACTCGTTTGTAGAACAATTATTAAAAATAGACAAAATATCGTTTCTTTTACTAGAAGGACTTTGATTAGAATATAAAATAGACATAATTGCACGAGCAATTAAATGATTCTTATATTTATTAGCCATTTCACTAGATTCTGAAAAGATTCGAACTAGTTTCAACATTCTCTCAATAATAGGAATTTGTGAATGCTCTGTTGCTCCTAAAAGTAAAGTCATATCATCCAAAGATAACAACCAAATAGGAATTCTAACAGGCGTTCCTCCAATATCATATTTATTTGTTGTATAATATTTAAAATTCAAATTAGGATTTAATTTTTCTATCCCTTCAAAAGCATTATGATACTCTCCATAAGCATCAAAAATAAAAAAGTTGGCACGATATGGAATCATTTTAAGATTTGAAAAAAGATTTTGCATTAAACGAGCAAGTCCATAAGACTTTCCACTTCCTGTATTACCAAAAATAGCCATATGATTACTGAAAAAATCGTTAATATCTGCGTATACTGGAACATTATATAAAGGAGATTTCCCTATATAAAAATTACTTTCTATATTTTGCCCTACTAATAAAGTAAGTTCCTCTTTTGTAATCACCCTAATTCTTGAATTCAAACTGGGTTTGGACAGTAACCCCCCTAGAAAATGATTTCCATCGAATTCTCCTAAAAAATGAACTTTAATCAAATGATCATTAATCTCTTCAATTTCCCCAACAATTCTTCGATTATTACCACCGCTATTATCCTCAAAAATGATGTGCAGATTGATTAAATTCGTAGAATTTGTTCCCTCTGTCATTTGAATATGCGCAATATTATCATTAATATAAGTGATTTTCCCAAACATAATAATTCCCCATTTCTATAATAAGTCTAAAATCTGTTTTTTTAATTTTTCATCTGTCATCCTACTTATTAATTTTTTTATTCTTTCATTTTTTTTATGCATTTCTAAAATTTGTTCATACTTATTTAATTTTTCTTCTACTTCCTTTAATTGTTTATGAATAGCATTTCTACTAACCTGATAATTCTCACTAATTTCTAATAAGGATAAGTTATTAAAATAATATTCTTCAAAATAGTTTCTTTGTTTTTCCGTTAATAACTCCCCATAATAATCATAAAGATATGTTAAATATAATCGATGATTCATATTAAATATTAACAAAAATAAATATACATGAACAAATGGCTACTACTATATAAAGGAAAGTAAAATACTTTCTTTTAAATATGAAATGATTATTGATTGCCATAATAAGCATCAAAAGAGTTAAAATCGCCTCTGTGATTTTTAACATGCTAGTAATACCAGATATAATGTACATAATAAAAAACATTAAAACGGACATTGTAGTAATTACTTGACATAATAAACTAGCATCTATATATTTTTGAAGTTTTTCATTTTCTTTTTTCACCATTATTCCTCCCCCCAATCCTTAAACAATCCATAAATATATTTTTCAACATCGAACACTTTCAAATCTTTTTCCTTCTCACCAAGACCAATAAATTTAACAGGAATCCCAACACTCTCTTTAATAGCAAGTACAATTCCACCTTTTGCTGTGCCATCTAATTTAGTTAAAACAATTCCTGTAATATTGGTAATAGCTTGAAAACTCTTAGCCTGACTAATTCCATTTTGACCAGTAGTGGCATCTATTACTAATAAGGTCTCATGAGGAGCATCTGGAATAATTCTCGAAATCACTTTATTCATCTTTTCTAGTTCATTCATTAAATTCACCTTATTTTGAAGTCTTCCCGCTGTATCAATCAATACCACATCATAATGTTCTTCCTTAGCCTTTGTAACACCATCAAATACAACGCTAGAAGGATCAGCATCCTCTTTATAAAGAGTATCAATTTCTAATTTTTCTCCCCATTCCTTTAATTGCTCTAGTGCTCCAGCACGGAAAGTATCTCCTGCTACCATTAATATCTTTTTCCCCTCTTGTTTTAATTGATAGGCAAGTTTACCAATCGTTGTCGTTTTTCCAACTCCATTAACTCCAACCATTAATATAACAGTAGGACCTTCCTTCGCATAACAAATTTTATTGACAATAATATCACGATCAACATAAATAATAAACATCTCATCAACAATAATTTCTTTTAAATCTTCTGAACTAATAATATTCTCATGTTTTACTCTCTTCTTTAAACGATTAATAAAACTCATTACTGTATCTACTCCAATATCAGCAGTAATTAAAATATCCTCCAGTTCTTCAAAATATTCTTCATCAATTCGATTATGTTTTAATGTAAGTAAATTGAGTTTAGAAACAAATTCTTTTCTTGTCTTCTCTAACCCTTTATCATAACTATTTAGTTCCTCTTGTTCTTCTTTTTTTACTAGATTTTTTAATTTGTCAAATATTCCCATATGAATCCTCCATATGATAATATTTTATCATATTCCGATTTCAAAATAAAGAGAATATAGTTTTTAGGCCATTCTTTTTCAAAACTAGACAAATATCAAAAAAACGTGTATAATCAAGAAGTCAGAAAGCAAATACAAGAAAGGAGAAAAATGTTGAAAATTTTAGAAAATGAGAATGATACGAAAATATTTGCTTTAGGAGGACTAGGAGAAGTCGGAAAAAATATGTATTGTGTAATGCATCAAAATGAAATTGTAATTACGGATGCTGGAATGTCTATTCCAGAAGGTGATTTAATGGGAGTGGATTATGTAATTCCCGATTTCACTTTTTTGAAAAGAAATGAGAATAAAATTAAAGCATTATTCATTACACATGGTCATGAGGATCATATTGGAGGAATTCCATTTTTATTACAAACTGTGAATATTCCTTTTATATATGCACCAAATCAGGCAGTTGGATTAATTCGAAAAAAACTAGCTGATCGAAATATAACATATAAAAATTTGATTGTATATGAAGAAAAAACAAAAGTAAAATTCAAAAACATCACTGTAGAATTTTTTAGAACAACGCATTCTATACCAGATTCGCATGGAATTTGTATTTCTACACCAAATGGAACTATTGTTACAACAGGAGATTTTAAGTTTGATTTAACGCCAATTGGACCAATGGCAAATCTTCATAAAATGGCAGAGATTGGAAGAAGAGGAGTTACCCTTCTACTAAGTGATAGTACCAATGCCTTAAATGAGGGAATGAGTATGAGTGAATCAAAAGTAGATCATGCCTTATCAGAAATCTTTAAAGTTCAAAAAGGTCGAATTATCATTGCTACTTTTGCTTCCAATATCTATCGTTTAAAACATATTGTAGATACTTGTAAAAGAAACGGAAGAAAAATTGCGACTTTTGGAAGAAGTATGGCAAATAATATAGAAATCTCTATCGAAGGTGGCTATATCAAAAATAAAGAGATCTTTATATCTCCAGAAGAAGCAAATAAACTTCCACCAAACAAAGTTTGCTTGCTTTGTACTGGAAGCCAAGGGGAACCACTAGCGGCTCTATCTAGAATTGCGAATGGATCTCACCGACAAATTAAATTACAATCAGATGATGCTGTTATATTTTCCTCTTCTACTATTCCTGGAAATGCCTTAAGTGTTTCTAGAACAATTAACAAATTGTATCTAAAAGGTGTTAGTGTTTATACCAATACTTTACTAAGAGATATTCATACATCTGGTCATGGTAGTGAAGAAGAATTAAAACTAATGCTTCGCCTTATTAATCCAAAATACTTTATGCCATTTCATGGCGAATATCGCATGTTAAAACGTCATGCCGACATTGGAGTATTATGTGGCATTCCTAAAGAAAATACCTTTGTATTAGGAAATGGAGATATTCTATCTATGTACAAAGGAAAAATTAAAAGAGCAGGATCTATTCCTGCAGATGATATATATGTAGACGGTAATCGTATTGGCGATATTGGAGCAGCTGTCATTAAAGATCGTAAAATCATGTCTAATGATGGAATTATTGTTGTTATCGTTAATATTGATGTTAATAAAAAGCAAATTCTTGGACGAATTAATATTACAACTCGTGGATTTGTTCAAGTAAATGAAAATGAAGAATTATTAAGAAATCTAGAAATTGTTAGTAAAAAAGCAATTCAAGAGAAATTAAAAGGATATTTAAACTATTCGGATATTAAAAATGAAATTATTACAAAATTATCGTCTTATACATATGAAAAAACAGGAAGAAAACCAATTATTCTACCTGTTATTATGGATATTAAGAAAACTTCTTAATATCTTTTTTATTATATGGTAAAGTAATCACTACTTTTGTTCCCTGTTTTTCTTTAGAGAAATATTTAATACTTCCCTTATGTGCTTTTATAATCTCATTACATAAATATACTCCAAGTCCAGTTCCTTGCGATTTTGTTGTAAAAAACGGACTTTTTAATTTTTCCATATCCTTTTTAGAAATACCTTCTCCATTATCTTCAACATAGATTTTAATATTTCCAGGATATTTTTTTAAATAAACACTAATCATTCCATTTCGATTTTCTGGAATTGCCTCCATACTATTTTTAATTAAATTCGTCAATACCTGTCTTAAACGATTGTAATCAGCAAGTATATATAATTCTGATTCATCAATACTAAAGTTTGCTTTAATATTCCTTACCTTAAAAATCGGGAAAAAACTTTTTAACATATCTTCCAACAATAAATTAATATCGATAATATCTCTATCTACTTGAATCTTATGCACAGATAGAAAATCCTGTAATAAAATTAATAAACGATCCATTTCCTCCTTTAATATGGGTACATATTTTTTACTATGTTCTATATTATTTACATCAAACATATCTAAATATCCTTTACAAACCGCAATTGGATTTTTAATTTCATGTGTAATTTGAAACAAAGAATCTGTAATGTCTTTTTGATGTTCTAACTCGCAAAATTTTAAATGGACTCCTAAAATATCTTGTGCAATCTGTAATAAATAAACAACAAATTGAACAGCAAGATAAAAAGAAATACATATAAGTGCAAAGTCTAATTTTGTATAGCCAATTTGTTCAAAAATAGCATCATTTATCAATACTTGTAAAAATATAAACAATAGTTTAAAAAGAGATAAACAATTCATAAGGACTTTGTTTTCTATTTTTTGTTTCTCTACGAAAAGATAAATAAGGTAATAAAAAATGTATTCAACGATTAAAAATATCCATTCGATATTTAAATAAAAATGATAATAACATATACTAATAATAGAGAGTACTACAATAGAAAATTTACGATTTTTCAAATATGCGATAATCAGTGGGATATTAAAAAATAAAATCGGCGCATTTAAAACAGGATTCATTCCATACTTCATTACGAAATACATTGAACTAATTAGTGCAAAGTCTAATAATAACTCACTTTTTTTCATGTTTAACGTTTTGGAATAGTTTTGATACAATATCCAAAATGTTAATGGAAAAATAATAAAGATTAAATCAATAATAATTATCTCAAAAATATTCATAATTTCACCCCTCGACATAATTGTACAAACTTCGTTTGTCGAATTTTGTCGAAAAAGAAAAAAATTTCTAGTTTTTAGAAATTTCCTATTTCATTAATTCACGAATCTGCTTTTTTAATTGTTTAGAAGTATCTCCCAAAATAATTTTTAATTGATTATCTACTTCCAAAATTCCTTGGGCTCCCATTCTTTGAATCGTTTCTTTATTTACTAAATTTACATCCGCTAAAGTTACGGTAAATCTAGATTTTGTAAGCTCATAAGTGATGATATTTTCCTTTCCTCCTAAAGAAGTGGCTAATTTATTTTCAATTTTAAAATCTTTCTTATTTATTTTAGTAATGGCCAAAGCAAGTAGTACTGATACAACGATAATAATTAAATATTCCATAATCTCACCTATTAATTATTATACTATAAATTCTATAAAATTACAAAAATATTTGTCAAAATATCATACTTTAATTGTTTAAATAATAAATTTAGTGTAATATATTGGTAGGTGATTCGATGAATAAAATATCAAAATATAAAATCGATAAAGCATTACTGATTACTTTGCTTTCTTTTATTATCATTAGTATTCTTTCTATCTATAGTGCTCAAAGTTTACTGCCAGATGGTTCTAACTTGGCTTTAAGACAAGGAATATGGTATTTGATTGGTTTTGGTTTTGTCTATTTAATCATGTTTATTGGAAATGACTTTATTATTAAAAATGCTTGGATTTTATATATTATCGGAAATATATCGTTAGTACTACTCCTACTATTTGCAGAACCCATTAGTGATGCCAAGTGTTGGTTCTCTATCCCAGGAATTGGTACAATTCAACCTAGTGAATTTATGAAAATTATTTTGATTTTAGTACTTGGGCACGTTATTAAGGAATTTAATGAAACCTTTTCTAACCCTTCCATAAAAGAAGAATTCTTCTTTTTATTAAAAGTAGGTGCTATCGTTGCAATTCCAAGTATTCTTACCTTTTTACAACCAGATACAGGAGTTGTCTTAATTTATTTATTAATTACAATCATTATGCTTTTTATCTCTGGTATTCGTTATCGTTGGTTTGTTATATTATTTTTAGTTCTAGCTTTATCAATTGGAAGTGTATTAGTAATTTATTTTTTAAACACAGATTTGTTTATCAAAATATTTGGTTCTAGTTTCTTCCTTCGAGTAGATCGATTGCTTGATTGGTCAAATAAATCTGGATATCAATTAGAAAATGGAATTGTCGCAATTGGCTCTGGAGGATTATTTGGGCATGGTTTTAACAATACTCCAATTTATTTTCCAGAAGCACAAACCGATTTTATATTTGCTGTTTTTGCTAGTAACTTTGGTTTAATGGGAGCTTTATTACTATTATTATTAATTGCTTTCTTTGATATTAAATTAATTTTAACTGCTATGAAAAGTAATTCCAATATTAACAAATATATTATTTCTGGAATTGTTGGAATGTTGATTTATCAACAACTTCAGAATATTGGAATGACATTTGGACTGATGCCTATTACAGGTATTACATTACCTTTCATTAGTTATGGAGGATCTAGTTTAATTAGCTATATGATTATGATAGGAATTATTTTTAATATTTCTAATCAAGCATTAAGAAATATCAATTAAAAATATCACTTTAATGTGATATTTCTTTTAATATTGTAAACTTTTTTTGCCATCAAAATAAGAAATATTTCGATCACACCAGGCCTTATCTGGTTCATTTCCTGCCCCAAAACTGCTAGTCAAATCGACCACAACAAGTCCATCAAAATAAACATTTCCACTAGCGCTAGCATTCGACTGTGGTAACATCATTAGTAAATAATTATATTTTGCCTCATATAATAAACTAATATCTATCCATTTATTGACTTCTTTCGAAGATGACCAAGTAGTTTTTCCGTCTTGAGTAGTTGGCCAAAAATCAGAAGTTTCAGCTGTTAAAATATTAATTCCTGGGGTTAAGGAAGCCTGATCTACATAATAACTTACTTTTCCATATAGTTTATGTCCTTGCAAATTAGAAATACTCGGATAATTTATTCGTGGCCAAGCTTGAGCATTTGTGATGCTGACTTTAAAACTATATCTACCATTGTTTTTAATGCTAGAATCATGTGCAAAAACAGTATTACTTCCAGTATTTCCCCATCCATTAATTCCTGTTTCAAAAGATCCATTAGAAACCAAATTTTGAATAGTATATGTCTTTTTTCTATCTACGCGAGAACAACCTTCACTTCCCTCAATACAGGCATTACCATTTTCATCTAAATATATTACTGTATTTAATGGAATCTCTTTTCCTGTTTTATAATCTATAATAGGAGATTCTAGTTTTTCATCTTTAACTAAATCCTCTAGGGTAACAGATTCTACTCCATTTCGTTTTTCACTCGCATATAATTCAGCAGCTGTTATAATTATTTTTTTAGTTGTATCACTAATAGTATCTTTTTTATTAGAATATTGATTAATAATCGTCGGTAATGTTATGATAGAGATTAGTGCAATAATAACAATTACAGCAATCATTTCTATTAATGTAAATCCTTGCTTTTTCATGATAACACCTATCCTCGTTATCATTATAACTTTTTTAAAAATAAAAAGCAACTAAGCTGCTTCTTCTTTTTGAATAACTTCTTTTCCCTTATATGTTCCACATTCAGAACATACTCTATGTGGGCGGATTGTTGCTCCACACTTTGGACAAACAGTTGTAGTATTTTCGCTAATTTTATAATGTGTACGTCTTTTTCTTCCTCTTGTTTTACTTACTTTTCTAAAAGGCACTGCGAAAATTTGAATATCTAATTTCATCATGATAACACCTCTCTTTTCATTTTAATAAATCCTTTAACTTCTGAAGTTCTGGATTCACATTTCCTTCCTGTTCTGTGATCAATCGCCATCCCTCACCTTTAAGGGGTTTTTCAGATTCATCACTTACAATACGCATGGGGATTTCCATTAATATATTTTCCCATATTATTGGTAAAATATCAATAGTATTTTGTATTTTTTTTGAAGTTTCATTCATTTCTGCAAGTAATTCCTCTACATTTCCCTCTATTTTGATTTCAAATGGATGCTCTACTGGCTTCAAAGTGAGACTAGATGGAAGAATCATTATACCGCAAACAGATAAATCAATATCATAACTATTACTATGATTAGAAAATACACTTCCAAATACTTTTACATGATCCAATGATAAAATATTTGTATTCTTTAGTTTTTCTTGAGCAAAAGAGATTTCTTCATCAATTTTTATTTGATGTTCTATTCCACTTTTTAACCTAGTAATATCTATATTCATATAATCACCTCGTTCATTGTACCATAAATTACTAGGATTTTCAATGGAAATATGCTATGATAAAAGTGGTGATAGTATGAAGAGTATTGGTATCATATGTGAATATAATCCTTTCCATAATGGGCATTTGCACCACTTAAATGAAATTAAAAAGAAATATCCAAAACATCCAATCATTTTAGTGATGAGCGGGAATTTCACACAACGTGGAGATACTAGTGTATATAACAAGTGGGATAAAACCAAAATAGCTTTAAAAATGGGAATTGATCTAGTAATAGAACTTCCATTTGTTTTTGCTACTCAAAGTGCGGATATTTTCGCTAAAGCAAGTATTGAAATTCTTAAATATCTCAAAGTAGATTATCTTGTTTTTGGAAGTGAATCTAACGATATAAAGAAATTAGAACAGTTAGCTACTGTACAGTTAGAAAATAAAAAATATGAAAAATTAGTCAAAGAATATTTAGAACAAGGTCTAAACTATCCGACTGCTCTTTCCAATTCTTTATATGATATTACAGGAATAAAAATGAATAAACCAAATGATATTCTAGGAATCACTTATATCCGAGAAATAAAAAAGCAAGAAGCAGGTATTATTCCAATTACAATTAAAAGAAACAATGATTATAATGGGCTAGATTTAGATGATCATATTACTAGTGCTACCAGTATCCGATATGCTTTAAAAAACCAAAGTGATGTTTCTAATTACATACCAAAAGAGGTGACATCTTTTTTAAATCAGAATCTTCATTTTACTGATCATTACTTTGGATTATTAAAATATAAAATACTAACAGAAAAAGAGAACATTCAAAAATATCAAACAGTAGATGAAGGAATTGAAAATAGAATTATGAAGTATATTATGAATTGTAAAAGTTTAGATGAATTAATTTTAAAAATCAAAACCAAACGCTATACTTATAATAAGTTAAATAGAATGTTTACCCATATATTATGCAATTTTACTAAGGAGGAAGCAAATCTTTTTAATCAAATAGAGTATATTCGAATTTTAGGTTTTTCCCTCATTGGTCAAAATTATTTAAATGAGATAAAAAAAGAAATTGAAATTCCAATTATTAGTAATTATCCAAAATTTAAAAATAAGATGTTAGAAATTGAGTTTCGTACAACCTGTGTATATGCTAGTATTTTAGAAGAACCAGAAAGAACAAAAATGATGGAATCAGAGTATAAAAATTATCCAACTATAATCGGATAATTTTTTTATATATAATCTAATATTTTTTGATATTCTTCTTTTAGATCCTCATAGAGGATTGAACAATTGGCAGAACTAGGAGATGGTAAATAAATACAAGGAATTTTAGTATCTGGATAACAATACTTCATATATAATTCAGTCGCTTTTTTTCCAGTTGTAAAAATAGTCTGTATATTCGTTTGTTGGATAATATGATTCATATCATGCACTTTTGGATTCTTGATAGAAGCATCACTAGAATTCTCAATTTCACAACTACTTAAAACATCCCATAAAGCAATATGATGCTGATATAACAATTGTTTTTTAATTTCTACATCATTAGAGTATTCCTCTTCCAAAAGATCAAATAGAATTTTCCAAAAGCGATTTTGAGGATGAGCATAATAGAAACCAAATTGTCTAGATTTTACAGATGGCATAGTTCCTAAAATTAATACCTTTGATTCACAATTATATACTGGAGGAAATTCATGATAAACAAATTTCATAAAAAAAGTCATAGAAAACTATGACTATAATTCCTCGATTTTCATAAAGTTTGTAGTTTTTACACCAGTATTAGGAAATCCGCCAGTAATAATAATCTTATCATCATGTGTTAAATTCATAAATTCCTGTGCTTGTTTTTTTCCATCTTCCACTAGTTCGTCTGTAGACCCATATTCTCCAACGACTTTGGAATAAACACCATAATTTAAAGCTAATGCTTTAGCAACTTTTTCATTTGGAACAGTAGCAAGTATCATAGCATTTGGTCTTAAATTACTAATAGAAGCTGCTGTATGTCCAGACATTGTAGCTGCAACAATTAATTTAGAAGAAAGCTCATTGCTAGCTGTAACAACACTATGAGCAATAATAGAATTGATGTCTTTTTTATTATACCCATATTGATTGTCATACTTATAATAACTTTCTACTTTTTTACAGATTTCTGCCATATTTTGAATGGTTTCTACTGGATATTTACCAATAGTTGTTTCATCACTGGTCATTACAGCATCACATCCAGCTAAGACAGCATTCGCAACATCTGTAACTTCCGCATTCGTAGGACGAATATTACTTTTCATACTAGACATCATTTGTGTGGCCATAATTACTCGTTTTCCACGTTCTCTACACTTATCAATCATCATTTGTTGATAAAGTGGTAAGTTTTCTACACCTGTTTCGATTCCAAGATCTCCACGAGCAATCATAACGATATCTGTCTCATCAATAATTTCATCTAAATTGTCCATCGCATATTGAGTTTCGATTTTAGAGATAATTGGCATATTAGGTTTTCCATATTGTGAACATAATTCTCTTACTTCACGAATATCATCAGCAGAATTTACAAATGAAATCGCTAAATAATCCCCATCATGATCACATGCATACTGAATATCTTTTTTATCTTGTTCACTAACATAAGGAACATCTAGTTTAATTCCTGGAATACATACTCCACGTTTACTTTTAATAGTTCCTCCATTACAGATCTTACAAGTAACACCTTGACCATCCTCGTCAATATCCTCAACTACTAATTTATAAAATCCATCATCTAATAAAATAGCAGTCCCAACAGATACATCCTTTAAAATTCCTTTATAATTAAATGATATTACATCTTTTGTTCCTAAAACATCCTCTTCTACAATACGGATTTTTGCTCCAGCAACAAGTTCAATATAATTATTCTCAAAATCACAAGTTCTAAGATCTGGCCCCTTTGTATCATATAAAATAGCTATGTTAGCACCCAATTCTTTATTGGCTCTTTCTACCAAGTCTTCATCTATTTTTCTTTCTTCCATGGTTGCATGTGAAAAATTAATTCTAGCAACATTCATTCCCGCGTCTACAATTCCTTTAAAACTTTCCCAATTTTGTGTAGATGGACCGATACTACAAACAATTTTTGTTTTCTTCATGAATACTACCTCTTTTCTTAAAAATTTTATTTTTAAAAATACCTATTCATTGTATCACAATACATATCAATATGCAATATTATACATCATAAGTTTTGATTTTTTTACAATGTATAAAGTGAAATGAAACTTAAATTTAGAGATTAATAAGGACAAAAATTCAACTTTAATTGACTCGAAAAAGGATTTGTAAAATAGATAAATATTTTATAACTTTCTACTTCTTAATTTGATTAAAATATAATTCTTTCAAAATAAATCATAAAAATATGATTTATTCAATTACTAACAATTGAATTATAATTTATAATATTCCATTTTCTATTCTATACAATTATATCATAGTTTACAAAATTTCACTTCAGATTCTTGGTAATTAATCTCGAAAAGCAATATACACCAAAACATATATTATGATCCGTTTTAATATAATAGAATATGAATACTAAAGAAACTGAGATTAAATTACTTGATATACAAATTATTGGAACCATTATTTATATTCTTAGTTTATTCATCTCCTATCTTCTAACTTATAATGATAAATATGAAGCAGTAAATGGAAAACCTTGGTTAAACAAAAAATTTTCAAGAAATATTTCAGTTGGAAATCGTGTCATTGTTTTAATTTTAACGATTATTTTTCTATATGTAAATTATAAAAATTTTAATTTGGCGAAACAGAAAAAAAGCGAAAACTTATCAGCCTTTCGCTTACAAATTACAGCATCCGAATTATCCGCAGTCGCAGCTATTATTGTTTTATATACCGTTCTAACAAGTGGAGAATATAGTATCGTAGCCGGAGCAGAAAATCCTAATTTATAGTTTCTTCTTCAATTTTCTCCATTTCTACCTGATTGATAGAAGTAAAACGTTTTGTAATTTTTTCTGTTGTTGTATGGATATCTTTGATGTCCCGTCCAACGGTTTCAATACTCCTTGATAATTTATCCCAGCGGTCCTTATATCGTTTAAATTCTTCTGAAAGTAAATTCAATTCTCTGTGAATAACAGAAGCATATTGATCCCGTTCCATATTTTTTATAATTACTTGAATAGTAGTTAAAGTACTAATTAATGTGGTTGGACTGGTAACCCAAACACGTTTTTTATAAGCATACTCAATAATATCACTGTGATAAGCATTTACATACGCAAAAATAGCTTCTGCTGGTAAAAATAGAATTGCTTGATCAGAAGTCACTCCATTAATAATGTATTTACTAGCAATTGCATCAATATGTTTTTTCATATCATTTTTGAATAATTTTTCTGCCTTTTCTCTGATTTCTAAAGAATTATCCTTATCCACCATCATTCGATAATTCTCTAAGGGAAATTTCGAATCAATTCCAATTAAACCTAGAGGTTCTGGAGCAAACAATGCACAATCCACAATCGTTCCATTAGAAAAGGGATACTGCATTTGATATATTTTTTTATTATTTTCTCCAAATACGTTCACCATGATATTCTTAAGATTTACTTCTCCAAAAATTCCCCTTGTTTTTTTGTCGGTCAAAATTCCCTGCAAAGACACAATATCACTAGATAAAGTATCTATTTTCTTCTGAGCTTCATCTATTTTCGATAGACGTTCTAAAACAGAAGTAAAGGTTTTATTTGTCTTTTCAAAGTTTTGATCTAATCGTTCATTGACATGATCATTAATCATTCGAAGACGACTCTCTATTTTTTCATCAAGTTTTAAAAAATCATCATTAAATCCTTTTGTTAAATCGGATTTAAAGTTTCCTAATTCCTTTACTACAGAAAGTTCCATTTGTGAGACTTTCTCATACAATTGTTGATCATTTCTTTTAAATAATAATATCAATACAAACACTAAAATTAAAATTAATAGACCAATGATAATATATTCCATAAATACCTCCTATTTAATATCAAATTTTTTAGTAACAATTTTTGATAGTATAAATGCAACGAATATAATAATAGCTATTTTTATTAATACTCCAATATCAGTCAAACTCTCAACTAAGGTTGTTCCAATAAATCCCCAAAAATACACGATTGATATCTTGGATATAAGAAGGGCAAATAGGTATTTCTGGTAAGACATATTAGATAGACCAGCTCCAATATTAATTGAAAAAGCTGGAGTAAATGGGAAAGCCAAAATAATCACTAAGCTACTAAAGGATATTTGATTAACCCTATTCATTAATTCTATTAATCCTTCCCTTTTTCCTATCCATTTCCACAATTTATTTTTCAATTTTCTAAAAATAAAGAAGCTAAGTGTACATCCAATAATAGTTGCTATCCAGGAAAGAAAAAATCCAATTACATTTCCAAAGACAAGCATATTAATTGCAATAAAAACAGCAAGTGGTAACATAGGAATAATCGATTCTAAAATGATTAATCCCATACCAATTGCTAAAGCAAAAAATAAATTACTCTGTTGGACAAATTCCTTTAATAAATCTATATTTGTTTCTATTAAATTTGCTATCATATTATCTCCATTCTATTTCCATTATAATACATTTCAACCCAAAATAAAAGAAAGTATTCAACTTTCTTATGAATTCAAAATCCATTCTTCATATCCACCAATTATATCGACAACTTTATAACCATATCCAGATAAAATTTGACAAGCTTTTTTACTAACAAGGCCCTTTTGACAATAAATAAAATATTTGACATTAGGATTTAAATACTTACTAGGACTAGTAATTAATTTTTCAAATGGAATATTAATTGCATTTGGTATATGATTGTTATTATAACTTTGAATATTTCTGATATCAATGATATGTTCTGGTTTCATTTTTAATAAATCTTCAATCGAAATACTTGATATCATATTTAACCACCCTAATACAGTATATGTACAAGTAGTAAAATAAATAAAGACGAAAACACAAAAAAACAAAATCTATAAAATATAATACCGTTTAAGCAATAATTTAAAAAAAAACAGACGTTGTCTGCTTTATTCTCCATCAAAGAAGAAATCATCGAAAAATTGATCATCTGTAACTTTCTTTTGTTCTATCTTTTCTACAGACTTTTTCTCTTCTTGAATAGTTGGATGAGGTTCCAATTTTTCAGGTTGCTTCTCCTCTTGAATTGGTTGATTAGATTCAGCCTTTTCAAGCTGATTTTCTTCTTGAACTAGCTGACTAGATTTTTCTACTTGTCCTTCTTCAACCTTAACATCTGGCGTATTTTCTAAATTTTTCTTAGTTTCCATTGCCTTTTTTTCTTGTTCTGCCTTCTCTTTTCGTTCTTCCTCTTCTAACTCTGCAATTTTGGCATCAATTCTTTTTACCAAATCATCCACATTTAACCCACCACCAGGAGCTGCAGGTCCCATATTTGGAGGAGTAGGCATTCCCCCCCCAAACATAGCAGCAGGATTAAACATTGGGTTAACTGGTGGAGTTGGTTTTTTATCCATACCAACACCATTTAACATATCATTAATTTTACTTTGACGTTTATCTTCTACATACTTTTTTAAATTGAATGTTTGTACATTTTTTGCTTCTCTTTCTGGATAATCAGCTTTGCCATAATCTTTTCCCCAATCAATTTTATAATCAAATTTTAATTGTGTTTTATATGGGCGCATTCTAGAACGAAGAATAATGGCTTGTTCTTCTTTTAAATTTTGAAGATCTGTTACAGTAACAAGAGGTCTTG
The DNA here is from genome assembly GCA_947570175.1 of uncultured Mycoplasmatota bacterium. Taxonomy (GTDB): domain Bacteria; phylum Bacillota_I; class Bacilli_A; order RF39; family UBA660; genus UMGS1271. The sequence goes on along the minus strand of CANOTJ010000001.1, from coordinate 110,094 downwards.
AATCTGTTTTATCATCTTTTTTAGATTTGATTTCTCCACACATTTTACTAATTTCCTCTAAGGCTGCAAGTTCGGTACTTAAAATATAAATAGTATTTCCACAGTTTCCACGAATTGTTTCTGCTTTCTCTTTTCCATATACATCATTTAATTGTGAAAAGTTCTGAATAATAAAAGATAATTTTATATTTCTAGAACGCGCAGCCGAAACCATAGCATCAACATCACTAAGTGGAGGCATATTTGCGAACTCATCCATTAGGAAATTCGTTCTATATTTTAATTTTCCACCAGTCTCTTGAGCTACTCTAACCAATGTTTCATAACATTGCTTTAAGAAAATCGTAACAAGAGGATGGTATGTTTTCTTTTCATCTTGAATAACAATAAATACAGCTGTTTTCTTTCTTCCAATGTCTTCAATATCAAAATCACTATAAGAAAGCATTTCAGATAAATTATTTCGTGATGAAAATAATTTAATCTTCTGTTTAAATACAGATAATATACTTCCCTTTGTATCTGTTGGAGCCATTAAAGTACTAGAGGCATTTATATAAGCACCTGAAGTTTGATCTTTATCACTAAAGTATTCTTGAATATATGTTTTTCCACCAATTTTTTCTTCCCCTACTGTACTCATTAAGTTAATACTATTAATGTTAATTTCTTCTTCTTTGGCATCATCAAATAAAGCTAGAGTAAGTCCAGTAAAATAGTCTGCTGATGTATTTTCCCAGAATGGATCATTTCCCTTTGAAGATTCATCATAAAGAATATTTTTAGCCAAATCTTCTAGTAATTCTGTAGATTTATCAATATTTCCTTCTTTATAAAGTTTATATGGTAAATAAAAGGGATTCCAACAATTTCCTTTTTGAGGATCACGAAAGTTTAATAGAATAATATTATATCCTCTTTCTCTTAATTCATTGGCAGTTCCTTCATATAATTCTCCCTTAGGATCTGTAACAATCATAGATTCTCCTGCTTTTGCCATAACACGAATGAATGGAAAAGAAAGGGCTTGGGATTTACCACTTCCTGTGGATCCAATAATCATATTATGATAGCCACTATCATCTACCCATACTTCATTCCCATTATTAATTAACGGAATTCCTCCATTTTCTGTAGTTTCATCTGCAGGGTGTAACATTTTTAGTTCTGCTTTTATTTCCTTATCTTTTGCCCAACGTGAATAACCTTTTTCATCCTTTGGAGATGCTTTAATTCCAATTCCCTTTTCTCTTTCGAAGAAAGTGGAGGAAACACTTCCAATAACTGCAATTAAAGCACCTATATAAAACACCATTGTTGGCGCAAAATAGTCCCTAGAAAATACTGGAAATGGATTTAATCCACAAAGTTCTCCACTTTCTATAAAAGACATTGCATTTAAAACAAGTAGAGCAACTACATAAAAGAGAAATAATGCGAAAATTCCAAACATAACCCAATCTTTTTTTTCTGCTCTAAATTTTAATTTCATACCCAAACCTCCTTAACAGCTTTTTGTAACTTTATATTCTCTTTTCTCTTTTTGAACCAATAAATAACAAAGTTCAGGAGAACCATAACTTGTTTTTGAAAGAATAAAATCTAATTTCTGATCACCATCTAAATCTGCTATGTTATTAATATAATAAGAATATCCATCTGATAATGATTTTGAATTTGACTGAATATCCCTCATTAGTTCATATATTTTACCATGTTCATAAATAAAAATCAATGCATAACCTTTTCCTGTTTTTTCTTCATCAAACATATTATTCATAGTATAGATCTGTTCATTATCCCCATCTTGATTAATATCAATACTATATTTATAAATGTTCTCCTTTTTTACATCAGGATAAGAAATGTTATACTGGTTACAAATTTGTTGAATAATTGTTTCGTCTTCTGTATTTAATACTTGATTATCAAGGGGCGCAACCAAATGATCTTTCTTATCTGTAAATCCCATTAATTCCCCTTCATAAGGAATACTATTATTTTGATCATCAAATAAGTAGATATCACTTTCATATAATCCTAAATTATACTTTCCTTTATAAACAGCGTTCTCGTATATATAAAATTTATGATTCCCAATTACTTTTAAATCCAAATATTTATTAGTAAATTTTTCTCCATTATATTCCCATAAATTATTCGAGAAAAGAATATAAGTATCTTTCTTTAATTTCTTATTAGTAGGTTTATCATAAAATAGGATAAACGAAATAGCTAAATACAATACTACAATCATAATTAATATAATATATTTTTTTTTCATAGTATCACCTATCCTACCTTATAACGTCTAATAGCAATTGGACGACTTTTTGTATATGGATATATCTCAAATAATTTATCACCCATAGTAGATTGCCCTGGATCATAAATAAATACATCATTTCCAGACACTCTATTTAAAGCAACCCAATGTCCATAACCTGAATCATTAGCAGTTTTATGAACACCAATTACAACATATTCCCCATTACTAATATATTGACTTAATTCTTGAGCTTTTTGTTGCCGAGTTCCAGATAAATTTGATCGATTAATTAATTTGAATTGTGGTGCTACTAACGTTGATTTCCCCCAATTAATAGCTCCACCACTAGTAAATCCACCATTGTTATTTAATGTCTGTACAAAAGTTCCTGGATCTAGTTTAGCAATACTAATTGGTGCTTTAGAGTTAGCAATTTGTATCGATACAGATGTGGCAGCACAACCAATATTACAAACTGTTTGACCAGATTTTCCAATTGGCAAGGAACTCCAGCTTTGTCCACATTGTTTCCAATTTTTGAAGGATTTAGGACTAGAGCTAGTTTGATCCTCAGTATCTGTTTCTTGACAAGTGGAATTTATTGAAACTATTTTAGGTCGAACTCCATGATCACATCCACTTCCTTGATAATGAGAGTTTCCATCGTATACCTTTCTCAATATTTCAAAAGCACTTAATCCTTGTTTACCATATTCTTTAAACAATTTTGTCTCTGGGGAACAATAATTTGTACCAACTATATTACTATTTGGAGATAAAGCAACCTGTCCAGCAGTTGCCTTTACAGCCTCCCTAAAAGTTTCATTTTTCAAAGGCCCTCTACTCCATGTTCCTCCCGCTGTACCAGAATATATTGTGGTATCATGTTCCCCACCAATCGCTGCTGAATGACATCCATTGTTTGGATCACAATAGGCTTGATCATTAGTACAAGCATACATCTCTATGATAGTTTGTCCATTTTCATTTTTAATACGTGATCCATTTCCCCTAGTTAGCGTATAATTTCTTATTGCAATTGCTTGTGCTTTTACGGATTCTGGATCTGCATCATCACCGATTTCTTGATATGCTACTCCAAGTATATAGTCTTCAAAATCGATTAACTCCTGTTGAACAGGATCTCCATAACGACCTGAATTATTTCCGTTATGACATTGCAATATTCTTACCTTTACATCACTAATATTACCCTTGGCTGTTTTATAACTACATACTCCTCCTTCAGAATTAGTTGTTGTATCTGTAGAAGAGGAAGAAGCTTCACTATCATGTGACACATACAATAATATAGGTACAATGATTAAAAGTAAAATAAAAATAGGAATTATCAAGGAAGAAATCACTGCATATTTAAATAATTTACCAACTGGTTTAGCCGCAACATTAGCAATGGCATCTGCAGCTGGTCCTGAAACAGCACCTCCAGTTGCTGCTGTAATTACCTTCCCTCCAACTTGTTTAGTAACTGCTTCTCCAGTTTTCTCCAATTTTTTCCCAATTCCTTGTTCTTCTTCAGAATCCTCAGATTCTTGCCTCGATAGATTAGGCAAAAAATTTTTTTTGTTTAAAGCTTGTTGTAAACGATTAGCATCTGCACTATTTCCTTGTTTAATAGGCACATCCACCTTTGGAGCCTGATGTAAGTTGCTTCCATTGTTATTTTGTGTTGGAGGATTTTCAGAAGTTTTTGAATTTTCAGGTGGGTTTGAATTTCCAACCTTATTTACAAAATGGTTAGATAAATTTGAAATATTTCTCTGAGCAGATGAGTTTTTTGAATGATCATAAGGTAAGGTACTATTCTCTTCTACCAAATCAGAGGAATCTGGTTCTACACTATCATCTTCAACTTCCTCTATATCTTCTGTATTATCTTCTTCATTCATAGTACCCACCACCAAACTATTTTATATTATAATCCGCCACCGCTTCCAAAGGAATCTAATTCTTGTTCTGTTGCGATCACATTAATTCTCATACGTTTGCTTCCACAGACAAATAAAGCCTCTCCTTGTCCATATCTCTTAACACTTTCTTTTTCATTATCATTTAAATCAATTAATTTCGATAAATCTTCTACAGCCTGTTTTTTTAATCCCATTACCAAGTAATAAGAAGCATTATCAAAAATTGCTTTTCCTTGTGTAATAACAGATGGATCACAGAAATCACTTGGTTGTTGTGTAATAATAATTGTTCCTGTGTTATATTTTCTAGCACGCCTTTGAATTTGGGCTAAAAAGTCTGCCCCTAATGTATTATTCCCAGATAAAAGAACATGGGCTTCATCTACTGTTAATACAGTATTAACACGTTTATCTAAAGTAAGTCCCCAAGCATATTTTAATATATTAAAGAACAAAGCATTTCGAATATTTTGATCAGCATTCATTAATTCTTTAATATTAAATACAATAAAACTACTTTTTGGACTAATTGTGGTATGTCCATCAAAATAGTATTTTAATTCTTTTACAATTGGGCGTATTTTTAATTCCAATCGCTCTAATACATCTTTTTCCTGACTATGGTCAACCATAGATGATAAACGACCTTTAATTGTTGCATATACATCTTTAAAGGTTGGATAATCGTTCGAATGAAATTTTGTAAAATCTGTATCAAAATCCATTCCAAATCTTCTATAAGTTTCTTGCACAATTTCACTAAACATATTCAAAACATCTTCTGAAATAGATGGATCATAGTATTTCATAAAAGCTTTAATCGTCTGAAGAGTTCTGGTTAAAACTGTATATCCAAGTCCACCTTTCATCTCTTCTTCATCTGCATCAATAACAACTTCTAGTGGATTAATCATTCCAAATTCTCCACCTTTACCTAAATCAATAAAATCACCATTAGAGCGTTTTGTCATTTCTTCAAGCTCCCCTTCAGGATCAATAATAACTAATTGACAATTATTTCTAATATGTGTTCGAAGTAAAATTTTAGCAGCTGTTGATTTACCACTTCCTGAAGTACCCAATATAATTAAATTTGCATTATTTCGATTATGCTCTTTTCTAATTTGATATAAAAACTGATTGAATAGAATAACACCACCTGAAAAATCTACTCCAAGTAATGTCGATAATCCTGGGTCTTTGATACTATCAAAAATAAAAGGATACATAGCAGCAATAGTAGGAGATGGCATTGGTGTTCCAATTCTCTCTTCGATATCTTGATTTGGAAAAATCGGTATAATAGATTTTAATACTTTTTCTTGCTCAAAACGGAGTGGGAAAGCACGAAGTTCCATTGCTTCTAGATAATTACGTACTTGTAATTTTTTAGTTAACAGTTCATCTTCGCTATTAGCAGTAATCATAATATGCATTTGAAAATCATAGATTTTAGATTGATTAGCAGCTAACATAGCAATAAACTGTTCTAAGGATTCATAATCCTGGCGTATTCTTTCCTGAATAGTTCGATCATTTTCCTCTTGATATCTTTGTTTCAAATCGGTAATCTCTTTATTTAACATTTTTTGAATGGTATTAAATGGCATTGGAATATGTTTAATAACAACCTTAATTCCCGACATACTGGTTAATGAAGATAAGTATCCTGGTTGAATATATCGAGGATAAGATACAACTGTCATAATTGTTGCATATTTGTCACTAATAATAAATTCATTAGATTTAAATTCTAGCCCTTTTGGTGCTATTTGATGTTTTATATCCATTATCCAATCACCGTCCCAAAACTAGTGGTTACTCCACCATTTAAGAAATTATCTAAAATAACTCTCAAATCATCATTAGTTACTTGATGTGTATTTAATCCCGCACTGGCAAAGGCATTAATAAGTTGCCTGATTTGTTTCATAATTTTATCTTGATCCTTTGCCTTAAATAATAAGAAATATTCTGTATCTACAACATTATTATTCATGAATAAATTAGCTTTATTAATATCTTCCATAATTAGTTTTCTTTTAATTTGATCATGAGTAGAATTAAATAAAAGTTCTAGTTGCGACAAATATACGTTAATATCTACAGGACGATCCGCTGCAATGATCCAAAATTCATAATCAATCATATTATAAACGTTTTTTAAGTTATCAATAATGGCATTTTGAGTACTATAATCTAAGATAAAAATATTTGTAGGCATAATTTTTACCCCTGTAACTTTTTCATTATTATCTAAAATAATCATTCCATTTGTAATACTTTTAATTGGTACAAATGACTCTGTATATTTACTTCTGTTTTTCGAGTTTTTTGATTTCATCTAATACACACCAACCTTTCCATACAAATCTTTGTCTTTGACTAATAAAAGTCCACATTTCCTTAATGGCTGTCAAGACATTATGGTAATTTGGAACAGGGAATACTAATAATCCACAAACACACCCTGGAAGAATTGACAGAATTGCAATTTTAAAATCAGATACTTGCAACACCATCATCAAGATTATGGATACCCCAACTCCCGAAGCAAACAAAATCAAATCAAAGGGATAAAATATCCCTAAAATTTTTAATGATTTTTTTGAGTTTGCTGGAATTAGAAAATTACCATTCATTTATATCACTCCTTTTTACCCGATTTAATAATATTTTCATATTCTTTAATTTGTTTTTCAATTTGAATTTGACTATCTCTTTGATTGTTATAATTATCCAAAACAGCTTTTAAATCATCAAGAGATGGTCCACTATATCCTGCAGGTGGGCGATAACTATCATTATACATCATACGGCCATTTGCTTGAGTAATAACTGCCTTGTTAAATTCAGCTTCACCCATTCTAGTAGATAAATCGGCAATTGTTCTATTTAGACGAGCGATATTATTTGTTACATCTGCTAAGCTATTTTGTGCATCCTTAATACTTTCCTTAACTTTACTACTTGTTCCAGATGTATTTTTAATTGCCGCAATATCTGTAAGACGGTCCTTTACCCTATCCCCAAGAGCATATTTATCTCTATAATTACGATTTTCACTAGCTTTTGTAGTAGCGGTAATTGCATTTTTAATGAAATTACGAGGATTTTTATATCCTTCTCTCATTCCATACAAAGCTCCTCTAGAGATACTTCCCATAGCACCTGCAATTGGGTGTTTCGTTAATTTAGATTTTTCAATTTTTGCCTCTAGAGAATCTACCTTAGCTTTCATATTGCCTCGTAACTCTTTACTTTCTGCTCTTAGATTTTTGTTATCAGCCTGTAATGTTGCTTTTTGAGCATTTAGATTCTTGATATCATTTCCAAGATCAAACCATTGACGCGAAGCAACAGGCGTAGCAGCCTTTTTAGCTTCTAATATACTCTTTTGAGCATTAAGAGATCTTATTTGAGAATTATTCGATCGAATTTGATTCGCATTAGCAAGTCTTTTTCCTCTCAAATTTGATATTTCTCCCTGAGTTTTGTTTAATCCTTTCTTAAATTGATGCCTTGCAATACCATGGGCAATTCCAGCTCCAGTAAATGCTAAAGCACCAGCACCAACAGCTCCAGCTGCACCTAAAATTTGTTTTCCACCTATTGCTTCATTGGTAAATTTTTTAAATGGATTTAAAGTAAATGAACCTGCATTCTTCATTCCTGGGATTAAGCTCTCTAATAAAGTTGGAAGCTGCTTCATAAATATCAAAATACCAATTAATAGAAATAGCATAATCCAAAGTTTTCCTGATTTAATATCTGTTGCACTTCCACTGAGTAAATATAGTGTATCTAATTGTTGGATTAAATATACTCCAAAGAATACAGCAATTAATTTGATAAACAAGCTCCCCCAAGTTTTAAAAACTTCTTGATACCATCTTTTAAACATTCCATCTTTTCCAGATTTCGGATCAATATAAGAAACAATCGGAATTGGAGCCATTAATTGTAAAAATGTCAGTTTAACAGATCGAACTGCAACATCCATACAAATTCCAATTAATACTAACTCTACAACAATTCCAACTAACAATGCAATAAAATAATTAAAATCTATATCATAGTCATAATAACTAAGTGTAAAGAAATCAATTGCATCATGATCAGCTTTAGCGGAAGATGCATTATAAAGTTGGGAATAATTCAAGTAATCATAAACCACAATATCATTATTTAATTCGTTCAAATCATCTGGCATTTTTGATAAATTATATAGTTTTTTAGCTCCTTTTAATGCCTCTTTAAGTGGTGCAAATGCTGGAAAAATTGCTGTAGAAATCGCACCTTTAACAAGGTCCCATTTTATCGAGCCAAGATCAAGATTAACATCATCTGGTAAATATTCTGTTGATCTTGGAAAACAATATCTAGTATAAATTTTACTACCTATAGAATCCGCAAAGGATTCAATATCATATTTAGGATTAGGTTGAAAAAAGGCCCTAAAGGTAAGTAGTGATATATAATGTCCTGTATCTTTCGCATATATCGGTACATCTCCGCAATAATCTGGAGAAAAATAAATTTTTAATTCATCTTTCGTATTTCCAGTAGTAGAAATATCTTTATCAGTCCCTAAGATTAATTTAGGAATAACATTTTCTGATAAAATTGCATCTTGTGCTTCATACAATAAGGAGAAACCAGTCGGAACAATTAAAATCAAAATAAGAGTAATAACTGTGTTTTTAATAATAGCACTAAAACCAGCCGCTTTATCAGTCATTTTATTTGGGTCTACAATATATGTAATAATGGAAAAAGATACTTTAAAAAGCATAAATAAGCCCAAAAGGGCATAAATTCTTTTCGCAAACTCTTGCATGTTTCCATAAGATAAAATACTCATTTTTGATAAATCTTCTATTAAATTATAAGTGACCGCTATCAAAGAATAAATTCCTTTATTAATAGCTGCAAATATATCACGAATCATATCATTAAAAAATCCTTCAGAATCCAATATATTAAACATATATGACCTCCCGTATAAACTAGATTACTCTTTATATATTATACCATACCAAGAATCATTTTAAAATGATTTTTAAGTGGTATTTAAAAAAATGTAAACAAAAAAAGGTTTTCACCTTTTACTAAAAATCAAAGAAACAAAAGATACTACTATCTGCAATTTGATATTCATTTAAAATACCACTTATTTTTAATGCAAAGACAATGATATAAGGAACAAAAATCAAAGCGGCTACTGCTCCTAGTCTTTTCAAAAATGTTTTAAATGATTCTTTATATGTTTTTTCTTCTCCAGAAATTAGAATTTTCATAAAATCGATTGCACCTAAGAAGATTACTAAAATTGGAGCTCCAATTCTAATAGCGTTTAAAGCAAGCCGTATTAAATTTTCAGTTTTTGGACCAAAGGCTTGGCATCTAGATGCCGCAAAAACAGGAGAAGAGGACAACATTGTAATAAATAATAGACTCAAAAATATCTTTTTTTGATTCTTTTTTATAAAATTCATTTTCATCTCTCCTATTCTATGACGTTCTTAATAAGATAAGGATCTTCTTTTGTTCCTGTTCCACTTTTATATAAAGTATTGGAAGATAAATTTAATACAAATTTATAGTTAAATTCTTCATTTACAGAAATTGCTCGTGGCAATTGAGAAATATAATAAACTTTGTAAGTATTTTTATCACTTGGAGTTATTGTCCAATAATAAGCCCTTTTGGATAAATAATTATAATTTGTACATTGCATATCTTTTATCGTTTTACATGTAGAATCCAATGAAGCCATAATATATTCATTCAATTTTATAAAATCAAATGGATATTCATTCTCGGTTTTTACTTGACACTCAGGATAACCATCATCTATTTTTAAATTTTCATTTGTTGCTCCAACACAGAGGTGCTGATAGGTTATAATAGACTTTTCGAATTGAGAAAAACTAAATTTTCCACCATCCACTTCAATACCATTATTAAATATATCTAACATTTGATCTTTTAAGCGACTAGTTTCAAAATTATTAAATCCATTACAGTTATACTCATCTTCTGGACAAGCAGAATTATAACGATCATCAAATACGATAGAATCAAAATCATTGTTTATTTGAATAATTTTAATGGTTCCATCACTTTCCACTTTTACAATTCTCCATAATTCATTTGCAAATCTAATATAGTTATTAGGATTTTCACCTTTATAAACATAATAATCATCTACTGGATATAATCCATCTTTATTATCATTTAACTTTGACTTCCTAATTTCATCATTCAAATATTTTGTTTCATATGTTTTTCCACAATCAAAATAAGGAGTATATAAAAACTTTTTACCGTTATAAGTAATCGTAACATTTCCATCACAAGTTTCATATTTTTTATTGTATTTTTTTAATTCTTTCATATATTCATTTTCAATCAAGGCACTTATTTTAATTACTTTTCTAAACGAATCTTTTTTAATCAGTATTTTTTTACTAGTGGCATAGTCTTTCGCACTACTAACCATTTGATGCTCCATTTGTTCGTAACTCAAATTCTTGTTTCCAAAAACACTAACAAATAAAACAATTATCAAAATAAAAACAAAAAGCACTACCAACACAAAGGTATATAAATATAACTTTTTACTCGGATCTTTAAAAATAGCTGTAATATCTTTTAAATTCATTCAAATCACCTACTTTGATTATAACAAATATACATAATAAAAACAACAAAAAAAGATTTTAGTTGTTCTAAAATCTTACTTGCTAAGGCAACCGTCTTCATAATTCAAAAAGCAATTTATACAAGCAGATGCACTTCCAGATTTATTACTACTTTGACCTTCGCCATCTTTACTAGCGTCTGCTAATAGCCCAAATACAAACTTAACTAAAGCCACAATAAAGAATATTAATATTGCATAGATAACACGTTTAATTAATGTTTTTTGAGCTTCTTTCATTTGCTTTTCATCATTACTAGTAACAGCTTTCCCTAAATCAATCATTCCTAGTACTACCAAAATAATAGGAATTGCAATTTGAAAAACTCTTATAGCAGCAGTTATAAACTTTGGTATAATAGGGTCCATACTCGCACCTAAATGGCATGCCAAAACATTTAACATATTCTCTCCTCCTCGTTTTCATACACCTATATCATAACTTATTTTTATATATTTTGTCAATAAAATCAATAAATAATATGTAAAATCAAAAAAAGTTAGAATCCAAATAATCCTAACATTTTATTTTTTTTCTCTTGTGTTTGTTCATCGGATTGTTTTCCAAATCCAAGCATAACTAATAATTTATTTAATGCATGAATACTTTTTTCCCTCTCGTCTAAAGGTGGCATATTATAAAATACTTTAAAACCCGCTTCATATTCAAAATCTAAAACATCCTTTGAATTTAATAAACTTTGATTTAAAATCACTTTTTTATTTTTTAAGGCTTTTAATGCACTACCAGAACGATCTACAAACATTAAACGATTTAATTTAATAATAGAAGGTTCAATCAGATAAAGTACATCTGTACATAGTCCTTCTGCTTGTTTGCTATCATTAACATCAATTACAATTACATCTTTATCATTATGTTTTGCAATCACATTACCAATTTCTGTTGCTGTTGTTGTAATTAAGGTTTTATCATTAAAATACTTAAAGTCCGATTTATTCACCTCAATTGCTACCACAGAGTAATTTTGTTTGAGTTGATTTCGAAGCATATAAGTTAGTGTGGTAGCACCAGATTGTTTGGTAACATTTTTCACCCCAATAATTCTAGTTGTATGAACAGTACTATTATAGTTTTCAACAATCACATTGCTAGATTGAGGTTGTGGTTGTTCTACACCTATGGTATCCAATTGTTGTATATGGGCAACGTCACGATAAGAATTTGGATTATTGTATAAATACATAATTCCTTCAATATTCTTAGTAAAGTTGTAAATTCCCATGGATATTAATTTGGATAAATATAAATTACTATTGCTTTCATCTGTATCATCTAACAATAATATTACTTTATCCATATCTAAAGAAATGGATAACTTTTGCAATGTCTGAATATTTTTATAATTTTTAATCGCTGTGATATCTAAAATCATTCTTTGAAAAAAGAAATTTTTAAATTGCGATATAATATCGTCAGCATCAAATTCACCTTCGATTTTCTTGATTACATCAATATCTAAACTATTTAACATTGATGTATATTTATTAGAAATAATAACATTCATTCCTAGCCATCTCCCTTAAAATTTACCCATTACTTTTGTTTCTCCATAAACTGGATATTCCTTATGAATATTAAAAAGTGGAATTTCAAAATACATAAAAGTTACGGCACCATAATAATTACCACGAGAAGTTGTTACTTTATAAACACAGTAGTGATTAGCATTATTGTCTATAATTTCTGCAGTTCTTCCCTTCATATACTGATTACACGCTGGTTGTCCACCTTTCATACGATATCCAGCATCTGCTAATGCTTTAGAAATCTGTTCTTGAGATTGACAATCTCCACCTTCATAACACTCATTTTCTTCAATAATATCTATAATTCTATTTTTCATCTTAAAGGCCTTTGTATAATTAAAACCCATAATAAAAAATAAAGAAAAGATGGCAACGAAAATAACGATAGCATACACTACAAATGATGCACCTATACTCTCTCTCATTTACTCACCATCCTCTTAACTACTAAAATTATAAATTTTTTCTGATTCTGTTCGAATTGGAATTGAAAAATTCACACCCAAAAGTGGGCCAAATTCAATATAAGTTAAAATATCATAACGATAATAATTTCCTGTAGTTTTTTTATATCGTATACAAGCCTTATGCCCTTCATCAACTCTACCATATCCATTTGGACATTCAAAACCTGTATCCGCTGCATAACCTAAGGCATTTAATTTTTGTTTTATTTCATCTTGAAAAAATGCATTAGATCCTTCATATTTTTCCAACGTACCAGCAATCATACTGTTAACCTTAAAAGCCTTTAAATAAAGCAGTGTTGCCATAATAAATACAAAAGTAATGACAACAAATATAATCACGAATGTCATTACCTGGGCGGTTCCTATTGACTGTTTCATAGCAAACCTCTACTCTATTGTTCTTTAGGTGTAAAAGGATCCGTTGGGCTAGCTTTAGCTGACATGTTATCTGCCCCTTCTTTTACTTGACTTGTTAACATTGGCACAATAATAGCTGCCGCTGCTGCGATAATTGCAACAACAATAATAACAATAACTGTTTGACTTGCTTCACCTGTTGCTTCTTTCACTAATAATCACCTCCCGCTTCTACATATCCTATTGAAATATTGTTTACACTATCTGCCTTATCACTAATATTGTGCATTAAACTTGGTATTATAATTGCCGCTGCTGCTGCAACAACTCCGATTACAACAATAACAACAACAGTCATACTTGCTTCTCCTGTCGCTTCTTTCACCAATATACCTCCTTTACCTTATATATTTAGTATACCACAAAACAAAAATTTTTTTTATTTTTTTTTAATATTTTTAAATACTTTACGCTTATTATACATGAAGAGCATAAAAATCGTTATTACTAAAGTTAATATAGACATTAAAATTCCAATTTTCAAAGGTTTATTTTCATATCTCATTACAATTTGATGTTTTCCTTTTTTTAAATCAAGTCCAATAAAGGTATCATAAACTTCATAATAATTTGTTTTTTTACCATCCACATAAATATTCCATCCCTTTTGATAAGGGATAGTAATCAGTAATGTTTTTCGATTCGATTGAACATTTATATTTCCTCTTAAGTGCCCCTTCTGCATCTTCTCAATAGATAAAGTCTCTGATTGAAGATCTTTTACCAAGCTATCTAAATTTTCATCTTTTAGCTCGTAAACCTGAATATCGGATTTCATGCTATAATCACTTTTAATTTTTAAAATATTCTTCCCTTTTTTTAATTGTAATCTCAACAAATTGCTATCATGATAATAGTCAGTATATATTTTTTTACCATTCAAATAAACGTCTACATCATCATTTACATTATAGGAAATATCCACAAACACTCTTTGTTTCTTATTTCCTTCTATTATAAATTCATTCTTATTTTTTCTTTTATAATTGTAATTCTCATATAGAAGATCTGCATTTTTAGATAAAACTTTACCAAAATTGTAATTATATTCTATAAAATTTTTGGATTTTTTCATAGAATTATTATCAATCATGTAGCCAATTCCTGTAGAAGATAGTTTAGAAATTTTACAATTATTTTTTTCATCACAATCCTCTTGATATTGATAACCTAATAATCTTACTAAAATATCATTGTCATAAAAACTATACATAGAAGAAGATATAGCAGAATTAGCTGTATGATTGAATTTAAAAATATTCTTGTCATTAGTAGACAGAAAGAATGATGAAGTTGATTTCCCTATAGAAAAATAAGATCGAGAATTAATACGATAATAAGAGTCTTCTATTTGTGAAATTGTATTATAATTTTTATGGACCCTCAATGATTCGTTCATTTGTGATGGGCTGAGTGTATGAAACAAAGCATTACCTGATATATATAACTCAATAATTGTTAAGAAAAATAAAACGAAAATATATTTCTTAAATCGGATAACGAAATTATTCATAAGAAGAAATGATAAAAGCAAATAAAAATTAGTCAATATAAAATATAATGAGAATTGCTTTTTTAGGAGATATGTTGTGATAATACCGACAATTAAATAAATCAAAGAAATCATAAAAATTTTATTTTTTTTAACAATTTGTGGATTATAAAAATCCGAAATAAATACTATCAGTATTAGTACAAAAAGGAAGCTATAGCGATATAAAAATAAAACTGGAGAAGAAAAACCATACCAAATTTTATCATTTATAAGGAAAAATGATAAAAATAGTAATAAGATAATTAAAAATAGCTTCCGACTTCGTTTATTATTGAATAAGCAATTAAAAATTAAAATCACTACAAAGTAAGTAGAATGCACATATGGCATGGTATAATCATATCTATCATGTTGTGTATGAATTTGAAAATTATATAAAAGGTTTAAAGATTTTTTGATAAAATTATAATTTGGTAAGGATTTTAAACGAAATATATCTGGTATAGAAAAAATAACAGGAACTAAAACAATAGCACTAAGTAATCCAGATAGCAATGAATAAAGCAAAAATTTTTTGACCCATATTTTTATTTTATCCTTTTGTTTTAAATGAATACATTGATAAATAAAATAAAAACAAAGGAAAAAACATAACATATATGCCATATAATAGTTACTAATAATCGCAATTACTAACGAAACTATATATAGTGTTGGTTTTTTATCCTGAAAAATCCGATCTAATCCCATAAGTACAATAGGGGCAAGATATACAATATCTAACCATATGATATTAAAATAATAAACAAGATTATAATTCATAAGCGCATAAGAAATCGCAAGTAAGAATTTTTCATAGTTTTTTAATTTTGTAGATTTATGATCCAAATAAAAATACATCGTAAATCCACATAAACCTATTTTTAATAAAATTAAAATGAATATAAAATATTTAATGCCAACTTTTGGAATAAAAAAAAGAAAAAGATTAAATGGAGAAGATAGATAATACCAATAAGTATGTACCATATCCCCTCCTAATCCTTTTGAAAATGAATAAGTTAAAATTTCTTTCCCATCTAATACATCTTTAAACCATTCAAATAAGTATTGATATTGTGCTCCTAAATCCGAAACAAATATAGAATCAATACTCGCGTCTCTTCTAAATAATACTACTAGTATAATTAGAATTGGTACAATTAAAGATGCTAATAACCATTTTATTTTCGATTTCATTATATGTTAATAACACTTAGCATTGATATAAATAATAATGCCAAAATACAAAGACCTGTAGAAACTAACATCATCATTGTCTTTCTTTCCATTTTCTCTAATCGATTGGCATAACGTTGTTCACGTGCTTTATTTTGTAACGTCGATACATTTTTTGCAAACATAATTAATTGTTCCTGTTTATTCTCTTGTGAACCTAGACCTAATCTATATAACAATCTCATCATGCGCATAGAATCACGTACTGGATAATCATGGGCAAAATCCATGTAAGGTTGGACAGAGGAATCTCCTTCTTCTATCTTTTGACATAATTTTTTTAGACCAGGTCGAAATACTTCTGGGGCACTGTCAATAGATTTTCTAAGGGCAACTGGAACTGTATAATGTTGGATTAAAATTTCTAATCCCTTTAAATAATAGGGTAGCATTTGATTAATTCTATTGAGATTTGCTTTATAATACATATTTAATCGCATATATGGAAATTTAAAAACGAAAAATCCAATAATTAGTACAATTAATAAACTAATAAAACTAAATTTTGTAATTAAAAATAGAAAAATTAAACAAACCATTGTAAGTAATGCTGTAGATACACGCTTATTAAATAGTAAGTTTACATCTAATTCTTCTTCACTACCATAACGCACTGATAGAAGGAATTTATAATCATCCTCCATCAAAAAGGAGAAATATGGTTCGATATCTGAAATAAATTTTTTAGAATCTATTCTTTTTGTATACTGTAATACAAATAAAACAATTACTGCAATTAATAAAAATTCCATTATTCTGCCCCCACATTCTCATTATAATATTTTTCGCCATTTAACAAAAATAAGGTATTAATAATAATTGTTAAATGGAGTAAACCTTGAACCCAAATAGAATCTAACATAGCGATATAGGATTCTACGCCAAGAAGTACTTGTACTAGCATTACCATTAAATATAAAATAATACCGAATTGCAAGAACTTCTTATGATAATCGGCCCTATTCATTCTATCTTGATAAACAGATTCAACAAGCATATCGATATCTAATGACATATTTTCAAGAGCATCCCCTGCGTTCTTAGATCCTTCATTGGTTATTTGTAGGAACAATTGATGCATATTTCTTACAATAAAGAAATCATATTTATCATTCATATACGAAATAGAATCTTCAATTGTACCATTCTCATAAGCAAGATCAATCATTGTTTTCACATCTGATTTAACAGGATCTTCTAAAACACCAGATTCATAAACACCCTCTAGTGACTTTACAAAACTTTGTGTTGTAGCAAATTCCATAATTGTATTGGTTGTATATACTTGAATTTGTTCAAAAATATACTCACTATATACTCTTTTACATCTTAAATATGTTAAATATGGAATAAAGGCAACGGCAATCACTGCATATATAAGTGAAATAATTAAATTATAAAAATATAAATATGTAATAATTGCTGCTCCAAGTGCAAATACAACAATTTGAATTGTGTATTGTTTTTTTGTATACTCCTGTCCCAAATCTTTTACCTTCTGTCTTACTTCCTTAAATGAATATGGAGCATATTTTTCATAAATATTACCAGCTGTTTTTGATACTTCAAGATATATATTCTTACCTACTCCATTTCGATAAGCAACAATAAAAATGATAACAAAAGCAGCAAGGAGAAAAATCACAAATTCCATTTATATCCCTCCTTTAGTCAAATATACTTTCTAAATTTTCTATTTGATTATTTGAACTTGCACTCACTGGTTGTGAATTATAAACACTATTAGAAACAGGTCTATTAGGAGCTTGTCCTGGACTTATTATTTGTGTTCTATTCACATTCGATGTTTGAATTACTGATTGTGGTCTATTTACTACCTGTTGTGGATTAATACCTGTAGGACGATTAATTTGCTGTGGATTCACTGTTCTATTTATCCCTGTTTGTGGCTGATTGATAGTAGATTGTCCCTGTTTTTGAAAAACACTAAAATCTCTATTAACCATTGTTTCAGACTCTTGAATTAAATTTTCATCTAGGGTAACTCCTTGAGCATCTAAGTAAGCTACTAAATACTTAGAAGGTTTTTTTCTACTTACTTTTCCAGATGTTGATTTTCTATAAATTGTATTATATTTTGCTTCATTATCTTCGGTTACATAAAATTCTGTAACTTCAGCAATTTCACGTACAAAATGTTTCGTAGCTTTATCTTGAAATCCTCTAATATATACTCCTATCTGAATATATCGATAAATGGATTTTAAAAATTGATCGATATCTTGGTTTGTTTCTAACAAACTATACATACGATTAGGAATAGAGGAGGCTTTATCTGCATGAATAGTTGACAAAATATAGTGTCCAGAAGAAATGGAGTTTCTAACAGCCATAACAGCCTCCGCACTACGTACCTCCGAAAGTAATATCCATTTGGGATTTTGTCTCATACAAGTAACCAAAACATCTGAATAAGATGCAATGTTATTGGTTTTCATAGCGACAATATCCCTATGAGGAAAAATTCGGTCTAAATGAAGCTCTAAAGTATCTTCGATGGTAATTAATTTTTCATCAAGCCTTGTCTTAGAGGCTAAATACTTAACAAATTCTGTTTTACCAGATCCTGTTTCTCCACAAACAATGATATTACAATGTCCTAAAACACATTGTTCTAAGAAATCATGAATATCTAAATCAATATATTTTTCATTTAATAATTTATCTTTTTCCAGTCTTATTTTTGATGGTGTTTTACGAATAACAACAGCAATTCCATTTTTAGCAATAGAATCATGTACAAAGTTAAGACGTAACTCTGCACCTTCTGCATCTAAGAATGGATGAGCCATATTAAAACTTTTCCCCATTACATTAGAGCATTGGAAAGCTAATTTTTCCATAAATGCATTATTAACATTTGGATTTTCAACTCTAAATAAACCTTTAGATAAAGTTTTTATCCATAGTTGCCCATTATTACTGTAAGAAATATCAGTAATATCATCATTTTCCAAGTATTCTTTTAATGCTCCAAAATCTATTTGTGAAAATAAATTATCGTTCAATTAAATTACCTTACTATCTAGTTGTAGAAGATGAGGTATCATCAGTAGTACTTGATGTATTTTTCTTTGTTGTTTTTTTCTGTTCTGTTTCTTCTGTTTTATCTTCAATTTCATCATTTGGAACAGTATTTGCATTTATAAAGTTTTTAAGTGTCTCAGATGTAACGAGTGTTTCCCCTTCTTCTGCCTTTACTACAACACCATGTGGCACTGGAAATAATTCTACAGAAAAGTTATTCATATAACTAGCTTTTCTAAGTAAAATGTTAATTTCTGATTTTACTCCAAAAATTAAATATGCTGGTTGTCTATCTTCTTCTGTATTTTCAAACACATGCTTTCCTGTTGAATCTTTTACTGCTAAAACTTTAACATTTTCAATTAGTTTTCCAACCATTAGTTTTCCTTCTTCGTTGTAAGCTTTCATATAAATATCAATATAGTTTTCTGGAAAAATAGAATTTCCATAAGTTGAATTAATATCAACTGGGAAGTTATAAGGAATTTCTCCTTTTTTTAAATTTACGAAAGCGGAATCTGGAAGTTTTGCTTCATCAATAACTGTATCATTATAAAAATAACTTCCTTTTGGAATTACAGTATTATAATTACTGTATCTACCAATAATAGCAGCAGAATTGGTAATAATATTCCCCTTATCTAATACAACAGGTGCGACGTTTACATATTCAATCATATCTCCTGTTATTTCTGTTCTTGGTTGAATGGTCTTAGTTGCAATTGGGATATTCTTTACAGGACTAACCATTTTATTAATTTGAAAACGGTAACCAAAGAATAAAATTAATATAACAGCTATTACTCCCAAAATAGTAACTGTATTTTTGTTTTTAAAAAATCTGTTCAATGAAATTATAAAATTATTCATTTTCTCTCTTCCTTTCTAATCAGTTGCTTCTAATATAGCATCTATTCTATTCACAATATCAAATTCTAAAACCTCATTATTGATGGCTTTAGTACCTAATTTTGATGAAACCTTTAAACTCACCTTCGGTGGCATTTCATTCACATCATATATCTCAATAACATATGTATTGGATAATGATACACTTTCTGCAAATCGTCTAACAAAATTTTCTACAAATTTTTCTCGATTAATTCTTATTTGGCCATGTAATTTATAAGCATCCATATCAACAGCATCATACATAGCTGCCTCTGTTGTTTCTTTTAAAAGCATATAGTTTTGTTCATCTGTATTGGTATATATTTGAAAGAAGTTGATAAATACAATACAAATAATACCCAACATCATGATTAACGCAATCCAAAATGAATCTCTCATTATTTATCAACTCCCTTCTTAATAGTTAACGCACGAATAAAAATTATTTTTATTTGCCCCAGCGCATTTTCCTTCTATCGGAATTGTAGGTAAAAAACTACTAATACAAGCGGCTTTATTTTCAGCACAATCTAATGATGGATTATTATAATCATTTTGATTTTTATTATAATTTCTTATTTGTCTAATTGTTGCTGGAGTTAAAGTGATTTTGTACATTGGCTTTGATTCATCAATATTATTTCTATTTAAAACTTTAGTAACTAAATCTTCACTCCAATTTGATCCAAAATCTCTACCTGTGCCAGATAAGCCAGGAAATGATAACGTCTTATTATTACCATTATGTAGTTGAACTGTTCTATAGACAAATGGTTCTTTATCTCCTTTGTTATCGCATTGAGAAAGCTGACATTGCTCTTTAGCAATTTCATCTAGTTGATTATTAGCTTCTTCTTTTGTTAATGCATTCCAATTAATACCATGTTTTTTCGCTCGAAGATAAGCCTCTCTATAAACCGCACTTTGAATATATGTAGTTGTTTGTTTTCCTGCTATATCAATTGTACATTTATATTGATTACATGCTACCCTAGAACAAAATTCATATGGATTACCTTCTTGTAAGCAATCCTGTAACGAACATCCTTCTCCATTCACAATTTCCTCATAATAATCAATATTTGGCTCTACGTTACTATCACAGAATGTAGATATTGCTTCTGTACAAGTCAAACCATTCATATATTTTTGTCGTTCCGTTTCAGACAATAATTCTAATTGATTCAACCAATGATAAGCATTAATTTTTGTGTGTTTTGTATTTGGGGGACAAGCACAATCCTTTACAGAAGCTGATTTCGGATTTTCTATAATAGCTGTATTACCTAAACATTTCGCCATAGCACCCTTAAAAGTGAAAGTTATTTTATTTTCAAAACTAAGTTCATTTTGACTATTTATAGTAAATAATTTGTTGACTTTTGATAAATCCCATTTGCAATAATTCAATGTCCCAGATGCTAAAGTCTCCTGACCTTTACTGGTTGATGTATTATAACCTGGTGTATTAGTAGGTCCTATTATTGGATTTTCTCGATTAAAATCTACTATAGTATTTGTATTTCCTGTCCATTTCAATCTCTCTGTAACGGTCATAGGTTGACGACTTTCTAATAATTCCTCTAGTTTATCTGTAACACATATAGACCTGTATTTTGGATAATAATCCTGATTTCTGTCACAACTCAAATTATAAGAACATATTATCTGATCTAAAAAACTATCTGGGTGGGAAGTTTTACATGATTCAGATATTGAGATTATACTTCCTTCACCACCAGTTGGTTCCTCACTGCCATCATCTTGAGCAGATAAAGTAATGGAATTCCCGTCTGTATCTTTCACTACTATATCACTATCAGACGACTTAAAAGAATCTTTAGTTATATTGCCTGTAATACAGTTTTTATAGCTTTCTCGAATCCTTTCCCATGTCGCTGTCCAAGCCTCGTATGCATCTATATAGGATTTTAAATTTGCTACATATTCTTTATGAATAGCCTTTGCATTTTCATCTATTGTAGAATCGTCTACAATTTGTTTGGATGCTTTATATTGTTCTAAAGCTTTGTTATAGCACTCCTTTAAACCATATTTATCATCTACTACTGTCTTACAAACTTGACCCAAAGAAGAACTATCAGTAGTATTTCTTAGATCTCGAACTTTGGTAATTGCATTAGCCAAATCAGCCTGTGCTTTTGTAGGGCGAATATCTCTTTCATAAACCTTTGAAATATTATTTATTTCTTGCTGGTTAGTTGTATAATAATATTTAAAATCTACTTGACAATTATAAATTGCTGTTTTTCGTATTTGATATTCATCAGTATAATTAAATGATGATAGATTTTGTTTCAAAGTTCCTTTCCTTCTACCAAACTCTGGAACCTGAAACTGAACATCTTCATTACAATATAATGCACAATATTCATTATTCTCTATTCCTACACCTTCTTTTAATTTTCCAAATTCTGAAACTGAATAAGAGTCATTGTTTTGATTATTCAAACAAGTATGATTACTTGCATCGTCCACAGTCTTAGTTCCCGAAACCTTCACTGACATATCATAATCCCCATTTATTGAATCACAATCGTCAGTTTCTAATTGATAACAATATTGTTGAATAGTACCATGTGTAACTGTTTCATTATAATCAAAATATACAATCGCCATTCCATATCCTTTATTAAAGTTTGCTACTGTCTTCATACTATAACCGGAATCCTTCTTCTTAAGTTTAGAAACTTTAGAAATTCCATTCCAATTTTTAGATAAAGTCATGCTATTAGCAATCCTTCCAACATGATTTTTATTGCTTCTTGTTTGCCACCCTAATTGACAAGTACTTGAGCTAATTCCACTGTCCTTACATTGATAAAAATAATGAGAATTAGTTACTTCTTGAGCAACTGTTGTTGCTGTCCCGATATAATATGTCCACTTGCCTTTTCCTGCTATTGCATCTGGTTGTTTTTGAATTCGAACTAGAAATAAAGGTTCTACTACAAATTTCCCAGAAGTATTTTTTAATTTATCACTAATAAAATCGCTATTTATCACATAATTTTGGTTTTTACTTTTTAAATAAATATAATGTAAAATATTTCTTGCCAGTCCATCTGTTTTAGCTGCTTTTTTACTACCTAAATTATTTAAAAATTTTGAATATACTTTTTTTTGAGCGCTCTCCACATGGAATTTACTGGAATCAAAATCAATACCTAAATCAATTTTTTGAAACTTGGTTACTGGTTGTCCTTTCTTATTATGATTTAAACTTTTAGATTGGGATTTCTCTATATTATATGTAGGCTTTAATTTTTCATCAGAAAATGATTTATAAATACCCGTATCATAAAAATCAACTGCACCAATATAAGAGGTATCTTCATAATAACTAATTCTAAAAGCAACTAAGCCATATATACAAACTAACGACTTTTCATTGCTACAAGGATCATACCCACCAAATCCAGCTGTACCATTTGTTATAGCTTTATAACCTTCATCCGCTGCCCTAACACTACTACCAAATAAAATAGAAACAATAATAGCAAAAAAACAAATAAATAATTTGAAATGACTTTTTTTCATTTTTCTACCTCCTAAAACAATTGTTCCTTTTTATTCAATTTATAAATACCAAATAATCCTCCTACGATAATGATTGGTAATATAATATAATATGTTCTTACAAAGAATTCCGCAAATTTATCAAATACTCCTGTATAAGTTTGTTCTACCACTTCTTCTTCAGAAATTACTAAATCTTGATTTAACTTTTTTATTTCTGTTTCAAACTGTGAGCGATTGGTGATATATTTTCCCCACTTTTGACAAATATCATAATCTTCTAATCCTTTACATAAGGGATCCATATAATTTGAATTGTATACAGGAAGTGTAATATAAAATGATTTTAAAGTTCCACCAACACATTCTGTTCTGGCGTCAAAAACATCAAACCGATAACTTCCTCCTGGTTGATATCCACCAAAACTTAACTCTGACTGAGAATAATAATGAATAACATCACTATTGATATCCTTAACAGCAAAGCCCTCTGGAATATTTGTCAAAGTAATTTGAAAAGTCTTAGAACTCTCATCAAACACATAAGTACTATTAATATTATTAGCAAGAGCAACCATTTTTATTTTTTCATTTGAATTACAGATTGCTTTTGTTTGAAAAGGAAATACTAGAAAACCAAATAATAAAACTAGAAACAGCATATTTCTTTTCATATATTCCCTCCTATAATACTATTACCATTATAACATTGACTTTGTAAATTCACAAACATAAAATCAATTTTATTACATTTTTTACACTATTTAACAGCATATTTATATTCTTTATCTCGAACCATAAAATCAATATAAATTTTTTCAGCATCCTTTAATTCTTTAGGCACTTCAATGTAATATGTATTTTCTTCCTTCTTCTTTTTAGCTTTTACCTGTTTCCAATTTATATGCATTTCTTTTTCTTCTCCCTGAATTATATAAATCATTTTAGAATAAATTTTCATAAAATCATATAAATCCTCTAGATTTTCATTTCGATTATTTTCATCTATAGAAACAGTTCCCTTTATTCTTAGCAAAGCCTTTTCACCGTTTCCTGTATAAGTTGGGGTTAAATACTCATAGGAAGGTATACATTCTGATTTAGTTACACAAAATTCGTACTCGTTTTTAAATTGATCTTGAATTAGTGTCTCTGTAATTTGTAATGTAGAATTTCCTAAAATACTATCTTTAAACTCAATTTTATCTCCTAAATGATAATTATATAACTTGGTATCCAAAAAACGATTAGGATGAGGGGTAATATTAATTTCTTTATTATTATAATCTGAATATTTCAATATCATTTTTTCATTTTGATATTCCTTTGGAATTTCAAATACTAATAAATAATTCTTTTTTTCATTTCCAATTTTTTGATTTTCATAAACAATTCCCAAATCATCAAAATATCCTTTATATTGCTTTTGATGATGGAATAAGTGATCTTTTATTTTTAGGGATACTCTTGCACTTTGAAACTTTATTTCTGTATCAAAATAGGATTGAATTTGAGTATTGATAATGACAAAAATAGTATTATTTGAAATTATCTCTTTTTGATTATTCGTATTTACAAGATAAGACTCCCTCACGCCCATTTGATAATTGGTTACTTTAAAAAATTGATTTTCATGATAAATACGATTATAAACACCAACATGTAGATATACAACAATCCCAATAATTACAGTCAGTATAAGTGCAACAATATTAATTGTTGTTTTATTCTCCACATAAACATATTTAAAATGCCGAATACTTTTTCTAATATCTCTTTTTAATTTATCAAAATCAAATTCTAAGTTAATTTCGACTTCCTCACTATCTTCAGAAGTAATTTGTAATTCTTCTAAATCTCTTTCAAAATCAAATTTTTTAATATCAAACCCTAAGGTACGAATCATTAAAATAATAACACTTAGTACTTGTACCATCATGGAAATTACCAAAAAGTCTTGTAATAGTTTTAGGGTTCGAATACCAACTAGTCCCATATCTAAATTTTCTATTGTACTGTAGGAAAACATATAAACGCTTGCCAAAAAAACATAAATAATCATATTTACAACATAAAACATAATTGGCTTCTTTTTATTTCTCATAATGGTAGCAATCAGAAGACTACCAAAAATCATAACAACAATACAAACTAACAATATTGGGCTAAATAAATCAATAGAAATAGTAGTGCTTGATCCTAAATTTATTAATTCCATATATTCCAAATAAAAACTTAACATATGATTCGTCTTTATAATTAAGAATATTGCACATATTGTTAAAATAAGATGGATCAGTTTAAAATGTTTTATAAAAAAAGCAAATGGTTTTCTAAAAATCATGATATTCATCCCTATCCTTCAACTAATAATAGTATAAACTAAAATTTCAAAAAAAAAAAGTTTATTCAAAAACTTTTAGGATTTTTTATCAGAGATTAAAAGTTTTTAAATAATCTTTACGATAAACGATAGTTTTGACTTATATAGCTCCTCCAAACAAACCTTACCATAATATTAAAAACAGTCAATTTATTTTATATGTCTTATTTCATTATGATTTTACAATTCTTTCTAACGCTCCTTTTTCCAAAAATAGTATTATAAATTTTAAAAGCACCATCTAGTATTTCTTCATCAGATAATTTCCCATTTAAGTTTAAACATATCGGAGTATATATTACTCCATATAATTTTAAATCATATTTCAATTTATAAAAGCCCAAATTTTTATAGAATCTCATTCTTTTTTCTCTTATATAATTCTCCTCTAAATTACCTCCTAACCCTAATTTTTCTACTTCACCATAAATACAACTATAATTGTTCATAACTTCTTTAAGCAAGGCGACCGCTTTATTCCCATATCCCATATTTTGATATTCAGGTTTTATTGCAAAATAATCAAACAGTAATAGGTTACTTCCTTCTATGCTATTAAAAATCATAAAACCAACATAGTTTCTATCTTCCTCTATTTTATATATTTTTAATATATTTTGCTTACTAATATATTTTAAAATTCTGTAACTTTTCCTCTCGTTTTTAGGAAATAATAAACGATAATCATTATAAATATCTTTTTTAAATTCTTTTAAATCTATCTTTCTTAATTCTAACATATTGTCTTACCTCGCATATTTTCAAAACATCATCTTTAACCACTCCATTATTTCCACCTTTTTTCGCTATTTCATTATTCTATGTATCAATTCACACACATAGATGTTACATATAAGTGAATAGTAAAATTGGAAATGATTTCAGTTGATATCATTATCATTCATTATAAATTAAAATTATAATAGGCCTATGGTCAATCATATTATTTTATTTTAGTATATCTAAAACCAAATAAAATTTTACCATTTAATAAAGGAAAAGTCATTTATTATTATATAGTTATAACTTCATTATCTAATATATTGGTTATGTAATCTAATGAATCAAATAAATTGTCAAAAGAGATATTACTAGAATATGGTGCATTAATTTGATATTTTTCCCATAATCTTATCAGTTGTTCACTTGTTTTCATATTGCTTAATTGTTCTCTAATTTCTTCTGTATTTAACTCTGTTTCTCGATTTTTGCATGTGTTTTTAATTGCCATAGCCAAGTTTTTAAAATCTATTTTTTCGACATTCTCTTTAATTAAAACATAAAGATCTTTCATTCTAGTATTATAAACATCTCTATCAATTATTGTCTGATATTTCTCTGCTATGACTGTCTCAAGCGTATAAGCAAGTATTGGAGTTTTTTTATCTGAAAAATGACTGTTGTAATTATATTCTATTTCTCTTGGCGTTATCTTATCGCCTGTTGTTAGTTCTATTGCTAGATACACTTTTAATGTTGATAACTTAGCTAGTATATTTATCTTGAATCCACCATATTCACTTTCTTGTCTTATATCTTTAACATTTTCTATTTTAAAGTCTATTCCATCATCTAAATCTATACTTAATTTTTCACTTATTATTTTTATTACTTCTTCTCTTTCTAGCGGCAAACTCTTTAAAGTTGCATCCCAACCTTAATATTGTTTTTCAAATAAAACAAGTCAACTACTCTACCAACATCCAACCACATTGTTGATAGTAAACAAGTCAAATGATTGTTTTTTTATTAAACGGATATAACAGATAAATCATTTAAAAATCTAAGTATGCTATCCATAACTTCAGAAACAGAAATACCCAACCAGTTATTTTTTGCATCCAATAAATTCCTTTTAAATATATCATTATTTAAAATAGTTTCTGTATTTCTAACAATGTCTTCAATATCTACTTCTCTCATAGTATTATCATTAATAATTATCAAATTTAAGATTCGTAATATTTCATCTCTTTTTATATTGGCATTTATAATTAAATAATATATATCAAATATGTCTTTATATCTAGTAGTTCTTATACCAAATTTTAATAATGATTTTAATTTTTCACAGATAATTTGCTCTTTTGAATTAATAATGAGTATTGCTCTTTCATTAAGTGCCTCTAGATTAAAACAATATTCATCTTGTTTAATATCAAAGTTCTTATGGACACCTATATCTAGTTTAGCAGAAACACTAAAATTATTTTCATCTCTTAATACAACATTAACTCTTTTTCCTTTATAATCTTGGTGATGCAATTCTTGTATATCTCCAATTATATAAACTTTAATACCATCATTTACTAAATTTAACGTATCTATAAATGCTTTAATTGATTCATCAGCAAGTGAATATTTTATAAAATCTAAATCCAAATCTCTTGTTGCACGCCTTTTATCATTAGATAAACCATACATAACAACTCCACCTTTGATTGTTACATTTTTATTCATCTTACTTTTAGATATTTTATTTAATATAATATCTTGACATATTTTTGCTGAAGCATTAGCAAGCGAAAATCCGTTATCAAGATATTTTCTTCGTAAGTTTTCTAAATTCATCAAAACACCTCACGCATTAAAGTATCATATAAAGATGACTCATTTTTATAATAAGATATATATTCCCCAATTTTATAAATATCAAGTTTATCGGTTTTCTTTCTATAATTAGCAATTATTTCTTTATAATAATCAAATGGAATTATATTCTTTTTTCTAATTAGTTCTACTAACATTCTTTCTTCATCATAAATATTAATTTTAACATTTTCTACTTCAATTTGTGTTTTACCAAACTCAAATAAGTCATTAGGTATGAATACTTGTTTAATATTTTTATCATTAATTCTACTATCTGATCTTTTAGTTGCTAAATAAAAATAGTCAGGTATAACATCTGTTAAATCATAATAGTAATAGGCACTATCGGATGTGAATATTGCATTAGGATATTTTTTTAATATTATCTTTAAAGGATTTACAAATTCTACATCTGAATATAAACCTTTAGCAATTTTAAAGTAATCTTTATTTAAAATTGCTTTTTTTATCTGATAATCTGATTTTAACTTTTCTTTTAACTCTTTATGAAAATATAACATAATATCACCTAAATTAATTTTAAATTAAATATACACAGAAGTCAAACAACTGTGTATATTTAGTTTAATTTTTTAACAATATATTTTATCCTTTACATAAATATTAAATCTTAATTTTTTTATTATTTTAAAATCTCTTTAAATTTTTTATTTTACTAAGGTTTTGCTTATTTCTTTAGACTAAGCAACGTACAACACTCCACATGATATGTATGACAAAACATATCTACTGGTGTAATTTCTTCCACTTCATATGTATCCCCTAACTTCTCCAAATCACGTGCTAAAGTAATAGGATCACAGGAAACATATACAAGACGTTCAGCTTGAATTCTTTTAATGTTTTGAATTCCCTCATCATCTAATCCCGCCCTAGGAGGATCTACAATTACAATATCAACCTCTGTATGAAAACGATGAATCAACTTAGATACATCCCCGCATAAAAATTCAACATTATCTGCGTGATTTAACTCCTTGTTCTTATTAGCATCCTTGATGGCTTCCTTATTAATTTCAATTCCAATCACTTTTTTTACTTGGCTACTTAGATAAATTCCGATTGTTCCAGTTCCACAATATAAATCTAATACAATGTCATTTTTTTTAGGATTTACATAATCTATAACTTGGTCATATAATACTTGAGCTTGTTTTGTATTTACTTGAAAAAAAGAAGTTGGAGAAATCATAAACTGATAAATACCGATTGTATCAATAATATAATTATTTCCATACTCGACTTCATAATCTTTTCCATCGAAGAAAATAATTGATTTCACTTCTTTTTTTAATGAGTCTACATTTATTTTTTTTGTAATATGAAAAATAACCATTACATCATTACGATTTAAACTCGAACGAATCGTAATTTCTTTCACATAAGAAAGATCGATTGTTTCACGAATTAATTGCAACAATTTATTAATATAAGTATCTGCTATAATACAACGATCAACCTCTACAATATCATAACTCTTTTTTTGATAAAGTCCGATTTTTTTGCGTACTTTAAAATTCACTTTATTTCGGTAAAAATACGGATCATCAAAAGGAATAATACTTTTTATCTTTTTCTTATTCAATTTTGTATATCTTGTAATAATGTTTTTCACAGTTTCTTCTTTATAACGTAATTGATCATGATAAGACATATGCATTAAATCACAGCCACCACATTGATCAAAAAATCGACAGTATGGTTTTTTCCTCTTAACACTTGGTTTTATTAATTCAATTAACTCCGCTTCTAAATAATTCTTTTTTGTTTTTGTAATCTTAATTGTACAAATATCTCCAATTGCAGTTTTTGGAATAAAAACAATCTTATTATCAATCCTAGCAATTCCACGACCACTATGATCAATAGAAGTAATTTCTACATCATATTTCATACTACATCACCACTTTCATTATATAAGAAATAAAAATATATTTCAAATTATTTATAAAATCCCTAATTTTGGAAATAATAATACGGAAATAGAGGGATTATTATGGAAATTAATAGGAATGTAGACGAAATACTAAATCAAATTGAACAAAAATATGGAAAAAGTAGTGATATTGTTTCTAGAAAAATTAAAATTCATCATAAAGAAGTATTATATATTTATTTAGAAAGTGTAAGTAGTGATGACAAAATTAGTGATTTTTTAATGCGAGATTTAAGTTATTATGTAAAAAATAAAAAAACATCCTTATTTCAAAGTTTATTACAATCATTAGAGAATACTATTTTTAATAGTCATCTAACAACGATTAATCAATTAGAAGATGTTTTTTATTACTTAGCAAGTGGATATACAGCAATCTTTATAGAAAATAGCAAACAAGCAATTGTCATTGAAACAAAAAGTCAATTAGACCGAGGGGTTACAGAAGCTAGTAGCGAATCAGTTGTTCGTGGTCCGAAAGATAGTTTTACAGAAAATAATGCTACAAATTTAGGATTAATTAGAAAAAGAATTAAAGATCCTAATCTATGGTTTGATGAAACAATTGTTGGTAGAAGAACCAAAACAAAGATTACCCTTGCTTATTTACAAGATGTGGTAGAAGCAAAAGAAATTAACCAAATCAAAAAGAAATTACAAAATATTGATGTAGACGGAATTTTGGATGGCGGTCAACTTCGAGAATTTATTCTAAAAAAGCAAAAATCCGCTTTTCCAAAATTCAAAAGTACAGAACGACCAGATTTAGCATGTTCTTCTTTGTTAGAAGGAAAAATTGTGATTTTAATAGAAAATTCACCATTCGTTTTAATTACCCCTGGATTATTTGTCGATTTTCTTCATGCAGCTGAAGATGAATATCAAAAATCTGCGAATGTAAATTTCACTAGAATTTTACGTGTAATTGCTTTTATTTTAACAATAGTAACCCCCGGATTTTATATAGCAATTACTACTTTTAATCAGCAAATGATTCCAAACGAATTATTAATATCCCTTGCAATTCAAAGAGAAGGAGTTCCTTTTCCAACTGCATTTGAAACAATCATGCTAATTGTTACTTTTGAGATATTAAGAGAAAGTGATATCCGAATCCCTAGTACAATGGGATCAGCCATTAGTATTGTTGGGGCTTTAGTATTAGGGGATGCTGCGGTAAGCGCTGGAATCATTTCTCCTATCGTTGTAATCATTGTGGCAATTACCGCTATCTGTGGACTTTTATATACAGATATCGATTTTGTAAATGCTACTAGACTTTGGAGATTTATTTTCATTTTATTTTCAACAATTTGTGGTTTAATTGGTTTCATTGTAGCAGGTGTCATTTTCATTACAAAATTATGCAGTCTAGAAATTCAAGGAATTCCATACATGTCTCCAATTTCACCTTTTTATAAAAATAGCCAAAGCTATGCTATTATTCGAAAAAGCAAAGATAAACAAAAATATAGACCTTTCTTTTTAAATATTAAAAACTTTAAAAGATTAGGAGGAAAATAATGAAAAAGCTACTATTACTACTCCCATTATTTCTTTTCACTTGTGGATGTTGGAACTATAGGGAATTAAATACACTTGCCATTAGTACTGCTCTTGCAATTGATAAAGTAGATGATGAATATCAAGTGAGTGTGCTAATTGCAAACGGAAAAAACAGTCAAACAAGTCCGAAGGAAGGACAAAGCCAAACGGTTGTTTATTCTGGGAAGGGAAATACAATTTCTAGAGCTCTAAAAAGAATTAATTTAAAAATTCCCAAAGATACTTATTTAGGACATTTAGGAGTTGTTATTGTTTCAGAAGAGATTGCAAAAGATGGATTACTAAATATATTAGACTTTCTAATACGAGATCCTGAATCAGTCAAAAGATTTTATCTGATTTTAGCCAAAGATCAAGATGCTAAAGATATTATTGAAATTTTATCTCCACTAGAATCCTTTCCAGGGCAGAGCATTGCAACCAATATTGCTTCCTCTAAAGATTTACAAGCTATTTCTACTTCTATCACTTATAGTAAATTTGTAGAGAATTTATTAAAAAAAGGGAAAGAACCAGTTTTGCCAACCATTACAATAACAGGAAATGCAAAAAAAGGGAGTAAAAATGAGATTCTAGAACAGTCTACTCCTGATGCAAAAACAAGACTAGATACCGTTGCTATATTTAAAAAGGATAAATTAATGGGATATACTACGGAAGATGAAAGTAGAGGAATTAATATTATATCCAATCAAGTAGAAGAGATGATCACTTCCTATAAATGCGGAGAGGGTTATATTGTTGTAAATTTATCAAATATGAAAACAAACATTAGTAATAAACTAGTTGATAACAAACCTCAAGTAACAGTTCATGTAAGTGCAAAAGGGGCGATCCAAGAAATCACTTGTCAAAAGGAAATTGAAAAAACAAAAGTAATTCAGGAGATTGAAAAAAAAGCAAAACAATCGCTAAAAAAACAAATAAAAAAATCTATTAAAATTGCTCAGGAAAAATATAAAACAGATATTTTTGGATTTGGGAATCTATTTTATAAAAAATATCCGACTTACTTCCAGAAAGTAGAAAAAAAATGGAATGAGGATATTTTCCCAAATATAGATGTCAAAATCAAAACAGAAATTCATTTATCTACCAAAGGATCCATTGAAAAAAGTTTAATAGGAGGTATTTATGATTACTAATATTAGAGGAAAGCTAAAGTTATCACAATTAATGATTATTCTTTATTTCATTTGTCATGGCTCTTTACTTGGAGCAACCACCAATGCTATGTTTATTTTTAGTAGAGAAGATAGTTGGATGGTTCCTATCCTTAGTAGTATCATCGGATTTATTCCATTTTATCTCTCTATTCACTTGATGAATAAATTTCCAAATCAAAATATCTTTGAAATAATAGAATCACAATTTGGAAAAATAATAGGACGAATAATCAATATCATTTTAATTGGATTTATTAGTAGCTATGCAATGATATTTTTTTGGAACTTAACAAATTTTATTAGTTCCCAACATCTATACAACACTCCTCAAACTTTTATTGCAATTTTATTTACAATTCCCATTATCTACCTATTATCAAAAGGAATCCAAGTAATTTTAAGAAGTAGTACCATTATTTTTTTCCTTAGTTTTATTTTCTTCTCGATTACAGCAATTGCCCTTATCCCACAAATTCAAATTTCTAATATTTTCCCAATTATGGCAGATGGAATAATTTCCCCATTTAAATCTTTATTTGCTGCTATTGGATACTTAGTATTGCCCTTATTTATGATAACCTGTATTCCTAAAACCAACTTTGAAAAACACGAACATTTTACAAAAAATATGATTCTAGCCTATTTTCTAGTTCAATTAACAATTATCTTAATAGTTTTCTGTATTCTATCTATATTTGGAATAGAATTAACTTTATTATATCAATATCCAGAATTTCAAATATTAAGAAGAGTCAGTTTAGGTGGATTTATTGAAAGAGTAGAAAGTACTTTATCTATTCAATGGATTTTAGATTTACTAATGATGATCACCTTTATTTGCTACTTTATCAAAGTAGGTATTTCACATATATTTCAATTAAAAGATAAAAAAAGAAATCATTGGATATTAAATACTGTCATTATTATAATTCTTTTAATTAGTTTGTTTATCTTTCCAGATAATACCTCCGCTAATTCTTTCTTAATTAAAACCTATCCAATTTACTGTTATATTATTTTACTTGGTATCCCTATTTTTACATTTATAAAATCATTATTTATGAAAAAAAAGAATACCTAATTTATAGACTATTTTATTAGTCTATTTTGTATAGATACTCTTTAATTATTTTATAAAATGATAAACTAAAAATATAATTCCTGCCGTTATAACAACTAGAACAACAAGTACTAAAACTTTTAATAACACATTATTCTTCATTAAATTATTATTTAAACTGGCAATTTGCTCAAAGTCATCTTCTCCAAAGTTTAAACTTGAAGTAAAAAAAGTTTTATCCATTTCTGCAGTAGAATCTAGCGATTTTTTTCGATCTTCTTGTTTTACTTCATCTAAAATATTCCTTATAGAACTTTTGCCTTCAATAATTGTGTCATCTTCGCTCGCCTTTAAATCATCTAATAAGTCTAAGCTTAAGGCTCGATCATCTAATTGATTCACCATACTATTACTAGTAATGGTATTAATTAACTCTTTCAATTCATCTTCATTTTCTTCTTCTTTAAACAAATCTTTCTTATCTTTGATTTTTTTTAATATATCATAGCTAGTATTATTCATACTATGGTAGGGATTCTCTCTTTTTTTTGTATCTTTTGCTTTATCTAAAATATCACGAATATCATAGTTTCTAGTATGATCTAAGTCATCTGTTTGCAAAGGTTTTGTATATACCTCGGGTTCCTTTTTTTGCATAAATCGACTAACCTCTTTTTGTCGTTGATACTCTTCTCTGTTTTTTAACATCTTTTTGACTTTTGTAATATCAATTTCGTTACTCTTTTCGATTGTTGCAATCCCCTCAATATTACTATAAGATGCTGAATCATAAATATCACGGTACAAACTTTGATTTCTCTCACTTCTTTTGGAACGAGAATTGGTTCGTTTGTAATAGCGCTCCATCCTACTAGCCATGTTTCCACCTCACTATCATAATCATACCATATTTTTTTTGTTTTTAAAACTATTTGCTTGCATTTAGCATCTTTTTTTCTTATAATACTAAAAGGAGGAAAATTATGGAAAAAGTAAAAGTAAACAAGGAATCTTGTATTGGATGTGGAGCTTGTATGGCCCTTGTAGAGGAAGTATTTGAAATGGGTGATGATGGTCTTGCTCAAACAAGCGATAACAATAATTTAGATAAAATGGATAAAGAATTAAAAAACGAAGTAATAGAAGCTGTTGAAGGGTGCCCTACTTCTGCTATTGTAATAGAAGAACAAAAAACCGAATTTTGAACAATTCGGTTTTTTATTTACTAACTTCACTATATAATTTTTTTACCTCTTTTATACTTAACTCTCGATATTCCCCTGATTTTAACCCAGATAAATTCAGAAAAGATATTCGTTCTCTTTTTAATTTTAAAACTTCAAATCCAAGGCTTTCAAACATCTTCTTCACTTGATGATTTCTTCCTTCATGAATAGAAACTTCTACAATAGATATTTGATTCTTTTTATCATATTTTTTGACTTTTACTTTTGATTTTGCTGTCTTTTTACCATCTATAACAACTCCTTTTGTTAAACTTGCAACATCTTCTTTATTTACCAAGCCTTTTACTTTAGCGACATACACTTTATCTATTTTATTTTTAGGATGCATAATTAAATTGGCAAGTTCCCCATCATTCGTAAGTAACAAAATACCAGTTGTGTCATAATCTAGTCTTCCAATTGGATAAATCCTTTTATCAGTTTCAATTAAATCAATAACCGTTTTTCTATGTTTATCATCATGTACCGAAGAAATAATTCCACGTGGTTTGTTTAATAAATAATATACTTTCATTTCTTGTCCAATTATTTTTCCATCAACCAGAATCTGATCAGAAAAATTTGCTTTGGTTCCAAGTTCCCAGATTGTTTTTCCATTTACTTTTACCTTTCCTTGTTGAATGAATTCTTCAGCTTTTCTTCGGGAACAATACCCACTATTTGCAATTATTTTTTGTAATCTTTCCATCCTATCACCTGCTTTTCAAATTATACAGGAACTAAATAAAAAAAACAAGAAGACTATGCTTCTTTACATGTATATCCTTGTTGTTCTAAATCGGCTTTTACTTCTGATAACTTTTCGCCTGTTCCTACTAAATCAAAATCTTTTTTAGTATCATTATCCATTTTATCTAAATCGGCCATAAAAGTTAATGTCACTGTTTTATCTTTTCTTTTAGTATCAATTTTGATTCCTTTTTTTCCTTCATAATTCTTATAAGTATCTTTTAAATTTTTCTCTAAGTCATCTGAGTAACTAGCATAATTATCAGAAAAATCAACAATAATTCTCATATCCATTCTAGTTAAAGTATCCTTTTTATAAGTTGTAATAATATTTTGTGTCATCTTTAGTTCTTCATTCGCATCATTTAACATAGAACAGTTTAATGTTTTAGTTCCGCATCCTGTCAAACATAACATACCAATCATACAAAAAATTCCCTTTTTCATATTCTTTCCTCCTATAGAAATAGGATATCAAATTCTATAACATTTATCAAGTTAAAACATAAGATTCACTAAGAATACAGCTGCAATAATTCCTAAAATATCTGCAAAAAGTCCTGACCATAAAGCATATCGTATTTTTTTAATTCCAATACTACCAAAATAAAGGGTTAAAATATAAAAAGTAGTATCAGTAGATCCTTGAATAACACTTGCAAGTCTTCCAATAAAACTATCTGGTCCAAATCCCTCATATATATTATTCAATATGGCAAGAGAAGAACTTCCAGAAATTGGTCGCATAATCATCATAGGAAAAATTTCAATAGGAACCTTCACATAGGAAAAGAAGGGTTCTAATAATTTAAAAATAAAATCTAATACCCCACTTTTTAAAAATATATTTACTCCAAATATCATTCCTAGTAAACAAGGAAACATCGTAAGAACTAAATCAAAGGATTCTGTGGATCCATCTACAAAGACATCATAAATATTTACTTTCTTTATAATACCATATAGAACAACTAATAAAACCAAAAGAGGAATTACTAAACTAGATATTGTACTAAGCATATTACCCCCTCTTTCTAGCTAAAAATCGATCCATCATTAATCCACCAACTGTAGAAAATAAAGTAGCCAAAATACAAGCAACCACGATTTCTGTTGGATTTTTACTACCATACATCATTCGAAGAGAAATAATAGTAGTAGGAATAATCGTCACTCCACTTGTATTTAATACCAAAAAAGTTATCATACTCCTAGAAGCTACTGTTTTATTTTTATTAATTTCTTGTAAAGATTTCATAGCCTTTAAACCAAAAGGAGTGGCTGCATTTCCAAGCCCAAACATATTCGCTACAATATTAGAAGCAATAAAGCTAAATGATTCATGTCCCTCTGGAATTTCTGGGAATAGTTTCCTCAAAAGGGGGGATAATAATTTTGAAAATTTATTTAAAAGTCCAGAAACTTTTGCGATATTCATAATTCCAAGCCACAAAGCCATAACAGGAAAAATCTTAATAATCATATCCAAACTACTTTTAGTGCATTCTAAAATTTCATTATTTAAAATATCTACTTTTTCAGTACATAAACAAAATATAATTCCTACTACAATAAAGAAACCCCAAATTTTGTTAATCATGAAAACCAACCTTTACTTTTTTTAGATTGATACTGCAGATAAATTCCTTCTTCATGAACAAGTTGATCTGCCAAATATATTTTAGCAACTCCCACCTTTTTATTATTTTTTAATTTTCTCAATTTCGTTAATTCGTATTGCACTTTAATACTACTCTTCTCCTCTTCTGAAAGAGGATAGAAATAATCATTTTTAATATAAAGTTGATATTTTTTATAATAATTATCTTCTTTAATTTTGATATTTCCTTTTTTTAAAATTTGATAACTTTTATAATTGGAAAAAGCATATTCAAAAAGATTCTCATGATCAGAAAAGTCATTTCCATCATTCAAAGTAACTACCACTAAATTTAGATGATCTTTACTAGCAGTCGTTACTAAAGTTCTTCTTGCAATTTCTGTAAATCCAGTTTTTCCACCAGTTGTATACTCATATCTAGATAATAACTTATGTTTATTATTCCAAACATAGGTATTCTTATTTGTTGTTAAAGTATATTTTTTAGTAGATACAATTTGACGATATTTTTTATTCTTCATTGCATAACTAGTAAGTTTTGCCATATCATAAGCAGTTGATATATTACCACCATCTTCTTGATCTAATCCATGGGGATTTCGAAATAAAGAGTTTTTCATCCCTATTTCTGTAGCTTTCTCATTCATTTTTTTGACAAAATCTTCTGTGTTTTTTCCAACGTAATTGGCAATCGCCAAAGCAGCATCATTTCCACTTCTTAACATTAAACCATATAATAAATCCTGTAAAGTTAATTTTTCACCTTGTTTAATATAAATACCAGAACCATAAGCTTTTTCAATTTCCTTACCGACATTAACTTTATCATTAAGAGCACGATTGTCAATGGCAACTACCGCTGTCATTATTTTAGATATCGAAGCTACACTTCTAGCATTGTGAATATCTTTGGCATAAAGAATTCTTCCACTATCCATATCCATAAGAATTGCTGAAGTTGCACTCGTACTAATTGCTTTTATAGAAACAGGAAACAAAAAAATAAACATTAACAATAGTATTTTCTTCATAACTTTCACCTATTTCATTCTATGAAAAAATGGACAAATTATGTCCAAGATTCATCTCATACTTGTTTTTTTAAATTTTCTATTTCCTGGTTCATTGCATGAATCATTTTTTGAATCATAAGAATTGTTTCTTCTGTATTTGGTTGATTCATATTCTGTCCACTCCTTTCTGCTTGAACTTGTTTATAAAAAGCATTGGTACATAGAACTTGTGCAACTAGCATCAACCAATTTCCAAGAGCATTTTGCTCATTGGCTGTTGTATCATCTATTAATAAGTACCCAATAACAATTGCACTAAGGGTAAAAGCTTTTGGAGGAATATCTGGTATAATTCTCATTATATTTTTCTCCTTTATAAAAGTTTATGAAATTTTCTGTTAAAATATAATTTTGTGAATAATTTTAAAACTATGAATGCCTTCATACTTCGTTTTCACCATTTTATTAGATTCTCTTTTCCAAACAAAAAACAGATAAATCAATTTATCTATTTTTAGTATTCATACATTCCATGAATTTTCTTTTCATCTTCTTCGCTGATGTCATCTAATTTCCATTCATCATCCACTTTATGAAGTGTTAAATCTAAAGTATATTTAACTGTATCTTTTGCCTCTTTTAATTTATCTAAACGATATTTTGTAAATAATGTTTCATCATATTTACCTTCTTCATCATTAAAAGAATCTTTATTTTCTTCTAGATAAGCATCGGAGTCTGACATTATTTTAGTATAATCTGTAACTTCTATTTCAACAGTAACTGTTGCTTGATCTCCATCAATAACTTCATCTTTTACATCATACTTTAAATTTTGATAATGATTTTTCATAAGATCGCGGTATTCATCCTTTTGATCATCAGCCAAATTATTATCTTTATCAATTATTTCATCTAATTGTGTAAGAACATCTTCATCTAAAGTTTGATAATTTGCAAAAAATTCTTCAACTTTTTTGGTTGGTGTATCTAAAAGCGTTTTCTCACCACAACCACTCATTAATACGATCATCAACGTTGTAAAAACTAATGCTATTTTTTTCATATTATTCCTCCTCAATTATATTTTGGTTATAATTGACGATGTTATACATATTTATTGATTAAATTGTAGCAATTTAAAAAATTGATATAGTTTTTGAACCAATTGATCAAAATTTTTACTCATTTCTAAACGGAATCTATCAATAATTTTATTTTTATCGTTTTCTTTTTCATTAAAACACTCATAATATAAATAGTGCAATTTACTAGTATCTGTTTCTTTTGATAAATTCCTGATTTGTTCCTTTACAAATTCTTCCATCTCTACTTCTTTTCTCGTCTTATGTTGTTCAACCTTTAATTCATGAAGAATTTTATATTCAATTCTTTGAACTTCCAGTTTGGAACAAACCTCAATTACTTCTTCCTCTTCATCTATCAAAAGTTTGCTCTTTTTTAGTCCACTTTCTGTTACTTCCACAGCTATCGTTTCCATTCCATCACAAAATAGACAAGCATATTTTAAATTCTTAAGATTCTTTACCGTAAACACTTCTGTTTTATTACAAATTTGATTTAAAAATTGATTTTTAAAAATAATAGCATTATTTTTTATATCCCATAAAGTAGCACTATCTACTTTAAAAACAGGAATTTTTCGAACATGATCAATATCATCGTTTAAATTCCAATCATAGAATTCATATAAATTTTTATTAAAGTTAATCAAGATATCATATATGTAGCTCATATTTTTTTCCTCCTATACCTGGCCAAAGTAATGTCAGTACAATAATTCCGATACCAAATACAGCATATAAACATTCTATTCTTCTAATAATAAAGTTTACATATTCTAAAAAATTATACCCAATTGTTAGTAAATTTAAATAACTAATTATATATATGCTTCCAACAACAGTAAAACCAAATCCAATCAGAAAAAAGAAAATCCTAGCAAGCATATAATCACCTACTTAAATTCTATTTAATTAATGCAGTTTTATTTATTAATTTTAATTTATAGTATATAATGAAATAGGTGATTATAAATGTTTATAAATTTTATGAAATATATTATTTTAGGAATTATACAAGGTTTTACTGAACCAATTCCTGTTTCCTCTAGTGGACATTTATTAATTTTTCAAAAACTATTAAACGAAATACAAGATATTGATTTTAATTTACTCGCTATCATTACAAATTTTGGAAGTTTTATTGCTATTGTTATTCTATTTAAAAAAGAAATTATTGATCTGATTCAATCGTTCTTTCGTTATTTAGAAACAAAAGAGAGAAAATACTATTCCAATTATAAATATTGTTGGATGATTATTTTAGGTACAATTCCAGCTGGAATAATGGGTCTTATTATAACCAAATTAAATTTATTCGACTTTTTAGAAGAGAATGTTAAATTTGTAGGAATTACTTTACTAATTACGGCTTTATTCTTATTTTTAATTAAAGATTTTAAAGGAAAAAAAGAAAAAAAAGATATTACCTTTAAGGATGCCCTCATCATTGGGCTATTTCAAGTGGTGGCATTAATTCCAGGAATTAGTCGTAGTGGTTCTACGATTGTTGGAGGAATGTTTCGAAATTTAAAAAGAGAAACGGCCTTTAATTTCTCCTTTATTTTATATATTCCAATTACATTAGCAACAATGATTATAGGAATCAAAGATTTACTAGAATCGAGTTTCTCATCTATCCAAGTTCTTTTATACTTTATTAGTGCATTTTTTGCCTTTATATTTACTTATATTGGAACAAAATGGTTTAAACAACTTGTAAAAGATGGAAAATTAATTTATTTTGTATATTATTGCTTCGTTGTGGGAATTCTTATTTTACTCTTTTTGTAAATCACTTTTTAGTGATTTTTTTAAATTCCAGAGTATAACCAAGTGGTTCTATTATTTTTTAATATTGTCCTTAAAGATGAAGAATTCCCATGATTTTCAATTCTAACTAACAAAAATTATTTCATTCTTACTTGTTCACTTCAGTCATATGATATTTTCGTCAAAAAAAATCACTCTAAAAGTAATTTTTCTAATTCTCTACACCTTTCCTGATCCATTGCAGCTACATCCTTCAATTTATATTCCAATCCTAAATTTTTATACTTACCAATTCCCATAGTATGGTAAGGAAGTAATTCGACTTTTTCTACATTCTTTAATTTTGAAATAAATTCTTTTAATTCTAGAATACCTTCTTTGGTATCATTAATACCTGGAACAATAACCTGTCGAATCCACATTTTCTTATCTCTTTCTTGACATTTTTTCAAAAAATTTAAAGAATTTTCAATTAAATATCCTGTTATATCTTGATATTCTTGACGTTTTATAGCTTTTACATCGAAGATAACTAAATCTATTAAATCAAGTAGTTTATCATTATAATTACCGACGCCAGCTGTATCAAGTGCTATATGAATATTATATTTTTTTAACACTTTACAGACTTCTAATAAATAATCAAACTGTAAAAGAGGTTCTCCTCCAGAAAAAGTAACACCGCCATTCTTTTGAAAATATGGTTGATATCTAAGAATCTTATCTACTAATTCTGAAACAGTCATATTTGGTTTTTCTATTTTCCAAGTTTCTGGATTATGACAATATAAACATCTTAATTTACACCCATTGAAAAATACAACCACTCGAATTCCTGGACCATCTACTAATCCCAGTGTTTCAATAGAATGAATACTTCCTTTCAAATTACATTTTTTCATGAAACGTTCTATTAATTACTTCTTCCTGTTGTTTTTTACTTAAACGATTAAAGCGAACTGCATAACCAGAAACGCGAATTGTAAGTAATGGATATTTATCAGGATGTTCCATTGCATCGATTAAGGTTTCCCGTGTTAATACATTCACATTTAAGTGATGAGCTTTTTGATGGAAATACCCATCTATAATGGACACTAAATTATGAATTCGATCTTCCATTGTTTTTCCAAGTGTCTCTGGAACAATGGAGAAAGTATTGGATATTCCATCTTTACAACATGTCTCATAATCTAATTTGGCTACAGAATTTAAAGAAGCTAAAGCTCCATTTTCATCTCGTCCATGCATAGGATTTGCACCTGGTGCGAATGCTACCCCTGCCTTTCTTCCATCAGGAGTTGCCCCTGTTTTACTACCATAAACAACATTAGAAGTAATCGTAAGAACAGACATTGTAGGTTCTGCATCTCGATAAGTCTTATGAGATTTTAACTCATCAAAAATAGTTTGTAAAACTTCTTTTGCGATTTCATCTACTCGATCATCATCATTTCCATATTTGGGAAAATCTCCTTCAATTTTAAAATCAATAGCAATTCCATCTTGATTTCTAATTGGTTTGACCTTGGCATAACGAATAGCCGATAAAGAATCTGCCACCACAGAAAGTCCTGCTACTCCATAAGCCATATAACGATGAACATCTGTGTTATGTAAAGCCATTTGACCTGCCTCATAAGCATATTTATCATGCATATAGTGAATAATATTCATCGCACTAGCATAAACTCTAGCCACTTCTTTTAACATTTTAAAATAGATTTTTTTCACTTTGTTATAATCTAGAATCTCATCTTCCATTTTTTCAAATCCATCAAACACCAATTCATTTTTCATTTCATCTACTCCACCATTAATAGAATAAAGAAGGGCCTTTGCTAGATTACAGCGAGCTCCAAAAAATTGCATATCTAAGCCGACTCTCATGGCCGAAACACAACAAGCAATTGCATAATCATCTCCATAAATAGGTCGCATTAAATCATCATTTTCATATTGAATAGCATCCGTTTGAATACTCATTTTCGCACAATAATCTTTAAATGTCTGTGGGAATTTTTCACTCCACAAAACAGTCATATTCGGTTCTGGCGCAGTATCTAAATTAGAAAGAGTGTGCAAAAGCCGATAAGATGTTTTAGTGATCAGTGAATCTCCTTCGGTAGTTAAACCACCAATAGAGCAAGTAACCCAAGTTGGATCTCCTGAAAACAATTGATCATAGTCTGGTGTTCTAAGATGTCTTACCAAACGAAGTTTAATAATAAATTGATCGATTAGTTCTTGTGTCTCAATTTCTGTTAAAACACCTGCTTCTAAATCTCGTTCTATATAAATATCTAAAAAAGCATCTACACGCCCTAAACTCATGGCAGCCCCATTATTTTCTT
The DNA here is from genome assembly GCA_947570175.1 of uncultured Mycoplasmatota bacterium. Classification (GTDB taxonomy): domain Bacteria; phylum Bacillota_I; class Bacilli_A; order RF39; family UBA660; genus UMGS1271. The sequence goes on along the minus strand of CANOTJ010000001.1, from coordinate 65,955 downwards.
TTACTGCTGCTAGATAGCCAAAATAAAGCCATTGTACTGCCTCTTTAGCAGTTTTAGCCGGTTTTGAAATATCATACCCATATTTAAGTGCCATTTCTTTTATTTCTTTTAATGCTCTACACTGCATAGAAACTTCTTCACGAGTTCGAATGATAGACTCACTCATTTCCCCTAGTAATAAATAATCTAGTTCTTTCTGCTTTTGGGATATTAAATAATCAATTCCATAAAGGGCTACACGACGATAATCCCCAATAATTCTTCCACGACCATAAGCATCTGGAAGCCCTGTTAAAAGTCCAACATGACGTGCTTTTTTAATCTCTTCTGTATAAGCATCAAATACACCATCATTATGTGTTTTTCTAAACTGTTTAAAATAATGCTCAAAAGTTGGATCAAGTTTATAATTATATGCCTTTAAAGAACTATATACCATTCTTATGCCACCATAAGGATTTACAATTCTTTTTAATGGTTCATCTGTTTGTAGACCAACGATTACTTCATTTTCTTTATCAATATAACCGGCAGGATAAGAATTAATTCCAGAAGCTGTTGTTACATCAATATCTAAAACACCTTTCTTTAATTCTTGTTGCAAAAGACTAGTACATTTTTGCCAAACTTGATCCGTTTTATTAGTAGTTTTTTCTAGAAAATCACTACTTCCATTATAAGATTGATAGTTTGTTTTAATAAAATTGCTTACATTAATTTCTTGAGTCCATTTTCCTTTCTGAAATCCTTGCCATTCTTCCATTTTCTTATCCTCCTTATATATATTTTAGTATATCACAGGAATAAAAAAAATAACATGAATCACGTTATTTTTTACTTTATTTTACAGGTATTGGACAACTATCTCCACTTCCTTCTTGAGGATTGTGATAAGTGATTTTATCATAAACAATATAAGATACAAGTATCAAAATAATAACAGATAATATAATAATAATTATATTCTTTTTCATAACTATCCCGCCTTTATTTTTGTTGCATCTTTATATTTATCATAAAACAACTCACTTTTATTATAGATATTTCTCGCTTCTAAAGTTCTTAATTTATTAACATCACATTGCGCAAAGGGAAATAATTTAATTCTATTTCTGTCTAGTGCATCCGCATCCTTTAATATATCGGATAATATTTGAATATTTTTCTTCTCTTCTTCTGAATAATTATAATTTTTAAAATCAACCATATCTTGGTAAGAAGCATGCGTTTCAATTAGAAGACAAATACTATTAATAGTTTTATCATCCAAAGTATCTTTTAACCTCTCTCTGGCTATCTTTGCCCCAACAATACCATGCATTTTATTAGATGCTAGATGTCTTCCACAGTCATGATATAAAGCCGCCAATAATAGAACATTATGATTTTTTATATGCTCGTACTTATTTTCTTTTTCATTTAATATCCAAATGGAATACATTATAACTCTTTCAATATGTTTTAAATTATGATAAGGTACTCTCATTTTTTCATATAAATGTTCCTGAATTCCTCTACTAACTAACTCTTCAACTTTATTAATCTGAGTTTGAGAAAATCCTATACTATTAAGGTATTCAGATTCTATAGATCCAATAAAGCTTTTATTTTTTATATTCAATTTTTGATCTACTATATAATCGTATAATATAGGACAAGTAGTTTCTAAATCTAATTTTGTATGCGCTATACTATAATAAAATATATTTCTTAGGCCATTAGTATTATTTTTTAAAAAACAAAGCTTTATTTTTTTACTTTCTATACCCTTTCCCGAAATTGTATGCATATTCCATCTTTCCATATTAGGGTTATTTAAATTTGAGTATCTTTTTGAATATCCCATTAATTCCAAATGTCTTTTTTTGTAACCCCTTAATTTAATTTCATCGAAATCATTGTATTTAAAATCAATATTTTCTTCTAAATCTAACTGAAGCAAAATGCTATTATCTAATATTTTGTTAAATATTTTAAAAGCACGTTTTCGATGAATCTTACTTTTTTTAAGAACCCCAAAATAACCATCTGCTATAATCTGTGGAAACCATTTCTGTCTAAGAAAATGAGAACCCAATGTATAAATAAATGGAATAACAGGCATATAATACCAACAGTTAATCCAGCAATCAAATAATATCAATAAATTATCTAATCCCTCTACAAAGAAAACTTTTTTACTTTTTTCAATATATTTTGAATGGCTACCAATATAAGGAATTAATCCATTTTTACTAATGCTATTTAATTTTTTTTCATCCGTAAAATGAAAAAAATTTTTTTCAATGTCTTTTTTATTTATAATATATTTATCCACGCTACCACCTAAAATATCTAGCATCATTATACCACAAATTGACATCTTAATATAATTGTTCTTACCTTTTACACTAATTAACTATTAAAAAATAGTCATTTGTAAAGAAAAAATAATTCCTATTTACTCCTTTATCTTATTTAAGAATTCTTCTTCTGTCCATATAGTAATCCCAAGTTCCTTTGCTTTATCATATTTACTACCAGGATCTTTTCCCACAATTACAATGGATGTTTTTTTAGAAACAGACCCAGTTATTTTTCCCCCAAATTGTTCAATAATCTCTTTTGCTTCATCCCGTGAATAATTCTCTAAACTACCTGTCAAAACAAAAGTTTTATCCTGAAATTCACTATTGATAGTCATATCCTTCCCTATGTAATTCATATTAAGACCTATCTCTTTTAATCTTCGGATTTCCTCTAAATTATCTTCTTTAGAAAAATATTCAACAATGCTTTTCGCAATTATATCTCCAATATCATAAATAGAAGTTAATTCTTCAATACTTGCTTTCATCAAATAATCTAGTCGCTTAAAATGTTGTGCAATAATTTTAGAGGTTTTTGCCCCAACATGAGCAATTCCCAATCCAAAAAGCAATTTTTCTAGTGAATTATTTTTACTATTTTCGATAGAATTTAATAAATTTGTAACAGATTTATCACCATACCCTTCTAATGTAATCAATTCTTTCTTGTGTTGATCCAAATGATAAATATCTGATATCTTTTGAATAAATCCAAAGTTAAAAAAATCTTCCATTATTCTTTCTCCTAAGCCATCAATATTCATGGCATCCCTTGAAGAAAAATGGATAAGGGATTCTATTTTTCTTGCAGGACATTCTAAATTCATACAAAAATAATCTACTTGCCCTTCCTTCTTTACAATCTCTTTTCCACACATTGGACACTCTTTAATCATCACAAATTCTTGTTCTTTTCCCGTTCTTCTTTCCTTTTTAACTTCGACAACTTCGGGAATAACATCCCCGGCTTTTCGAATTGATACAATATCTCCTATTTTTAAATCTTTAGATAAAACATAATCTTCATTATGAAGAGTTGCCCTTTTAACAGTTGATCCTGCTATAATAACAGGTTCTAATACTGCATTCGGTGTTATCTGTCCAGTTCTTCCTACTGTAAAAATAATATCTGTAAGTTTTGTTAATACCTCCTCAGCAGGAAACTTATAAGCCGTTGCCCATTTAGGATATTTAGCCGTAAAGCCTAGTTTTTGTTGATCTTCTATACTATTTACTTTAATAACAATCCCATCTATATCATAAGGTAAATTATCCCTTTCCTTAGCTTTTTCATCAATAAAATGAAGTACTTCTTCAATATTATCTACTAATTGATTATTAGGATTTACCTTAAATCCTAGTTTTTCCATGTACTGAATGGCTTCATGATGGTTATAAATACCATAATCTAAAGGATTAGGAAGATGATAGATAAAAACATCAAGATTACGTTCTTTCGCAATTTTAGAATCTAACTGACGAATAGAACCTGCAGCTGCATTACGGCAATTTTGAAGCGATGGTTGTTTATTCTTACTTCTTTTTATATTGATTGCCTCTAGTGTTTTTTTACTCATGAAAATTTCCCCACGAACTTCAATATCCACTTCTTCTTTTAATTTTAATGGTACTGACTTAATCGTTTTTACATTATGAGTAATATTCTCTCCAATGACTCCATCTCCTCTAGTTGCTGCTTGAACAAGAATTCCTTTTTTATATAACAAAGATACAGAGAGCCCATCTATTTTCAATTCACACATATATTTTGGGTGAATGCTTTCTTTTTGAATTCGTTCGTCAAATGCAATTACTTCACTTTCAGAAAAAACATCACTTAAACTCATCATTGGTATTTGATGTTCTACTTTTTTAAATTGATCAATCACTTCCCCACCCGCGTGTTGAGTTGGAGAATCTAATCTAACAAGTTCAGGATACTCCTCTTCTAAATCAAATAGTTCTCGCAAATATTTATCATATTCTTGGTCTGTAATTGTAGGATTATCTAAAGTATGATAACGATAATCAGCTTCATTGATAATCTTAATTAACTCATCTATTCTTTTCTCAATCATGTTATTTCACCATTCACATTATAACATTTTTAATATTTTGAATAAATAAAAAATAGCAAAATTGTGCTATTTCGTTTATTATTAATGATGTTTTGTAAGAGCATTATATGTAATTGCAAAAATTATAAGCCCAACTAAAAATATAACAACCCATAGAAAAGGATTTGAACCATGAGCTGTAATCCAATCTTTAAAATCACCTGATATATTTTCTAACCAATCCATCATATTATCATTCCTTTCTAAAGGTGTGATGTCCTTTTAATAATTTCTTAATTCCATAGGGATGGGGAAATGCAACTGTTAAAATACTTTTATCTACTTGAACAATCATACCTTTTCCAAATACTTCATGAATAATTTTATCACCTATATTATAAACGATATTAGATGAAGTATCAACTTTTTCTTTTGAAAAACTACTTATTTCCTGAATTTCTGTTGTATCTTTATCTAAATATATATCATCAATTTCACTAATAAATCGACTTGGAGGATTACAATTAATATCCCCATAAATAGCTCTTTTTCTGGAATTAATTAAAAATAATTTTTCTTTTGCCCGAGTAATAGCAACATAACAAAGCCGTCTCTCCTCTTCAATTTGCTCCTCATCAAACATAGAATTCGCATGTGGAAAAATTCCTTCTTCTAAACCAATGATAAAGACATTTTCAAATTCTAATCCCTTCGCAGAATGTACAGTCATTAAAGTGATAACATCATCATTGTTCTTATGCTCCTCTATATCAGATACCAAACTAATTTCTTCTAAAAATTCTCCCAAAGATACAACTCCATTTTGTTCTTCAAAATTACGTGTAATCGTTTTAAATTCCTCTAGATTTTCCAATCGAATATCGGCTTCTAACGACTTCTCATTCATATACTCTTCTTTCATTCCCGTTTTTTCTAAAATGACATCAATTAATTCTGTAATTGTTAAATTATCTTGAATTTGTTTTATCTCTTCTATTATTTTCTTAAATATAAGTTCTTTTCCTGAAAAAATTGCTTCATACATAGAGCAAGCTTGTTCCATAGATCTTATTCCAATATCAGAAACAGTTTTTAGTCCAATTCCTCGCTTGGGAACGTTAATAACACGCATTAAACTTACATCATCAGAGGAATTATAAATTAATTTTAAATAAGAAATCAAATCTTTTATTTCTTTTCTATTATAAAAATAAAAGCTTCCTACTACCTTATATGGGATATTGTTTTTAAGTAAGGCCTCTTCCATAACTCGTGATTGTGCATTTGTGCGATATAAGATAGCAATTTCCTTTCTTGGAACCCCTACTTCTATTAAGTGCTGGATTTCCTCTAATACATAATTTGCTTCATCTTTCTCATTAAGCGCTTTATGATACTTAATTTTTTCCCCGTTTTCTTTACTCGTCCAAAGATTTTTCTCTTTTCTCTGTTTATTATGTTTTATAACACTATTAGCAGCATTTAAAATATTTCCAGTTGATCGATAATTTTCTTCTAATAAAACTACTTTGGGATGATGATAATCTTTCTCAAAATTTAAAATATTTCTATAGTTGGAACCTCGAAAACTATAGATGGACTGAGATTCATCCCCAACTACACAAATATTTTTATATCTTGCACTAATCATCTTACTTAAAATATATTGTGCTTCATTCGTATCCTGGTATTCATCAATCAAAACATATTGATATTTCTCTTGGTAATGTTTCAAAATGATTGGATTAGATTTTAAAAGAAAAATAGGTAGCATTAATAAATCATCGAAATCTAGTGAATTATTGGTAAGAAGTTTAGTAGTATATTTTCTATATATCCTTTGAACAATTTTATCAAAATCTGTAAGAGCATATTTCTCAAATTCGCCTGCATCTATTAATTCATTTTTACAACTACTAATTTTATTACGTATCGCTTTAGGATTATAGACTTTAAAGTCTAAATTCATTTCTTTCATAATCTTCTTAATAACAGTTAGAGAATCATCACTATCCAAAATAGTGAAATTAGATTGGAATCCTAGTTTTTCATAATTTTCCTTTATTAATAAAAGTCCAAAAGAATGAAAAGTGGAAATTTGAATATCATATGCAATACTCCCAAGCATTTGTAAAACTCTATTTTTCATTTCTTTTGCAGCTTTATTTGTAAAAGTAATTGCCAAAATATGGGAAGGAGAAATATTTTTTTCTTGAACTAAATAACTAATTCTGGTGGTTAAAACCCTAGTTTTTCCACTTCCAGCACCAGCTAATACCAAAAGTGGACCTCCTGTCGTTATTACAGCTTCCTTTTGTTTATCATTTAAATTGGCTAACATATTTCACCTATTTACTAAGTATCTTTTTATTTACTAGGATATTTTTAATATATTTTTTTAATTCTGTTAAATCACATGTTGCATCCGCAATAATTAACGCTTGGATAAACTGATCTTTTGATTCTATTTTACTATAATCCACTTCATACTCTCCAAAATCAATTATCTCATTAATTTTAAGTATATATTGACGAAAAAACTCTCTTTCTGCTCTACCGTTTCCTTCCATAAAAGGGTGAATGATATCTAATTCAGAATAATAATACGCAAAAAAATGAATTAATTCCTCCTCATTTTGAATACGTGTGCTATCTCTTTTGGCTCTTCTTAAAGTGTCCTCTAAATTAGGATAAATTAAATTTGGAAGGCAAAATGGTAGCACTTTTTGAATATTTTCAGAACGGATTTCTCCCGCAAACTCATAAATATCTGAAAATAAATATTCATGGATACTTAAATAATGTTTTACGTCAAAATCCCCAGTAATTCCTGTTATATATAAATCAGCTAATTTGTAATTTGTAAGGAGTCTTTCTTTTTCTTCTAATAATTCTTTCTTATTTAAACCAAATTTATTTTTAAGTACATCTGATGAATCACTATAACTTGATTGATAATTAATTACATCATTTATTCTTGCCATTTTCTTTATTACTCCTTTTTCTAACATGTACTGAATTTTTAAGCATTAACTTAATTTTTGCTTCTTCTTCTTTTTTTGGTTCTAAATTTTCTATTTTACTAGAAGACTTTGCATAATCTAAAGCTTTTTGAATCATGTTATTTTCTTCTTCCATATTTTCCTCCTATATTTGATTAATATAATTCGTAATAATTTGAATCATTTTTTGATTATCTCCAATATATTTTTTAGGTTGAAATGTTTGAATTTTTTTTATTTTCTGATCTAAATTTTCTAATTTCAAGCAAGACAATATATAGCCTTCTTGTTCAAATTGTTCGATAATTTGTAATTGATGATTATTCTCATGTTCTGCATATTCTTTAAGACGTGGTACCGCTATAATTTTCTTTCCTTCTTTTAAAGCATCCAAAATGGTTCCAACCCCACCATGAGTAATAATCAAATCACTTTTCTTAATATATTGATTAAATTCTTTCATAGGAATAAAATCTAAAATATCCATATAGTCACTTTTATATATAGTATGTCCTGCTTGAACAACTACTTTTTGTTTAATACTTCCTTTTTTAATATAATCTTCTATTGCGATAAGAAGTCTTTTAAAGCTCTTATCTTGAGTTCCCAATACAACAAATATCATTTAAAAATCCACCCCCCATAAATGGCTTTTGGATAAAGTTTTAACATACTTTCCCATTGAACAATAAATAAATCTGCAAACAGATAAACAATTCTTCCAGTTACTGTTTTAGAATGAATATTTGCGAATGTTTCTATGTAAATAATTTTGCTTTTAAAAATTTTGCCAATACAACACATAGGTCCAGCTGTATGGGCACCAGTTGTAATAATAACGTTGGGTCTTATTTTAAAATAGTAGTATAAACTTTTAAAACAATTCGCAAGTAATTTAAATGGGTAAGTAAAAATCCTATGTCTACTCCCGTAAATTAAATACTGTATTCTATCTTGATATTCCTCTTTTAAAGACTCGGTAGATTTTGTTTTTTCAGTAATTAAATAAGAATCATATTGTTTCATGATTTCTTTTAGTTGTAAAAGTTCATTTAAATGTCCACCTGTACTAGATATAAACAAAACTTTTTTCATAATATCATTTCTTTCTGTTTAAAATTTGAAGCCATTTTTCTTTCGTCTTTTCTGTAGTAAATTCTTTAGCTTTTTTTATTCCATTAGCCCCCATGACTAGTCTTCGATTGCGGTTAGCAAGTAATTCACAAATTCGTTTCACCATTTTTTCTTGATTTCTTTCTTGAATTAAATAACCATCCCAATTATTACTGATAATTTCATTAGCCCCTTCCGCACTACTATAAGCAACACAGGGAAGTCCATGAGAGAAGGCTTCTATCAAAACTAATCCAAACGATTCTGTATAAGAAGTCATCAAATAAACAGATGATTCTTGTAAAATTTTATTCATATAATTTCTTTCTTGAAATCCATGTAAAGTAATGGAATTCGTTAAATGGAAATTTTGGATTTTTTTTTCAATTTTAATTCTTTCTGGACCATCTCCTATAATATTTAGTTTCGCATTTGGGTATTTTTGATGAACATCCTTAAACACATCAATTAAATCAAGATATCCTTTTTCCTTAGATAATCTTCCGATAGATACTAAATTTTCTGTTTCCAATTTTGCCTTTTCTTTTGGAAAATAATCAATACTATTAGGAATGTATACACATTCTACAGGATAACTTTTTAATTTGGAAGTATAGAATTGTGTTAAATCTTTAGAAACTAAAACAAAGTAATCTAAATTATACACAGATTTTACAAGTTTATGAATATAGTTTTTATTGCCATGATGATGATTATGTTCCCAGCCAATTTTCAGTGTTTCTTTTTTTCCATATTTAGAAAGCCATAAATTATGAATGTCTCTAGTTGAAATAATAATATCACTATTACAATCTTGAATTGCTTGAATCATTAATTTCTTTTTTAATTTAACGATTTTCCAACTGTTTAATGTATCTAATAATAATTGAAAAATTTTTCCTTTTTTTAAATAGTCATCAAATAACTCTTTAAATAATTGACACCAATAAAAATGTAATAAATTCCGTTTATAAGAATCTACTTTTATTGCTAAATCATCATTAATTAAATAATCTATTTTCACTTTTTTATCTATTTTAAATCCTGGTTGATTATATAATTTATATGTTGAAATAATATTGATTTCATAATCATTTACAAGTGTATTTGCAAGATTTGAAATACATCTTTCAATTCCGCCATATCCAAGATGAAGAGTTAATATGGTTATTTTTTTCACACTTATCACCTACCATAATTATACTTTATATTTATTGTAGAGTAAAGAAAAAGAGGGATATTTTACCCTCAAATTCCAATTTTTATATATTTATGTCTTCTATGTTTTTTAGCACTCATTTAACTATTTTTTTCATAGTTCCATGCGTCCTTCAACATATCTTCTAAAGTTTTACTTGGTTCAAATCCTAGTTCCTTTTTAGCTTTGGTTGGATCGCTATAACAGATTGCAATATCTCCTGCCCTTCTAGGGGAAATTTTGTAATTTATTTTAACACAATTTACAGATTCAAATGTTTTTACTAAATCAAGTACACTATATCCAATTCCTATACCTAAATTATAAATATGTAACCCTTTTTTTACTTTACAAAGTTTTTCAACAGCTTTAATATGGCCAAGCGCAAGATCAACAACATGAATATAATCTCGAATCCCTGTTCCATCTTTTGTATCATAATCATTTCCAAATATACTTAAACTTTCTAATTTCCCACTTGCAACTTTCGAAATGTATGGAACTAAATTAGCTGGTATTCCCTTTGGATCTTCACCAATTAGTCCAGAAGGATGGGCTCCAACTGGATTAAAATATCTTAAAATACAAATATTCCATTCATTATCAGATTGATATAAATCCTTTAAAATCTGTTCAACAAAAAGCTTGCTAGTCCCATATGGATTAGTTGTCCCACCTATTTCAGCCTCTTCTGTTATAGGAACAGTTTTAGGGTCTCCATATACTGTAGCACTACTACTGAAGACCAAAGATTTACAATTAGACTTTTGCATAACATCTAAAAGATTTAAAACACTAGAAACATTATTGGTATAATATTCAACTGGTTTTTTAACAGATTCCCCAACAGCTTTATAAGCAGCAAAATCAATCACACAGTCGATTTCATTTTCCTGAAATATATTCATTAAAAATTTTTTATCCAACATATTGCCTTCATATAGCTTCATATCTTTTCCAGTTAGAAATCGAATCTTATCTAGTACTTCTTTTTTGCTATTACTAAAATTATCTAAAATAATAACTTGATAATTCTTATTGAGAAGTTCTACACAGGTATGACTTCCTATATATCCTGCACCACCTGTAACTAATATTTTCATATTCTATTTCCTCTATTCTATATATAATTATATTACCATCTTAAAATTATCCTATATAAATCCTTTCTCTAAAGACTCAACGCATAAAATGCATATCCTCCTCGTAGATCATAAGAATCAAAACTACGCTGATTCCAAACATCATAAGTACTTATCCATCCATTTTTGGTAGCACTCCAGATAAAGCCATTGCAACACTAGTTGGTAAACAACCTGTACTTCCAAGACTTCCACGCCCATAATATATGGAGGCCCAATTTGGATCTTTTTGATTATAGTAATTTGAATCCCTAGAAATATACCATTTGAATTAAAAATATAATTTTTATCATTTATATTTACGATTCCTGTTGATACTTTTTTATTGGATTGAATATAATACTTATTTCCATTAATAACCTTCCACCCACTGAACTTATACTAATTTACCTCTATTAAATTATTTAACCAGGTTAATAATTTTTTATCTATCTTTTTTAATATTTTTAATGTCGAAATCGATTTAAATAATAGCTGTCGTAACCATTCTATAATGGAACATCCAACAAAAATAACCATAGCTAATAAAAATACTTTAAATATGATTGTTCCTTGATATGTCGTATGTTCTATAACAATCCCTAACCACTTATATAACTTCTGCCTAATATAATAGTTCTCATGAATTAAATATATTCCAAAAGTTAAAGAACTGATTTTGTTGATAGTTTTGTTTTTAAATTGAAAAGTACCAAATAATAGAAAAAATGAAATAGATTGTATAATTATGATAGGATTATTATAGTTCAAAAAATAATTAATCATGTTATCAGCAATATACGTTAGCATTTCGTTACCTATATTTTTCATTCCTACTGAAGTATAAAATGAAAATAGGTTTATAATGGCACATACAATATATATAGAAAAAAACGTTAATCTTTTTTTGGTTAGATTTCCTTTAATCTCACTTACTACATCATATTTTTTTATATATGCTCCAATGAAGTACATCATAACAAATTGATAAACAGTATAACCATTTGTTTCAAAAAACAAATTCGTTGTTAGGAATGGCAATATACTGAAACAAACTAATAAGCAAATAATCAATTTTTTAAATGTTTTTCTATCAATTAATGATATAAATTTATTAATAAATGGACTCAGAAAATAAAGTATTATATAACAACTAAAAAACCAATAATTTTTAAAATTTAAGAAGAAAATCTGAGTGATAAATTCTACATTAAAGGAATCAACAACTCCAATTAAAATAAGAATAATATTAATTATAAAATTATAAAAAGCAAGTTGTAAAACAAAAGAAATCACTTTTTTTAATTTGAATCGAGAATTACTTAAAAAGTAACCAGTTAATAACATAAATAAATTAACATGGACAATACAAATTGCCATAATCGAATTCAAAATATAATTTCCTACCCCCAATATATTAATACGTAAGCGACCATAGCCTATCACATGTCCTAAAATAATCATAAACATTGCAATAATTCTTAATAATTCATAGTTAGACTCCCTGAGCGTTTTTTTCATAAACCACAACTCCCTGAAATTATTATATACTAAAATAAATAAAAACAAAAGTATTTTCTAGATTTTATAAGCATTTTAAATAATTTCCATTTCATTACAACTGAAATGTGTTAAAATAGAAATATAGGAAGTGACTATATGAGAAATATAACCAAAGACGAAATTAAAAAGCTGCAAAAAATAGAAATAGAAATGCTAATAGAATTTGATAGGATCTGTAAAAAATATAACCTAAAATATGTTCTAGCTGGAGGAAGTTGCATTGGTGCTATAAGACATAATGGTTTTATTCCTTGGGACGATGATATCGATATTCACATGTATAGAAAAGATTACAAAAAATTCATTGAGATTCAAAAAAAAGAATTAGATAATAAATATTATTTTCAATCATTTGAAACAGATGAGGACTTCGCTTCTCCTTTTGGAAAAATAAGAAGGAAAAATTCAATTTATGCAGAATGGATTTCTAATATAGACAAAAATAAACAAGGAATTTGGATTGATATATTTCCATGCGATAATATTTCTAACAATGAAATCATAATGAAATACTATTTCATAAAGGTATTCATATTAAAAATGATGTACTCAAATAAACTTGGCAATCAAAGTTTTAGTGATAGTAAAATTAAAAACTTCATTTTAAAATTAATTAAATGGGCATCATTTTTTATTTCAACAAATAAATGTAAAAAAAAATTATATAAAAATATGACTAAATTTAATAATCAAAAGACAAACAAAATTATCTGTTATGGCGGAAGATATTTACTGCGAGAAATTCTGCCAAATAATTATATTGAAAATCGTATTCTCCATAAATTTGAAGAATATGAATTCTATATTACAAAAAACTATGATAATTATCTGTCATTTGTATATGGCAATTATATGGAATTACCACCAAAAGAAAAAAGATGTTCAGAACATCTTATTGCAGAATTAAAATTTCCAGAAGAGTAATCTAACTCTTTTTTATTACAATTTAATTTAGAATATAATATTATCACAAGCCTAAAATCATTTTGATTTTAGATGTTACCAAATGAATATAAAATTTATAATTACTATTCTTAATATAGAAAATCGAAGTCATAATAAAATAAAGAATACAATATATAAAAATTGATATAATAAAATTAATAACGCTTATCTTTAAATCAATGAAACTCATTATTAATGAAATTAAAAAGGCTGTTATAAATCCTATTATAAAATTTTTAATATAATTAATGTAATAATTTTTTGGTGAATCTTTAAATACATATTTATAAATAATATATGGTCTATTCCAACATGGTAATACTATATTACTAATTAAAGTTCCTATAACTACTCCTATAAGGCCTATCTTTTGAACCAAAAAAACTGAAATAATAATATTAATAATAGCCTGAACAATAGGCACATACTTGTCTTGGTTATATACACCTGCAGCATCTTTAATAGAATCAACAGCTAATCTCATTCCATCTATATAGAAATTAATACATATAATAATGACAACTGATGTAGAAAATGTATATTTAGATCCTAACCATAATGTAATAAAAGGATTTATTAAAACCATAAACGCAATAGCTACAAAGCTATAAATAATATGTCCTGCAAAGCTAATTCTTTCAAAAATTTGCTCTTGTAATTTTCTATTTTCTAAAACAATTAAATTTCCAAAACTAGCTGTTATTCCTTTATATAAACTACTTAATAATGTGCTGGTCATTGTAATTAATGATAAATAATTTGTATAGATACCAACAGTAACTATATTCAAAAATTTAGATATCACAATATTATCTGTGCCATTAATAAAATAATAACCAATTTTATGAAAAAACATTCCTTTTACATTTGTTTTAATAATTTGTAAATCATTTGCGTTTAGTTTCTCATTAGAATTAAAAGAAATTTGATTATACTTTTTTGTAATGTACCTATTGATATAAATTCTTTGAATAAACATAATTAATATTTTTACTAATAAATACAATATAAAACTTTTTGCTATAATTAAAACTATAATTTGTAAAATATACATAATTAAATAAAAAATAAAATTATATTTTATTAATTTGTAATTATTTTGATCTGCTATAATAAGTGTATCCTTATATGAAACAAAATATAAGGTCACTGTATCAAATAAGTAAATTAAATAAACTATATATATATTAATATTTGATACACTACTCACAATATGATTTAAAAAAATCATTACTATTAAGCCTAATAATAGTACAACGAAGCCAATTATCCTATAAATCCTTTTATAAAAACTCATTAAAATACTAATTTTTTTATAATCCTTTTCTGCCAGTGGTTTATACAAACTAAAGTTAATAGCATTACTAATTCCCAATTCAGTTATAGAAAGCATTAATAAAATATTCGTAAACAAACCATCTAATCCTAATATTTCCTCTCCCAATACTTTGATAAAAACAGTTCGAACAATAAACATCATAATAGTTCTAAAAGTATATATAAAAAAGTTAGAACTTACATTTAATATAGACTTTTCTGTACGCATAAAATCATCCTTTATAATCTTATATTAATCTTCTTCAAAATAAATAAAAATGGTTTTATAAGATGAACTTTCCTTAAAACAATAAATACATTTACACATAAATTAATTTTAAATTCTTCACCCTTAATCCAGGTTATTTTTATTTTTTGGTTATCTCTTGTATACACTTGATCAAGCCATTGAAAACTCTCTAAATATATTTGATAGTACTCCTTAAAAATCATTGTTTTAGGTTGCATTAATAAATTTATAATAATTGTTTTTAAATAGAAAAAAAGATATAAATTTCCAAACTTTTTTAAATCGATTGTTGCATCAATTTCTTTAACTAAATCGAACATATTCACTTTTTTTTCAGAATTAATAACATGTGTAATCGATTCTAAATTTTCCTCATTACAATATCCAGTTGATTGAATAAATTTAATTTTATTAGTTAAGGAATAACATTTTAATGTGAATAACATATCTTCACCAATTTTTCGATCTGAAAACTTTAAATTATTATCTATCAGAAAATTTTTATTGTATAACTTACAGACAGTAGAGATAAATTTAAAATGACTAATAATATTCTCATTAGGGGTTTGTTCTAAAATCAAATGGTGACCCTGATCAAAACGTTTATAACCACAAACAACTATGTCCATATTACTTGAATTAGAAACTAAATTTTTTATGTACTCCTTTTCTATATAATCATCTGCATCTATGAATGTGATATATTCTCCATTAGCTAAACCTATTCCTTTATTCCTTGCAGCACCAGGTCCTTTATTAGATTGAGTAAAATAGTGAATATTATCATGCTCCATACTATACTTTTCTATAATTTTTAAAGAACTATCTTGTGAACCATCATTTATCAAAATAACTTCAATATCTTTATATGTTTGATCTAGTACACTATTAATGCATCTATCAATAAATTTTTCAGCATTATAGACAGGTATAATTACAGAAACTTTTCTCATTCTCATTTCCCCTTACAATAAACCTTAGAAAATAAACCAATTAAATGAAATTTGCTAAGAAACATAAAGATAAATATAATATTTCCTATTTTATTTATCTCTCCTTTTGGCCCATTAATCTTTATATATTTATTTTTTTTATAATTTGGTATATTTTTCTGCAACCAACTAAATAGTTTATTATATTCCTTTTCAAATTTTATAGGAGCAACATTTCTTCCTGAATATAATAAATACCAAATACAGTATCGAATAATATAATATTCATTCAGTTCAACATTTTGTCCATCCCTAAAATTAATTTGATCTAAAAATTCCAGTATCTTTATATCTTGATTAAATCCTTTATGTTTAGTATTAGAAATAGAACTTAAATTATCAAAATAATAATATCCTATATAATTAAAAGTTTTAATGTTAGCATTTAAATTAATAATTTTTAAATTAAAATAAATATCCTCACTACTATTAGTATCCAAAAAATAAATATGATTCTTCTTGATAAAAGAGGTTCTATAAATCTTAGATACTGGTCCAGTAACAATATATTTAGAAAATTCTCCTTCAGGTATTTCCCTTTGAAATGAAATAGAGATTCCATCTGTTTTTTTAAATCCTCCCATTACTACATCATACTCTGTATCCTTTATCGCATTATAAAATGTTTCAACATAATCATCTTCAACATAATCATCAGAATCTATAAACATTAAATATTCTGTGTTCACCATCATAATTCCATTATTTCTAGCAACTGCTGGGCCAGAATTTTTTTGATCCAATACTTTTATAAAATTGTATTTTTTTTCATATTGTTTTAGAATCTTTAAAGAATTATCCTGTGATCCATCATTTATCAAAATAATCTCAATGTTCTTATAGGTTTGATTTAATAAACTATCAATACACCTGTTTATATATTTTTCAACATTATACACTGGAATAACAATACTAACTACAGGGTTATTTTCCATACAGCACCTACTTTTTTTCATTACTTTTTTCCGCTTTTACATAAAAATTATTAATAAACTTTGCCAACCATTCGGGCCAAAATCTTTTAAACATTTCTAAATCTTCCTTCGTCCTAGTTCGATCATGAATTAATTCCGTAGTTGTAGATTCATCATGTACTCGGTGTCCCATTAATTGTTTATTAATAAAAGTAAAGGAACCCTTTTTTTTACTAAGCGTCTCCCAAGCATGCCAATCAACGTCACATTTAAAATCATATTCAAATAATGGAAGTGGAATCTTATTTTTATTAAATGTAACAGCTGGACAACAGATTGGATTCCCAAATCTAAGTATCAATCTTTTAATAAATTTAAATTTCCCTAATCCAGTTATTTTTATAGGTGTTAAAAGCAAGCTTTTAATATTTAAATTTATATTTTTGTGGACCTTCTTTTTTCCTCTTATTTCATAATAATGCGGAAAAAGAATTAAACTATCTTTATTTTTACAATAAGCTTGAACCATATTGTAACTATACTCATAATCATAAATGTCATCTTGATGTACAACTGTTACTAAATCTGTATTACCACAAGATACTCCAAAATCAAAATCACCACCAATACTTTTATGACCTTCGCTACTAATGGTTATCTCCAAGTTATATTTTTTTACTAAAGAAGTAATATAGTCATTTGGTGTTGTAGTCGCAATCACTACCTTACTTTTATATTTTTGATTCAAAACAGATTTTATACATTCCTCTAAATATTTTGATTCTTTATAAGCTAAAACAACAAATGTATGTAAATTATTTTTCATTCATTCTCCCCCATTTTCTGTTTCAATATAGAAATCTCCTGAATCAGTAATGTATTTTTCTTTTTTTGACCTGAAACAATGACCGTTAAAGATAAAGTAATCAACAATAGTACAAATATAAATATCCCTATTATCATATTAGACATTGTAACAAATCCAATAAATTTAGAAATTGACCAAAATAGATTAGGAATAAGTCCAAGTAATAAAATAATAATACTAGCAAAAATCCAAATCAAAGAATATTTAACAGGAATTCTCCCTTTTTTCAAAATAATAAAAATAATAATTAATAATATAAGAGATACTAAAACCAAGCCACATCTTAAACTAACTGTCATTATTTATACCTCCTTGCCCCCACTATTAATATAGATAGTATTACATTAACCATATAATAAATCTTTTTCCATGAATGAATAGAAGAGGTTCCTTCTTCTCTTTTATTCATTTTTACAGGAACTTCTTTTACCTGATACTGCTTTTTAATTAATTCAACAGTAGTAATTGGTTCTGGATATTCAAGTGGATATTCTCTTGAAAATTCAGCTATAATATCTTTATTACATGCTCTAAATCCTGAAGTCGTATCATATATCTTTTGTTTTGCAACCAACTGAATGAAAAATGAAATAATATTAATTCCAATTCTTCTAACAAATGTAGATCTAAAATTATCATATTCTTTCTTTAAAAATCTTGATCCTATTACAAAATCTGCTTTATCTTCTATAATGGGCCCAATTACATTTTTTATATATTTTACATTGTGTTGTCCATCTCCATCAAATTGAACAGCAATATCATAATTGTTCTCATAAGCATACTTATAGCCTGTTTGAACTGCTCCACCAATTCCCAAATTATGGATTAAATGAATTGTAGGAATATTATTTTCTAAACAAATATCTTTCGTTTGATCCGTTGATCCATCATTAATCACAATAACATCATATTTTAAATTAGCCTTTTTATTATAATTAACAATAGATTGATATGTTCTTAATATATTTTTTTCTTCATTATAAGCGGGTATAATTAATAAAACTTTTAATCTTTTTGTTGCCAAATTATTTTGTTTCTTTAACTCATTTATAATTTGGGGACGATTTTCTTTTTTCGCTATTAACAACAATCCAATCACTATAATAGTTAAATAGTTAATATAAACATAGCGCAAATCTTGAGCTAAATTTACTGGTAACAACGAAATCGTATTCAATATCATAGGAAGCAATATTAAATAATAATTTTTATTTTTTCTACTAAATCTTAAATACAAAACGCCTGCAATAGAAATGTATAAAATTAAACCTGGTTGATATAAATATTTTAGTGGTTCCTCATAAGTAAAATTAATCAATTCAGTATATTTTTTTTCTAATTTTGGAAACCTACTTTCTAACATAGAACCAAATCCATAATGTCCTGTTTTCCATTTTCTAAATGGGTATATATATATATATCCATGATCTATAGAATCAATGCTAATTAGTAAAGAATCTGCTATTAAATAATGATCTAATAAAATTTGCGGATACTTTAGGGTATATTTCATAAACATCGATTGATACTTATCCTGATGGTCCAATAAATATTTCTCATTTAATTTATCAGGATTAAAAGTGCCATTAATTAAATATGGATCATAAGCCTTTTTCCAATGTTTTATATTCATAATATTATTTAGAAATATTTGATCTTTCTTAGATATTTTATCCTCTTTTATATAAGCTCCAAAAATCCATGTCATATAACGATTAATGGTTCCAATATTAAGTTTAACTTCTGAATCTTCACTTGCCTTTGATTCAGTTTCTTTAGCAAATCTTTCTAAATATATTTTCTTAGGAATTGAAAATACTCCAAATAAAATGAGAAAAGTTATAAATATAATAAAAATTTTTCGAATATTTTTTTTATTATTTTTTAAAAATAAAAAAGTTATTATAATCAAATATAGTATTACTATTACAATTGCATTATGTCGATAGCTATAAATCAAAAATAACAATAGTCCAATTAATATCATTTGAAATCTATTAGTATTATAGAGCTTATCATTAATATAATAATAGGTTAAAAATGCAAGCATCATTAAATAATAAGAATATAAAATATCTTTACATAAGGTTATAGAATATATACTAATAATTGGAATCAAACTTATGAAGCATGTATAAATTACTTGTCTCTTAAAATTATTATTTCTTGTTTTATGGCAGATAAAAGTCCAAAAGAAACTAAAAATAAAAATTTGGAAAGAGAGTATTGCTCTCGGACTATTCCATATTTTTGAAACTAAATACATAAAATATGTACTGAAAAAGGGGTGGGCATCACTAATCAATTTACTTTGTACTTGATTCCACTGAAAATTACCATCATATGTAATAATCCCTGGATAATACGCCAACAATAGAAGAAAAAAGAAAATAAATGGAATTAGAAATACAATAGCATCTTTATAATATTTTTTTATTACTTTTTTCATTTTACCACCTAGGTTTATTATACATGAAATTCGTTATTATATCAATATTTATAAGATAGCAGTATTTTTTCAATACTTAGAATACTATACATTCAAGTTGATTTACAAAAGAAAAAAGCAAAAATTTGCTTTAGTTTTTCCATCTAACATTTGTATCTACAATTCCATCTATCCCTGGATAATACTCACCACCATACTGCCACATATTATATATAGAACCAGTATATGTACAATAATGATTATATTGAGCAATCCATGTAACAAATTCTCTGCTTTTTGCAGTAAATCTAGTTTCAGCAAATTTTTTACCAGAATAAACTTCCACATTATAATTCTTTGTTGTATTAGAATTTTTAATGGTATCTACAAATGTTCCTATTATTTGTTCATAAGTTCCTGCACTTATATTATCCGTAGTATGAAAAATCCCATTTTCATAGTAGCTCCAACTTTCTATATCATAATATATTCCTAAAGTTGGATTTAATCCTTTAAAATTATCAATTATAAAATTTGCCTCTGATTTTGCACCAGCAGCATTTTCTGCATAACTAAACAAATAAATACCATATGGTATACCTAATCTCTGAATCTCAGCGATATTATTGTACCATTGTCCATCTAAATTTTCACTTCCATATCCTATTCTAACAATCACGCCATCAATTAAATTAGATTTCCATAAAGTATTCCAATCAATAGTTTTCTGATGGGTAGATATGTCAATAATTCTCTCTACATTTTTACCAATAAGTACACCCAGTGAGTTAAAAAAACATCTTTGCCCATCTATTATTATCCAATCATTTGCGAGTCTTCCATCGTCCTTTACATAATAAGTACTTCCATTAGTACCTGTGGTCCACCCACTTTGTAATATACCTTCACTATCAAAATCATAATAAACTCCATTAATTGGTTGTCTTCCTGTTTTAATAATTCCATCGGTTCCTGTATAATAGACTTTTCCATTTAACGCTGTTACAAATCCATACTTTAAAGTTCCTTGTACTTCTCCAAAAAAGTATTTTTTATCATTAATTGGTTGGATTCCTGTTTTTATGATTCCATCAGTTCCTGTATAATATATATTTCCATTTAATGCTGTTACAAATCCATATTTTAAGCCACCTTGTATTTCTCCAAAGAAATATTTCTTACCATCTATTATTTGGATTCCTTTTTGCATAACTCCATCTTCATTAAAATAATAAGTTATTCCACCAATTGATTGCATTCCTACTTGCATAACTCCATCTTCATTGAAGCCATATTTTTTACCGTTAATCGTTTGGATTCCTGTTTTAATAATTCCATCGGTCCCTGTATAATATTTATCTCCATTTAATGCAGTCACAAATCCATACTTTAAAGTTCCTTGTACTTCTCCAAAAAAGTATTTTTTATCATTAATTGGTTGGATTCCTGTTTTTATGATTCCATCAGTTCCTGTATAATATATATTTCCATTTAATGCTGTTACAAATCCATATTTTAAGCCACCTTGTATTTCTCCAAAGAAATATTTCTTACCATCTATTATTTGGATTCCTTTTTGCATAACTCCATTTTCATTAAAATAATAAGTTGTCCCATTGATTGGTTGAATTCCTGTTTTTATGATTCCATCGGTTCCTGTATAATATTTATCTCCGTTTAATGCTGTTACAAACCCGTATTTTAAGCCGCCTTGTATTTCTCCAAAGAAATATTTCTTACCATCCATTATTTGAATTCCTTTTTGCATAACTCCATTTTCATTAAAATAATAAGTTGTCCCATTGATTGGTTGAATTCCTGTTTTTATGATTCCATCGGTTCCTGTATAATATTTATCTCCATTTAATGCTGTTACAAATCCGTATTTTAAGCCGCCTTGTACTTCTCCAAAGAAATATTTCTTACCATCTATTATTTGAATTCCTTTTTGCATGACGCCATTTTTATAAAAATACATATTTCCATTTATTTTTTGAAGTCCATTTAATACATTAGATTTAGCAGGCTCTGCCATTAGAGTAGTTGAGGTTTCTGTATTAGAATCTTCGAATTGTTGTTCTTTGTCATTTATTTCAATTTGTTGTATTTGCGATTCCTCATCAAAATTTTCTAGTTCTATTTCTTGAGCGTTAACATTTAATGTTAAAAAATTTAAAACGAGCAAAGCAAAAATAAATTTTCTCATTTTGTCACCTCCTTTTTATGATGAAAAATCTTATTTTTGATTTTTCTTAACTTTTCTAATATTTTCCATGATTTAGAATTATATATCATATTTAATTCACTTTCATACTGATTAGTTAATCTTTCCAAAAAATCTTTTTTTTCTTTTAACTTTGTAATCTCTTTTTCTTGCCTAGCGGGGAAATTATCAATACTACAAATATTTGCTCTTAACTCACCTTTTGCGGTAAAAAAATAATTACAGATATTTTCTAATCCTCCATCATTTAAATTGCCAAACCAAAGTTTTTTCATTTCACTATGATATTTTTTGTTTTTTAAGCCTATTGATAATTTTTCTAATAACCCGTCAATACTACTAACATTGTTATTTTGAAACCAAAAATTTTTATCATCAAAGATAAGCCCTCTATTCTTTTGATAGTCTTCAATGTCACTATCAATATATATTACAGGTTTATCAATTATTGTAAACTCTATTCCTAAGGAAGAATAATCAGTAATTAGCATATCTGCTGCATTTAATATATCATAAACAGAATATTCATATTCTTGAAGTTGTTCCTCTTTTATTATCTTAACATTATCATAAATATTAAAATTAAAGAGTTCCTCTTCATCTGGATGATATTTTATACATAATAAATAATCATTTTCTTCTAAATAATTAATTAACAAAGATTCATCATATTCCTCCAAATTCAAAATATTATTTAGATTAGGATTTGAATCTAAACGATTACACCCTTTTCGAAAAGTTGGCATATAATAAATAATTTTTTTATAATGGCTTAAATTCATATTTAAAATTTTTTCTAGATTATCTTTTCCATTTGTTTTGACTAATGGATCTAATTTAGGACAACCAATTGGTAATATTTGATTATAATTTACACTAAAAATTGCACAAAATATTAATTGCCAAAATTTCGAAGGAACTATTATATAGTCTGTTTTCATTTGCAACTGTTCTAAATACCTTTGATCTTGAGGGGCTAAATTTTTCTGTTGTAGCATATAACCCAATTTTTTCATTCCAATGCCATGCCATAGATTTATATAAATTTGCCCCTCTTTTTTATATTCTCTAAGTTGACCATGTGTAGTAAAAATTACATCAATGGTATCCATTAAATCAATCATTTCTGTACTTCCATACATAACACAATTTAGTTTATCCTTTAATCTATCATAATCAATTCTACTCCCTATGGCCCAATATAAATTTACCTTATTTTTATATTTTTTCTTAATATAATCATACATAATTTTCGAATTTCCAGAATAATTAGGACTACTTTGAAATAAAATATTAAGTTTTTTCATATACTCACGCTTTCATTTTATGCAAAAAATTTTTCTAATGATTTTTTTGATTTCTTTATATAATCTTGTCTAAATTTACTATATTCCTTTAAAATTAATTCTTTATTCTTTCTAACACACTCTATTCTTCTTGCTATTTCATTAATATCATCAGTACTTTCCATAACAAGCATAGATTTTAATACTTTATTACTATTAAATAAATTAATATTTCCTACAATACATGGAATTCCCCGATCCATACTTTTTAAAACTTTATAATATTTAGAATTAGTAAAGTTAACATACAGATTCAATTCATTATTTGCTTCTAACCTTTCAATATCCAAAACTGAATCTGTCTTGATATTAAAAATTTCAACAAATTGCTTTGTAACAGGTAGTGTAGGATTTATTTTTAATCTTTTATAATCTATTAATTGAAAAGCACTTAATATATTATAATAACTATGTGTTACATCATAATCATTGCTAATGATAGCAATATCCTTAGATTTAGGTGACTTCTTTGGTGAAAATTGAATATCTGGAAGAATATGATCTGTTACATGTTTTGATTTCTTTAATGCAAGATACATACTATGATCAAAACATCCTATCTTAGACACTAAGCCTCGATCATAATAGGTTAAAATTGTTCTTAGTATATCCATAAGCATAGCATTAGTAAGATCTGCCAAATAGTGGGTAAAAATCCATTTTACTTTTATTTTTGAACTAATATAAGGCAATATATCTCGATAAACATCTGAGTAATTTACCAAAATTAATTGGGAAAGTTTTTTATTTGTTTTTTCAATAAAACTATGTACTATACCTTTATTTACATTATTATGAATAACAATAGTCTCTCCAAACATATATTGGAAGCTTTCCTGTTGATCGATATCATAATCCGGTAACAAAGTCAAAATACCATTATTTTTAATTTTATTTAAATCTGTTTCTATCATACTATACCTCACATATTCATAAATTTTGTTACATCATTCTTACTATTCTTATTATTCTCTTTTACCCAATTTTTGCACAGTTTCATGACTTCTTCTTTATTTTCAAGACATATTTTTGCTTTTTTTGCTATCTCTTCTATATCTGCCTCATTATTAACTACTAAATATTTTTCAAGTTCATGATTCTTAAAATAGTGATGATTATTTCCTGTTAAACACGGCACTCCTGCCTCAAAACTTTCAAGTGGTAACATTGGGGCACATTCAGAAAATGTTACATATAAGTTTAAATCGTTATTTGCTAACCTCTGAATTAGTTCTTGACGGGGAATTGAATTTTCTATTCCATCTAATTTTACTCCCAAAACCTTAGCAAACTCGATTGCATCTGGATTAAGTGGTACCATGTCCAAAACTACATTTTCAATTAAAGACATAGCTGCAATTTGAGTAAACATATTTTTTCGACAATCATCACTTTTCGCTGCATATAAACCAATTCTTATCTCTTTACTATTATTTTGAGTTCTGGTTACTTTTTTTGGTAAATTTACTCTATTCGTAATAAAAGCCGCTTTATAACCTTCCTTTTGATAAAATTCAAGTAAACTTCGCTTACAGATTCCCATTACATCAATAATTCCCTGTTTATGAAGTTCAATAATTTCTGTGTTTCTGGACCATCCATAAGGTTCTAAAACTTGGGAATGACTGCCATGCCAAAATGTTTTAATTTTAATTTCTGGATTCTGTTGTTTTAAGTAAATAGCAAGATCTTTCCAACCTATGCACATAGAACTAAAAATCACTTGATTAATATCATTATGAAGAACGGCATCTCCAATTAATTTTACATCGCGTTTTCTAAATAATTCCCCACAAGGAACTCGATTATCAAAGAGTTCTATAGTAGCACTTGTAACTCCCAACCATGCAGGGTTATGAAAAACTATGAAATTTTGATAATTTTTAATTTTATCTATAGCATCTATTATTAATTTTTTATACTCAGGGGTGTATTTTCTTTTATATCTACGATAAAGGACAATAGGAAACAGGCATACTTTAAGTACCCTTTTCGAGTTTCTTTTAATAAATCGGTAAGTATTTAAAATTCGAAAAGAGTTCTCTTTCCCAACACACCTTTGTAGTTTATTTTCTAACCTAGCTTTTTTAGAAATCCAACTAGCATCAAAATAATGAATCATACAAGTATTTTCTGTAAAAATATTATTTTGATGATCATAGGAAAAAGGATAAAAATATTCTCTAGGATAAATAATAACGTTATGTTTTAAATACTGAATCTCATCTATACTATGATCAAATCCTAGTGGGCGAATAATTTTATTAATAATTCTTGGAATACTAATTGAAAACATATCATGTATATTAAAATGTTCTTGCTTTTGATAAAAATCCAACATCTGTTTAGAGAACCAACTTTTTGGCTGATTTTCTACCCAAACGCCAGCAGCAGCCATTCTAGAATCTTCCATGCCTAAAATTGTCCCATTTTCAAGTAAAAAGCGAATGTCTTTTTTTACTAACATATCTGTATCAAAATAGATACCACCATATTCATACATTGCTTTTGTTCTAGCATAATCTGCTACAAATGCCCATTTTTTATTGGCATAAGCTTCTTTTATAAAGGGACACGCTTCCAAATCTACATTCTCTTCGGACCATCTAATGATTTCATAATCAGGTAAATATTTTTTCCAACTTTTTATACATTTTTTAGCTAACTTTGGTAATGGATTATTTCCAAACCAACAATAATGAATTACTTTTTTTTCCATAACTACAACTCCTCAACAAAGTTTCTTTCTAATTTTTTAAAAATCATATACCCTACTCCCAGAAAAATAATACTAGCAAGTGCAACAATTACAAGTGATAACATATTTGGCATTTGATGATAATATAAAATATCTCTATAGGCCCCTATAATTTGAGCCATAGGATTAAAAGTAATTGCCCACTGATATTTATCTGGTAACATGTTTGGGGTATATATAATTGGTGTTATATAAAAAGCTAACATTAAAACAATACTTACAAAATGATCAATATCTCTTACAAAAACTACAATAGCAGATAAAATAAATACTAGTGCTAGTGTAATAACATATTGAATTAAAACAATCAGTGGAAAAAGAAGTAAATGCCAAGTTATGCCAACACCACCAAAAATAATAAACAAAAACATAATAATACATGTTATAAAGAAATTTACTAAAGTGCTAGTAACAATAGAAACTGGTAAAATCTCCCTTGGAAAATACACTTTTTTTAATATACCTTCATTTGCAACAATGCACCCACATCCTTGTTGTACTGCTACTGTAAAAAAATTCCATGGCATTAAGGCTACTATCATAAATATTGTATAATGCTCAACATTAACTCTTAAAATAAAAGGAAAAACAAATGAATACACTAATAATTGAAGCAATGGGTTCAAAAATGTCCAAACGATCCCTAACCAAGACCCTTTATATTTTCCCCTAATTTCCTTTTTTATGTTTGTCTTTAATAATTCTCTATAATTATATAATTCTCTAATCAAATTCATTTCATCACCCACAGACTTTGATATATTCTTCTAGTACATCATGGACATTCCCATCCATTCTTATTTTTCCATTGTACAACCAAATAGCTCGATCACAAAAAGCTTTAACCTGCCCCATACTATGCGTTACAATAACAATTGTTTTTCCAGATTTTTTTAATTCTCTTAATCTATTAAAACATTTTTCTTGAAAATGCTGATCTCCAACAGCTAAAATTTCATCAATCAATAAAATATCTGCATCCACATTTATTGCAATTGAAAAAGCAAGACGCATATACATACCAGAAGAGTATGTTCTAACAGGATTATCAATAAAATTTTGAAGCTCCGAAAATTCAATAATCTCATCAATTCTTGAATCAATTTCTTTTCTTGTTAGTCCAAATATGGCGGAATTAAAA
The DNA here is from genome assembly GCA_947570175.1 of uncultured Mycoplasmatota bacterium. Lineage (GTDB taxonomy): Bacteria > Bacillota_I > Bacilli_A > RF39 > UBA660 > UMGS1271. The sequence continues at coordinate 38,367 of CANOTJ010000001.1, read as the reverse complement.
TAAATATTTTCACGACCCGAAAAATCCGGATGAAATCCTGCCCCTAGTTCTAATAGAGAGGTCAACTTTCCATCAATTGTAATTTTACCTTTATTAGGATAAATAATTTTTGTCATTAACTTTAGTAATGTTGACTTCCCGCTTCCATTTGTGCCAATTAATGCAACACTTTCTCCCTTTTCTATTGTTAAATTAATATCTTTAAGGATGTGTAAGATATCATCTTTACTTTTATTCTTAGTGAAAAACAATATTTTTTCTTTTAAAGTATTTGCTCGATCATAATATAACTTAAAGTCTTTATTAACATGACTAACAACAATTGCATTCTTGTCTTTCATTTGATCCTTTCCTTTCATTACATTCTATAAACCATTATATCAAGAAAAAGTCCCATTTACAAGGAACTCAATTTGAAAATGGTATAAATATCAGACTAAATTTTCTCAAAGAACACGATTTAGATAAAATCAGATAATATTTTCCAGGAAATCAGTGATACTTTCAAAAAAAGAAATAGCATTTTTGCAATATAAATTTTTCTCTTGATGAATCAATCTAAATAAATTTACAAAACAAAAAGCAAATGATATAATTTAAATAATATTATAAATGAGATTTTTATAAGGAAGTGCGAATATGAATCAATTAATAAAAAATATACATATAAACTATGATAAATTTAAAAATTTTTTAACCAAATCATTTAAGAATCAAAAGAAAGAGTATGCATACTTAACTAAACCTTTTTTTATTTTAACTATCATTTACTTGCTAGCTGTTTATCCTATTATAAGAGCTAACTTCAATTACATAGATGATTTATCAAGAGTACAATTTGGTCTGCGTGGATGGAAAAATTTTAGTAGGTTTATCTCCGAATACTTATCCATATTTATCCATTCTAATAAATATTTAACTGATATTTCTCCATTAACTCAGATTATAGCGATATTCTTTCTTGTCATATCAAGTATTATAATACTACATTTATTTAAAAATAATAAAAAAATAACATTCCTAAACCTAGTCACAGTGATTCCACTTGGATTATCACCATATTTTTTGGAATGTATATCATATAAATATGATTCACCATACATGGCACTATCAATATTAGCCAGTACATTTCCATTCTTATTTTACAACAAAAACAGCAAATATAATTTAGGCTTTTTATTAATGACTTTTTTAGGAACTATCATTATGTGTACTTCCTATCAAGCTGCTTCTGGAATAATCCCTCTAATAACAATATTTTTGGCATTTAAAGCATGGAATAAAAAAGAAGGAAAAGATGCTCTTAAGATTGTAGTTTCAACATCAATAGGCTACTTGTTGGGATTGATAATATTTAAACTATTCATTATGATACCTACGGATACATATGCATCAAATTCTTTATTACCTATAAAAGAATTAGTTCCAGGATTTTTAAAAAATTTAAAAATTTACTATAAACTTGTAATAAGTGATTTTAAAGAATTGCGACTAATATTAATAGTATTTATATCTATATGCTTTGTAATTGTTCAATCCAAACAAAGTAAGCAAAATAAAGTGTTCGCTGCGACTATTTCAATAATTTTACTTACAATTGCTGGATTTTCTGCATTTGGATTATATCCAGCCTTAAGCAAACCAATATTTCCACCTAGAGCAATGTATGGATTTGGTGTTTTAATCGCACTGATTGGAGTGAATGCAACAAATGATAAAAAACTATGTATTCCTAAATTTATAAGTTTATGTTTATGTTGGTGTTTATTTACTTTCCCATTTACATATGGAAATGCTTTAAGTGAGCAAAAAAGATATATAGATTTTAGAGTACAGTCAGTAATAGTTGATCTCAATAAATTAGAGATAATGAAAACGAATACTTTAAAAACAGTTAGAATAAAAGGAAATATTGGTCATGCACCTTCTATTGAAAACATGCCAGCTGAATATAAAAATATACTAACCAGACTTGTTTGTCAATCATTTAGTGGTGATTGGTATTGGGATACAAAATATTTTTTAGATTATTTCAAACTGCCGAATATTTCAATCAATAACGATAGTTCTTTAACACCAAATAATTTAACACTAGCAGAGGATACCGTTTATCACAAAATAGAAACTAATAAAAAAGATTATATATTAATAACTCTAAAATAATTTAAACATCTTTTCTATTATTAAAAGCAACCGTTAATGGTTGCTTTTAATAATAGGTTTACCTTAAAATAATATAAATGGTGCAATAAAATTTTGTTAAAAATTGACTTTTTTCAATAAGTGCTTTTAGTTTACTGCGTGAATTAAAATATCTATTATTTTTATAATTTTTATCTACGCTTTTCATATATTTAAAGCTTTTATTAATAAAATGGTGACAAACTTTGATTTTCTTCTGATATCTTTGTTGGATATTATAGTTGCATAAAATTCTAACAACTAAAGTCTTATAAACGTCCTCCAAAAAAGAGTAATTTTTTAAATGCTCACCTATAATATTTAATATTTCAAAGACATCAAATATTCTTTCATCTCGAATAGTTGTTTCACTATTTGAATTAATTACATAATAATGTGTTGGTTCGTTTAATTTTCCTATTCTTTTTGCTGTCAATAATGCTCTAATTACAAAGGGAGCATCTTCATATTTCAAATTTTCTTCAAAAAAAATTCCCTTAATACATTCCGTTTTATATAACTTATTCCAAGGAGATAAATTAACATCTAAAATTAAATTAGGGAGATTGTGAATATTTCCAATCGCAAATGATGGAATCTTTTCATATTCTATTTGATTTTTTTCAACGATATAATAATCACTAATAACCATATCTAACTGTTTCTCACTTGCAAATTTATAAAATTTTTCAATCGCGCTATTATCTAAATAATCATCACTATCTAAAAACGTAATATAATCCCCTGTAGCTCTTTGAATTCCAAAATTTCTTGTTTTTCCAATTCCGTGGTTTTTTCGGTCATAATATTTTATTCGATGATCCTTCAAAAATTTTTGAATAATCTTATCTGTCTGATCCGTAGAGCCATCATTTATAAGAATTATCTCTATATTCTTATAACTTTGATTTACAACGCTGTCTAAGCATTTCTTGATTGTTTTTTCTGCATTATAGCACGGAATAATAATACTTATCATAATATCCTCCTATAATATAGTTTTGGACTAATTAGTATCAATATTTTTTTCAATTTTCTGAAAATAGTATCTGTTAATATATAATCGAAAACTTTATTCTCTCTTAATTTTTTTAAATATATTTTATAATCTTGATTATTTAGTTCTAAAATTTTTACTATTAAACAATTAGAAATATAACTTTTAAAAACTTTATGCTCCCCTGGCAATTTATCTATCTCATTCATAAGGTATAAATAATTGTGATAAAAATCAGAAACTCTTTTTTGTACTTTTTCATAAGAACAATTTGTCATAATGCTGTTTTCTCTTTCTACATAATTATACCCTAAAAAATCAATGGAAGAAACTAAATTTGCTTTTTCAATAACTAGTGGAGTAAGCCCAAAATCCTCGTGGTAAATCCCTTTTTGATATTTAAAGTTATTTTTTTGAAAATACTCTTTATTATATAAATAGCAAGTAGCCAATTCCACATAATGATATTTAGCAATTTTTTCAAAAGCCCTATTTCCATCTAACAACTTAAATGGTTCTTCATGATACTCTATTGTATTTTTAGATATATTCCGAACTTGAAATCGAAGTAATTCCATATTCTCATTTTTCTCTATTTCTTGGTTTAATACATTCAATAAATCTAATTCAATATAATCATCACTATCCAATAGCAAAAAAAACTTCCCCTTACTTTTTTTAATACCATTATTTCTAGCCATACTTAATCCTTGATTTTTTTGAATAATATAACTCACATTTTTGTATTTTTGAGTATAGGCATCAATAATAGATTGACTATTATCCTCTGTTCCATCATTTACTATAATAACTTCAAAATCTTTATATGTTTGATTCACAACACTTTCCAAGCATTTTTTTAAATATTCTTCTGTATTATAAACCGGAATTATGATACTATATTTTGGCATTATATCACCTCATCAAATATTTCTTCTAATAATTTCATTTTCTCTTTGTCCATTTGACTCACACAAATTTCTGTATAAATCAAGTTATCCTTATTTAATATTTTTTTTACTTGATTTATCATTTTCTTTTCACTCTTAGAAAGAATATAACCCAATTTATTTGGAATAGAGATAAAAGAATCTGTCACATCAATTGTAGTTAATATTTTTTTTCTTAAGATAATTGCTTCCATGTATACAACAGGAAAACCCTCATAATCAGAAGTCATTAATATATAATCGGCACATCGCATATATGGGAATGGATTTTTTTTACTGCCTAGTAGTTTAACTACATCTTTTATTTGATAATCCAAAATCATTTGTTCATATTTTAATCTATCAGACCCATCTCCAACTATCCATAATTCAACAGAATAATCGTTTTTTAATTCTTTCATTAACTTTAACATTTTAGAAATTTTTTTTGATTTCTCTTCTAGTCTCCCAACATAAACAAACAATGTATTCTTTCTTTTTTGCATGCTAATCGTTTGGTGGGATAAACTTAATATTTTTTTCTCATTCACAAAATTATTGATAACTAGACATTGTTTAACTAAATTAGGATAATAATTTAAAAAATGACATTTTGATTCATTTGAAACGAAAACTATTTTTTTAAATTTATCAATTTTTCTATGATCAAAAAACTGTCTAAATTCTGATTCTATAGGATATATATTCGTATAGTCTCCATGAATAAAAATTGTATCATTGCTAGACATTAATCTAGCTAATTTATTTCCCATTAATGAGTATGTTGCATAACAACAGCTAAAATCATAACTATTATAATATAATAACCCAAATAAAACGCGTTTCAAAAAATTATAACTTTTTCTAACAAGAATGTTCTTATGATATGAAATATTGTATGAAAAAATAGATATATGATGATTTATTTCTAAAAGGAATTCCCCTTCTTTTTTTTCTAATATCAGCGTTACTTGATATTTTTTATAATCTATCTTGTCTAATAAATTAACTAATGAAGTTTCTATTCCTCCTACTCTCAAATCATTAGCAATGAAAACTAGTTTTCTTTTAGGATTAGAAAGAATTATACTAAAAATTATGGCACAATAGATACTAACAGATGGAGAGGTCATAACATGCCCAGAGAAAAGAGAAAGAATAAGGATCAAAAAAATTGATAAACCATACAACTGCTTTTTAGGAACCCAATTAAACAAATCATCCTTTATTATACAATATATAAAAAATGCAATTACACTATAATACAATAAAAATCCAATTACTCCATGAGCATAGAATATATCATAATAGTCCATTTCAACCATTTTTGTATAATTACTTTCTCCCTTAACATATCCCATTCCAAATAATTTTTGTAAAAGAGGGGCCTGTTTATAAATATCATTTACATTATGATAGAATTTTATTCTTTGACTAAATACAAAATGATCAATTAGTTCTGAATCTTTTATAACATCCTGTGCTTTAGTAATATTTAAATAATCAGCATGGATTTTTAAATTTTTATAAAAATTAGTTTTAGGAATAATAATTGTAATTAAAAAAGTAAGTAAAATAAGCACTATTAAGTACAGAAAAAGCATCCCCCATCTTCTATATTTAATAAAACCAATAAACTTTTTTAGTAAAACACATAATAATGTGATAAAAAGGGATAATAATGGTACCTTAGTCCCAATAGAGAGGATTACAAATAAGTAGAATATAAAAGTAATAAACCTAAAAATAGCATTTTTTTTATTTAAGTCATTTAATAACCAATATATATAGAAAGGTGTAAGAATACCTATAATACAACTAATTTCGTTGGCAGAATTAAATAATCCTACAGTTCCTACCTTTGCTATATCATAGCTATCCAATCCAATACCTAATAACATAAAAATACCTATCAATAATATATATATATACATAATTAATAGAAGAAAAAAATTCATCTTTAAAAATTTATTTCGGATTGTATAGAGAAATATTAAAAATATAGGGAAGAAAAAGCTCTTGCTCATAAATTTTAATTCTGCGATAAATTGAGAAAGATTATTATTTCCTATTTCTAGTATTAAAAAAATCAAAAAATACAAAAATAAAAGAATTAAATAGATAATATTTCTTTTTTTGTCTTTTGATTTATCAATGATTCCCATATAATAAATTGCTAGTAAAAGAAACCCAGCGCGAAGAATAACTCCAATAGAAATCTTTATAGATAATATATTAGTAAAAACAGAGGAAAATAAATCAATAATTGGATTTAACAATAATATAATCATTACTATTTTTACAATATTTCTTTCAATAAATTGATTTATTCGTAACATACAATCACCAATTTCATTATACAGGATAAAATTTTGCCTGACAACCTACAGCAAAAAAAGCTAATTTAATTCTTTAAGATAAAAATCAATTTTATCTTATCATATACATTCATTGAATTTACAAAATCATTTTTCCACAAATATTTTTCTAGTTATAAAATTCCATACCATAACAATAAATGTAGCAATAATTTTTCCTATCATATAATAAATACTAAAGAGTTCTACGGATAAATACATGACTAGTGAATTAATCAAAAGTCCTATGGTACTCAAAACTGCAAATATAATAACATCTTTTACAGTTTGTTTCTTTTGAACATCAAAGACCCATTTTATACTAAGGATATAATTCACAACAAGTGAAATCAAAAATGATATAATCGATGATAATAAATAATATAAATGTACATATTCTGTTAAAAAATATAAAATACCATAATCAACAATAAAAGCTAAAACACCAACTACACCAAAGCGTAATATTTGAACAACCAATTTCTTCATAGCATCCTCCATAAAGATATTATATCAAAACACAATCGCAGAGGCAAATAAGAAATACTTAAGTTTTATCAATCAAATAAACCGACTATTTATGTATATTTAACCCTAACTCAAAAAGTTGGAAAAACAAAAAAAGAACTTGATAAAAGTTCTATAATATCAAATGGTCGGGATGACAGGATTTGAACCTGCAACCCCATGGTCCCAAACCACGTGCTCTACCAAGTTGAGCCACATCCCGATTTTAAATGACAAAATCAATAATTACACAATTTTTTATATGCATAAAATATTCATTCCATACAAATATTATCCTACCATAAAATCATAACTTTGTGAATACTTTTTTATTATTTTTACATATTTTTTACAATTTCTTTATATTTTATGCAAATTGCCATTAATGATTCCACCTTTTTAAATTTAGTTTTATTTTTAATAATTTTATTCTTTAGTTTTCTCCAAACCATTTACTTTTTCAAACGGTCTTTCACAACTATAAGAAACATGATATCCTTTATCATCTCCTAACATATCAGGTATAGTAGAGTCTATTATTATTTTTCTACACCCCTCAGATTCTAAAATTTTTTTAGTATGTTCTTGGGCATCCGTTGCCTTTAATGAATAAATATCCATTTGACCACCCTCTGGTCTGTATTGTTTTTCAATCTTTAGGCTCTTTCTATCAACACCTATTGCGGATAAGGCAGATTCCTTTAAAGTTGCTGTTATTACTTCCTCTGGTTGACAATCATATACCCATTCTATAAAACGTAATGATATAAGTATGTATTGCTCTTTTTCTTTATCAAAAGCAAATCCAAAGAAAGCTTCAGCAAAGTTTGAATCGTTCATCTGAATTTCGTAATGGTTACCGTTTTTTTGCAAACTATTGTTAACCGCCTCAATAAACTTATTGATTTCTCGACTAGATAAATTTGTTTCATGATTTGCTATATAGTTATACATAAGAGCTACTAATATAATACTTTCCCCTCGAACTATTTCCATAATATCACCTCAAATTTTAAAATATTGTAACAAAAATATACAAATAATACAACAAATTTTATAAATTATCATATAAACTTCAGTTTTCTCTAATACACTGATTAATATTTGCATTGTTTTGACTAATACAACCTATGTTGTAATATTGATTTTTTTCTTCATTTTAAAAATTTAATTCTGGAAAGTTTAAACTTAAATTCTATCCAAATTGTTAAATTAACAATAAGTACTACTAAATAATGTACTAAATGTCTTTATCACCAATGGCAAAAAATATTTTTCCAATTATTTCTATGTCTATTGCGCCATCTTCAATTTTAGAGATTAGCCCATTTTTATCTATAAAAAAATAGACACTCTTCAACGTTAATAGAATGTCTAAACTAATTTTTTAGAGGTGGCATTCACTTACATGATCGAATGTTCCTCCTTTTTTATTGTATACATTTTCCCTTACTTGCATGCTAATAATATCATAATCTTCTTAGGTTCCCAAAATTTCAAAATGAATCATTATTTACCAAAGTTCTTCTTTTTTGAACATGAAAAATTTATTAATATTCCTGTATCTTCATATTCAACATTTATATATGCCTTATTAGATGGTATATAATTATAATCAGTATATAATAAAGGTACTAAACCTCTCTTTAATAAATCGCTTGTCATACTATAAATTAAATTTGCAGCAAATCCTTTTCCTCGATCGTCAATAGGAGTATAAACATAACTTAATTTAGCTTGCCCATCTACTTCACTATAATTAGTCATACAAACAATTTTTTCTTCTTCATTTTGCTATATATAAAATTTGTTTGAATTTAACATTTTTTGAACATCTTTGGCGGCTTGTTCCATACTAATGGGATCAACACCGTTCATTTCTTGGCTATCATCAAACCAATATTGAGTTAACGTTGATTTATCACCTATGGTTGGAATCCCTATTTTTCTCTCACATTTTCTTGGCTTTTTAGTTTATCTACAAAATAGAGTCCCCATTTCAAAATAATCTTCTAAATTTAATTTATCATATCCATCATTAACTAATAATCATATAATTCTTTTTTACAAATAAATTTATCAATATCTATCTTTATATTTCTCTTTTGCAAAACTAACGATTTTCTTAACAAATTGAGTTTTACCCTTTGTATATAAATCTCTATTTGGTTTATACTTATTATATAATTCTAATTTTAACTTTTCATATTCTTTAGATTTATCTATATTATCATTGAGATAATCTCTAAAATATAGTTCATCACAATCTCCATATTTCTTTATATGAATATGAAATACTTTATCAGCATAACCATTTATAGTATATCCTTTATTAAAAGATATCTTGTTTGTATCTTCATTCATTAAAAGATAATTATTATTAAGCAATATCTCTTTTACAACACTTTTATTATCAAAATCAATTTCTATTAAAATATCTATAATAGGTTTTGTCTTTATATTTTTAATTGAAGTGCTACCTATATGATTTATCCTTTTAACAAAATTACCTAGCAATGATTTTAAGTTCTGCTCTTCTTCTAAATAAATATTTTTAAATTTAGTATTTGAATCAACAAAAGTTATGGGAAACAAATCCCATAATTCATCTATAGTCATATCTTTTAATTTCATCATTAACCTCACTTTTAAAACGTAATTTCATATATAAGATAGGATATGGATTACCTTGTTCATCTAGTTCTGTTCTTTTATAAGTAATAAATCCCATGTGTTCATAAAAACCTATTGCCTTAGGATTTTGCTCATTTACAGTTAATTCCTTCACATTATAATTTTCTATACCATAGTGAAGTAACTTTTTTCCTAGTCCTTTTCCTCTTTCATTGTTTAAAATAAATAACATTTCTAACTTTTGATTGTCAATTCCCATAAATGCTATAGGTATATTATTATCGTTTTCGGCAATAATTAGGTATGATATTTCATTTAATGCTTGTGGCACATATTTCTTAATCTCTAAAATCTCCTCATTTGACAAAAAATTATGTGTCGCTTTTACTGAATCTTCCCATACTTCTAATAATTGATTTACTAGCATTTCTGTTCTTTCTTGTATTTCAATTATTTTCATGTCTATCTACCTTTTATATTAAATTTAACGAATTGTATGTGCTGTAATAATTGTATAACTATATGAGTTGACAGTTATTTTTATATTATCAATTTCACAATACCAGTTCTTTCCTTGCTTATAAATATTGCAATTTTTATCTAAAATTTTATTCTTACAATATCCAACTACATCATTGTTATTTAATGTAAGATTTTTTTTAATTCTATCAATACCCATTGAAGTAGTATGAACTTTATCTATATTCGATAACAACACATCTTTATTCATATACTCTCAACTCCATAATTTAATAAAATCCTTTAATTAAAATCTTGATTTTTCATAATTGTAAGGAATACTTGTACCCACAACAACATCTTCTATTTTTTCTATAATTAGCCAGTCATCCATATTTCCTTGATGGTCGAAGTCTAAAGGAATTATTTCCTCTACATCTTTAAACTCCACTAAACATAAACACTTTTTGTGCCATCTTTCTTTTTGCTTATCAGTCAATTGTAATTTACTATTATTATCCTCAATAGTTTTTGTTATTTCTTCTTCTGTTAATTTAACAAAATTTTGAACATCTTCCACAATTGCTTTGGCTGTTATTTTTTTTGTTCCTTTTTCCATAAAATATAATATTTCATCTTTGAACACTCTACTATGTGGAATTTTTCTTCCTGCGGCCCCTCTTATAATCATAGTTTTACCACCATCTAAAATTTTATTTAATTCTTTTGACTTATCATCACAATATACTAAATGTACCATACTTTTACCTCTTTCTTTCTAATCAATAAACTGCCTAATATAAATCAAGTTCTTTTTAAAGGATTGATCTTATGTTCAAATTCTAGCTATTTTTAAGAGTTAGAATGTATTTCCTACTGGTATAAACGACGAAGTTATTTACAACTTTTTTATTTAAATATCTCTAAATCCCCATAATGTATTTTTTGGTCTAAACGCAAACATTTTATTTTTTCATTAGGACTAATTATTTGTTTCTCAATTTCTATTATACTACCTAAAGAAGGCGTATGTAAATAATCCCCAACATTTGTAGATTCATCTTGAGCATTTATCAAACCTTGCATATATCGTTCTTTTGTTAATATATATTCTTTAGTTTTACAATTGAGTAAAGGAGCAGTTAGTTCAGCATCACTATGTTCAAAATAGCCATACAAACCTTTGATAATATTTTTATAATTGTCATAATCTAATTTATGAAGTAAAATAGCAAGATAACAGTCATGCGTTAATCTTATCATTAATTCACGTTTTTGTCGTTCCTTTTCCAAAAAAAGCTCTATCAGACCAACCATTGTGTTTTTTATAATTATACCCATCTTCATATTTAATTATTGTATAGATATAACTATTAGCAAAACTATGATAACACATATATATTTTTCTAATGTCATCTAAATTATCTGATGGAATACTACACAAAAATTCATAAAAAGCCTCTATTTTAATAATATTACTATATTGACCCATGCCAATTTTATATTTTCCCATAAATCCTCCTATATTTTGCTTTGTTAAAATATTTAACTCACCCTGTATTTCGCCATAAATAACAAAACTACCTGTGGAAACAAGAAACGCCAATTACATTGACTGGTGTTAATTTATATTAAGTTCGAATAGTTCAAACAGATTCGTCAATGGTGTCCGAAAGAAAGAAGTACAACAACTTTTATATATCACTATTTTTTATCCTTTTTTTAAATCTTTTGATACTGATTCAAATGGTTTAGTGATATTAGATGGTAATTTATCAATGTCAAAAAACTTCAATTCATAACTCTCAGAATCACTTACTATTTCGCCATTGTAAATGTTTGTTTCAAATATAATATTAACAAAATAAACTTCATCTCTATTAGGATAAATATGGTGTTGTTCTTCTCCTGAATATATATTGAATATTTTTAAATTTTCTTTTTTAATATGCAAATTTGTTTCTTCTTTTACTTCTCTAATAATGGTTTCATATATATTTTCTCCTAAATCCATAGAGCCTCCTGGATTTCCCCATAAACCATCATCAGATCTTTTTTGAAGTAGGACTTGGCCTTTGTCGTTAAATATCAAACAACCGCATGCACATATCATGAGCGGTGCATGACCTACATATTTTCGCATCATTTTTATATATTCCATAAATTTCCTCCAAAAAGATATATTACTTTTGCAATATACAAGTGTGTTTACTAAATTGACAAAATCAATTTAATATCTATAAATATTTTATCACATTTAAAGTCATATTAAAACTCGAAACATAAAAGTTCGAGTTTCCTATCAATCTGGTGCGATTAAAGAGCCTATTTTGAACTCTTACACAAAAGTAGACTGATAAATATCAAATCTACTTATATTTTAACGAATTATAATTTAATTTGCAATAGCCTTTATAAATATTTTAAATCTCTCGCAGAAATTGTAATTTGTCGTTCTAAAACAATGTTACTTGTTCTTGTTTTATTTTATAGCTTTTTTGTTTTGCTATTGTGATTTTATCATCAATTTTGATACTTCCAATTAAAAGTGGAGAAGTTGGGATATGCTTTTTCATATTGGATATAACATTATTTTTGTTTGTATTGGCATAACAATATCTGCATAAGTGTCCACAAGAATCATAAGCCCCTATATCATTTCCCATAAGACAATTACATTCACTTCTCATATTTTTAATTTTAGGATAATCTAATTTACACTCAATACTTTGTTCAACCAATTTTTGATTTCTACATCCTGATATATTTACACCATATTCTTTTAAAAATGTTCCCTCACAACAAGAGTAAATTTCTATATTATTTTTTCTACCAATTTCAACAATTGATGAAGCTAATGTGATTTGTTCTTCTTTTGTAGGTGGTCTTAAATCAGGTGCATTTCTTTTCACTTTTTCATATAAATCTAAAAAGCTAATGGTGCAATAATTTGTATATCCTTTTAACTGATTAGCAATATACTCAAATTCTTTAATGTGCTTTCCTATATCAAATTCATCATTAAAGAAAATAGGATCATATCTCCAACCAACAAAACTATTTCCTAGTTTTGTAGATAATTTTTGAAAACTATTTATCACTTTATTTTTATCAGGTACATTTGGTTCTATATCTTTTCCATAAGGTGTAATAGTTACAAACCAAAATTGTTTAAAATGGCTTATTTCATCTAAATACTTGAGCATAGGTTCTGGATTTTTAGTACAAAAATCAATACAATCAACAACACTAGGGTCAAGTATATATTTTGTTACTTGTTTAGGATAATAAGGATTTCTAACATATACATATCCTTCTTTTATTCTATTCATAAACCACTTTGAATAAAAAGCAGGTATATCAGTTCTACAACCAGTATTGATTATCATAGTTTTTCCTTATACATAAAACAGTCTTTTTCGTGGGAATAAATAAAACCTGTTGCTTGTAAGTAAGAATATATAATGGTAGAACCTACAAACTTCATTCCTCTTTTAATCAAGTCTTTTGAGATAGCATCTGATAAATCGTTCGTTACTTTATCTACTTCACACAATAATTTGTCCTTTGTAAATGTGATTAAATAATTATAAAAACTTCCATATTCTTTTTGAATATTTTTAAATATTTTTGCATTGCCTACACTAATGTTTATTTTTAACTTATTTCTTATGATTTTTTCATTAGATAGTAGTTCATTTATTTTATCTTCATCATAATTTATCACTTTATCTATATCAAAGTTATCATAAGCAATCCTAAAATCTTCTCTTTTATTTAAAACACACTCCCAAGATAGTCCTGCTTGAAATGATTCTAATATCAACATTTCAAATAAATACTTATCATCAAAATTAGGTACTCCCCATTCTCTATCATGATATTCTACATATAAAGGATTTTCTAAATTACACCATTTACATCTTTTCATAAGGCAGTTCCTTTTTTGGGAACAAAATATTTACTCATATCATTTTGTTCGTGAGTTAAAAGAGCTACTTTATTTTTTATTCCTCCACCATAACCTGTTAAACTTCCATTCGATCCAACAACTCTATGGCAGGGAATAATAATGCAAATAGGATTCCATCCTACAGCTCCTCCAACTGCTTGACTAGACATTCTTTTAAGCCCTCTTTTTTCAGCAATCATTTTTGATATATCATTATAAGTTAAAGTTTCACCAAATGGAATAGAATTCATTATATCTGATACTTCTTCTCTAAATGGTGTTAAATTTTTTATTTTATATTTTGGTGTAAAATCTGGATTTTTACCACTAAAATAAATGTCTAACCATTTACTTGTTTCTTTGAATATTGGCAAGTTTTTTTCTTCACAATCTACGATATGTTTAGAAGCATCTCTTGAACCTATAAACCATAGTCCAGTTAGATATTCTCCATCACTATTCATCAACATATCATCGAATCCATCAGGTGTTTTATATACCCATTTATAAACCATAATAATACCTCCTAATTTACTTTAAAATAATCATTAGAATCAACTGGTGCATTTTCTCTTGAATCCATCGTATAGGTTCTAATTGGTGTTACAACAGTGATCTTGTAATCTACAAAATCATCCATTCTTCCTGCTTGTTGACTTTCTCTATGTGCTTCAAAGTTACGCCATTCCTTAACAACATCTTCATTTTCCCATACTGACATACTGAGTAACTTTCCTTCGGTTGATAAAGAAGAAAATCTTTCTGCACTAATAAATCTTTTCATGCTTTTTAAATGTTCTTTTAACTTGCTTGCACGAGCCAAGTAGTCATCCATCTTTCCATCACGCACAGTTACTTCAAATAATACAATTACATTTTTATTCATTTTCTAAAATCTCCTTTTCTGTTTCCCATAAACCTATTGTTAAATAAGTTCTATATGGTTTGTATTTATCAAAGATACTAACATCTTCAGTATTCTTAATTTTCATAATCTTTTTTATAGCGTAATCGGTGTCTAGTAATATATCAGTTTCATTCATACCTCTCATAGCAACATAATCTACTGTCCATTTACCAATACCTTTCACTTTTAACATTTTATCCATTGTTTCTTTAGAATCAATAATTCCTTTAAAACTTAACTTTTCATTTGTGAGTATTTCTGCCATTCCTTTTATGGCATCTGCCTTTGTTCTAGTCATTTTTAGAGAACATAATTCATCATAAATATTATTAAGTTGTGATATAGACTCTGGTATAGGGAAGATATATTCTAATCCATCAATATTTGTTTCTAGTTTTTTACCATATTTTTTACAAAAATTAGATAATACTTCTGTTGCTTTTTCAACACTGATTAACTGTCCTATAATTGCCCTTACAACCATTTCAAAATCACTTGGTGAACCAGGTATTCTTGTTCCTAATTTAAAACAATTTGGGATAATATCATTTGCACTTTTTAACACATCATAAACTGTATAGGGATCAGAGTTTAAATCAAACATATTTCTAATAACACTCAATACTTGTGGTAGCACTTTAACCAAACTTTCAGATAAAGTAATTTCTAATGCTGATTT
Organism: uncultured Mycoplasmatota bacterium; assembly: GCA_947570175.1. Taxonomy (GTDB): domain Bacteria; phylum Bacillota_I; class Bacilli_A; order RF39; family UBA660; genus UMGS1271. The sequence continues at coordinate 22,765 of CANOTJ010000001.1, read as the reverse complement.
ATCTTTGTTATTTGCTACAATGATATATCCATATACATATTCATTATCTTTTTTAATGGCAAGAGTTTTATAATATTTATTTTCTTCTACTTTTTCAACTTTAGGAATAACACGATGTTCTAAAAACTTTAATAATGCTTCATACCTAAAGGGTTCTTTATATCCTAATTTTAAAGTAATAGTATCAGTTTTAATATTGCTATTTTCTTTTCTAAAATGACTAGGTGGTATCTTATATTTATCTTTAAATGAAGCATTAAATCTTCGTAAACTTTTAAAACCTGATGCAAACGCTACATCTAAAATACTTAATTTTGTATCAGTTAGTAGATTTTTTGCAAGCAATAATCGTGATGTTTCAATATAATCTATTGGAGATACATTTAATTCATCATTAAATATTCTTCTTAAATGTCGATCACTAACACCTAGCTTTAAAGATAATTCTTGCAAGTTATTTTCTTCTAATAATCCATCATCAATCAATTTTAATGCTTTTTTGAGAATTGTTTTGGAAGAATCTACTTTAGCATTTCCAGGAGCAAGCTCAGGACGGCAAGTTAAACAAGGTCTATATCCATTTAATTCTGCTTCAGCTGCACTTTTATAAAAAGTACAGTTTTCTTTTTTAGGCATTTTAGCAGTACATACAGGTCTGCAATAAATACCAGTAGAAGATACACCCATAAAATACTTACCATCTAATCTTTTATCTTTTGACTTAAATGCTTCATAAAAGGAATTAAAACTTTTAGTATCCATAATGTCCTCCTTCAATAACAATTATATCATATTGCCAAAATATTTCTTGCCATTTTCGGACATATAAACAAAAAACAGAATAAAACAATTCTGCTCAACAAATTACTATTTGTACACAACCTCGATGCACCTATATTATATCAGTTTTAAGCAATTTAATCAGTATATTTACTATAATTTTATAATTATTATTTTCTATTCTTGTTATCCTATATTCATTAATATAGCTAAATACATAATTGTTAATTAATAGATGGTTTTTACTCAAAAAATACATTGAAAAAAACAACAGGATATGAGAAAACACCACGAAATCTAGAAAGTCTTATAAATAAAGGCTTTCTAACGATTTTTGGTGCACCACGAAGCATTTCGCACTTGCGAAATGTATGTACAAATCTGTATTTTTGTATATACAAACGAACTTTTTTACACCTAAATTCCTTATTTTAAAAGGAAAAATCGTATATACAAATGTATTTACGATTGTTTATTTTCTCTAAAAATATATTCATTACTTGTTATGTTATCCAGGGGTATTGTAGAGAACAATTCTTCCTCATTTTCTACACGAGTTTCATCATATTTTGAAATTCCAATCATTCCCATATTTATTTTTGTTTTAGTTGTATCAAATTTTTCTGTTGGAAATATTCTAACAACTTCATCTTCATCAAATTTCTGTGTATCAAATATTCCCGTTTCAAAATCTAATACGCCTTCATAATAATGAACATCATAATATTCCCTTAATCTCATGATATGTTCATATACTTTTTCTTGTGGAAGATAATTTGAGAATCTTACATAACCAATTCCATAAACATCAAGATTTACAAATTTCCAATCAATATAACCTTCATCATATAGACATTTAAAATCTTTAAAAAATGTACTTCTAAAATTTACTATATCAACAATATAATCACCATCTACATCAAATTTTAAGGTAATATCTTCAATATAATTCATTATGATTTTACTTTTTTGTTCTCTAGTCAATTCCTTCCAAGTAATAACAATTTGATTGTAAAGGTTAGGAAGTTTTATTTTGTTAATAAAATCAATATCTCGCTTAATCAAAATATCTTCTTTTGTAAATTTTAAATCTTTCACTTGTTCATTTTCTAATATTTGTCTTTCAAGTTCTTTGATATTATTTTCAATGATAAAAGTTTCTTGTTTATATTCTTCTAGAGTAAAAGCCTCATTGATATATGCTTTTCTAACTCGTTCTTTCTTCATTTCTTGAACTTTTAACTCTTTTGATAGTTCTTCCTTAGGGTTAGAAAGTTTATTCTTTAACATAGGAAAAAAGAAGTTATTTACTACTGAATCATATTCTAATATATCACTCAATAAATGTAGTATTGAATCTTCGATTTTATCTTCTTTAATATTATTTTTGCACTTCTCACAACCATAGTAATAGTAAATTTTATTGTTTTTCTTTTTATATGTTGCTTTACCACCCAAAATTCTTCCACATTTAGGACACCTAATTTTTTGCAAGAATAGATACTCTTTATATCTCATATAGTTTCTAGAATTCTTTTTCTTTTGAACTTGACAACTTTCCCACATTTCTTTACTAACAAGAGGTTCTACAACACTTTCATAGTAAGTTGGTTTACCAGTTCTTTTACCATGAATAAAATCTCCTTTATAAATAGGGTTTTCTATCATTTCTAAAATCGTGTTATCTCGCCATTTTTTATTAGATACATTTTCTTCATTAAAAATATTGGCGATAGTTTGATAACTATTTCCTTCAAAATAGAGTTGATACATTCTAATAATGATGTCTTTTGTTAGTATATCTGGAACAAGCCTTTTACCATCTCTTTTGTATCCAAGTGGAGTATGACCTGGTATATTTCCATTTTTAATTGCTCCAGATAGTCCTATCTTTGTTCTCTCTGAAGTTCTTTCAATCTCATTTTGACTCACACTCATTAAAAGTCTTGAAACCAACTTACCATTGGCATTTGTTGTATTAATCTCATCATTTGCACAATCAATATAAGCATGGTTTTCCTCTAAAAATTTCATAATATTTTCCCAATCATAAACACTTCTTGTTAATCTATCTAATTTTAAAGTTACAATCGTATTAATCTTTTTATTTTTAATATCATCTAACATTCTATCAAACTCTGGTCTACGATTACCTGTTTTAGCACTTATTCCAGCATCCTCATAATAATCATAAATTTCATATCCTTTATACTTACACATTGCTTCTAATCGTTCTCTTTGCTCTGGCAAAATAAATCCCTCTCTGGCCTGATCTTCTGTGCTCACGCGAGTATAGATGCCACAAATTTTCTTTTCTTCATTCATAAAATTTAATTCCTTTCTAAAATATAAAAACACAAAAGAGTTTTCCTTTGTGTTCAGCTAATTTAATATATTTACTTGCTATTTATCCATTAGCATATATTATTTTACCTGTATTACCTGCAATGTCTAGGCAAAATTGTTGCAAATTTCCTGCAAAAAAGTTGCAAAATTCTTGCAAAAAGTATGCAATTTCATAAACTGAACACTTTAGAAAATCTTAAATAACTTGTTAAAATGGAATGATTTTTTATAAATGCTAGTTTAATTTAATGACTTAATATATTCTTCTAAATCTTTTAGTGGAATAGATTTAGTTAAATTTTCAACATAGATATTAGGTTCATAATTAAATACTAGAAAAGTTACACCTTTAATAATAACTCTATGAGGTTCTACATATTGCAAATTCGTGTGTTCTATCATCTTTATATTTCCATTATAAATAGTAGGAGTGGTATTACAAAAACTACAAATAAACTCTATCTTATTTTTAAGTGCTTCTTCCATTTCGATTTTTTCATTCTTAATTGTTACCATTTTAAGAATCTCCTCACTTTCTTTTGAACATTAAAAAAATCAATTCCATTTCTAGAATTGATATTTATCATTAAGCTCAAAACTATAAAAGTTCGAGCAGATTCTTCTCTGGTGCGATAGTGGTTGTTATCTACAACTTTTCACAAAATCAGGCAAATCAATACAAAATTTGTATCAATTTCTAAAATCATTATACTCTAAATTTATTAAATTGTACAAAAAAATAAAAAATTTTATATTATTTATGATAAAATAATAAGTAATTAAGGGAGGTTTACTTTATGAAAAATGTAAATGATTTTGTGAATACAAACTTTTTTGACAAACAAAGTGGAACACTAAAAGATTATATAGAAGAATATAACAAAATTAATAAAAATATTGAAGCATTAAAATTAAAAAAGAAACAGTATGATGATTTAATTAATTCTAATGAAAAAAATGATTCTAGCGATTTAACGTTTAAAGAAAAGTATGTTATTTATACAATGATAAAAAATGCTATTTTAAGAGATAAAGAACAAACTTACTTTGGCATAGACTTATATTCATTAAAATCAAAATTTGAATATTTATATAATGACTTATATGAATATTTAAGTGTTATAGGAGGAATAAATACTTTAGAAGAAAGAAGAAGAGATATAATTAATGAAGATATAACCTTTAATTGTTTTAATAGTGAATCTTATAGTGAACATTGTTTAGAAAGTCATAGTTTTGTTGTAGAAGAAAATGAATTAAAATGTGTATATTGTGGTGCTACAACAAAAGATTACCCATTAAGCAAAGAAGAATTTGAATTTTTAGTTTTGTGCGCAAAACAACGTGGAATACTATTAGAAGAATTCAAAAAAGAAGATTGGCCACTATTACAAGTTATCATCGAAAAACAAAATTACAGAAGAAGTTTAAGACCAGAACTAGATATATTAGCGGAAGATTATTTAGATAAAGCAGAAGAACAATTTTATGATGATGAATATGAATTCACTGAATTAAGAATATCTCTAGCAAGAGCACATATGTTGGATGCTCAAACATATGAAGGTCAAAAAGTAAAAGTTAAAAATCCAAAATATTTATCTGATGATAAAAAGAAAGAATTATTAGAAAATCTTGAAAAAGAACTTGATGAGATACAAAAAACAAATTCTAGATTTAAACCATTATTAATAGAACAATGCAAAACTGCCAAATATGAAATTTTAATTCTATCAGGTGAACATATTCCAACATTGCTAAAAGAAACAATTAACGAAGATGAAAAAATCGCATTAACAAAAGCATACTATAATCTATCAGATTCAGATTTCAGAGTTAATAGTGGTTATTTTGATTCTAGTCATAGGAACAATGATGCTATTTTCTATGATTGTTATACTGCAAATCCAGAAATTAATAGTAAAATATTAGAAATGAAATTAAGAAGAAAATAAAAATATAATCTTAGTAATGTACTTGCTAAGATTATATTTTTAACATTTATAATATTAATTAAAGAAAATATTTTAATAATTCTATATCATCGATTATGTTCACAATCTTAAATAAATTTTGCTCTGTCAAAATCTCTAACCCCCTATAGATTTTGACATTTCACTTCGCTCATATCAAAATCTGGGGGCTAAGGTTTAGGCAACCTTAGAATCCACCTTGTCTTATTTTGTAATACTCTAAAACTTCGTAATAGAGTAAAACTACACAAGACTATTGATAAAATAGTAAGCACTGCTTATTATTTTATCTCTTGAAAATTATTCGTACCTTTTACAAACTTCGTAAGTAAAAGTTCTCATAATTTTATTTGTTATCATCTATTTTAGATTTAATTTCATTCCATTCTTTTTCAATTTCTTCTCTCTTTTTTCTCGTTTCCTCATCTAATTCGTATTCAGTTGAATTAACTACAGGTGGTATATATTCAAATACATTTTCTTCATCTTCTAATATAGATTTATCTCCATCTTTAACATAGATAACACCAAGTTTTAATTGTTCTAGTTTATCCATTTTTCTATAATCTTCTAGTGGAAATATTCTCACTATTCTTCGTTCTTCATATCCATTAAAGAACATTACTTTATCATTGTAATAATATGTGGCTTCAAAATAACCTACATTATAAAATTCTCTTAATCTAAATATATGTTGACTAACTTTTTCAAAAGGTAAATATTCACTAAATCTTAATTTTGTAACTACATTACCCATTAAAGCGTAATCTTTTTTATCAATATATCCTGCATCATATAATTCATTACAAGGTTTAGCAATACTTTCTCTAAAAAATATTTCATCAACTTTGCATATGTGATTTGATGTTTCATATAGTTTTATTTCATCTATATAATTCATAACTAGATTTGCTTTTTCTTCTCTTGTTAATTCTTCCCAACTAAAATTTCTTTCTTTATATTCTTCTGGATAAAGTATCTGATTTATATAATCAATATCTCTTTTTATTAAAATATCTTCTGGAGTAAATTGTAAAACTTCACATACTTCACATTCATTTAATCTATTTTCTAATTCAGTTATTGTTGTTTCAACAATTTTTCTTTCTTCATCATATTCAGCAAGAGTAAATGTTCCATTAACATATGCTTTTTTAATTCTTTCTAGTTTTTGATTTTGATTAGATATTTCTTTTTGGATTTCTTCTTTTGGGTTTTCTATTTTCATTTTAATCATTGGTAATAATGTTTGATTAACAACGCTATCATATTCATAAATATCATTAATAAAATGTTCTATTTCTTTTTCAATATCTGTTTCTTTAATTGTTAATTTACAATCATTACAATAGTAATAGTAGTAAGAATTACCATTCTTTTTGGTAGTTGCTTTTCCACCTAATATTCTATTACATTTAGGACATCTTAATTTTTGTAAGAATAGATATTCTAATGTTCTTTTATAACTTCTTGAATTTTTCTTCTTTTGAACTTGGCATTCTTCCCATAACTCTTTTGATACAAGTGGCTCAACTACATCTTTATAATAAGTAGGATTTTTAGTTCTTTTACCATGAACAAAATCACCTTTATAAATTTCATTTTCTAATATTTTCTGAATAGTAGAATCATACCAATTTGTTCTACCTAAAACTTCTTCTTTCTTAAAAATGTTGGCTATTGTTTGGTAAGAATTACCCTCATAATACAAATTAAATATTCTAACAATTACATCTTTAGTAGATAAATCTGGCACTAATAGTTTTCCTTCTCGTTTATAACCTAAGGGACTTTTATGTGGGATGTGTCCAGAAGCAATCGCACCAGCCAAGCCAATTTTAGTTCTCTCACTTGTTCTTTCAATTTCATTTTGTGAAACTGTTGTTAAAAGTCTAGCAACCATTTTACCATTAGCATTAGTAGTGTTAATATCATCATTAGCACAATCTAAGTAAGCATTATTTTCATCTAAAAACTTCATAATGTGTTCCATATCATAAACACTACGAGTTAATCTATCTAACTTTAAAACAACAATTGTATTACATTTCTTTGCTTTAATATCCTCAAGTAATTCTTCAAATGCTGGTCTATGATTTCCAGTTTTAGCACTTATTCCAGCATCCTTATAAACTTTATATACTTCATAATTTTTATATTCACACATAGCACGAAGTCTTTTCTCTTGTTCTGGTAAACTAAAACCCTCTCTGGCTTGATCTTCTGTGCTTACTCTAATATAAATTCCTGCGACTTTCTTTTCTTCATTCATAAACTTTAAATCCTTTCTTATTCTTCATCAAAAAAGAGGCGACAAAGACATTTAATTTTGTTTTATGTCTTTGACACCTCTATAAATTTCATTATGTTGCTTATTAATTTGTTTTATATTAACCCCACAAAACATAAAACTTCCTTTATTGCTTTCCTATTATAGATTCTTTTAATGTAAAGTCAAGACATAATTACCATATTTTGCCTATTTAAAGGCAATTTTAAAAGAAGTTGATACAATTTAATACATTTAATCTAACGATTTAATAAAACCCTCTAAATCTTTGATTTCAATACTATTTCGTAAATTTCCAATATAAATAGTTTTAGAATAGTTAAATACTAGAAATGTAATACCTTTAATAATAACTCTATGAGGTTCTATGTAGGAGAGATTTGTCCTCTTAATATTCTTGATACAACCATTTATTATAGTTGGAGTAGTATTACAAAAATCACAAATAAACTCTATTTTCTTTTTTAGTTCCTCATCAAAGTGTAATTCTTTACTAACTATACTTACCATTTTATCTGTCCTTTCTTTAAATCACAAAAAAATATCAACTTCTTTTTGAAATTGATACTTTTTGTATATAAAGTTCTAAAAAGTTAGAACAGATTTCCCAATGGTGCGCTCGAAGGGATTCGAACCCCTGACCTTTTGGTTCGTAGCCAAACACTCTATCCAGCTGAGCTACGAGCGCATTTTTTACCATATAAAAAAAGAATTCATTATAAATGGTGGCTCCAGGTGGAATCGAACCACCGACACAGGGATTTTCAGTCCCTTGCTCTACCGACTGAGCTATAGAGCCAAAAATAAATGGCGGTCCCGACGAGAATTGAACTCGCGATCTTCTGCGTGACAGGCAGACGTGATAACCGCTACACCACGGGACCAAATTATGGTTGCGGAAGATGGATTTGAACCATCGACCTCCGGGTTATGAGCCCGGCGAGCTACCAAACTGCTCCATTCCGCGATATTAAATGGCGGAGAAAGAGGGATTCGAACCCCCGCGCCGTTGCCGACCTCCTGGTTTTCAAGACCAGTCCCTTCAACCAGACTTGGGTATTTCTCCAAAATTTTAAATGGTGCCTAAGGCCGGACTTGAACCGGCACGGGATATGACTCCCGCAGGATTTTAAGTCCTGTGCGTCTACCAATTTCGCCACTCAGGCAACAATAAATGGTGTCCTGTACAGAATTCGAATCTGTGACCCTCTGATTAAAAGTCAGATGCTCTACCGGCTGAGCTAACAGGACAAATATTAAATAATGGCTGCCTCGGCTAGATTCGAACTAGCGAAATGCCACAGTCAAAGTGTGGTGCCTTACCGCTTGGCTACGAGGCAATAAAATTTAAATGGTGGAGGGAGATGGATTTGAACCATCGAACCCGAAGGAACAGATTTACAGTCTGCCGCGTTTGACCACTTCGCTACCCCTCCATAAAAAAATGGTGCCGGAAGTAGGACTTGAACCCACAACCTACTGATTACAAGTCAGTTGCTCTACCAATTGAGCTATTCCGGCATAACAATGGTGGGCGATATAGGACTCGAACCTATGACCCCCTGCTTGTAAGGCAGGTGCTCTAACCAACTGAGCTAATCGCCCAAATATCTGGACGTATTTAATTATAATAGTTATAATTCTATTTGTCAATAGCATTTATTTCTTTTTTATGATTTTTTAGATTTTCCTCAATCCAAAAAGGTAATTGATCACGCAAGGTTTGAAAACCAGATTTTGTCTCTATTATTCTTCTCCTATTTAAACTTTTTCCTTCTTTATAATCAATATTTTTAATACTCAATTTTAAATGAAATTTTTCTGAATCTACATCGATAATCTCTGTATATATAGTTTCTCCAATTTCCACAAATCTATTAGGGTTTCTAACAAAATTATTAGATATTTCAGATATATGTATTAAGCCACTATAATATTCATCAAAACGGACAAAAATCCCATATGACTCTACACCACTAACAGTCCCCTTGACAATCTTTCCTTTTTTATACGTCATAATACGACACCTCAATAAAATTATAACATATTTTTTATAAAATAAAAAGGTTTACTATTTTATACATTTAAGTTATAATAAAGCCGGTGATAAAATGACAGAAAAGGAAAAAATTATAGATGTTATTGATGCTTTAAGGCCTTATTTAATTAATGATGGAGGGAATATTGAATTTGTAAAATATGAAGATAATATTGTATATATACAAATGATGGGCGCATGTTCCAATTGTGAGATGCTAGATTTAACCCTAAAAGATGGAATTGAAGCAGCTATCAAAGAAGAGGTACCTACAGTAAAAGAAGTAATCAACATAAATTAAATTTATGTTTTTTTTATCCATTCTATATCAGGCATAATGATATATTGAGATAAAAATCTATACAATTGTTTCAAAAGGTTTTCATATTGATTCACTAAAGAAATGGTATCCTTTAAAACATAATCATCTTTTTGATTATTGATAATATGTTCATATTGATCAAAATAAAAAGAAGGATAAAACAAACGAATATAAAAAAGAAGAAGCTCATAACCTGTGAGATGTTTATCTGTCAAATAATCTATAATCTCATTTAAAGAATCCCCATTACTTTTAAATTTTTCTTTAAAATATTCACATGCATCTCGGACTTTATAATCAATGATAAAATTTAGTGGATTATAAAATTCAAATAAAGTATCATTCATTTTAATTCTTCTATGACAAACTGACAATTCTATATCATCTAATTCTATTGTTTGAAAAAGAGAAATTCCATTCTCTACTAAGCCAGAAAAATAACTAAAACTCTCTCGAATAAGGGAATTTTTTTTACCAAATTGGTTTACTTGATATTCAAAATAATCTATTTTACTACTCCACAAATCAGCCCAATTATTTCTCTTCAATTTTTCTGGTTGAATGATTTGTGTAGAAAGAAAACTAAACTGTTTTATTTCCTCTATTGTTATCATTTGCTTTTCATAATGATAAAGTTGAAACAATATATATGGTTTTTGATTTACATATGTTATTAACTGATTATCTTTATTGAAAACAAATTGATGAGAGTAAATCCCCGACTGAATTAAATTTACAGATAAATTATATAGATCTTCAAGTTCTTCTAAATCCCGATTATATAATAGAAACGCATAATGAATACCATTCCATTCAAAACGGTATATACCATCGTTTTGGTGAATATCCTCCAAATGTAAATTGTAATAATAACGAAGTACATTTTTCATATATTCACCTCAATTTAGTTTATGTAATTCATTAAAAAATATTAAACATAGAAAAAACAATGTTATCTAAAATTTACATTGTTTTTATAAATCACGAATCCAATTCGCCATATTTCGTTTTATATCGAATATTCTCTGCTAATAAATCTCCCATAATACTATTTAATCGTTCAATCTCCCTTTGTGCCACTTCATATTGATTTTTCCATTCTGTATTATCTGTGGTATCCTCCTTTTTTGAACTATCTAAAGAATTAGTTGGATTAGAACTCGACAATAAATCTACTAATTTTTTTTCAAATTTAAATACTCGTGTTTTTTCAACTCGCATCCCATTAATTAAATTAATATTTAAATCTTCAAAAGCTCTAGGTTTATTATACTTCAATTCTGATAAAATATTTTTTAATATTGTTTGTGTATGTTTCCATTCTTCATTATCACTGATATGGTAGCTCATAGAGCGCCCAAAATCTTGGATGACTTTTACCAAATAAAGTTTAACATAACCTTTTATATCTTGCTCATTTAACGTATATATTAAATATTTATCATTATTATATTTAAAAAATCTTACTAGATACACTTGAACCCTTTTATTATTAATATCAAATAGATTTATTTTCTCCATACCAATCCCATCCTTTTATTCTAAAATCTATTATAACAATGTTTATTATATTTTTCAAGAAATTTAATGAATAATTGTTGGGGCAAGAAACGAAAATAAAGGAATATTTCTAAGTACACCAAATAAAGTCACAAAAAATAATAAAATATTCCAAAATTGATTCGGTATTCTTTTAGTAATTTGATCTTCTCTTTCAAAAACATATATAATATATAAATAAAATGCATAAGGGACGAAAAAGGGAAGTAATATAAATAATAATGGATTATAACGAAAAGCCTGATAAAAATCAAGGTGAAGTATACTAATAAGACATCTACTAATTCCACAACCAGGACAATATAGTTTTGTAATTTCGTAAAATGGACATTTAATTGCAATATGATGGATAAATAATACATAAAATACTAATAAAACTAATGGAAAAAGGATAATCCTAATAATTCTCTTTTTCATTCTAGTAAAAAATTGTTGAAAAATCAACAATTTTATGCCTTAGCTAAATCATTAAGATCTGATTGAATTAAGCAATAATTTACGATTCCTAAGCCAATAATACTAAGAATTAAGTATAATATGGAATTATCGCTAGCTTGCAATCCTTTTTTGGTTTTTGCTTCATATAATTCTTTTCCCATTTTATAGTTCCAGTAAAATGTATAAATTCCGCATGTAACCAATGTAAACAAGAAGGCCTTCCCTCCTGAAAAATCTCGATCCTCATTTGTATAAGCAGCATCATCAGTCATACTGATATACCAAATAATTCCATAAATTCCACAAGTAACTAAACTTAATAGAATGCAGGTTACAATATTTTTCTCTTTAATCATTCCTACTTCTCCCTTCTATAAAAATAATATCATAAGAAGTAGGTTTTTACAACATTTTTAAGGTATTTGTTAAAAAACAAATCAACTTGTGTTTCTACTCGGAAAAATAATCGATACTCATTTTCTGTTTTATTTCAAAAACCACCTCTTTCGCTATTTCTCTTGCCACCTCACTGCCATCTTTTAAAATTTGGTCAATTAGTTCTGGATGTTGATCATAATACGCTCTCTTCTCTCGAATTGGTTGTAGGAATTCATTGATTTTCTCAATTAGTTCTTTTTTGCATGCTACACATCCACGGCGCCCTTTTTTACACTCTTGACAAACTGTAGACAAATTTTCTTGATTAAATAACTTATGATAATAATAAACCATACAAACCTCAGGATTTGCTGGATCATCTTTTCGAATTTTATTAGGGTCTGTAATCGCTTTCATCACCTTATTATGAATCGTTTTTTCATCATCCTTTAAATATATCGCATTGCCTAAACTCTTACCCATTTTGTCATTTCCATCTAATCCTTTAATTCGAGATTCTTTCGATAATAAAATATCTGGTTCCTTTAGTACATCTCCATAAATAGAATTAAATTTGCGAACAATTTCCCGACATTGTTCTACTAAAGGTTTTTGGTCATCCCCTGCCGGAACTAATTCTCCACGAAAAGCCGTTATATCCGCTGCTTGACTTACAGGATACCCAACAAAGCCATAAGTTACCCCCTCTCCATTCGCACCAAATAAACCTTTTTTTTGAGAAATTTCGGTTTTAACAGTAGGATTTCTATACAGCCTTGCCATAGTTACTAAATTAGAATAGAATACTGTTAATTCGGCAATTTCTGGAATTTTTGATTGGATAAAAATATGTACCTTCTTTGGATCAATTCCAATCGATAGTATATCTTTTGTAATCTCATAAACATTTTCCCTAATTTTAGTAGGTTCTTGAAAATTATCAGTTAGAGCCTGAACATCCGCTAACTCCAAATAAAATTCATAATTTTCTTGTAATTTTAACCAGTTTTTTCCTGCTCCGAAATAATGCCCAAAATGTAAATTTCCAGTTGGTCTAATTCCTGTTAATACTGTTTTTTTATTCATGGATATCACCCCATCTTTCAATCACTTGTTAAAAAAGAAGAAAGTCTCCCTTCTCTATTTTTTATCTAATCCATATTTTTGTTTTTCACGCATCATATACTCTGTAATTTTTGTTTCTATCTCTGGTAAAGCTTCACGTTGAATATTTGATAAAGTAACTACTTCTTTTACTGTATCAATACATACTTTTCCCCAAATCATTCCCATTTTTACTTGCAAATCATTAAACATATCTGGAGTAATCGCAGTAAAAAAATAACCAAAGAGCAATCTTTTTTCTCCTAGTAATATTCTTTTATTTGTTAAAACAACCGCAAATGTAGTTATAATATCCAAAGGATTATCATTTTTTTGAGCTACAAAAGCATATTCAATCTCTTCTTCTGGATTTAGGTGTTTTTCTATAATTTTAGCATGTTTACTAAGGCGCCAGCCAACTGTCATTGGATACTTGTTTTTAAATTCTCTAATACTTTCATATACTGACATCTTTCATTCCTCCTAGCGGAAATATATATAAAATTATACCATATTCGTCATACTTATTCAAGCTATAAAAATCTTATCGTTTTCATTTCCACATACGAAAAAAGAGAACAATTTCCCTTTTTTGTATAGAAGAAATTACTTTTGGTTGGCAAACATTAACAATTTATAGTATTTCCATGCTAGTACTCGAAAAGCTAATTTGTTAATTTGTTCTTCACTTATTCTCCCTGTTGTAATGGCATTTTTGATACTATTAAAACTTTCTTCATAATCAGTCGTTATAATTAAGTCGTTTCCTGCTAAAATAGCCTTAACTGTTACATCATCTATACTAGATAAAGCGCCCATAGCAATATCATCCGATATAATAATTCCTGTAAATGATAACTGATTTCGTAAAAGGTTATGAACACCAATTGATAAGGACGCTGGATTATTACTGTCAATACTATTTACAATATTATGACTTACTAAAACTGCCTCTGCACCTGCTTGTATTCCTGCCTCAAATGGTGGTAAGTCCGTTTTTACAATGGTATCATAATCCCTACTATCTACAGATGTTCCTGTATGTGTATCAGGGTTATTTCCATAACCTGGAAAATGTTTTAGTGTGTACGAAACACCAGTTCCTTTACTTGCATCAATTACTGTTTTAGCATAGGTAGAAGTTAATTGTGTATTTTGTTTTAATGTTCGATCATACATATAATCACTTGGGTTAGTAGAAACATCAACGACTGGAGCCAGATTTAAGTTTAAACCTAAATTATATAATACTCTACTTTTATCAATGGTGTCCTGTGTAATTTTTCCAAACCCACCTGCTGTATATAATTCGCTTGGCGATTTAAATTTTTCAGAAACCAAATTTGGATTACTACTGATTCTAACTACTTTCCCACCCTCTTCATCAACTGCTGTTAATAAAGGAATATTAGCAGCATCCTGAAGGCTATTCATCATTTGTTTTACTTCAGTTTCTGTTTTATCCTTAAAATCTTTTTCAAAAAAGACAAAACCTCCAAGTTTATATTTTTTTAGCACTTCCTGTTGATTAGTGGATGGATAGCGAACTAATAATAATTGACCAATTTTTTCATCTAAAGTTAGTCCCTGAAGTTTTTCATAAGCTAACTTATAATAATCACTAAATATACCATTGTCTGACCAACTTTTTGGAATTCCATTTTCATCTGTTGTTTCATTCATCACTGTATAAGCAATCACTTCACATTTTTGTTCTTTTCCTTCCTTATTTAATAATCCTGTGTACTCTATCATGACGTTATCTCCAACATCTAAATTAGCATCTTCTACATTAAATGTATAAATTGCAGAATTAGCATCTTGAACTGTAACTATATTTTCATCATACTGCATAACCATACCAAGTAATTCTTTTGTTTTTTCTTTGGATTTGTTTTTGCTAACAAAAAATATTATCCCTATTAATACTATGAAAGCAACAAGTAATCCAGTAATAATTAAATTCTTTCTCTTCATATCATCACCATCACTAAATTATATTAAACCTATAATCAAATATGTCACATTTTATACTCTTTATGTACATAAGTTTAAATTTTTATACTTCAAGAACGTTCTTTATCTAGTATTATTATAATTAAAAAATATACCAAAACTATATTTAGTATATTTCTATTCTCTATAAATATATATTGCGTCAGTATTACAATTAATTATTGACATACGTTTTTACTGGGGCTGTTGGAGATTTTTCCAATTTATATTTATTATAATTATCTACAAATTGAAGCATAGAATTTATATAACGAACCCTTGATTTCATTAGATCTGAAATAGGAATATCTTGAAAAATAAAAATCTCAGAATCCTTCTCAGGTGATATGGTATATAAAATGTGCCCGAATTTTAACTTTGTAATTGCTTCTTCTAATTTACTTGAAAAAATAACAATGCCATTATTTTGTAAAGGGATTGTTTCTAGTAAATCAGTATATTGACAACTTTCTTTACAATTCTGGATAAATTCAATTAAACAATTCCTACTAAAGGAATATTGTTTTTGTGATCCTAGCACTGCACAAAACAGACTCATAAAATCATAAGGCGTAAATTTTGAATCCCAAAATCGATCCATATAATCTAGGTTATTTTCATTTTCTTTCATTTCAATTCCTTCTTTCACAGATAAATATTCTAATCTTTCCAATACCACCATTTTAATTTTTCTTCTTCTGGATTTTCATTTTCAGCATAATAAACGGCCATTCTAAATACATACAAAGCACATCTGTCTTCTTGAAATCCTTTTACTTTACAATCCTGATGATAAAGATCTTCTGGATTTTTTCCTTTTAAATCTTCAACACAGGTAATTCCTATATTTAGAAGACTTTCTTTCATTCTTTTTCCTATATTTGGTATAGTTAATAAATCTGTTTTCAACAATTATTATTCCTTTCCTTTTGTTTTTGGTAATACTAATGACAACTTCTTTGGTTTTTTATGTTCTATTCTTTTCATTCTTTCACCTACTAATTCAATATCAAGGACTTCTAAAGCATTTGCCATACGTGATGCAGTTATCAAATCATATGATCTTATATAACCATAATCATATCTAGCCTTTTTTATATCAATATCAGATTTTAATACTGAATACCACTTTCCATTTTCATCTTGTGTATTAAAATATATAAGCACTTCGTTATCTAATGAATATACTCCATTAAAATTACTTTCCATCTCATCAAGATTTAATTCAACTATTTTAGCATACTCTTTTATCATATCGTGTGGTAGCATCATCGAGATAGAAGATGTTGCTTCATAATTATAAAGAAGTGCTATCGATGTTATATCTTCTATATAAACTCTTCCCATAAATAACCTCCTACTTTATATTTCATTTGAAAAAAAATTATAAATTTGATATATATTAACACCTATAAAATCTATTTATAGTACTCTTTTAATAAACAGAAAATTAAATGATTCTTTTCTTCCATAAATTTCCCGAATCAAACACTCATAGGAAAATGGAACACCAATTTGTCCATCTCCAATCTCATTAGG
The DNA here is from genome assembly GCA_947570175.1 of uncultured Mycoplasmatota bacterium. Lineage (GTDB taxonomy): Bacteria > Bacillota_I > Bacilli_A > RF39 > UBA660 > UMGS1271. The sequence goes on along the minus strand of CANOTJ010000001.1, from coordinate 6,002 downwards.
GTTGATAACATAAAAATTATTCTTTTCATCTACATCGCTTACAACTAGATAATGACCATAAAGAGAAAATGTTCCTTGATAATTTTCATAACCATTTTTTGGCCCAACATGAATAATTGCCATATCTCCATTTTTAAGATTGCTAATAATTTATTGTTTTTGTTCTTCAGGATTATTGAAATTTATCTTTACTATCTCATATTCAATATTTATTTTATCTTCATTGATTAACCTATCTAGACAATATAGTAATCCTTCATGTCGTATCCCCGTTGGCTTTAAATAAGTATAATCCAAGCATCCATCTTTATTCACTATTATTTTTTTTACTAATTCCACAGGATCTTTTTTTATACCATAATTAGAAAGTATAATTGCGATTGATGTTGGTCCACAACCTCTATGAGGAATATCCCAATCACCCAATTCAGCACGAAACTCATCTATTGTGTAGTCTAGTTGCCTATATCTAATTCTATTTTTGTTCACTTTTTTCCTCCTAAATTTACTTTGACATTTACTCTTATCCCACTATCACATATTAAAATCCAATATTTATAATATTATCGCTACTATAATATCTCTATTTTCAAACCTTATTTATATATCAACTCATTAATATCTTACATTCTATTGAAGAATCTAAAAGTTTCGAAAATTCCAATGCATCTTGTTTTGTACCAACAAGACTTCCATAATGAATAGGAACTGCAATTTTAGGTTTTATTTCATTTATTAAAATTGCCGCCTCCTTAAAATCCATAGTAAATGTCCCTCCTATTGGAACAAAAGCAATATCACATCTTACTTTCCTATTTTCATTAACTATATCTGTATCTCCAGCAATATAGTATTTAATATTTTCTATTTCTATAATATATCCAACCCAGTTATTTTCCTTTGGATGGAATTCTTTGTTCATGTTATATGCGGGTAACGTCTCAAAATTTATTTCTTCAACTGAATATTTTTTATTCGGTTCTACTACAATAATATTTTTTTCTTTAAACCCATATTTTGAAAGTTTCTCATACATATTTTTTGGAACAATTATTATTGTATTCTCTTTCTTTATTTTATCGATATCTTCCTCTGAATAATGATCATAATGATCATGAGTTATAAATATAATATCTGCATCATTATAAGTGTTATCAATATTATAAGGATCTATATATATTACTTTCTTCTTATTAATTTTTATACTACTATGATATAAAACTGATACATTATTTAACATAATTTTCTCCTTTATTTAGAATCTTGTAAGCACTTTTAATTTTAACATCATTTGCAAATATTATCTTAAAATTCAAAAATCTTTATTTCCTAATAAAGAAAAAATTCTTTATAAATAAAGGATTTTTTACTATCTCCCATGGCACATTTTATACTTGCGGCCACTCCCGCAAGGGCACAATTCGTTCCTACCAACTTTCTTGACTCTTTTAGGACTAGCTTTCTTAACCTTATTATTATCTGTTACTGCTTTTCCCTTTGCAACTTCTTTTCTTTCAATATTTTGCCTAATCTCTGATTTTAATAGGAACATAGTTGTTTCTTTATCAATAGTTGCAAGTAACTCATCATAAAGATCAAACCCTTCATTTGTATATGCTCTTAAAGGATTCTCCTGTGCATAACTTCGAAGCCCAATACCTTCTCGTAAATGTGACATGGTATTAATATGATTCATCCAATGTGTATCAATAACGCGAAGTGAAATTGCCTTTTCAAATTCATTCGCAATCTCTTCTGGGATTTCTTTTAATTTTTCTTCATATTCATTTACTACTCTTTCATACAAATACTCAATCAATTCTTCTGGTTCACGATCCTTTATATCAATGATATCTAATTTTCTTTTCAATAAATGTTCATTTGTAAATTCTAGAATTTCATTTAAATCATTTTCAGTTAAATAACCTTCTGGCATGATATGTTCATTAACAAAATCAGATATAAAATTTTTAAATGTTTCTAAGATTGTTAAATGAATAGATTCCGAGTCTAGAATTTCATTTCTTTTTTCATAAATATATTCACGTTGCTGATTAATTACATCATCATATTGAAGTAGAGTTTTTCGAATGTCGAAATTGTTTCCTTCTACTCTTTTCTGAGCAGATTCTATCGATTTTGATAACATTCCTATTCGAATAGAAGCATTTTCATCAAATCCTGCTCGAGCTAAAATTCCTTTTGCTTTATCCGTTCCAAAACGAACCATTAAATCATCTTCAAACGAAACACAGAATTGAGACATTCCCGGGTCTCCTTGACGTCCTGAACGCCCTCTTAACTGATTATCAATACGTCTTGATTCATGACGTTCAGTTCCAAGTACACATAATCCACCTAACTTGCGAACTTCGTCATCAATTTTAATATCTGTTCCACGTCCAGCCATATTTGTTGCAATAGTAACAGAGCCCTTTTTCCCAGCATTAGCAATAATTTCAGCTTCCCTTGCATGATTTTTCGCATTTAGGACTTCATGTTTGATTTTCTCCTTTTTTAACATAGAACTAATTAATTCACTTGTTTCAACAGCTATAGTACCAACTAAAACAGGTTGCCCTTTTTCATGTCTCTCTCTAATTTCATTTACAATTGCTTTATATTTACCTTTCTGGGTCGCAAATATCAAATCTCCAAAATCTTCTCTAGAGACAGACTTATTAGTTGGTATTGTAATAACATACATATTATAAATTTCTCTAAATTCCTCTTCTTCTGTCTTAGCAGTACCAGTCATACCCGATATTTTTCTATACATTCTAAATAAATTTTGAAATGTTATAGTAGCTAAAGTCTTTGTCTCTTGTTCAATTTCTACGCCTTCTTTAGCTTCAATTGCTTGATGTAATCCATCAGAATAACTTCTTCCTGGCATTAATCTTCCTGTAAATGGATCAACAATTACTACTTTACCATCTTTTACAACATAGTCAAAATCATTTTTCATAGAATAATTTGCTTTTAATGCTTGATTAATATAATGAACTAAGTTTGTATTATTAACATCATATAAATTACTTACCTTGAAATACCTTTCACCTAATCGAATTCCCTCTTCATCCAAAGTAACAGATTTACTTTTCTCATCATAAATATACCCATTATTCTCTTTTAATTGTTTTACAAAACGATCAGCATCCACATATAAATTGGCAGATTCCATATGTCCTCCAGATATAATAAGAGGAGTTCTCGCTTCATCTATTAAAACAGAGTCCACTTCATCTACAATAACAAAATTAAGAGGGCGTTGAACTCTATCTTCTGCTTTTACTACCATATTATCCCTTAAATAATCAAAGCCAAGTTCATTATTAGTCGTATACATAATATCTGAATTATAAGCTTCTCTTTTTTCTTGTTGACTATTTTCACGGTAATTAATTCCTACTGTAAGTCCTAGGAAACGATATATTTCTCCCATCCATTCAGCATCTCTACCTGCTAAATACTCATTGACTGTAATAATATGAACGCCATCCCCAGATAAAGCATTTAAATAAGCTGGCATAGTAGAAGTTAATGTTTTTCCTTCTCCTGTTTTCATTTCGGCGATATTTCCATAGTGAATAGCTAGTCCCCCTAAAATTTGAACATAGTAAGGTTTTTCGCCAATAACACGATAGGCAGCTTCTCTTGCAACTGCGAATGCTTCCACTTTTATATCCTCTAAAGTTTCGCCATTTTCTAATCGAGATCTAAATTCTTTTGTTTTTGCGGTCAATTGTTTATCTGTTAATTTACTAATGACAGGATCTAATTCAACAATTTGATCTGCTATTTTTTTAAATTTTTCTAATTCTTTATATTCATGATCAAATACTTTTTTAAAAAATTTCATGATATCATCCCTTCTAGATAACTCTATTATATTTTATCAAAAATAGAAAGAAAATCATAGTTATTTATGAAAAAAATCCCCAATGTGGGATTTTTCACTAATTCATCTCTATAATTCCGTAATTCTCATCATTTCTTCTGTACACTACAGATATCTTTCCTGTTTGATTATTATTAAACATAAAGAAATTATGCCCTAATAAATCCATTTGTAAAATGGCCTCTTCTTCGTTCATAGGTTTACTTTCTATTTTCTTTCTTTTGATAATACTACCCTCTTGTTGTTCTTCTTCTGTTGTTGTAAAGTCATTAAATACATCTATATTTTCTCTATTCACTCTATGTTTGATTTTCGTCTTGTTTTTTCTAATTTGTCTTTCTAGTTTTTCTACTGATAAATCAATAGCTGCATAAATATCCTTATGCATGACTTCTGCCCTTAAAATTGCTTTTTTAATAGGAATTGTAATTTCAATTGCTTCTTGTACACCAACTGTTTTGACTAATACATTCGCAATAATTTCTTCTGGATGTTCAAAATATTTACCTATTTTCCCAATTTTAGCTTCAATGTAGCTTTTTACAGATTCATCCATAATTTCTTTACTTCCACGAATATTGAATCTCATATAATCACCATCCTAACCTCATTATAACATGGATAATATTAAACATAAAGATAATTTTAAAAATCAAACAAAAAAACTACTAAACTAAAGTAGTTTTAATCTCGACAACATTTTTAGCTTGTAATCCTTTATCGGTTCTAACTAATTCAAACTCAACATATTGTCCTTCTACTAATGTTTTATAACCTTCAGATAAAATTGAAGAATAATGTACAAAAATATCTTCGCAATCATTATATTCAATAAATCCAAATCCCTTTTCATTATTGAACCATTTTACTTTTCCTTTCAATACAGACATCTCCCTTCTAGTAATGTTCCCTATTACATTATTACTATACATCGTTTCGTCTCTCCTTTTCAATAAATTCTAGTCTTCAAAAATCGACAATTTATGAAGGTTGTGCGAAAAAGGGCACGTCTTGATATTATCAAATTCAAAACCCTGATACAACAAAAGTTGTCAAAAAAGTAATTATTTTCGCACAAGTTGCATTTTGAAAACATATTTTTATGTTAAATTAAACAATTCGTACCAAAAAATAAACAAGATAAACAAATTTCCCATTTTTACAAACATTTTATGATAGCATGATAATGGAAATAAGGAGCGGTGTGATAGTGAAAAAAAAGTTTTTATCTTTTGCTATGAAAAGTATAAAAGAAAATAATCCAACTTATGATGACAACAAGTTAGCAGAAATAAAGTACAATTTAGAAGGTTTTTATTTATCTTTTACAAAACTTATTATTATTATCGCTTTAGCAATATTATTGAATATATTAAAAGAAATGATTATTATGTTGGTCGTATTTAACATATTAAGATCAACAGGATTTGGATTACATGCTACAAAAAGTTGGATTTGTTTATTATCATCCTCTATTGTATTCTTATTTTTTCCTTTTATTGCAAAGTTCATAATCATTCCTTTTAATATAAAGATTGCATTATGTATTGGTGCTATTGTGTTAATTTACAAATATGCACCAGCAGATACAAAAAAAAGGCCTTTAATAAGGAAAGAAAGAAGAGACTTATATAAATTTAAAACAACGATAAAATGTATTTTATTAGTAATATTTACTTTAATGATTAGAAACGAAATTATTTCTAATTTATTGTTATTTGGTATTTGGAATGAAGTATTCTTAATTCTTCCAATTACATATAAAATATTTCATTTAAGTTATAACAATTATAAGACATATATTTTAGAACACAATTTAGGTTAAACATTTAAAATGTTTAATAAAAGAATAAAAAGAAGGAGGGAAACCATGGGAATATTTGCTAAAATATTTGGTCTAATTGGAGGGTTAAATACTATTAGTAATAGTACTAATACTGCTTGTTGGGTACTATTCTATGATGAGCCGGAATGCCCAAAATGTATAATAGAAAAATAAAATAAGATCTCCTCTTATTTTATTTTTTGTATTGAAATCTAGTTTTCTGAACAAAGAAAATACCATTAAATTCCCTATATTGATCAATATCTTTTCTTCGAT